>JANYGP010000023.1 GCA_025362315.1 Polaromonas sp.
GTCAGGCGCATGGTTTTTTTCAGGTGCCTGACGGCTTGCGGCAGTGACCATTCAGGGTGCGCCAACACATCGTCTACGGCTTGCTTTCGCAGCTGCAGCTGCTCGGCCATCGAAAGTAGGTTGTAGCGTTTGTCCATCAGATAATTCAGACTAATCGTTCAAGTTCGGTGGCTCTGGCGTCAATGCCCAGCCGCAGATGTGCGTGAACCGCAGGCTCCAGCCCCATGGCAACGCCGTTGATGGCGATGTGGCGCAATCGCGGGGCCATGGCTTTTAGGCCTTTCAACAAGAAGTCCCGATTTAACTGTGCGAGGCCTGCCCGGTGCCCGGCCCGATGCACATCGACCGCCAACTCACACACACGGTCAAGCACCTTTGCCCAGTCTGGCTGGCCGCCGTCGTTGCCGTCCCAGCGGATGCGGCGCGCAATGCCGTCAGGGTGCAGGTACATGGGTGCAAAGTCATACAGCGGCGTTAGCGCAATGCGCCCGTTGAAGTCGCGCTGCACAGCGGTATTGCGGGCGTGGTTGTCTTTGTTGCCCAGCGCAATGTTGGCAATGTCGCGCTTGATGTATTCCAGAATTTCATCTTGGGGGTTTGTGCATCGGCGTATCAGCTCACGGCACACCTGGTCATGGCTGGGCACAGCGTCAAAGCCTGGCATACCGGTCAGTGTGGCGATGCTTTCCTGCGCCAGGCGTAGCAGCGCATTGCTGCCAGTATTGCCGCCAACATTTCCACCAATATTGCGGCCCACAATCCGGTCAAAGCGCGGAATAAACAGTGCTCTGCTGCGCAGTACCAGCGGCGCATTTACCCGCAGCCCCAGGTGCGTAGCTAACGACGTGTAGGCTGCTTCGTGCCTTAGGATGGTGGCCAATTGCGGGTCAGCCCCCCGGCCAAACTTGACGATGAAATGCTCTTTGGCCTCTTCATCAGGCAGAGTGTGGTCAAGGTACAGCAGACCGTCTTTGGCTCTGGTCAGCAGCACCTTGGGCCACTCGCCCTGCACGCCCGATGAGCCCGCCACAAACAAGCCATACGACGCTAGATACTCGGCAAACTCATCCCCACGCTGCGCCACTTCATCGTCTGTAAAACCGCGGACTGCACCCAGGTTGTCAGCCAGCCAATCGGCAGCTTCTTTAACCCGTAAATTCCCAATCGAATTGCCAGCGCCCGCCAGCAGCAGCGGCCAATCACCGCTTGCGCCCGCTGCAGCAGACTTGCCGATGCGGCGCTGCAGTTCTTGCCTGCCAAAACCCTGCGGCAGCATGTCAATTAGGAAGACTGGCCAGTGCGGCAGCTCAAGCGTTTCAAAACCAACCGACCATCGGCTGCACAACGCATTAGCGTCTCGTGCGCCATCATGGTTTGATGCCCATTCCACACCGTAGCCGCTGAAGGTTCTTGCCTTCCAGCCTTCGTTTTGTGAGCCAAACAGGCTAACGCTGGCAACGTCGTGCCAAAGGCCGTTGGCATGCAATTGGATAGTGCAATTTGGATTCATTTGCACGAAATTTTATATAAATTAAGCCAGCTTAACAACCTAATTTATATGTATTTCTGTGTAATTAATAGTAGACACGCCTAATTTGCACCGCCGCTGTTATTCAACAGTCACGCTCTTTGCAAGATTACGGGGTTTGTCAACATCCGTTCCTCGCGCGCAGGCCGTGTGATACGCCAGCAGTTGCAGCGGCACCACGTGCAGCATGGGGCTGAGCGGGCCGTAGTGCTCGGGCATGCGAATGACGTGCAGGCCTTCGCTGCTGACCAATTTGGTGTCGGCATCAGCCAGCACGTACAGCACCCCGCCGCGTGCGCGGACTTCTTGCAGGTTGCTTTTCAGCTTTTCGAGCAGACTGTCATTCGGGGCTACGGCTACCACTGGCATGGCGCTGGTCACCAATGCCAGCGGGCCGTGTTTTAGCTCGCCTGCGGGGTAGGCCTCGGCGTGGATGTAGCTGATCTCTTTGAGTTTTAATGCACCTTCGAGCGCTATCGGGTAATGCAGCCCACGGCCCAGGAAAAGTGCGTTTTCTTGTTTGGCAAAGTCTTCTGCCCAGGCAATGACTTGCGGCTCGAGTGCCAGCACTGCGGCCAAAGCCACTGGCAGGTGGCGCATGGCTTTGACGTGCGCGGCTTCCTCTGCATCACTTAAACGCCCTTTGCTTTGTGCGAGTGCCAGCGTCAGTAAAAAAAGGCCCGCCAGTTGCGCGGTGAATGCTTTGGTCGATGCCACGCCAATCTCCACCCCGGCGCGTGTGATGTAGGCCAGCTTGCATTCACGCACCATGGCCGATGTCGCCACGTTGCAAATCGTCAGCGTCTGCGTCATGCCTAAACTTTGCGCGTGGCGCAGTGCGGCCAGGGTGTCGGCTGTCTCGCCGCTTTGGGTGATGGTGACGACCAGCGTGCGCGGATTGGGCACGCTGGTGCGGTAGCGGTATTCGCTGGCAACTTCTACCTGGGTGGAAATGCCTGCAATCGACTCCAGCCAGTATTTGGCGGTGCAGCCGCTGTAGTAACTGGTGCCGCACGCCAGGATCAGCACCGAGTCGATGTTTTTGAACACGCGATAGGCGCCCTCACCGGGACGGTGATTCCCCAAGCCATCGAACAGCTCAGGCGTGATGCCTTCAACGCCTTCAAGTGTGTTGGCAATGGCGCCGGGTTGTTCAAAAATTTCTTTTTGCATGTAGTGCCGGTACGGGCCCAGCTCCGCCGCACCGCTGTGTGCGACGACGGTTTTGACATCCCGCTGAACGGCTTTTTGTGCCTTGTCCAAAATCCAGTATTTGCCCAGCTGGATGTCGATCAAGTCGCCTTCCTCCAGATACACAATCTGGTCTGTCACGCCTGCCAGAGCCATGGCATCACTGGCCAAAAAGTTTTCCTGATCGGCTTTGCCTACGCCCAAAATGAGCGGCGAGCCTGCCCGGGCACCTACCACGCGGTGCGGCTCGTCTTTACAAAATGCGGCAATGGCGTAAGCGCCGTGCAGCTGGCCAACTGCGCTTTTCAGGGCTTCAAACAGGTCACCGTCATACAGACTTTCCACCAGATGCACGATGACTTCGGTGTCGGTCTGGCTGTCAAACACATAGCCTTTGGCTTGCAAGGCGGCGCGCAGCTCTTCGTGGTTTTCAATGATGCCGTTGTGAACGAGCGCAATCTTGCCAGGCTGGTGTGACACCTGGCCAGTGCCGTGGCTGAAGTGTGGGTGCGCGTTGTGAATGGCCGGTGCGCCGTGCGTGGCCCAGCGGGTGTGGGCAATACCGGTGGTGCCTTCGAGCTTGTCGTTGCTGACCTGGCTTTGCAGCTCGGCCACGCGGGATGTGCTGCGGGCTCTTTTCAGGCCATCGGCGTACACCGCCACGCCGCAAGAGTCATAGCCCCGGTATTCGAGGCGCTGCAAGCCCTGCACCAGGACAGGAACGATATTTCGGCTGGAAACCGCTGCAACAATGCCGCACATAAGCACCCCTGAAAGAAAAGATGGACCGATGATACGAAACTGCAATTTTCTATATTTATTATTTAATTCGTCTAAATGAAATTTACTTTCACTAACACCTGTATTTGACTATTTATTTCATTTATATTTAAGTTATGGATGAAATCACGCTAGATGAAATAGACATCAAACTGCTAGAAGCATTGCAAACCGATGCTTCGCCCAGCAATCAAACCTTGGCCAGCCTCACCGACATCTCACCGCCCACATGCCTGCGGCGCATCAAACGCCTGAAAGACGCGGGGCTGATTGAACGTGAAATTGCCATTCTCAGCGCAGACAAACTGGCCCATATCACTGGCCACGGCCTGACAGCGATTGTTGAAATTACGCTGGACCGCCAGGGTGATGAGCACGGCACTGCGTTTGAAAAACGCGTGGTGGCCGATGCAGCCGTGCAGCAGTGCTACCGCACATCTCCAGGGCCAGACTTTGTGCTCATCGTTCATGTGGCCAACATGCTTGCATATTTGGCGCTCAGCCAACGGCTGTTTACCAGCGATGCGAATGTGCGGAACGTAAAGGCATTTTTTAGCCTAAAACGCTCAAAATTTGAGCCAAAAGTGCTTGTAGCGCAATAAAAAAGAGCGTAAGCAGCTACGTATTTAGTAGCATTAACTGTTGACGACTCGCTCGCTTGATAAATTCAGCCCGGAATATTCGGCTCCACCAGCCGCGCAAGGTTTTGCAGCGACTCTTGCCAGCCCAGGTAACCCGCCTCCACCGGAATCACGGCAGGTATGCCGCTCTGCGTGATGCTGATGTCAACGCCCACACTCACTGCTTTGATCAGCACACGAGTGATCATTTCGCCTGCAAACATCGGATCGTCCAGCACCGATGTGTATGCGATGCGTTCGTTTTCAACCAGCTCCAGATATTTGCCGCCAAAGCCCAGCACGCTGCCGGTGGTGAAGTTGTAAAGTTGAAAAAAGGGGAAATGAGCCACGCCAGGCACCGCCAACTTTCGCGTCCAGCTGATCAATGCGCCCCACAAAACCGTTGGGCGGCAGCCAGCGCGCAAACGCATCAGGCTGGGTGTAAGCACGCCAAATTTTTGCGGGTGTGCTGAGCAGCACGCGGTGAAATTGCACAGTACCTGTCATGTTTGCTCCTTTAAAAATAGCACTTAACGCCCGTTTTATATGGGCTAAGAGCCTATTTGGCTCTTAATCTGCGACTTCAGGCGAGGCTGCCTTGCCGTTGCGGCTGCCTTGCCGGGTCAGTGCCCAGGCCATTGCCGCCAACGCCAAAGCACCCGCAATCAATACGCCCCACAGCACCAGGCTGCGCGTCGGCATACGGCCATCAGCCGCGGCTGAGCTCACCACTGCCGGGCCTGCGCTGCCCAGCTGCACTGCGGCTACGGGCAAGGTGTTTTCCTGACCATTTTGATAAGCGGGCATCAGGCTGGCCAGGGGCAGGTAGGCAAGTGGCGCTTTACTCAAGCCAGCTGCCAGGGTAAACGGCCCTGCACCGCCAGCCAAAAACACCAGTTGAACCGGGTCAAACAGCACGTTGACTTCAGGCACCGCGCTAAAGCCGGGTGTATTTTTATCGGCTTCAATTTTGATTTCACTGACCACAGCACTTGACAGCGCTACCGCACCGCTGCGCTGCGTTTTGCCGTTGGCAGTCAGGTTGTAGACCACGGTGCTGGCCAGAGCCGCCCATGGCTGGCTGCGGTCATTGCGGCCCAGTACGCGCACCGGCACCAGGGTGTTGGTGCCTGCCGCGTCAATGCGCAGCGCGGCCAGTGGCGTGGCAAACGGCAGCTTAAAACTAAATTCATGGGGGCTGCTCAGGGCGGGTGCAGTCACCGCTGCAGACACACGGGTAACAAGGCTGCCTGCGGCTGCCGTGGCGAGGGTAGCGCCGCGAACCGCGACGGCTGTGGTCTGGTCAGTGTCGCCCTGCCAGGTGATGCGCAGGTATTGATCAGCAAGGTCTTGCGCTGCCAGCTCAATATTTGGCGCGCCGAGAGTGGATGCGCCCAGGCTGCCGGTATCGGTTTTAAACAGTACCGTGTCGGCCAGCTCGCGCCAGGTTTTTAAATCCCTGCTGGCCTGTATGCTGAAGCTGACCGGCCGGGCGCTGGGCAGATCTATATCCAGCGTGATTCCTACTACTGGCGTTTTGACCTGGCGCGCATCCAGCAGCGCACCGAGTACTTTTTGAGTGCCGGGCGCGGCGGCCACGTTGCCAGTGCTGAGCTGCACCACGCGTTTGCCCTGCAGCTCTTCAATCCGCAGCTCAACGCCATCCAGCGCCGTTGTGGCCGCGCTACCGATGATGGGAAACGCCACTAACTTCACGAGCCCGCGTTGCGCCGGGCTGGCCGCCACGCTGCTCAGCGCCATGGGTACGGGTTGGCCTTGGGCGTTAAAAATACGCACATCGCTGTAGTTGCTGCTTTGCAATTGCACCAGAGCCTGTGCTGGCAGCTGTAGGCGCTGCAGCGGCGCATCAGGCGCTACGGTGATGGGCAGGCGCACGGCGTAAGCCGCAGGGCTGTTTGAATCAAAGGCTTGCGGTGCGGTACTGAAAACGATAAGTGCAGCAATGAGAAAACCGCGCAGTGCGAGACGGTGAATTTGCAGATTTTTGGTTTTCATACCGCGCTTTTAGTTGGTGTGGGGGGCTCAACAGTGGGCTGGGGCGCAAGGTCAGGTTGAGCCTGTGAAGCGGGAGTGGGCTTGGGCGGCAAGGGCGCAAAGTAGCCGACCACCAGCATCAACACACCCACTGCGATAAACACCACGATACGCTCAACACCGCCGACATTTGACAAATCAATCAGCAGCAGTTTAAGCACCACCAGGCCCAGCAGGCCTGCGCCCACCAACCACAAGGTGCGTTGCAGCCAGCGGTGTGCCAGCACCATCACGCTCAGAGCCAGCAGTGTCCACAAAATGGCGTAGCCGGTTTGCACCACAAAACTATTGAACAGCGCATCAGACAGCCACGGCACTGCAAAAAAGTGATGCGCCAGCCGCAACCAGACGGTATTGATGGCGACGAAGCCCAATGCCGCCACAGC
>JANYGP010000099.1 GCA_025362315.1 Polaromonas sp.
GCGTTGTCTGTGTTTTGTACGCTTGTGCCAAGGCAATGGCTTGTGCAAATGTCAAGCCGCCAGCGGTCACTGCATTGTCAATACCGGTCTGAATGGCTGCGTACGTTGGCGCAGGTCCAGGCGCTGCCACTGAGTAGTTCACAGGTGTGATCAGGTTCAGCGTATTCAGTGCTGTAGCAGCAGCTGCAGTGGTCACTGTTGCACCCGCGTTGCTGCCAGCAATTGCCACAGAACCTGTGGTGTTGGACAACGCATACGCGGCTTGGGCCGCTGCCAGCTCAGCCGCAATGTTTGTGTTGAAAGCAGCAGCAGCGGTTGACGCTGACGAAGTAGCCTGAGCTGGAGACAGCAATGCACCTGAGTTGTCGGTGTAGATCGTGTCGTCGCCCGCACCGCCGTCAATGCTCTTGTCACCAGCACCAGGAGTGCGGATGGTGTCGTTGCCTTCACCACCGTTGACAAAAATATTGGCGTTCAATTTCTGGTTGGTGTACCAGGCCTGTGCGCCACCGAGGAGGCCAGGAGCCACGTTCACAGTGATGTTGACATTGCCCGCACCGCCGTTGGCAGTGAAAGTAAAGTCTTCACGACCCGCAACGATGGTGCTGCGGCTGCCGGCTACGTTGGCGTCAAGTGTGACGAACATGGTGTCGTTGTTGGCACCGCCGGTGTAGCTGAATGCAATGTTGTCAGCAGCAGCCAGAGCAGGGCCAGTGTCACGCAGGTTCAAATACTTGGCAATTGACGCTGAAGTCACTTCAGCAGAGTATGCCAACTGACCCACGAAAGCAGAACCGTCCAGCAAACGAACGTCAGAAAAACCGTAACCACGGGCCACTTGGGCGGCAGCGCCTGGCAGGTTGGCATTGGTGTCATTGAAAAGATCCGTTGCCCGGCCATTGGTGATGTTGGCACCATTCAAGCCAGAATTGCCATTGACAGTCAAATTGCCTTTGTCCTTGACAGTAGTTTGGTAGGCAAAGCTGCTGCTGCTGGTCAGGCCATTGACAAAAGTGACTTCTTGCAGCGTGTTATTGGTCGAATTGATCGACTCCATCTTGCTGTTGTCATCAACCCGGATTTCAAAGCGCTCAACACCGCGGGATGTTGATGTGGCGCCGGTGGACAAGCCGCCAACAACCAACTCGCCAGCGGTGCTGCCACGGCCCACGTCGTCCAGAATGATTTTGCTGGTGACTTTTTCGGTAGATGTGGTGGAAAGCGTGCTGATGCTGGTGAACAAACCAGACACTGGGGGTACAAAACCGCTGGATGTTGCAAAACCAGCGCCTGGGTTGGTTGTCAACACGCCGCCGCCTGTGTCTGTCAAAATGATCTGGGTGCCTTTGACGGGTGCGCCACTCAATGGATCAAAGCGTGTGAATTCACCACCTAGGGTGACGGAGAAGTTGGCCAGCAATGGCTGTGTAGCCTTCAATACCGTGATTTGTGCGTCGATGGCGGCGCGCAAGTCAGCGTATGTCAATGCATTGTCAATCGCTGGTGAGCGGACAATGATATTGGTGCCATTGATCAGGAAGGCAAAACTGTCGAACGGGTTGTCTTTCAGCGGGCCGGTGCCAAGCGCCTGACTGCGGGTGTCCAGAATTTCGATGGCCAGTGTGCTGGTGGTGTTGCTCTGGCTGCGAAGTGACAGCTGGTCAAAATACACAGCAAAGTCAACGTGGCCAGGGTCTGTTTCGACCATGGCAATGGTGATGTCTTTGGTGATCTGGTTTGGCAGAATGCGGACGTCTTCAATGATCAGGTCAGCACGGCTGTTGTTGGATTCAAACTGGTTGACACCGACCATGCGCTCCGCGTCGATCTGGACGATGCCAGCAACGTTGTTTTGACCACTGTCTGGCTGGTTGGCCTGCGCGCGGACAGCAAACTGCTCAACGCCAGTGGTTTGTGGTGTGATAGCAAAATTCTGTGAGTTGCCGATATCAGCCACCAGACGATCAATGCCAGCGCCGCCGGAGATTTTGTCACCGGACTGCAATGTGTTTGAATTGTCTAAAATAGTTG
>JANYGP010000051.1 GCA_025362315.1 Polaromonas sp.
CCGGCTCCCATGCTGCTGGCTTTCGGTGTTTTGATATGTCAAGGCACTGACCGAATAATCCTTGTACTGCTTATCGCTTTGCAGCGGCCCGGCAGGCTCAGGCTAAACAAAGGTGAAACCACCATCTGCATAAATCGCAGCTTCTTCTACAGACAAGGCAGCGCAGCCGAATGCTTGCGCCATTGCCTGCAAGCCATCAATACGCCCCGTGGCTTTGGATTTGTCCAGCTTGCGGCCCCCGGCGGGGTCTTTCACCACAATGGCATTGGCTGCGCACATACTCAGGACGGGGTGGCCACCGTGGGCTATGCGGGCATTCAGCAGCTCACTTTCGAGCGCGTCCAGGCTCAGGCTCATATCCTTGAAGCCCTGCCCATGCGGAATCAGTGGCAAGTCAGAACCGATTTTGTCCAGCTCTTTTTTGAGCAGGTCAATTCGCCAGCGGTCAAACGCCACGGCCTGCACATTTAACCCCGACAAAATCGCAGCCATATCGGTGGCTACAAATTCATAATCAATGGTTGCCCCGGGCGTGCTGTGTAAATAGCCTTGTCTGTGCCACACGTCATACGGTGCACGGTCACGCCTTGCACGGTCAATCAAACCCTGCTCAGGTGTCCAAAAATGCGGGACAACGTGCCACACACCCGCCAGTTTGCCAATGATGACCAGGGCGGTTAAATCGCATCGTGAGGACAAGTCCAGGCCACACCACACCGGCGCATCACCAAAGGGCAGCACCTGGCCAGCGCAGGACTGCCAGACATTGGGCGATATGAACGCGCTCACGGTAGACACCCGCTGATTCAGCAACAAATTACGGGCGCTGTTTTCCATTGAAGGCATACGCTGTGCCTGCGTCAACTGCTCACGTAAATCGTCCAGCGAGCGGAATATCCCCAGGGCGGGATTGGCAGCGGCCCATGCTGATTCGTCCAGCAAGTCACAGCCTTCAGGTGCTTCGTACACCCGGCAGACAATGCGCGGGTCATGGCTGGCCTTCGCGTCGTCAATCCATACGCTTAAAAGGTCTGCGTCATTTGCAGCGCTTGTGCTGATAGCTATCAATAAAGGAGCGTCATGAGCGCCTTGGCTGGTGGTAATTGCATCAATAAAGTCCGATTGCGGCCCGCGTATCTGGCCTATTTCGTCCAGGATGGCCAGCACCGGGCTTAAGCCGTGGGCGGTTTTACCGTCAGCAGCAAGGGCGCGATATTCCGTGTTCAGGGGCAGGCCAATCAAACGCTTACCACTTGGCACGATCCGCACGACGCCAGTCAGCACGGGTGAAAGTTGCACCATTTTGGAAGCCAGATTAAACACCAGAGCGGCTTGATCCCGGCTCATGGCCCCGCTGATTAGCTGGCTGTTTTGCTTGGCTTCAGGCCCGACAAGGTGGCACAAAAGCAGGCCAGCGATCAAGCCACTTTTGCCATTTCTGCGGCTCTCGCCTAGGATGGCGCGGCGCGTCCCGGCTGGGTTGTCGTACACGTCCCGAATAAACTGCTTTTGAAAGTCTGCCAACAACATTGGTTTGCCAACATGCGCACCGTCCGGGGTCAGGCAGTGCTTTTCTATGAAGGCAATGACACGGGCGGCGCGGCTCATTGGATGGCCTTGTGTACGCGATGGCTCACTGGCGGTACTATCGTGTTGCCGCCAGCAAACTGCTCGCAGGCGCGCACACGATGGCTCACGCCACGGCCCGCAATGTCGGTATCAGGTCATCATGTTCTGTAGCAGCAGCCTTTTCCAGTGCCAGCCCTTTGGAAGCGTTTGCAGAGCGGCCCACGGTAGCCTGCGCGTGTACATGCAAGGCGCGTGACAGTGCCACGCTGCGGCGCGTCAGTGTCTCTATCAGCGCAGCTATTGGATTAGGCTTGCCGTCACCCAGCACATAACCGCCCGTATCAAGATCAACTTGCAGCCGTTCAATATCGGCCTGCGTTCTGGCCAGATTGCCAGCGGTGCAAAGGTCAATCAATGTCCAGGTGTCACGGGCGCGGCTGGTGACAATGGCATTCCAGAAAGGGCGATCACCACCCCGCAAGGCCACATGCTCGGGCGGCTCAAGCGGGCCAAGTGCAGCGGCCTGCGCAGCGCGTACAGCCGCGGCGTTGCTATCAGAACGATTGCGCTTAGGTGTTATTTTCATGGCTGAATTGCATTTAGCGTTAAAT
>JANYGP010000062.1 GCA_025362315.1 Polaromonas sp.
TACTTTCGCTTTGAACCAGGCGTCGTATTCGACAATGCTCTTCAGCGAATCGCGTACCAGCTGCGACACCGTAGTCTGGTTGTGCAGCGCATAAGACTTAAGTGCGAAGTATTGCGACTTCGGCAAGTCAACGTTCAGGCGTTGGGTGCCTTCGGATGCAGCTATGAATTCGTTCGGCATGATAGTTTGAGTAAATGCGTAAAACATCATATTATCAAAAACGCCCAAACTGATCAAAAACAATGACCTTTGCAACTCCCCTTGCAACTTTACGCCCAGCCCCAATGTCTGAGCGAAATATCAAATAACTAACAAGAAAGAGACCGCATGGTCCCGCACCTGATTACTGCCTTGACTGGCCCCATCCACGAGCTTGAGCAGCGCATTCTGGACTCTACACCGGCCATTGAACGCTGGTTTCGGCTGGAATGGATGGAGCACACGCCTCCTTTTTACTGCGCAGTGGATGTGCGCAATGCTGGCTTCAAGTTGGCGCCCGTCGACACAAACCTGTTCCCGGATGGCTGGAACAATCTGACACCAGAAATGTTGCCGCTGGCCGTACAGGCCGCCATGGCAGCCATTGAAAAAATCTGCCCGGAAGCGCGCAATTTGCTGGTGGTTCTTGAAAACGACACCCTGAGCAGTTTTTACCTCGCCAATATTCTTCAGCTCAAGCGTATTTTTCATCAAGCGGGGCTCAATGTGCGTTTTGGCTCACTGGATGCAGCCATCAAGACGCCCACCCAGCTCAAGCTGAACACGGGTGAAGCCATCACTCTGGAGCCTTTGGTGCGCACCGATCGCCGCCTGGGCCTGAAAGATTTTGACCCCTGCACGATTTTGCTGAACAACGACCTGGCAGCGGGCATTCCCGGCATGCTGGAGGACGTGAACGAACAGTACCTGCTGCCCCCGCTGCATGCAAGTAGCTCTGTGCGCAGCAAGGCCACGCATCTGAAGGCTTATGAAGAAGTGGCCAAGCGCTTTGGCAAGCTGATTGGTGTTGACTCGTGGCTGATCAATCCCATGTTTGTGCATTGCGGCAAGGTCAATATGGCCCTGACCAAGGATTTTGAAAATCTGAAAGTCCAAGCCGACGGCTTGCTGGTAAAAATCAGGCGCAAATACAAGGAATATGGCATTCATGAAAAGCCTTTCGTGCTGCTCAAATGCGACAGCGGCAGTGGCGAAGGCACCGGCGGCATGGGCATTTTGACGGTGCGTGATGTGAAAGACCTGGATGTCTGGGCCGCAAACAACATCAATAACAAAGGCGACAAAAAGCAGACCAGTCACCGCGTGATGGACATCATCATCCAGGAAGGCGTGCAAACCAACGAGCGCGTCAATGCTGCTGTGGCCGAGCCCGTGGTGTACATGATGGACAGGTATGTGGTGGGCGGTTTTTACCGCATTCACGCTGACCGCGGCATGGATGAAAACCTCAATGCCCCAGGTGCCAGTTACGTTCCGCTGGCGCTTGCTGAAAGCGGGAAACTGCCCCAACCCGGCGAGATACCAGGCGCCAGCAGCCCGAACCGCTTTTACATGTATGGTGTCATTGCCCGTCTGGCCATGCTGGCAGCCAGCTATGAGCTGGAGGCCACAGACCCGGATGCTGAAATTTACGATTAGCCAGACCTGGCGTTGGATTCTCGGCTGATTTTTAAATGTTTGAGGCCTGAAACGCATTAAAGACGAGCTCTGACAGCTACTGAATGTATAGCAGATAACCAGAGTTTCATGACAGTTGCTGCAGTGCAACAAAATACGAATTAGTTAACAACACCCGGTTTTGGGGCATTCAAACTATGCCAAGCGGGTGCAAAATAGTGGTCCTTCAGCAACTGATTCCCGTTTTGACTGTGAACGGGACGTTTTTGTGTCTACTTCAAAATCATCACTCTCCGCGCTCGTTCTGGGTGCGATAGGCATTGTTTACGGCGACATTGGCACCAGCGTTCTGTACGCCGTCAAAACTGTTTTTGCAGATGGGCATGTGCCACTCACGCCAAACAACATCTACAGCATTTCATCGATATTTTTCTGGACCCTGACGGTCATCGTTTCCATCAAGTATGTGATGCTGGTGCTGCGGGCTGACAACCATGGCGAAGGCGGCACTGCGGCGTTGCTGGCGTTGGCGTCGAACGCTGTCAAGGACAAACCTGCGCTGCGCCGGCGGCTGCTGATTGTGGGCATGTTCGGTGCTGCGCTCTTTTATGGCGACGGCGTGATCACGCCCGCCATCTCGGTGTTGTCGGCAGTTGAAGGTCTGGAAATCGTCTCGCCCAAATTTACCAAGTATGTGGTGCCCATCACGCTGGTCATCTTGCTGGCGTTGTTCATGGTGCAAAAGCGCGGTACCGGCGGAATCGGCAAGTTTTTTGGCCCCATCACGTTGGTCTGGTTTGCTGCCATCGGGGTGTTTGGTGCCATACAAATTGCCGGCAACCCGGAAATTTTAAAAGCCTTGAGTCCGCATTACGCGCTGATGTTCATGTGGACCAGTCCTGGCACGACATTTTTAATTTTGGGCGCCATTGTTTTGTGTGTCACGGGCGCTGAAGCGCTGTACGCTGACATGGGTCACTTTGGCAAGCGGCCGATTCGCCTGGCCTGGTTTGCCGTTGTCATGCCCTCGTTGACGCTGAACTATTTTGGTCAGGGGGCGCTGCTCCTGAGCAATCCTGCAGCTGTTAAAAATCCGTTTTATCTGATGATGCCTGAATGGGCACTGCTGCCTATGGTGGCGCTTGCAACTGCGGCGACCGTGATTGCGTCTCAAGCATTGATATCTGGCGCATTCAGTGCCACCAAGCAGATCATTCAGCTGGGCTACCTGCCGCGCCTGCAAATGACGCACACCAGCATCAAGGAAACCGGGCAAATTTATATTCCGTTCATCAATTGGGCGCTGTTCGGGGCCATTGTGCTGGCGGTCATTTTCTTCAAGTCATCCGAGGCGCTGGCCACGGCTTACGGCATTGCAGTGTGCGGCAACATGCTGATCACAACCATCCTGACGTTTTATGTGGTGCGCTATGGCTGGAAGTACCCGCTCAGCTTGTGCATTGCAGCGACAGGTGTTTTCTTTGTAATTGACTTCGCATTTTTGGCCTCAAACATGCTGAAGTTCATTGAAGGCGGCTGGTTTCCCATTCTGGTGGCGGGTGCGATTTTTACGCTGATGGTCACGTGGAAAGAAGGCCGTTTTATCCTCAATCAAAAGCTGCGTGAGGACGCCATCGAGCTGCCCAGCTTTTTGGAAGCGGTTTTTGTCAGCCCGCCCGCACGGGTTGAGGGCACTGCTGTGTTTTTAACGGCTGCACCGGGCACTGTGCCCAATGCGCTGCTCCACAACCTCAAGCACAACAAGGTGCTGCATGAGAACAATTTGTTTGTCACAGTGCGCAGCCATGAAGTACCCTGGATTGGCATGAACAAGCGGCTGGAAATTGAGTCATTGGGTCACCACTGCTGGCAGGTTGTGGTGAACTATGGCTTCAAAAACAACCCTGATTTGCCCAAGGCACTGCAGCACATCAAAGGCCGCGGTTGTGATCTGGATGCCATGACGACCAGCTACTTTTTATCGCGCGACATCATTGTTCCCACTGTGGGCGGTGGTATGGCGCAGTGGCGTGAAAAGTTGTTTGCCCAGATGCACCGCAACGCAGGCTCTGCTGCTGACTTTTTAAGCCTGCCAAACAACGCCGTGGTAGAGCTGGGCAGCAAGATTGAAATCTGATCAACGTTGATGCGTTGACCTGTTGACCTTGACCTGTTGACCTGTTCACTTTACGGCTGTGCAATTTTTCAAAGACCTCACGCCTGGTGCCTTCACCGCAGGTTTTGTCGCGGTGCTGGTCGGCTTTACCTCATCGGTTGCCATTGTGTTTCAGGCGGCGCAGGCCTTTCAGGCCACACCCGCACAAATATCTTCGTGGATGTGGGCGCTGGGCATTGGCATGGGGCTGTGCACTGTGCTGCCTTCGCTGTACTACAAAAAGCCGATCATGGTGGCATGGTCAACACCGGGTGCCGCAGTGCTGGCCACCGCGGGCGTTGCAGGTGGCGTTTCAGGAGGTTTCAGCATGGCCGAGGCGGTGGGCGCTTTTATGGTCAGCGCAGCGCTCATCACGCTGTGCGGTGTGACGGGCTGGTTTGAAAAGGTCATGATGCGCATTCCGGTGGCGATTGCTTCGGCCTTGCTGGCGGGGGTGCTGGCGCGCTTTGGCATGCAGGGTTTTACCGCTGCACAGACCGCCTTGCCGCTGGTGCTGCTGATGCTGCTTGTCTATCTGCTGGCTAGGCGCTTGATGCCGCGCTATGCAGTTGTGGCAACTTTGCTGGCTGGCATTGCGTATGCAGCACTCAGGGGCCAGCTGTCTGCCCAATCCATCCGTTTTACTTTCACGCTGCCGGTGTTGGTGGTGCCGCAATTCACATTCAGTGCGGTGGTGAGCCTGGCATTGCCCTTGTTCGTGGTCACGATGGCTTCACAAAATTTGCCGGGTGTGGCAGCGATTCGGGCCACTGGGTATGGGGGGCAGATTCCGGTGTCCAAAGTGATCACACTGACAGGCCTCGCCACCCTGGCGCTGGCGCCGTTCGGCGCATTTGCCTTGAACCTGAGTGCCATCACGGCTGCCATTGTGATGGGCAAAGAAGCCCATGCCGACGCTGACAAACGCTACACAGCCGCCGTCAGTTGCGGCCTGATCTATCTGGTGATTGGCACGTTTGGAGCGGCCGTCACCAGCCTGCTTGCAGCTTTTCCCAAAGAACTGGTGGCTGCCATTGCGGGGCTGGCATTGCTGGGAACCATTGGTGCTGGCCTGGCTGCAGCGGTCAGGGACGAGGCGCACCGTGAAGCCGCTCTCGTCACGTTTTTGGTAACTCTTTCTGGCGTGGTGATTGCCGGGATCGGATCGGCTTTCTGGGGCGTGGCAGCCGGCGCACTCGCCCTGTTTGTACAACAATACCGGCAAGCTGAAAATACCCAACCCTAATGTGAACCCAGGCCATCATGCAAATACTGTTTGTCGCTGACCCGCTCGAATCCTTCCAGATTTACAAAGACACCACGTTTGCGATGATGCGCGAGCTGCAAAATCGCGGCCATACCCTGGCCGCATGTGAGACCAAAGACATTCGCTGGCTGCAGGGCGAGTGCGTGACCGGGTTTGTTCGGGACATCACACTTACCAGCGTGCAAGCGAGTGATTCGGGTCATGTAGGGCATGCTATTGACTGGTTTACGGCCGAACAGTCGCACCCCAACGAGCGACCGCAGGCCCTGAAAGACTTTGACGCGGTTGTGATGCGCAAGGACCCGCCGTTTGACAGCGAGTTTTTTTACAGCACGCACCTGCTCGAGCAAGCCGAACGCGAAGGCGCCAGAGTCTTCAACAAGCCGCGCGCCCTGCGTGACCACCCTGAAAAGCTGGCCATCATGGAGTTCCCGCAGTTCATCGGCCCGACGCTGGTCACGCGTGACGCAAGTGACATCAAACGCTTTCATGCCGAGCACCAGGACATTATTTTGAAGCCGCTCGATGGCATGGGCGGCATGGGGATTTTTCGCGTCAAGGCCGACGGCCTGAACCTGGGCAGCGTGACAGAAACGCTGAACAAAAACGGCGCACAAAGCGTGATGGTGCAAAAGTTTTTGCCTGAAATTGTCAAGGGCGACAAACGCATTTTGGTGATTGGCGGCAAGCCTGTGCCTTTCAGTCTGGCCCGCATTCCGCAAGGCACTGAAGTGCGTGGCAACCTGGCCGTGGGCGGCAAAGGTGTGGCTCAAAGCCTGTCAACACGTGACCTTGAAATTGCCAATTCAGTTGGCCCGGTATTGGCGGCACGTGGCCTGCTGCTGGCGGGCATCGACGTGATTGGTGACTGCGTGACTGAAATCAACGTGACCAGCCCAACCTGCTTTCAGGAAATCACGGACCAGACGGGTTTTGATGTGGCAGCGATGTTTGTGGATGCGCTGGAGGCGGCGTTGACCGCCTGATCATGCGGTAACCAGGGCGCCATCGGCAAACACCCGCAAGGCACCGGGCTCAAATGCCGTCCAGGTCTCGTTGGTGGTCAGCGGCGCACTGACCACCACAGCCACCCGGTCTGAGGCGGTGGTGTGATCGGCAAAATTGATGCTGACGTCTTCGTCGCACAGTGTGGCGTGGGCAAAGGGGTGCCTGCGCTCCACGTAGTACAGACGCTGCGAGTCTGCTTTGGTTGAGGCATGTGCCCACAGTGCCTGACCATTGCTGAGCAGGAAATTGAAGGTGCCAAAAGGCGCAATTCTTGCTGCCAGCTCCCGCAGCGTCAGCGTGAGTTCGGCGATGCTGGGCACGTCCGCATGCGACTTGGCCAGCTCCTGCATGATCCAGCAAAACGCGCGTTCACTGTCGGTAGTGCCGACCGGCCTGAAGCTGCCGTGCAGGCGCGGCGCAAAATCTCTCAAGTCACCATTGTGTGCAAACACCCAATAGCGGCCCCACAACTCACGCACAAACGGATGGCAGTTTTCAAGCGCTACCCTGCCCTGCGTGGCCTTCCGGATGTGAGAGATAACGTTGCGGCTTTTGATCGGGTAACGGCTGATCAGTTCAGCGACAGGCGACGAGCAGGCACTTTGATGATCAACAAAATGGCGCAGGCCTTTGTCCCCGTTTTCTTCACCTTCAAAAAACGCGATGCCCCAGCCATCGGCGTGGTGGTCGGTGTTGCCGCCACGCTGGGCAAAACCGCGAAAACTGAAAGTCACATCAGTGGGCGCATTACAGTTCATGCCAAGCAGTTGGCACATGGGCAGATTCCTGGCTCAGTCGCGCGGCTCTGACCAGAGCTTGCCGCCAGTTGCCCAGTTCTCGCGCTTGATGTCGGTGATGATGATGTCCACCGATTCAGGCACACCACCGAGGATTTCTACACTGACACGCGTGATTTCGGCCACCAGTTTTTTCTTCTGGTCCACGGTGCGGCCTGCCATCATTTCGACGTGATAGGTGGGCATCAAACATCCTTTGAAATCATTGTTGAACTGAAAAGTTTGGGGCAATTGCAACTACCAGGCTGCATGTGGCTCAGCCTGCCTTGCAGCACTTGCCGTCATGCGTGGCATGTTTGCCTGACTTTGTGCCGTGGCTGCATCAACAACCCCGTCAAGGGCCTTCGCCACCACGCCATGGGACTTGATGGGACGCAGCAGGCGCTGGGCAATCAGCTTTTCGCAGCTGCGCTGCGTCATGGAATGGGGCCGCCCGCCGTGGCTGATAAACATGAACAGCGTTGCCTTGGTAGACGCCCAAACCAGCTGCGCGCGCAGCCATTGGTGCTTTGAATACAGGTCCACCCAGCTGCCAGCCTTGAGGCTTCGCAGCACTGCAGCTGCGTGCTCCCTGACCTGTTCGCTGGATGCCAGTACCGCCAGTGCAGGCTCCGGCACTGCCTGGGCAGGCTCGCCTTCAGCGCCATTGCCAAGCTGAATTGCGGGCAACTTATCGGCTGATTCTGCTGAAATGATCTCTGTCAGTTCAGCAGGCTGTGTGGGTTGGGTGTCCTCAAAACCTGCAGCATCCAGATCATTGCGACCCAGCCACAGGGGCGCATCAGACTGGGCACGCAAATTTTCCAGCCGCTCGGCGGGCGACACTTCAATGTCTTGCGCTTCCAGCAATGCTGCTGAAGATTCCTCGGCATCGCGCTGGCTTTTCAGGCGGCGCAACTTGAGCACCGGGCGATGCAGCTTCATCAAAGAATCGAAAAACTCTTCGTTTTCATTGGCAGACTGGCCCAGCAGCGCCAACCCGCTGTGCAGCTTGTCCAGCAGGCCCGGAATCATTTCAATCAACTTGGCAGGCTGCTTGAGTGTCACATCGTGCTTGACGCTCCACACCAGGTCAGGCACAACCAGGCCGTAGCTGCCAGGGTCAATCTGGTTGCGGTCATCTGCCAGACGGGCATGCGCCATCACCAGGGCCCAGGGGCCAAATAAAAAGTCCAGCACATTGCCAGGCACCTGCTGCAAATCAGAACGACTGGACAACTCAAACGCAATGTGGTCAGCACTGGTTTGTCGCTCCTCTGCAAAGTGCAGTGCTTGCAGTACTTTCTGGCGCTTGTCAAAGTCCTGTTGGTCCAGCGCATTCCATTTGCTTTCCAGCTGTCCCAGGGCCACTGCAAATGGCTGCGCATCTGCAACCGGGCCGGCATTGAGCTGGTTAAAGCGCTGCGTAATGTCATTGAAAAAACCGGCAAACTCATCGCTGAATTCATCGTTGTACTTGAAGCTGCGCTGCGCAACGCGTTCCATCAGCAGGCGAGCTGGATGACGCTCGTCGCTGAAAAATCGCGGGTCAACCAGCGTCAGCCGCAGCAGTGATGGCTCCAGCGCCACAATGGATTCACGCACCGGGCTCAAGAGCCGCGGGTCTTGCGCCACCTGGTTGACCAGCTCCCGCACCACTTCCAGCCCCAAGACCTGACTGACTTTGGTGGCCTCTTTTTTAAGCTCGGTGCGCACCAGAGCCCTGGCCCGGGACGTGCCGTACGGACCCCAAACCTGCTCGCTCAAAGCTGCCGTGCTGTTGACCATGCGCTGGGGCCTGTCAACAACTGGCATGCGTGCAAGGCGTGACTGTTCAACAGCGTCAATCGCGTCAACCGGTGCTGGTGCGCTGTGCGGTGCTGCCTTCAGGGCTGCCAGTTCTTGCTCAATGTCGTCGTAATAAGGCGCGGCCAGGAACTGGTCAGTGTCTGCAACATAGCCTGCCAAAAAGTCCCGCATCAAGCCGTTTTTGACATTCAGGTCTGACAGGTCAGCCACATTCAAAACGTCGGTGTCATTCCCGTCTGGCATGCCACTTTGCGATTGCTTTCCTGGGCCTCGATGAGATGGGGTGTTCAAACTGCCGAAAGTAGATGCAGCGGCCTGCGTTTTCCCCGACGACGCCGCTGAACTTGCGCCCGGGACTGCCCCTTGAACGGGTGTGGATGGCTGCAGGCGATATTGGTAGCCTGCAGCCGGGATTCTGGCCTGCTTGAGGGTTTTGACCGTACCCGCGTAGATGCGAGCCAGCTCCAGGCCCAACGGTTTGGTCAACACTTTGAAAAATGGGACAGCCGCCGCGCTGCCGTCGAGCGTGCTGGACGCCATGCCTTGCAGAACCCGGGTAAAGACTTCGGGCTTCATCGGGTTGCGCTCTGGCATGACACTTCCCAATCCCAAAGCAGAGCTGATCAGCGCATTTAATTCGCCCAACGCCAGTTCAACGCCGGGAAGCAAATTTTGCAGCAGCCGCTGGCCATCAATGGCCTGGGTCAGGGCTGCATCGTCAACCAGGCCAAAAGCCATGGGACCAGACCGCTGAAAATTGAAAATTGCTGGTGTGGCTGCCGGTTTGTGCTCTGCGGTTTTGACAAACTCTGCCATCAGGTCAGTTGTGTAGCGTTGACTCCAGAGCTTTTTGTGGGCCAGCAGGTATCGCCAACTGGCAGCTATTTCGTCACGCTCGGCTATTTTCAGGCTCTTTGTTTCAAGCAACTGCAACTCGCCAGCGGCTTGATCCATGCAGCGTTCAAGAGCGGGTCCTGCAGCATTGGAAGCTTCTTGAAAACACTGAAAAAGAATGTCAGGTTGTGCAGCCATCAGGGTCAAAATACCAGAAAAATAGCCAGCTGGATGGCCGGATTGCCTTGAGATTATCGATTAAACACATACAAAATAGCTGGAATGCAAATTCTTTCACCGGTTGCAATTACACACAATTACTGAATGGCTGGTGTTTTGATGGTTATTGGGTTCCGTGCCGCAAGCGCGCAAATACTTTCCAGAAAGCTGCGTCTTGGGTGGTCGCAAAATTGATTCGCATCAGGCTCGATGGCTGACGCGCTGCATGAAACAGTGCGCCGGGTGCCAGCAGATAACCCTCGTCCAGCATTTGCTGGGCAAGTATTTCCGTGTCGGTGCCGGTGTCCACCCAGCCAAAAAGTCCAGCAGGTTCGGCGGCAAAAGTGCAGCCGTGGGCCAAAGCCAGGCGGGCGCTGCGCGCTCTGGCCACTGCCAGCTGCCCGCGTATGCGCTCGGCATGGCGGCGCAGCTGCCCCTGGTCAATGCACCAGGCCATGGCTTTTTCAAGCAAGGCGGGCGTGGTCAGTGAGGCCAGAAGTTTGGTGTCCAGCAGGCGTTCAAACAAATCGGGGGGCGCAGCCAGATAGCCAACGCGCCAGCCGGGCGCCAGTATTTTGGCAAAACCACTGACGTAAATGGTGCGCTGAAGGCCGTCAAGCGCTGACAGGCGGGTGGCATGCTCCGGCGCGAGGTGGCTGTACGTGTCGTCTTCAACAATGTGAAAGTCATGCCGGTTGGCCAGCTGCAACACGCGGTGGGCGCTGCCGGGGCTTAAGGTGTAACCGGTGGGGTTGTGCAGCACACTGACGCTGACAAACAACTTGGGCGCGTGCAGTTCGCAATACGCCGCCATCACATCCAGGTCGGGCCCGGCGGCTGTGCGGGGTACCGGCAAGATGCGCATGCCCAGCGCATTCAAACGCGCAAATTCAATGGCCCAGCCGGGCTCTTCCACCATCACGCAGTCACCGGCGCGCAGAAGCGTGCGGCTGACGATGTCCAGCGCATGGGTGGCACCCACGGTGGTGATGATCTGGCTGGGGGCGGCCTGCACACTGATGCTGGCCAGCTTTTGCGACAGCGCGCGGCGCAGGTCACTGTCGCCTGCAGGTTCTCCGTAATGCAGTGACAGGCCGTGCAATGCCTTGGCACTTGTGAAGCGCCTGACGGCAGCAGGCAAAAAAGTTGTCTCCAGCCAATCCGGTGGAAACACACCCATCCCGGGCTGCGGGTTGCTGCTAATGCCGTGGAACATGCCGCGAATCAGTGCGGTGGCATTGACCGGGTTGTGCTGCGGCGTATTTGTGAGCTGTGTACCGGGTGCTATTGATTCAAGAGCTGCTTGCGCCCGAATTTGCTGGTCTGAAGTCGTTTCGCGTACATAAAAACCGCGGTTTTTACGGGCTTCAATCAGTCCCAGCGCCAGCAACCTGTCGTAAGCTGCCACCACAGTTGAAGCGCTGACACCCTGCTGCACGGCACACTGGCGTACCGACGGCAGGCGCGCGCCGCCCGCCAGCAAACGGGTGCGGATGCGCTCGGCAAAGCGGTTGGCAAGCTGCTCTGTCAGCGACTGGGACGCGGTTTTCATCAACATAAAAAATCCGTGGAGGTTGACGCTGTGCTGTTGACACCAGCAATACAGTTTTTAAATATGTGTGCTCAAGTGTATTGGTAGTGTGCTTGCCCTGACTTTAAAGTCAAGTCCATGAATTGGCAAGAATTTACGGCACTCCTGGTACTGGCAACAGCCATGAGCTTTTCCCCCGGCCCCAACACGACTGTGTCTGCTGCCCTGGCAGCCAACCACGGCATGAAGCGCGCGCTGTTGTTTGTCTGCGCTGTGCCTGTTGGCTGGGGTTTGCTTCTCACCGTGTGTGTGTTTGGTTTGGGCGCGCTGCTGCTGGCCGTGCCGCTGCTGGCCACCACGGTCAAAGCCATTGGCGTTGGCTACCTGCTGTTTCTTGCCTTCAGACTTGCCAAATTAAAAAGCCTCTTTCATCGGAGTCATATGCCAATTGAGAGCGCGTCGCCAGACAGGCCAGCACGGCTGGACATCAGCTTCATGGAGGGCGTGGCCATGCAGTTTGTCAACATCAAGGCCTGGATGCTGGCGCTGAGCATTGTCAGCGGCTGGATTGCCGGGCGCGCCAATCCGGGCGAACGTTTCGCCATTGTGCTGCCCTTGATGCTGGCGTTTGCATTTTTCAGCAACCTGACTTACGCCTGGATGGGCGCACTGCTCAAAGACTGGCTGGCTGGGCCGGCAGGGTCAGGCCGGCGCTTGAGATGGTTTAACCGCGGCATGGCCGTGGTGCTGGTGTTGACGGCATTCTGGATGGCAACGATATGAGCCCTGTCTCAAAAGAATCAATGACCAAAGGCTTGTGGCTGGGCTTGCTGGGCATCCTGATATTTTCAGTCACGCTGCCGATGACGCGGCTGGCTGTGGGCACACCTGACGCGCCGCAAATGTCTGGCCTGTTCATTGCCATGGGGAGGGCCGTGGTAGCGGCTGGTTTGTCTGCTTTGTTTTTGATAGCTACTCGCGCCCGTTTACCGGCGCGCCAGGACTGGTTGCCTTTGGCAATTACTGCGGGCGGCATTGTGTTCGGGTTTCCATTGTTCACATCCATTGCTATGCGCCATGTAGAAGCCATGCACGCCAGCGTCATCGTGGGTGTGCTGCCGCTGGCCACTGCTGCTGTGGGCGCCATGCTGCATCGGCAGCGGCCATCAACTGGGTTCTGGTTGTGTGCAGGTGTAGGCAGTGCGCTGGTGGTGGTGTTTGCGGTGCTGCGCTCGGGTGGTACCGGGTTGGGCGTCAGTGTTGCCGACTTGCTGCTGCTGGCTGCCATGCTGTGCGCCGCAGTTGGCTATGGCTATGGCGGCCGCCTGTCGCAGCACATGCGGGCAGAGCATGTGATTTGCTGGGCATTGGTTATATCGTTGCCCTTCACACTGCCACTCAGTGTTTATTCATGGCCTGCGCAAGCACTTAAACCGGTGTCCTGGCTGGCGTTTGCATACGTGGCGGTGTTCTCCATGTGGCTGGGGTTTTTTGCCTGGTACCGCGGGCTGGCACTCGGCGGTACGGTACGGGTCAGTCAGGTGCAACTGGTGCAGCCGTTTTTATCAATGCTGTTTGCCATACCGCTGCTGGGTGAAAAGCTCGATGCTGTGACGGTGGGATTTGGACTGGCTGTGATTGCGACTGTTTTTATTGGCAAGAAGATGCCTGTGGGTATGGCGAAGTAAAAAAAGGCTCTGAAAATGATCTGGACCCAGGCGCAACGCGCTGAAAAAATGAACCCTTCAGTCATTCGCGAAATACTGAAGGTCACTGAAAAGCCGGGCATCATCAGTTTCGCCGGTGGCCTGCCGTCACCCAAGACTTTTCCGATTGACGCGTTTGCAGCGGCCTGCGCCACTGCGCTCAAAACCGATGGCGAAGGTGCGTTGCAGTACGCAGCGAGTGAAGGCTACGCACCGCTGCGTGAGTGGGTGGCGAATTCGCTGCCGTGGACCGTTGATCCGGCGCAGGTGCTGATTACCACCGGCAGCCAGCAGGCGCTGGACCTGGTTGGCAAAGTGCTCATCGACAAAGACTCAAAAGTGTTGGTAGAAACGCCAACCTACCTGGGCGCGTTGCAAGCCTTCACGCCAATGGAGCCCGCGTTTGTGAGTGTGGCCAGCAATGCAGACGGCATTGACATGGCTGAATTGCAGACAAAAGCCAGGGAAGCGCGGTTTATGTATGTCGTGCCGAATTTTCAAAACCCGACGGGCCGCTTGATGGGCGAAGCACGGCGTGCCGAGCTGATCGCCACTGCAGCGCAAATTGGTCTGCCAATTGTGGAAGACAACCCTTACGGTGAGTTGTGGTTTGATGCGCCGCCGCCCCTGCCCTTGACCGCCCGCAATCCTGAGGGTTGCATTTACATGGGCAGCTTCAGCAAGACCCTCGCACCCGGTTTGCGCCTGGGCTTTCTGGTCGCGCCCAAAGCGCTGTACCCAAAACTTTTGCAAGCCAAGCAAGCCGCTGATTTGCACACGCCGAGCTTTAACCAGCGCATGGTGGCTGAAGTACTCAAAGGCGATTTTCTGGATCGCCATGTGCCCACCATTCGCGCCCTGTACAAATCCCAGCGCGATGCCATGCTTGCCGCGCTCGATACACATTTGGCAGGCAGCGGCGTAAGCTGGAACCAACCAGAAGGCGGCATGTTCTTGTGGCTCAATCTGCCGCGCGGCATGAATGCAACTGAATTGCTGCCCAAAGCGGTTGAACGCAACGTGGCCTTTGTGCCGGGCTCGGCTTTTTACGCAGATGCGCCGCAACTGAACACGCTGCGGTTATCGTTTGTAACGGCATCTGTCGACCAGATCAATATTGGCATTGCTGCCTTGGCAAATGTTGTTAAAACACATTGAGCAATTCGTCGACTTTTTAACCGAGGAGTTTTAATGGAGCAACGCCCCCCACTACCGCCTTTCACGCGGGAAACCGCGATCCAGAAAGTACGCGCCGCTGAAGACGGCTGGAACACACGTGACCCGCAACGCGTTTCGATGGCCTACACCGAGCAAAGCCGCTGGCGCAACCGCGCCGAGTTCGTCACGGGCCGGGCCGAGATCGTTGGTTTGCTGTCGCGAAAGTGGGCACGCGAACTTGACTACCGGCTCATCAAGGAACTGTGGGCGTTTTCTGACCACCGCATTGCGGTGCGCTTTGCCTATGAATGGCACGATGATGCCGGCAACTGGTTTCGGTCGTATGGAAATGAAAACTGGGAATTCGATGACAACGGCCTGATGGCCGTGCGTCACGCCAGCATCAACGATTTGCCCATATTAGCCTCCGCCCGCAAGTTTCACTGGCCGCTCGGCCGCCGCCCGGACGACCATCTGGGCCTGAGCGATCTGGGTTTGTGAAATGGGCACTCTTCAAATCTGGGGCCGCATGAGCTCCATCAATGTCAAAAAAGTTGTCTGGGCCGCGCAAGAGCTGGGCCTGGACTTTGAACGGCTGGAAGCAGGTGGCGTGCATGGTGTGGTTAAGACGCCTGCGTATGTGGCGCTCAATCCGAACTCGCAGATTCCTGTGATGCAAGACCGCGATTATGTTTTGTGGGAATCAAACGTCATCACGCGGTATCTCTGTGCAAAGCATTCAACAGGCAATCTGTACCCCACAGACCTGCAGGAACGATTCGACGCCGAGCGCTGGATGGAATGGCAGCAAACCACCGTCAACCCGGCCAGCCGCAATGGTTTTTGGCATTTGATTCGCCTGCCAGCAGACCAGCGCGACGTGGCGTTGGTCGAGCAGTCGAATGCGCTGGTTGAACCACTGATGGCGATGCTGGATGCGCATCTGGCAACCCGCAGCTTCATGGTGGGTGAGCGTTTCACGATGGCGGATATTCCAATTGGCTGTGAAGTGCAGCGCTGGTTTGGCTTGCCGCAAGAACGCCAGCCGCGTCCTCACATCGAGCGCTGGTTTGCATCGCTCTTGGCCCGCCCTGCGGCCATGGGCGTGCTGGATTTACCCTTGGCGTGATTCAGACCTGAAAGTCACACATGCAACAACGCCCCTTCAAACAAGTCGACGTTTTTACTGCCACGCCTTACTTTGGCAATCCGCTGGCTGTGGTCCTTGGCGGCGGCGGGCTGGACGACACCGCGATGCAGCGCTTTGCCCGCTGGACGAACCTGTCAGAGACTACTTTTATATTGCCGCCCACGCAGGCCGAAGCTGACTACCGCGTTCGCATCTTCACACCCGGCGGTGAGTTGCCGTTTGCGGGCCACCCCACGCTGGGCAGTTGCCATGCCTGGCTTGAGGCGGGTGGCATTCCAAAAAGCAAAGTATTCATCGTGCAGGAATGCGCCAAGGGGTTGATCCATATTCGCCGCGACAAGGCAAACGCACGACTTGCATTTGCCGCGCCTGCGTTGTTACGTGCCGCACCTGATCCCGCCATGTTGAAGCAAGTCGCCAGCGCGCTCGGTATCACCGCTGCACACATTGCAGCGGCACAGTTGCTCGACAACGGCCCGGTGTGGCTAGGCCTGCTGCTGGACAGTCCCGATGCGGTTTTGCAGCTGACACCAAACCATCAAGAGCTGTCCAGGCTGGGCGTCAAGGTGGGCGTGGCAGGTGTTTATGCACCAACATCCGCGCCACTGATTGCCAGAGCCAACCGCGAAGCCAAAGCCTTCACCCAAAACGCTTGCGGCCCAGCACCCGATCTGGAAGTCCGCGCCTTTGCAGCCTGCATTGGCATCCATGAAGACCCGGTAACTGGCAGCCTGAATGCCAGCCTGGCCCAATGGCTCATGGCCGATGGCGTGATGCCCACACACTACACCGCATCTCAAGGGGCTTGCATGGGCCGCGTGGGTCTGGTTGACTTGTACCAGGACGACCAGGACGACCAGGACGTAAAGGGCCAGGTATGGGTAGGCGGGCAATCAGTGACCTGTGTTGACGGAAGCGTGGTGCTGTGATGACTCGAATCGACCACCTGGTTATCGCGGCCAGCACACTCGAAGAAGGCGTGGACTGGTGCGAACGCACGCTGGGCATCACGCCTGGCCCGGGAGGCGAGCACCCGCTGATGGGTACGCACAACCGGCTGTTTTCAATGGCATCGCCCGAATATCCAAATGCCTATTTCGAAATTATTGCTATTAATACAGGAGCTGCTTGCGCCCGTGATATATGCGCCAAGCGCTGGTTTGACCTTGACAGTCAGGCCCTGCAGCGTCAACTTCAGCAAACGGGCCCGCAACTGATTCACTTCGTCGCGAGTACGCCGCACGCTGCGCCTGCTGTGCAGGCTTTGGCAGATTTGGGCATGGATCGCGGCGAGTTGCGCAGCGCTTCCCGGAGCGCGCCACAGGGGTTGCTGTCGTGGCTAATCACCTTGCGCCATGATGGCCAGCGCCTGATGCATGGCACGCTGCCCACGCTGATCGAGTGGGGCGATGTGCATCCTACGCAGCACATGGCAGCTTCCAGCGTGACGCTGCAATCTTTATCTGCAAGCTGGCCTGATGCGGACCAACTCGGCAACGCTTATGCGGCCATTGATTTGCAATGTGTGGATGTGGTGCATGGTGAACCCAACCTGACAGCCACCCTGCGAACACCGCGCGGCCTCGTCACCCTCCAATCCTCAGGAATTTAAATGCTGACCTTGCAAGAAATTGAAGCTGCTGCTCGCGTGGTGTACCAGCAATTTCAGGCCACGCCCCAATACTGCTGGGCTTTGTCGTCAAAGCGCCTGGACACAGACTGCTGGATCAAGCACGAGAACCACACACCCGTCGGCGCTTTCAAAATTCGCGGTGGGCTGACGTATTTTGAAGCGCTCAAATCGCGCAGTGAATTGCCCAAGGAAATCATCAGCGCCACACGTGGCAACCACGGCCAGTCAATGGGCTGGGCAGCGCGTGCCCACGGCGTGGCCTGCACCATCGTTGTGCCACTGGGCAATTCGGTTGAGAAAAACGCCGCCATGCGCGCACTTGGCGTGACATTGATTGAGCATGGCGATGACTTTCAGGCAGCCCGGGAATTTGCGATCAACCTTGCCAGGCAGCGCAATGCGCACATGGTGCCCAGCTTTCACCCGGACCTGATTCGCGGCGTGGCAACCTACTGGTGGGAATTTTTCAAAGCCGTGCCCAACATGGATGTGGCCTATGTGCCGATTGGCATGGGCTCGGGTGCTGCATCAGCCATTGCTGCAAAGCTGGCACTGGGCAGCAAAGTCAAAATTGTCGGCGTGGTCAGCAGCCATGCCACAGCTTATGCCGATTCAATTGCTGCAGGCCGGGTGATACAAGCGCCTGCCACGACTGTACTGGCCGACGGCATGGCCTGCCGCGTGCCTGACCAGGCGGCACTTGATGTGTTGACACCGCACATAAATCACATTGTGAAAGTCACCGACGCAGAAGTAGCCCAAGCCATGCGCGATATTTACACCGACACACACAACGTGGCAGAAGGTGCAGGCGCCGCCAGTTTTGCGGCTGCCATGCAGGAGCGGGCGACCTTGAAGGGCAAAGTAGTGGGCACCACGCTGTGCGGCGGCAATGTGGATGCCGCTGTGTTTGCGCAGGTTTTGGCGGGTAACTAACACGCATGCCTGAAACCGCATTTCCTGCAAATTGAAGATCATTTCTTCAATTTGCAGGTTTTTGTTAAGATGCGTCGATGATTTCACGCAACATCACAGCCCTGCTGCTGAAGCTGGCCGGCCAATATCCGGTGATGACCTTGACAGGCCCAAGGCAAAGCGGCAAAACCACCCTTGCCAAGGCGCTGTTCCCAGACAAGCCTTATGTCACACTGGAAGACCCGGATGTTCGCCGCTTTGCAACAGGTGACCCGCGCGGGTTCTTGGCGCAGTATTCAGGCGGTGCGATTTTTGATGAAATTCAGCGTGCGCCCGAGCTGACGTCATACCTGCAGGGCATGGTGGACGCTAACCGCAAGCCAGGGCAATTTATCCTAACGGGCAGCCAACAGTTTGAGTTGATGACACAAGTTACGCAGTCATTGGCCGGGCGAACAGGCCTGCTACGGCTGTTACCACTCACGCTGGCTGAGGTGCAGCGCTTCAACAAAAAGGCCGTTACGCCCGATTTGGCGGGCACTTTGCTCAAGGGTTTTTACCCGCGTATCCACGACCAAAAACTAGACCCATCTCAAGCATTGGCTGACTACTTTTCAACCTATGTCGAACGCGACCTGCGCCAGCTCGCCGCGGTGCAGGACCTGCAGCGGTTTGAACGCTTTGTGCGCCTGTGTGCAGGGCGCTCCGGACAATTACTCAATCTCGGCAGCTTGGGCAACGACGCTGGTGTGTCGCAACCGACCGCCCGGGCCTGGATAAACCTGCTGCAAACCAGCTTCATCGTGTACCTGTTGCCGCCCTGGCACACCAACACAGGCAAGCGGCTTGTCAAATCTCCCAAGCTG
Organism: Polaromonas sp.; assembly: GCA_025362315.1. Classification (GTDB taxonomy): domain Bacteria; phylum Pseudomonadota; class Gammaproteobacteria; order Burkholderiales; family Burkholderiaceae_C; genus Polaromonas. Next base: position 18,645 of record JANYGP010000062.1, read on the forward strand.
TATTTTTACGATGTCGGACTGGCCTGCTGGTTGCTGGGTTTGCGCACGGCCGCGCAAGTTTCTCGTGACCCGCTGTGGGGTAGCCTGTTTGAAAACTTCATCGTCCTGGAGGCGATGAAAGACCGGCTAAACGCTGGCGAAAGTGCAGAGTTGTATTTTTACCGCGACTCGGAAGGCAATGAAGTTGACTTGCTGCTGCCTGTTGGTGGCAAGCTATACGCCATAGAGATCAAGGCGGGCGCCACCGTCAATCCCGATTACTTCAAAGGGCTGAAAACCTTTGCAACGCATCATCCGCAAGCCATCGCCGACGGAAATGTGGTTTACGGCGGTACGCAAAACCAGGCCAGAAGCGACTGGCCGGTCTATTCCTGGCAACAATTGCTATTGAAACCGTAGCTGCTAGCGCTGGTATTACTTGTGTTTTGGCCTGAAAGTACTCTTTGAATAAATGGTCTGACGCGCTGGAGACCAGCGTCCACCTTCACCCGCCGCACAATTACCTTATGGGAACCCTCTATTTAGTCCGCCATGGCCAGGCTACATTTGGTGCTGACGATTACGATGTGCTGAGCCCGCTGGGCATCCAGCAGGCTGTGCGTTTGGGTGAATACTTTCACGGCAAAAGCATCAGCTTTGACGCTGCGTTTACGGGCACTTTGCAGCGGCAGATCAGCACGCACCAGGGCATTTGCCAAGGCATGGGCACTGCGCCGCATGCGCAGCAGTGGCCCGGTCTGAATGAATACGACAGCCATGCCGTGATTGCCACCGTGCATATGGGCCAGCCTGAAAAGCCCAGCACGCCTGAGCAGTACCGCCACCACTTCCGCCTGCTCAAAGGCGGTTTGCAAAAATGGATGGATGGCACAGCCAGCCCGCTGGGCATGCCGACGTATCCGGAATTTTTGCGCGGCGTAACCAGTGCGCTCGACCATGTGCGCACTCACTGCACGGGCAACGTGCTGCTGGTGTCAAGCGGTGGGCCGATTGCCACTGCGGTTGGGTATGTGTTGGGCTGTCCGGCTGAAACAACGATTGAACTGAATCTGCGCATTCGCAATTCGTCAGTGACCGAGTTTGCATTTACGCCCAAGCGCCACATGCTGGTGACTTACAACACCCTGCCCCACCTGGACGCGCCCAAATACGCCGACTGGCTGACTTATGCCTGATTTGTTATGCCTGATTTGTTAGGCCTGATTTGTCAGGCCTGATTTGATATGCCTGGACCCGGCAAGGTTGGGTAGCCCGCTTTAAAATGAAGGTGATGAATGCCCCGCTCTTTGTCGTTTGGTTTAAAAAAGACCTGCGCTGGCACGACCATGCAGCACTTAGCAATGCGGCTGTGTGGGCCGAGCAGTCAGCTGGCCGTGTCTTGCCGCTGTGGGTGTACGAGCCAGCCATGTGGCAACAAAGCGATATGTCTGCGCAACATGCAGGCTTTGCCAATGAATGCCTGGCCGGGCTGGACAGCTGGATCAAGCAAGACAGCATACAAACAGCACAGCTGGTGCGAATGCACGGCGGGATGACAGAAGTGCTAACTGCGCTGCATGCCAGGCTTGGTAATTTCACATTGGTCAGCACCGAAGAAACCGGCAACATGTGGAGCTACCAGCGCGACCTCGCCATAGTGGACTGGTGCGCCACAAATAAAGTTGAATGGCGCGAATTCCCAAGCAATGGCGTGGTGCGCCGCTTGCTGTCCCATGGCGGCGGGCGCAACCGCTGGACGCAGCACCGTCTGAAACGCCTGCAGGGTGCAATGCTGCCAGCGCCTGCAAACGTCCGGTGGATGGGTATTGCAGCGCTTTCGGGACTGAACATCTGCGGTGAAAAAACGGCTACAGATCTGCACATTGCCGGCCATGACAAACCAGACCGCAAGCGCGGCGGACGCACGTTGGCATTGCATGAACTGCACACATTTTTGCAGCAGCGCGGCCGTACGTACCGATTTGACATGTCCAGTCCCGTGACTGCGCCAGAGAGCTGTTCGCGCATTTCTGCACAGCTGGCTTGGGGTACGTTGAGTATTCGCGAATGTGTGCAGGCAACAGCCGAGCGGCGCGCGGAGCTCCAAGCCATGCACCCAGGCGAGCGACCAGAAGGATTTTTGGCGTCGCTGAAAAGTTTTGAAAGCCGTTTGCACTGGCATTGTCACTTCATTCAAAAGCTGGAATCCGAGCCTGCAATCGAGCTGCGCAATGTCAACCGCGGCTTTGACAATTTGCGCAATGAAGGTGAATTGACCATCGATGAAAAGCGGCGCTTGCAAGCGTGGTGTGAAGGCAAAACCGGCTTCCCGTTCATTGATGCCTGCATGCGCAGCCTGAACGCCACCGGCTGGATCAACTTCAGGATGCGGGCCATGCTGGTCAGCTTTGGTGCATACCAGTTGTGGCTGCACTGGCGGCACTTGGGCAATCACCTGGCGCAGCAGTTCACTGACTATGAACCAGGCATTCACTGGAGCCAGTGCCAGATGCAGTCTGGCGTGACAGGCATCAACACCATCCGCATTTACAGCCCCATCAAACAAAGCCGTGACCAGGACCCGACGGGGGTGTTCATTCGCCAGTGGGTGCCTGAGCTGGCAAACATCGCGGTAGTTGAGCCTGAATTTATTCATGAGCCCTGGTTGATGCCCACGCCGCCTGCGAACTACCCCGTGCCGATTGTTGATTTAAAGGCGGCAACGCTAGCGGCCAAGGAAAAGATTTACGGCAAGAAAGCGGAAAAAGCCGTGAAAGTTGAAGCTGCCCGGGTGTTTGAAAAGCACGGTTCGCGCAGCCTAAACCGTGAAATGGTACGGCCACGCAAAGCGGCCATCAAAGCGCGCAAATCAATGGACCCGGCGCTGGAGCCGCCGCAACTGGGTTTTGAGTTCTAGGCTTTGAGTTCCAGCTTCTTGCCTGCCGCGTCAGTCGCCGCTTGTGTTGGTTACCGCCTGTGTATGCCGGGCCTGGCGCTGCACCAGATGTCGGGATGATTTTGCGGCACTGGTTTGTTGCACAGCCAGCATGGCCGCCAGGCACCGCGGCCTGCCCCGTGCGCCACTGGCGGTGTAATCCACCAGCAATGCGACTTGCACGTTGGCACTGCTCAGCTGACGCACATTCGTCAGGTAGTCGTGCATCAAATCCATCAACTTTTCATGCGCAAACTCATGCGTTTTGCCAGTGGTTTGCCACAGCCAGTCGCTGAAATTCAAAAAATTTTCAAAGGCTGAAGCGGGTTGCAACAACATTTGTAGCGAGCAGGCAAAGCGCCCCGAATTAGCCACCAGATCCCAATACCGGGCAAAGCGTTTGATGCGCTGCATCTGCGCAAAATCAACGGTGGAGTTTTGCAAAATGGTGTACGGTGTTTGCGGCTCGTAGACCATCGCGTAGCTTGCAGTGTGACGGGTAATCGGCGTGCCGCGCAGTCGTTTCAAAATGCCGAATTGAATCTCGTGCGGGGCCAGCCCATGCAGTTTGTCAAAGCCGATTGCAAAACTTTCCAGCGTTTCACCCGGTAGACCAAAAATCAAATCTGCATGGACATGCGCCTTGCTTTGCGTGACCAGCCAGCGCAAGTTGTCAGCCGTCTTGATGTTGTCTTGCCGACGTGAAATACGTTGCTGCACATCGGGGTTGAAGCTCTGAATGCCAACTTCGAATTGCAGCGAGCCGGCAGGAAATTGCGCGATGAGTTCTTTCAGGCGGTCATGCAGGCTGTCGGGAACGACTTCAAAGTGGATGAACAGATCAGGCGTGAGTTTTTCAAGAAAAAACTGTAAAATCCGCTCCGAAAAATCCACCTTCAAATTAAACGTGCGATCGACAAATTTGAAGTTGCGCGCACCGCGCTGGTACAAAGCATCAAGCTCCGCCATGAACATATCCAGATCAAACGCCCAAGCCGTTTTGTCCAGCGAACTCAAACAAAATTCACACTTGAACGGGCAGCCACGCGACGCCTCGACGTACAGCAGGCGGTTGGCCAAATCATTGGCTGTGTATTCGTCGTAAGGCAGCGCAATCGCGTCCAGCAGAGGCTGCTCACCGGCCATCACTTTCATCAAAGGCTGCGGGCCATCCAGCAACGCCCGGCACAATTTTGGAAAGCTGACATCGCCCCAGCCGGTGATGACATGGTCGGCCAGTCGGCAAATCTCCTGGGCGTCGGTTTCAAAGCTGACTTCAGGCCCGCCAAGAACAATTTTGATGTCTGGCCGCAGCGCTTTCAGCAGCTGCACCACCTGCGTTGTTTCCACCACATTCCAGATGTACACGCCCAGGCCAATCACGCGGGGCTCCGGTGCCAGCAGCTCTTCCACAATCTGCAGTGGCCGCTGCGCAATCACAAACTCACGCAGCCGAGTTTGCGCTTTCAGACCCGCGCCGCCATGCACGTCCATATTCGCCAGCAGATAGCGCAGGCCCAGCGAAGCGTGAATGTATTTGGCATTCAGGGTGGCAAGGACAATCGAACAGGGGGAACTGGACATCGCTTTATTATCCGGGGATCCCTGCTTGTCAGGCAACGCGGGGCTGGCCCGCTGGAACTTAAACTTTGCCATTGGCTCTGACATTGACCATGAATTTCCGCCTGATTCGCAACGCTACTTTATTCATAGCTGCTTGCGCACATATTCATTGGGCTACCGCCCAATTTAACCCGTTAAATCCGTCAACTTCTGCTGCCAAGGCTGCCAGCAGCGTAGTGGTGACTGACCAGGTGCGCGCCGAGCTGATGGCTTTTGCACCGGATGGCGTGGCCCCTGGCAAGCAGGTCTGGGTGGGTTTGCAGATTGCCCATCAACCCGAGTGGCATACCTACTGGAAAAACTCGGGCGACTCTGGCTTGCCGACCGTGCTCGACTTCAAGCTGCCTGCTGGCATTGACCCGGGCGAGATTGCCTGGCCTGCTCCCAAAAAAATCGCCATCGGTACGCTGGCAAACTATGGTTATGAAGGCACGGTTTTGCTGCCAGTGCCGCTGCAAGTGGCCCAGACTTTCAACGCCAGCCAGCTGGACATCAGGCTCAAGGCATCGTGGCTGGTTTGCAAAAAAGAATGCATCCCGCAGGAAGGCGACTTTGCGTTGAGCCTGCCTGTTAAAAGCTCAACTGCGCTCCAGGGTGCAGCATTTCAGACTGCTTTTGACGCAGCGCCCAAACCGCTCAGAGCAGATGGAAGTTTGATCAAGGTCTCTGGCAATGCCATTGAGGTGTCTCTCAGCGGTTTGCCAGCTGCATTTGCAGGCAAAACGCTGGCGTTTTTCCCCGAAACTGGCAGCGTGATTGAGCCTGCCGCCAAGTGGACACAGGCCTGGCAGGGCAACATGTGGACAGCGCAGATCCCGCTGTCTGGCCAGCGAACTGAAAGCCCCATGTCCATGCCGGTGGTGGTGGCGCTGGGCAACACGGCAGTGCGGGTTGACGCACCGGTCAAAGGCAATTGGCCACAAGTGGCTGCTGCGGTGCAAATCCCGCCTGCCCTGGATGCCGCACTGAAGGCCAATGCCAGCAGCGGCGCTGCGCCAACGGACAGCCAAACCGCCATGACGTATTGGCTTGCGTTGCTGGGCGCGCTTGTGGGCGGTCTGATCTTGAATTTGATGCCGTGCGTTTTTCCGGTTCTGGCCATCAAGGTGGTGGGTTTTGTCAATGTCACAGACTCGCGCACGCGCCTGGTGACCGGGCTGGCTTACACCGCGGGCGTGGTGCTGTCGTTTCTGGCGCTGGGGGCGCTGCTGCTGGGCTTGCGTGCGGCGGGCGAGCAGCTGGGTTGGGGCTTTCAGTTGCAAAGCCCGGCCGTGGTGGCTGGCCTGGCGGTGCTCTTCACCGTGCTGGGCCTGAATCTGGCGGGGCTGTTTGAATTTGGCAATTTTTTGCCTGGCCGGGTGGCCAGTCTGCAGCTTAAAAACCCGACACTCAATTCATTTTTATCGGGTGTGCTGGCCACAGCAATCGCATCGCCCTGTACCGCACCGTTCATGGGGGCGTCGCTGGGCTACGCACTGGGTTTGCCCACTGCCCAGGCGCTGCTGGTGTTTGCAGCCATTGGCACTGGCATGGCATTGCCTTACCTGGCGGCCAGCGCCGTGCCCGCCGTGGCCCGCGCACTGCCCCGCCCCGGCGCGTGGATGGTGACCTTCAGGCAATTGATGGCGTTTCCGATGTTTGCCACCACGGCCTGGCTGGTGTGGGTGCTGGGTCAACAAAGCGGCATTGATGGCGCGGGTGCATTGCTGGGCGTGCTGGTGTTGCTGGCGCTCAGCCTGTGGGCACTGACACTCAAAGGCGGTACGCGTGCTGTCATTGCTACATTTTCAGTAGCTGCTTGCGCCCTATTTATATGGGCTACAGGCCAAAACATTACCAAAATACAGGAAACCACGGCTTCTGCCGGCAGCCCAAGCACCTTAAACACCTCGAGCGGCGCATGGCAAGCCTGGGAGCCGGGCCGGGTTGACCAGTTGACTGCTGCCGGCCAAAACGTGTTTGTGGACTTCACGGCGGCCTGGTGCGTGACCTGCCAGTACAACAAAAAAACCACGCTGGCCAATGCCGATGTCATGGCCGATGTGGCCGCTAAAAAGGTGACGCTGCTGCGTGCTGACTGGACGCGGCGTGACCCGGCCATCACGGCAGCGCTGAGCCAGCTGGGCCGCAATGGCGTGCCGGTGTATGTGATTTACAAACCTGGCCGCGCGCCGGTGGTGCTTAGCGAGATACTGTCGGTCAGTGATGTCCGGGCCGAGTTGGCCAAGCTTTGATTTTCTGTTTAATTTTCAAGGAGTTTGAACCATGCTCAATCGCCGAATCTTCTCTGCGTCCGTGGCCTTGTCGGGCCTTGCGGCAGGCGCGGCCCAGGCTGCAACCGCCACCGTTGGGCAAGCAGCACCAGACTTTACTGCGCTGGATACGCTTGGCAAAAGCCACAAGCTCAGCGACTTCAAAGGCAAGCATGTGGTGCTCGAATGGACCAACCCGGGCTGCCCGTTTGTGGTCAAACATTACGGCGGCAACATGCAGGCGCTGCAATCAGAATTCACGGGCAAGGGCGTGGTGTGGCTGAGTGTCAATTCCACCGCCCAGGGCGCAGCCGACTACCTGGCGCCCGCCAAACTGATGGCCTGGAAAGCCGAGAAAAAAGGCGCTGCCACCGCGGTGCTGATGGACGAGTCCGGCAAGATTGGCCAGCTGTACAGCGCCAAGACCACGCCGCACATGTTTATCATCAACCCGCAAGGTGTGCTGGTGTATGCAGGCGCGATTGACAGCGTTCCGTCCGCGCGTGTGGATGACATCAGGACGGCGACCAATTACGTTCGCCAGGGCCTGAACGAAGCCCTTGGCGGCAAGGCAGTCAGCATGTCAGCAACCCGCGCTTACGGCTGCTCGGTCAAATACAAGGATGCATAAGGATAAGGCAGACTTGCCTGAGCAGGGTGTGACCACGCCACCGGACATCGCTCACATTTTGGCAAATTGCCGGACCATTGCAGTGGTGGGTCTGTCAGCCAACCCAGCGCGGCCCAGCCATGGCGTGGCGCAGTACATGCAGGCCCATGGCTACCGGATTGTGCCGGTCAATCCGAGTGAAACCAGCGTTTTGGGTGAGCGGTGTTACCCAAGCCTGAGCGAAGCGGCCCGCCATGAAAAGTTTGACCTGGTGAACTGTTTCAGGAACAGCGCCGACATGGCCCCCATCATTGACGAAACCATCGCTCTGGCAGGCGTTGCAGGCATCCAGGCCATCTGGATGCAGCAGAGCGTGAGCTGCCCGCAAGGCGCTGCGATAGCCCAGGCCGCAGGGCTGCGGGTGGTACAAGACCGTTGCCTTAAAATCGAACACCGGCGGTTGCACTGATCCAGTGTCGGCGCAGCCCCGGCCAATGTGACCCACCCGGGTCTGCCCCACCCATCAATGCAAGAGCTCCTGCCATGTACGCACCGCTTCAAAACGATACCTTCATCCGCGCGTGCATGCGCCAAGCCACAGAGCACACTCCCGTGTGGCTGATGCGCCAGGCCGGTCGCTACCTGCCTGAATACAAAGCCACCCGCGCCAAAGCTGGCAGCTTCATGGGCCTGGCCACCAACACCGATTACGCGACTGAAGTCACGCTGCAGCCCCTGGAGCGTTACAAGCTGGACGCGGCCATTTTGTTCAGCGACATATTGACCATCCCCGATGCCATGGGCCTGGGCCTGAGCTTTGCATTGGGCGAAGGCCCCAAGTTTGCCCACAACGTGCGCGACGAAGCCGCAGTGGCCAAACTGGCTGTGCCGGACATGGCCAAGCTGCGCTATGTGTTTGATGCGGTCACGTCGATTCGCAAGGCTTTGAACGGCCGCGTTCCGCTGATCGGCTTTTCAGGCAGCCCTTGGACATTGGCTTGTTACATGGTGGAAGGCGGTGGGTCTGACGACTACCGCGCGGTCAAAACCATGCTGTACCAGCGCCCTGACCTGATGCACCGGATGCTGGCCATCAATGCCGATTCAGTGGCCGAATATTTGAACGCGCAAATTGAAGCCGGCGCGCAGGCCGTGATGATTTTTGACAGCTGGGGCGGCGTATTGTCGGATTCCGCCTTTCCGGAATTCAGCCTGGCGTACACGGCGCGGGTGCTGTCCAAGCTCAAGCGCAGCCACGACGGTGTGGTGATTCCGCGCCTGGTGTTCACCAAAGGCGGCGGGCTGTGGCTGGACGCCATGGGCCAACTGGACTGTGAGGTGTTGGGCCTGGACTGGAATGTCAATCTGGGCAAGGCACGCGCCCAGGTTGGCACACATGGCAAATCTGGAAGCAACGCAAAAGCGTTGCAAGGCAACCTGGACCCGAATGTGCTGTTTGCCAACGCAAGCCAGGTTGAAACCGAGGCCATCAAGGTGCTGGACAGCTTTGGCAAGCCGCACACGAACGCCAATACAACCGGCCCAACACATATTTTTAATCTGGGCCACGGCATCAGCCAGTTCACACCGCCTGAAAATGTGGAAGTGCTGGTCAACGCAGTACATGCTCACTCTCGGACGATGCGTTTATAGGCCGCGTGCTTCGGGTTGCGATTGTGACAAACAGCTGCCAAAACGCACGCACCACAGCTTTCTTAACATAAAAACAGGGGTGTGCTTTGCGACTTATGCACAAATTTCGCTTGGCGCCGTAGGTTCCCAACCCATGTTCAGCATCCCTCGCTATCAAAGCCATAGCTATGCTAAGTTGTTGATTTATATAGGAATCTTAATCTGCTTTTTAAATGGGCATTCTAGCCAAAGCCTTGAATTTAAAGGCCTTCAGCGCTTCAGGGGTAAGCTATCAACAAAGTTATCCACAGAAAAAGTGGGCTTGTGCAAAGCACATGTAAATCAAGCACTTAGCGCGTTGTCTGCATGTATCAGGCAAGCAGTGCCTACAACTTTATACAGGTTTGAGCCAAAAAATGACTGAGTGGCTGCAAGTGGTGGTGGCCGCGCCCGCCCACAGTGCCATTGCCGGGCCGCTGACCTACCGAAATGAGTCGGTACTTGCGGCTGGCTCACTGGTGCGCGTGCCACTGGGCAAGCGCGAGGTGCTGGGGGTGGTGTGGCAAAACGCCAACGACAGCGGTAATTTGCCCCCTGATCAGGCCAAAAGCATTGTTGGCGCGCTGCATGGCCTGGACCCATTGAATGCCCAATGGCGCGCCTTGATTGACTTCACGGCTGGGTACTACCAGCGCTCGCTGGGGGAAGTAGCCCTGGCGGCGCTGCCGCCACAGTTGCGCGAGCTGACAGCCCTGCAGTTGAGCAGACGCCTCAAACGCACCACAGCAGACACCAGCAATCCGCACATTACTACTGATTTAATAGCGCTTAGCGCCCAACAACAGGGCGCTATCGGCAGTTTTAATGCTGAAACCAGCTTGAAAAGCCGCCCTGCCCTGCTGTTTGGTGCCACCGGCAGCGGCAAAACCGAGGTTTATCTGCGGCTGGCGGCTCAAGTGTTGGCGCAGGACCCTGCGGCTCAGGTGTTGGTCATGGTGCCTGAAATCAACCTCACGCCCCAGCTGCAGGCGCGGTTTGAAGCCCGCTTTGCCCATCTGGGTCTGGAGCGTGTGGTCGCGCTGCACAGCGGCCTGACGCCTGCCCAGCGCCTGAAAAGCTGGCTGGCCGCCCATTCAGGCAACGCCCGGCTCATTTTGGGTACCCGCATGGCCGTGCTGGCGTCCATGCCCCACCTCAAGCTGATTGTGGTCGACGAAGAGCACGACCCCAGCTACAAGCAACAGGAAGGCGCGCGTTATTCGGCCCGTGACCTGGCGGTGTACCGGGCCAGCATTCAGCCCGGTTGCCGTGTGCTGCTCGGGTCAGCCACGCCGTCGCTGGAGAGCTGGCAGGCGACGATTAGCGGGAAGTACCAGTTGCTGACCATGTCAGATCGCATTGGCGCATCTCTTTCCCCGGATTTACTCCCTCGCCCTCTCGGAGAGGGCGGGGGCTTCACGCTGCGGCTCCAGGGGCGCTTGAGCGCTTCTGGACAGCGTGAAGAAGACCCGGCTCTGACGGGTCAGCGGTCTGCAAGACAGGGCTCTGCGACCCCCAATGTGGGCCAGCTACCCACCGTCCGCCGCCTGGACATGGCTCAACAGCCCAAAAACTGCATCATCGCCCCGCCGCTGCTCAAAGCCATTGAAGAGCGCATCGCACGCGGCGAGCAGTCATTGATCTTTCTCAACAGGCGCGGCTACGCCCCAGTCCTCGCATGCCACGACTGCGGCTGGAAAAGCGAATGCCCGCACTGCAGCGCATACCGGGTTTTTCACAAAATTGACCGCAGCCTGCGCTGTCACCATTGCGGGTATGCAGAGCGGGTTCCCAGAGCCTGCCCGACCTGCGGCAACATCGACATTGCCCCCATCGGGCGCGGCACCGAGCGGCTTGAAGAACACCTGGCTGAGCTGCTTGCCAACAGCCAACGGCCTGACGGCAGCCCCGTGCGCATTGCCCGCATTGACGCCGACAGCACACGGCTCAAAGGCGCACTTGAGCAGCAACTCGCCAGCGTGCATGCCGGTGATGTGGATGTGCTGGTCGGCACGCAAATGATTGCCAAGGGCCACGACTTCAGACACATCACTTTAGTTGCCGCCATCAACCCCGACGGCGCGCTGTTTTCAAGCGACTTTCGCGCGCCCGAGCGCTTGTTCAGCCTGCTCATGCAAGCCGGTGGCCGCGCCGGGCGTGATGCGGCTCGCAGCAGCACGAGTGAAATGTGGGTGCAAACCTTTCACCCGCAGCACCCACTGTTTGCTGCTTTAAATACGCACGACTACCACAAATTCGCAGCCCGGCAGCTTGAAGAGCGCCAAGCCGCAGGCCTGTCACCGTTCGGCTTTTCTGCATTGATCCGAGCCGAAGCCAAATCGCAAGAGGTAGCTCAAGGGTTTTTAAACGCGGCCATTGCAGCGGCATTGGCAGCCGAACTGCAAGGCTGTGACCACATTACCGCCTACCCAGCAGTGCCCATGACCATTCAGCGCGTCGCCAACATCGAGCGTGCGCAAATGCTGGTTGAAAGCGCGTCCCGCACGGCGCTACAGCGCTTTTTGGCGGCCTGGCAACCTGTGCTGTTCAGCACCCGCAGGCAAACTGAATTTAAAAGCCTGATTCGCTGGGCGATTGATGTGGATCCGCTGGTGATCTAAGTTATTTTGCGCTAATGCAGCCATCTAAAAGCATTATCCAAATACTTCGACGAAAAACTAAACCGCGATGGAAATTCAATTTAACCCCTCTCGTTCTTTTTGCTATCAATTCGGGCGTTATACGGTTTTGGCCGAAGTGCTGCAAATGCTTGAGGTCACAAGCGGCCACGAGTTCAGACTGACAGAACTCGCCCAACGGGTCATTGATAAATACCTTTCTCCTGAACAACAACAAATCAAGGTCAAGAAAGCGCAATCTGACCGTTTGGAGCCAATTCATTCCATCGTGAAATTTTTCGTTTCTTTCATCGCTAAAGAACAAGAAACGTTTATCAGAATCGGAGAAGGCGTTTATAGATCACGAACTGCTGACGACATTTCAGATGTTGAACTTGAAGACGCGGCGCTCGCGGATGGAGATGAAGACACGGCTGAATTTGAAGGTTGGATTTACGCATTCAGTTTTCCCGCTTTGGTGAGATCAAACGAAGCCTTCCCCATAAAAATTGGCAAAACAATTGGCAGCGTTGAGGAGCGTGTTCAACGACAATGCAAAGGGTCAGCAGCGTTTGACAACCCCATAATTCTTGGAAAATGGCAGGTAAAGCGTGTTGGCCCAACCGAGCTAGCTGCCCATAACGTCTTGAAAGCAAGAGGCAAGTGGCGTGAGAACGTACCCGGAGTCGAATGGTTCAACACGACTGCTCTAGAAGTCAAAACGATTTTGGATTTTGTTGCTTCTTCCTAAACGCAAGAGAGTTACAGAGATGCCCAAACCCGTCAACTGGATAAATTCCAATGCGGCTCAATCAAATGCACTCCTGAAAATTATGAGGCGAGGTAACCATCAATTGCGCTGGGAAAAGTAATTTCTTTAGCTGATGCAATTCGGGGCATTCGTTCTAACCAGCACGCGCCGCCTCTTTCGCCAACCCCAGCCCAGACTCCCAAGCCACACGCATCTGCTCATACAGCGGCGCAGCAATCCGCCGATCTGCCCGGCACTTGGCCAAAGCCTGCGTCATGCCCTGAGCGATGCGCTGGATAACTGCTGCGGGATCAGACACCCCGCAAACGCGCCGCCCAAAATCCAGCAATTCTTTGGCGTACGGATAAATTTTTGAGCCTTTGGGGCCTGCAAACAGTTTGAGCGCCATGGTGTGGTCTTCCAGCTCGGGGCCGCCGTCAAAGCGTTGGTATTTGTAGATCGATGTGGTGACGACATCAAACATGGGGGCAAGGCGAATGTCATCTACACCGGTGTACAGCACACCAAAGTTTTTGAGGTGACCATCGCCGTTGTGCACCATGGCACTGAAAGCGACTTGCTCAAAAAAGCGCGCCAGCTCGGTTGCAGAAAGATTGATCAACTTCAGGGCAGTAGCAATGCGCTCGTAGCTGCCGTGGTACTTGCGGTCTGACAAGGTGTCACGCACATGCTGACCCATCAGCGATGCAGCATCTTCAAACCCCAGGCGTGTGCCATCTGCAGCAATGTCAAAACGCTCTATCACCAGCAAAGATCCATCTTCAGACAAATCAACTGGCGCAACCTGGATGCCTGCCTCCCGTGCGGCATACAGGCACATAAACTCGTTGGCAGACAAGCCGGGATAACGGTCAGCCGCCATTTTGATGATGAGTGTTGGCACTGGAATGGTTGCCTTGTCAGGCACCATGATTTTGGGTTGAACGCCTGAAATGCCTGCACCCGTAGAAAGGAAGGCACGCATCAGTTCCTGAAACAGCGCCGGGCCGTTGCCGCTGGCCAACAATTCGGCTTTGTTCACCACCGCGCCGGCCTTTATTGCTGGCGCATCCGCCAGCCGATACCCCAACCTCCCGATGCCGTTGTCACCCATCAGCGCCAGCAGGTGCATCGGCGTGATCGTCTGCTTTGGAAAGAACTGGCGGATTTGCATGAACAGGTAGCCTTCAGGCAGGTTCATGTCCATAGCCGGGAACAAGGCACCGCCGCCATCAAAATGCAAAGTGCCTGGCGGCATCAGCAACGACACGGATGGCTGAGCCGGGTCATCACGGCGATAGTCAAACGTATAGGTTGATGCCTGTACCAACTGTCCACTGTGCAGGCCGTTGATATCGACATCCAGCAAGCGGATGCGTTCAGGCAGCATGGGTGTTGACCTTTTCATCAACTTCGTCGTCTTCGTCTGCAAACCGGCGCTGCATTTCGTCAAGTGTCGGCATGCCAGACCTTTGCAAGCTGATGCACAAGCCCATGGCGCGCAAGATGTCAAACAGAGACGCAACCGTTACATCGCCGCCGCGCTCCAGGTTGTGAAGCACCGTACGGCTTCGCCCAGCCTTCCGAGCAATTGCAACGGCAGACAGTTTGTTGTCTGCCCGATATTCGGCAATGGCCCTGCTAAGGTCTGTAGAAAACTTTAATTTGTCCATAATAGTGGACATTAAATCTTGAAATCTGCAATTTGTCCACTATCGTAAACAACAGACTATGCAAAATTATAAAAAATTGGCTCAATGTAATCAAACCAGCAAAGCCACAGCCCCAGAAAACGTAAAAAACGCCAACACCGTCGACAGCAAAATAATCCGCGCAATACGCCCGTTGTCGGCGTCAAAGCGCTCGGCTAACAACGCCACGTTGCTGGCACTTGGCAGGGCTGCAACCAGCACCACAACTGTTAACGCAAAACGATCCAGTGGCAATCCCAGCCGGATGGCGGTCAGCCCCAGCAGCAGCAATAAAACCGGGTGCAGCACCAGCTTGATCAACACGACCGGCATGTAATCGCCCAGCGGCGTTGGTGCAGCCGCATTGGCCTGCGACCGGGCCAGAACTGCGCCGATGGTGAACAGCGCCACGGGCGATGCCGCATCGGCCAGCAAGCCGATTGTCTGCATGACAGGGATGGGCAGCGTGAACTGATACGCCGAGGCCAACGTTCCACCCAAAATGGCCCATGGCATTGGGTTTAACGCTGCGCCTTTCAAGGCATTTTGTGCCGCCACACCGGCGCCGTGGCTGCCTGCAGCATCAAGCCGGGACAGCGCAATGCACAACGAACTGGTCACCACCAGGTCAATCACGATTGTGACGATGGCGGGGCCCGCTGCCTGGGCACCCAGCAGCGCAACCAGCAGCGGCACACCCATAAAACCGGTGTTCGGAAACGCGCCTACCAGCGCACCAAACGACGCATCGTTCCAGCCAATGCGGCCCCGATGTGTGACAGCCACAGTAAACCCCACCATGACCAGCGCACACAACAAATACACCGCAACCAGCCCACCATCAAGCAACTGTGCAATCGGTGTGGATGAGCCAAACCGATACAGCATGCACGGCAATGCAAAGTACAAAACAAAGGTGTTCAGGCCGGGAATGGCCACTTGCGGCAGCCAGCCACGCCGCGCTGCGATGTAACCGCACAGTACAAGTGCGAAGAACGGAAAGGTGACCAGAAGAATGGCGAGCATGGTGGGCGTGAAAGTCTGTCGCGTATGTCGTAGCTGGTGAAATGCTATGAAATAAATAGCTGCTTGCGCAGTATTTATATGGGCTATAGGCTTAAATACATGTGAAAAGCAAGGTTTTATCAGGGTGTGATGGGTTGCAGGCCCACAACGGCGTTACGGCCATTTTGACACCTGTAAAAGCTGGTTGATGGTGCACATTGCCTGCTGCAACATGAAATATGCACAACTTCCGCCCGTTATGATTCTGGATCCGTCTCACACGATTGCTATCGCTGCCGTCCTGGCAAAACCGACACTTCTGAATTGATTCCCCCCGCATGTCCGACCCTTTGGCTGATGGCCTGAACCTGGCCCAACTTGAAGCCGTGAACTATGTTGAAGGACCTTGCCTGGTGCTGGCCGGAGCCGGTTCGGGCAAGACGCGGGTGATCACACACAAGATTGGGCGGCTGATTCAGTCGGGCCTGAAAGCCGAGCAGATTGCAGCGATTACCTTTACCAACAAAGCCGCTGCCGAGATGCGGGAGCGGGCCAAAAAACTGATGGGCCGCGCTGTCAAGGGCGTGCTGATTTGCACTTTTCACTCGCTCGGCATGCGCATGCTCAGGCAAGACGGCGAGGTGCTGGGGCTGAAGAAGCAGTTTTCGATACTGGACACCGACGATGTCACCAGCATCATCAAGGACTGTGGCGGCGGTACCGATGCGCCCACCGCACGGCAGTGGCAGTGGACGATCAGCCGATGGAAAAACATGGGGCTGAATGCTGCACAAGCCTCGGGCATTGCCAGCGGTGAGGAAGAGGCGCTGACGGCCCGCATCATGGCGCGATATGAAGAGCGTTTGACGGCTTACCAAAGCGTGGATTTTGATGATCTGATTGGCTTGCCGCTCAAGCTGTTGCAGCAGCACGATGCGGTGCGAACCAAATGGCAAGAAGCATTTAGCCACGTGCTGGTCGACGAATACCAGGACACCAATGCCACGCAGTACGAAGTGCTGAAGTGTCTGGTCGGCGATTCATCGACTGGTGGAGGCCGCTTCACCGCCGTAGGCGACGATGACCAGTCCATCTACGGCTGGCGCGGCGCAACGCTCGACAACCTGAAAAAGCTGCCGGTTGACTACCCAAACTTGAAGGTCGTCAAACTGGAGCAAAACTACCGCTCGACCAGCGCCATCCTGCGGGCAGCCAACAACGTGATTGCACCCAACCCCAAACTGTTCCCCAAAACTCTTTTCAGCGAGCTGGGTGAAGGCGAACCGGTGCGGGTGGTGGACTGCGACAGCGAAGAACACGAGGCGTCTAGGGTGGTGGCGCGCATCCAGAGCCTGCGGGCCGAGGGTACCCTGCAAGCAGCAGGCGGGCAGTACCGGGAGTGGAAAGACTTTTGCGTGCTGTACCGCGCCAACCACATGGCCAAGCCATTTGAAAAAGCGTTTCGCAAAGCCAACATTCCGTACAAGGTGTCGGGCGGGCAAAGCTTTTTTGACCGGGCCGAAATCAAGGATTTGTGCTGCTGGCTGCGCCTGCTGGCCAACAACGACGACGACCCGGCCTTCATGCGCGCCGTGACCACGCCCAAACGCGGCATTGGCCACACCACGCTGGGCACGTTGGGTACGTTCGCCAGCCAGTACAAATTAAGTTTGTTTGAAGCGCTGTTCAGCAACTCGCTGAACTCGGTACTGCCTGCCAAAGCCGTGGCCAGTCTGCATGAATTTGGCCGGTATCTGAATGACTTGGAGTACCGCGCCAAACGCACGGTGGGCTCTGTTGACGCGCTGGTGTTTTTAAAAGACTGGCTCAAAGAAGTCGACTACGAGAAAAATCTGTACGACAACGAAGACAGCGAAAAGACAGCCGCTGCCAAGTGGACCAACGTGATGGATTTTTGTGAGTGGATGGCGCAGCGTTGTGGTGGGCAGGATGATGAAGAGGCCGTTGGCAATGTCATCACCGCGCCAACCAAAACCATGCTCGAAGTGGTGCAAAGCATTGCCCTGCTGTCAACACTGAGCGAGCGCGAGGGCGACCAGAATGTCGTCACACTTTCAACGCTCCATGCCGCCAAGGGGCTGGAGTGGCCGCATGTGGTGCTGGCGGGCGTGAACGAGGGGCTGCTGCCTTTCAAAATGGACGATGACGACACGGTGGAAAACATCGCCCTGCGCCTGCAGGAAGAACGCCGCCTGATGTACGTGGGCATCACACGTGCGCAGCGCACCCTCAGCGTGAACTGGCTGCGCCGCCGCAAGAAAGGGCGCGATACGATTGCCGGGTTGCCGAGTCGGTTTATTGCAGAGATGGCTTTGAACAAAGAAACCACGCGGGAAGATCCACGGGAAAAGGTCAAAGCGTTGCGGGCTGAATTTGCGCAGCGCGCGCTGGACACTGCCGCAGCAAAAGCGGTTGCCCTTGAAAGCGTCACAACACCGGCCTGGGATTGAGCATGAATCAGGGCATCATTCGAAATTTTGCTATATTGTTTATAGCTGCTTGCGCCCATATTAATTGGGCTACAGCACAAAACAATACCAAAAACAGCCCTAAAAAGGCACCTGGAACCGTTTGTCCCGCAGCCGAAGACATCAAGGCGGCGCAGCTTTACGGCATGTGGCAGGTGGTCTTTACCAACCCACCATCGGGCTTGCCGCCCAAAGCGACGATGCTGCTGGAAAAACACGAGGAATTTTCAGACAGCCTGCAGGGTGTGGTGATGCGCCCGATGCCCGCTGGCCGCGGCGCAAGCCTGAAAAAGGGCCACGCGGTCAAAGCTGCACTGGCCGGTGACGTGGAAGACGGCTTTGTGATTCTGGACGAGTCCAGCGACAACGTCAGTATTTCAGGGACATGGAACGGCCAGCTGCTTGAAAGCAGTTGCGGCCGTGAAGTCACCGGGCAATGGAAGGACACCAGTGCCAGTGCAGCCGCCGATGCACCAGACATTGCATTTGTGATGAAAAAACTCTCGGGCTGGTGACCTACAGCCAGCGGTGCAGGGGCTGCACAGCACCGCTTGACTTTTGACTTTAACCTCATCTGATGAATGTCAACGACGCTTTCATCTGGGGCTGCATTGTGTTTGGCTTGCTGCTGATTGCCAAAACGCTGGGCGGCTCGTTCATTGCCCGTCTGCCAATGAGCACCGCCATGCTGTACCTGGCGGCCGGCATTGCCATTGGCCCCATGGGCTGGGAGCTGGTTGAGCTGGACGCGTTTGAAGACACCCTGCTGCTGGAGCGCCTGGCCGAGCTGGCATTGCTGATCTCGCTGTTCACGGTGGGCATGAAGTTTGAGCTGAAGAAAAAAGACATTCGCTGGCGCATTCCGGTTCAGCTGGCAACTTACTCAATGGTGATCACGGTGGGTTTGATCACCGCTTGCAGCATGTGGCTGCTGGATCTGCCTCTGGGTGCAGCTCTGCTGCTGGGCGGCATTTTGGCACCGACTGATCCTGTGCTGGCTTCAGATGTGCAAATGGCGGACACCACAGACCGCGACCGGCTGCGCCTGGGCTTGACAGGTGAAGGCGGCTTGAACGACGGCACGGCTTTTCCGTTTGTCATGCTGGGGCTTGGCTTGCTGGGCTTGCATGACCTGGGCACAAACGGATGGCGCTGGTGGGCGGTGGATGTGCTGTGGTCAGTGGCCGGCGGGCTGGCTTTGGGCTACGCGCTGGGCCATGTCGTGGGCCGGGCCATCGTGTACCTGCGCACGCAACACCGCGAGGCGCTGGGCTCTGATGAATTCATTGCGCTGGGCTTGATTGCGCTGGCTTACGGGAGTGCATTGCTGTGCTACACATCAGGATTTTTGGCAGTTTTTGCAGCGGGTGTGGCTCTGCGGCGGATAGACAACCCAGCAACACCGGCAGTGATTGCAAACGTAGCCGAGCCAGCGGATAAGCCCGCCGATAAGTTAGCTGCGGAATTGAGTCCTGAAGACACCCGCGCAACGGGCAGTCAGGCGCCAGCTCACATGATGCAGCAGGTTGAACGCTTCAACAGCCAACTGGACAGCTTTGCTGAAGTAGGGATGGTACTGATCATTGGCGTTTTGCTGGCCAGTGTGCAACTCGACATGCGATTTTGGTGGTTTGTACCGCTGCTTTTTTTGGTGATTCGGCCGGTATCTGTTGCCATCGGGCTGCGCGGCACAGACGCCAAACCATCCCAGCGCCGTTTGATGGCGTGGTTTGGCATCCGGGGAATTGGTTCGCTGTATTACCTGCTTTATGCCATTAGCCACGGACTTGAAGCTAATGTGGCCCAGCAATTGCTGTCTGTCACACTGGTTGTTGTGGTGTGTTCTGTCGTGTTGCACGGCGTGTCAGTCACGCCACTGATGCAGCAGTATGAAGCACGCAAACGACGGAAATGATGCACGGCGACTTCATTGACCAGCCACCTCTTTGCTATTGTTTAAGTAGCTGCTAGCGCCCGTTTTAATTGGCTTTAAGGCATTCTTTAATGCAAATTGACACTGTACGTAGCCTGCATAGTTGATATTGGCACTGTGACTATGGGGTTTTAATATGAACCTTACGGTCGTTTATGGCATAGTCATGGCTTCAGCAACTTCACAATTGATATCATGACCACCAGCAATCGCCGCATTTTCATGCAGCTAGTAGCCATTTCTGCAACAACCGGCGCCACTGCCACCGCATTGGCGCAAACCCCGGTAATGGTCAATGAAAAAGACCCAGCTGCCGTCGGCCTTGGCTACGCTGCCGACACGACCAAAGTCGATGCCAAGAAATACCCCAAGTACGCCGCTGCGCAAATGTGCAGCAACTGCCAGTTATACGCTGGCAAAGCCAAAGAAGCAGCTGGCCCGTGCCCCTTGTTTGCTGGCAAACAAGTGTCAGCCAAGGGCTGGTGCAGCGCTTACGTTGCAAAAGCTGCTTGATTTGTCAGCTTGACCAGCTGCACAAATTGCTTAATTGACTAGCCACGCCGCTGGTGGAGCCGCAGGGCGACATCGGCAGTGTGTGCAACGCCAGCAAGGGTTAACCACACCGCAATGACGTACCACGGTCCTGACGTTAGAGCATCGCGGAGGGCCACCATGAGGCAAAGCCCAGACAAGGCATTCAGTAAAAAATCACGCGGCTTCAAGCCGCGTTTTGTTTGCTGATAAAACACCAGCAGTCCGGTTATTTCGAATAAGGTGATGACAATGACGGTGTCTACGAGGCCACCACTGGTCACCCAATTTTGCAACCAGCCCACTAAACTTTGGCCAGTCCCAGCAAGTGACCCATGTCCTTGAAGAAGATCCGGACATGCGCCATCGGTTTTTTGCGGACCAGTTTTTTGTTCATGTATGACTCAAAAGTCAGCTGCTGAACGTCGCGGTCTTCACACATTTTGACAAAGCGTTCGCGGCGCTTTTCACTGCCGTACCAAAACCACTGCATGATGCCCAGTACGCCAAAGACCAGGCCATGCTCTTTCATGAAGCGTTTTCGGGCCAGCTTCAGGCAAGAAGCGTCGCCTGTTTGCAGCAGTTCAAGCACCGACTGGGCTGCCAGCTCACCGCCGTACATGGCGTAGTAAATGCCTTCGCCTGACGCCGGCGCCACCACGCCTGCAGCATCACCGGCCAGCACGACGTCGCGGCCGTTGTCCCAGCGTTTGAGGGGTTTCATCGGCAGCGGCGCACCCTCGCGGCGCAGGACTTCCGCGTTTTCCAGGCCCGCAATCTGCCGCAGCTGACCGACCGCACCGCGAAGGGAAAATCCTTTGTCTGCGCTGCCCGTGCCAATGCTCAGTGTGTCGCCATGCGGGAACACCCAGCCATAAAAATCAGGTGAAAGTTTGCCCTGGTAGTACACATCGCAGCGGGCGTCGTTGTAGCCTGCAGGTTTGACAGCCGGCGCACGCACGATCTCGTGGTAGGCGAACACACATTTTGGATGGTCAGCGCCCGGTACGGTCTGGCGGGCAACTTCAGAGCGTGCACCATCTGCGCCAATGATGCTGCGGGCACGCACCCTGGCTGCAAAGCCGCCGGACTTTTGCGCTTGCGTGCGCCCTTCAAAATGCACCACTGCCACGCCGTCCGGGTCGCGTTCAATACGCTCAAAAGTGCCGATACGGCGCACTGCGCCACTGGCTGCGGCACGCTCACGCAACCACTCGTCAAATTGCTCACGGTTCACCATGCCAACAAAGCCGTTGTCAATTGGAATGTCGACCTGGTTGTTTTTGGGCGAGATCATGCGTGCTGATGTGGCACGTGCGACCAGCAGGTTGTCAGGAATGGCAAAGTCTTTGATCAGCCGTGGCGGTATCGCGCCGCCGCACGGTTTGACACGGCCTGCACGGTCAAGCAGCAGCACCGAGCAGCCCTGACGCGCCAGCTTGTGGGCTGCCGTCGCACCTGCCGGGCCACCGCCGACGACCACCACATCAAACGTTTCGGTAGAAGTTCCAGTAGAAGTTTCGGTTTGCGTCATGTTGTTCACCTTTAAAAACTTGTAATTGTTGAAGCTGCAATCAATTGCCTGCCTGAATCAGGCCGCGCAAGGCAAATGCACTGACCATCATTCCGGCAACAAAAAATGGCACGCCAAAGCCGCTGTACCACAGCGCGCGCTGACTGACGCTTGCCAAAAAATGACGCATCAGCCCCAGTTGGACGAGCAGCAAGGCAGCAATGCCCATTGCATGAAAAGGCGCGCCCCACACCAGCAACAGCGCAATTACAGCCAATTGTGACGCGGCCATGACCCAACAGGCCACCTGCGCTGCCTTGTTGATCCCCAGTTGAACGGGCAGGGAGCGCACGCCCATCTGGCGGTCGCCTTCAATGGCTTTGAAGTCATTCAGCGTCATGATGCCGTGGGTCCCAACGCTGTAAAGAACAGCCAGCACCAGGGAACGGCCGTCTGGCATCAGGCCGCCCGCCATCACAGCTGCACCCGTGATCCAGGCGATCCCTTCATAACTGAAACCACAGGCTGCGTTGCCCCACCAGCCGTTTTCTTTCAAACGCAAAGGAGGCGCGCTGTAAGCCCAGGCCAGCAACAGCCCTGTCATGGCCGCTCCAAAGCCCCACGGGCCTAAAACGGTACCCACCAGCAGGGAAATTGCTGTCCACAACACGGCCAGGTTAAATCCCCAGCGACCTGGCATGCGGCCCGATGGAATGGGCCGCTGCGGCTCGTTGATGGCATCCACATGGCGGTCATACCAGTCATTGACCGCTTGACTGGTGGCACATACAAAAGGGCCCGCCAGTGCCACGCCCGTGATGATCAAGGGCCACTTGCCATCCAGCGACGTGCCGGAAGCCAGCACACCGCAAACAAAGGCCCACATGGGCGGAAACCATGTGATGGGCTTGAACAACTCGGCCACTGTCGACAATGTTGGGCGAGGGGTAGTTAAAAACATAGTTGTATTATTTAGTTGACAGTGTATAGTGTCAACTATTATTTACACTTAATTGAAATTGAACGTTAAAAAGCGATTTCATTGAATGAAGCAGATTTACCACAGCAGGGCCAGCCATCCACACCCTGCTGCGGGCCAGAATCTATCTTGATTTGTTGGCCAACCATGGATGAAGGGGGATGTGATGACGACATCAAACAATGCCATGACTTTTTCACAGTCGCTGTCAGAGTGGGCGCCTGAGCTGGCGCAGACCATGGTCAGCCTGGGGGGCGACATTGCACTGGTTCTGGACGAGCACGGCATTGTGCGGCGGGTTGATCAGCGCGCATCAACGCCTCTGGCCAGTGACGCACATCAGTGGATCGGGCGTCGCTGGACAGACACCGTCACCCCGGAAAGCAAACCCAAGCTGGAGCGACTGATTGCCGATGCCACACCTGATTGCGCAACGCGTAAACGGGAAGTCAATCACCTCAGTGAAAATGGCACAACGGTTGCTGTGGCGTACACAGCCATGCGGCTGGGAACAGACGGGCCCATTTTGGCGGTGGGCCGCGACCTGGGTATCAGTGCCGCCTTGCAGCAGCGCTTTTTGGGGGCCCAGCAGGAAATGGAGCGCAACTATGGCCGGGCGCGCCAGTCCGAAGCGCGGTATCGCCTGCTTTTTCAGGTTGCTACAGACGCTGTGATTGTTGTGGACGGTGCAACGCTTTGCATTGTTGAGGCAAACCAGAGCGCAACTGACCTGTTTGATTTGACCGCTGCGCAAGTGGTGGGCCAAAGTGCCGACTTTGCTTTTGAGCGCGATTCACGGCTGGTCATCACCACAGGCTTGCGGGCAGCGCTGGATACAAACCAGTCGACTGAAACACGCGGAATGCTCAGAGGCAAAGCCAAAAGCGCCAGTGTCTCAGCCACGCCTTTCAAGGTCATGGATTCTCTGCAACTTCTTGTGCGTATTCGCACCACAGAGCAACTGGCCACCTCAACTGACTTGGGCGCAACACTGGCCCGCCTGGTCGACAGCGCCACAGAAGGCGTTGCCGTCACCGATGTGGACGGATGTGTGCTGGTTGCAAACCCTGCGTTTTTGAAATTGGTGCAAGCCAGTACCGAAGCCTCGGTCCGGGGTCGGCCCTTGTCAGACTGGATCAGTTTGCCAGATGCTCCCTTCAGTGCATTGCTTTATCAGGTTCGCAGGGAAGGCATGACTGAATACGCGCAATCTCACCTGTTGTTGGGCAACGCTTTGCTTAAACCAATTGAAGTTGCTGCAACGCTGCTCAGCGAGATTGATCCGCCGTGCATTGGATTCAGCGTGCGGCTGGCCGCAAATGAAAGTGGTGAGCTGGCGGCAACTGTGGAACCCGTGCAGGCAGCCATGAAAGTATTGTGCGATCAGGTTGGCAGCCACGCCTTGCCAGAATTGATGCGCCGTGCGGCAGACCTGTTGCAACGCAATTTCATTCGTATGGCGATGGAGCGTGCCGGCGCTGATCTGAACAAGGCAGCAACCATTTTGGGCATCAATCGCCAACAGCTTGAAATGTTGTACCAGCCGGCAGCAGGCACTCAAGGCAGCCACTGACTAAAGCAATTGCCCGACTGCAGGCATTGTTCTGGATCTGAAAGGTGAGCTTCAAAGAATCAAGATGATTCTTGAACTGGACATGTCAAACTGCCACGTCAAACTGTACTAATCAACCCATCAGGCAGATGGGTCAGACAACACATCGCCCACACCAAATCGCCTGAGCTTGACATAAAGACTTTGACGCGACAGCCCCAGCATTTCAGCAGCAGCAGCCCGGTTGTCACCTGTCAATTCCAGTGCCGCCTGAATGCACAACTCTTCAATCAGGTCGGTTGTTTCCCGCACGATATCGCGCAGTGGCACACGGCCGACCAGTTCGGTCATTTGTCCTGGCGAGCGTGACATGTCTTTGCTGACGGCCTGTGTGTCACTGGACAAACGTCGGCCAACGTCACGAATGGTGAAAGCCAGACCAGGCTGGTCACCGCTGGCAATTGCTACGGCTGAAATTTCCACATCGGACTTGGCGCCATATTCGCCCTGCAAAGTGGTGGCATACAAGCGAACGGTACCGCGCTGCTTGAGGTTGGAGACCAGCACATTCAAATCAACACCGCTGCGTCCCAGCCATTTTTGCAGCGACTCACCGCGAACCAGCGCCTCGCTGGCCAGCTGGGTCAATTCCAGAAATGCACGGTTCACTGATTGAACCCTGCCGTCCAGGTCGGTGATGACGAAAGCATCAGGTGCATTTTCAAGTGCGGCCAGCAGCATTCGGTTGGCGCTGCTTTCGCCAGAGCCTCCGGCAGCACTGACCGGCGTGATGCGCACCAGCAAGTGGGTTGAGTTTTCTTGTCTGAACAATGATCCGGACAAGAAAAACGCTTGTGGTGAGCTGTCCAGACAAACCGTAATGGGCTCTGCCCTGCCATTGTTCTTGAGTGATGCAAACAGTTGCTGCACACCCGGAACACTCAAAGAATCCAGACTGTCGGCAAATGTCCAACCGGCTGCTCTGGCTTTGTCACCCAGCAAATTAAACGCGGCCGGGTTGGCTTCTTCAAGTTTTCCACTGCTTGCATCCAGAATCAACACCGCTTCAGACGCAACCTGAAACAGCAGGCGGTAACGCGTTTCTACATGGCGCAGGCGCCAATAATCACGCTCCATGGACAACTGCGCACTGACAAGGCGCTGCTGCAAAGCCACCTGCGAACGCAAGTCACGGCCAAAAGCCACTGCGTGCTGGCGGCCCTCTTCACGTACCACCGGAACAATCGTGTATGACAGTGCCAAATCAACTTTGTTCACCGAGGGGTGGTTGATGTGTCGCCACTTGGTGCTCCCGCCTGTTGCCACTTCAAGGAGCATTTCCTGAACTTTAGGCCGGCTTTCTATCGTCACCGTTTGCAGCCAAGGCTTGCCAAGCCAATCAAGGTCGCCGTGCTCTTTCAGCTCATCGCTGGCAAAAGCCATGTCTTGAATCACGCCCTGCTCATCGAGTATCAGGGCCACGTCGGCCGCCGCTGAAATCAGTGAGGCAGCTGTTTGTGCATCCAATCCTGCAAGAAACTGCTCGGGTTGGTCAAAATGCCGCAGGAGATTGTCGTGGTTCAACTGTGCGCTGGAGTTCATTGAGGAGGCATAGTTGACAGGATTGACAGTTAGTCAGCTGGGGATGATCGTTTCGCGGTCAACAGACGGGTTGCCAGCGAAGGTGCCTGCGCACCGTCAGTCGATGCAGCGTCTGCATCAACATATGAAACATACTCCGGGTGCGCTAAAAACAGCGGACCACCAACAATGATACAAACTGATTTGTTGAGCGAAGTTTTTCGTATCACTTTAATGCTGGAGGCCAGCGCATCAAGCTGCGTGATGTTACCGAGTGAAAAACCGACCACATCAAACCATTCCCGCTGCACCATCAATTCCGGGTCTGCACCTGCTTCAGATGGCCCACCACCCACATCCCAGCCTG
Organism: Polaromonas sp.; assembly: GCA_025362315.1. Taxonomy (GTDB): domain Bacteria; phylum Pseudomonadota; class Gammaproteobacteria; order Burkholderiales; family Burkholderiaceae_C; genus Polaromonas. The sequence continues at coordinate 44,725 of JANYGP010000062.1, forward strand.
CACGCCTGAAAAATTCCGACACCATGACCAGGCCAAACGTGTGTTGTTCGCCAGGTGCAGGTAGCAGCAGCACCCTGCGTCCATTGGTAACGTTGTTTGCCTGACTGAACGCCGGGCTCAATTCCCGCAGTACCTGGTGCAGCCTGCCAAGTCCCAAGGTTACTTCTGTAAAGTCGCACAAGTCTTCCTCCCACAGCTTGCCCAAATATCTCGCCACCGGCGCAAGCAGGTCTGTGTAGATCGTTTCGACCGATATGCCGCTGTTTCGCATCGTGTCTATGCAGGCATGTGCAACGTTTTCATCGGGCGACAAAACCAGTTTGGCAAATGCCTCCACATCCTGCGTGCTGACCTGTGGGCTGGCAGGCTGAGCTGCAGAAAAGCACTCCTGCGCCGTAGGATGTGCCAACATCAGACGCGGGATGATTTCATGCTCAATGGCCCGGGACAACACTGCAAGTCGCAACTCGACTGCTTCCCGGTTTGCGTCACTGGCAAGCCGGGCAAGCGCCTGACTACCCTCTGTGTAGGCTTGACTGGCAGCCTCGGAATGAATTGACTTGTTGGTGGTTAACACGTCGCTGGCATCGATTGGCTGGTTATTTAAATAGGCGTTCACTGGTTTGTCTCCTCACGTCTGACTTCAGACTCCACTCAGGGGTTGGGCCTGGACACTGAACAATATCAGTCCCTTTTTGCGCTGCAATCAATCTCTAAGCGTTTCGCATACGCCCCAGGCTATTCAAAATATAACAAAATCGAATTTGGACTAAATTATCGTAGTCGAAAACCGCATTTATGGGTAATTTCTACGAGTTTGTACACGGCTCAGAGAAATCAGTCAACCAAGTTTTTACCTAATTGAGATTATTTTGTGTCTGGGTTCATACTGTGCCGCGTTTGTTTCCGGGCTCAAAAAGTGTCACTTTAAATTTACGTCAATATAAGTTGACACATTGATGAAGCACGGTTAAATTGGAGGTATGCAGAGCATTCATGAGACAAATCAGCGGCCACTTTACACGCCAGAACAGCGAAAACGACGTGATGCTTCTGTCTGGACGCTGGTTCAAGGTGTTTTGGCACCCGTTCAATTCTTTGTATTTTTGCTCAGCCTGGGTTTGGTACTGCGCTATCTGGCTTCCGGCGAGGGGCAAGATCTGGCCTTGACCTCTGTTGTTGTTAAAACATTCGCTTTGTACGTCATCATGCTGACCGGTTGCATCTGGGAAAAAGTCGTATTCGATTGCTATCTGTTTGCCCCCGCTTTTTATTGGGAAGACTTGTTCAGCATGCTGGTTCTGGCGTTCCACACTGCTTATTTAGTGGCTCTTTTCACTGGCGGATTGAGCACCCAAGGCTTGATGTATCTGGCACTGGCAGCTTATGCAACTTATGTTGTAAATGCTGCGCAATTTATTTTAAAGCTGCGCGCAGCCAGGCTTGGCCAAACCCGACAAACCGCTGCCGGGCATAGCAAGGTTGCAGCATGAATGCGGTTTTTCCCATTCGCAGCGCCGCCGCCATTGGCTGCGCTGATGCGCCTGTGCTCAGGGAGCGCGGCCAACGCGAGGTGTTTTGTGGTTTGACAGGCATTATTTGGCTGCACCGCAAGATCCAGGATGCGTTTTTCCTGGTGGTCGGTTCGCGAACTTGCGCGCACCTCATTCAATCAGCAGCCGGTGTGATGATTTTTGCCGAGCCACGCTTTGCCACAGCCATCATTGACGAGCGCGATCTGGCAGGATTGTCTGACGCCAATACCGAGTTGGACCGTGTTGTGACCCGCCTGCTCGAGCGCCGCCCTGAAATCAAGCTGCTGTTTTTGGTGGGGTCCTGCCCATCAGAAGTCATCAAGCTTGATCTGTCGCGCGCTGCTTCGCGATTGTCCAGTGCGTTTTCACCTAGAGTGCGCGTTCTGAATTACTCAGGCAGCGGGATAGAAACCACTTTTACCCAGGGTGAAGACGCTTGCCTGGCCAGCATGGTGCCCGCCTTGCCAAAACACACTGCTGAGGCACCTGCGGATTTGCTGATTGTTGGCAGCCTGGCCGATGTGGTGGAAGACCAGTTTGCCCGTTTGTTCAAACAACTTGGCATGGACAAGGTTCGCTTTTTTCCGCCTCGCCAAGCCAATGATTTGCCAGCAATAGGCCCCAACACCCGTTTTTTGCTGGCTCAGCCTTTTCTAGCTGACACAGCCAAAGCCCTGGAGGCGCGTGGCGCAGAGCGCATTGCAGCACCTTTTCCATTGGGTGTTGAAGGTACAAGCCAATGGTTATGGGCGGGAGCCGCTCACTTTAATGTAGCAAAAACCCGTTTTGATGAGGTCACTGAACCGGCCCGTCAACGCGCCAGTGCAGCCCTTGCACGTCAGCGTACACAACTGGCTGGCAAACGCATCTTTTTCTTTCCGGACTCGCAACTGGAAATTCCATTGGCGCGCTTTCTATCTCGTGAACTCGGCATGGAACTGGTAGAAGTCGGCACGCCATACCTTCACCGCCAGCACCTGGCTGAAGAGTTGGCTCTGCTGCCTGAAGGCACCTTTTTATCGGAAGGCCAGCATGTTGAAAACCAGCTGGACCGCTGCCGTGCTGCCCAACCTGACATTGTGGTGTGCGGCCTGGGGCTGGCCAATCCACTTGAGTCAGAGGGCCTGACGACCAAGTGGGCGATTGAATTGGTGTTCACCCCCATTCAGGGCTATGACCAGGCAGCCGATTTGGCTGAGTTGTTCAGCCGCCCGCTGGTACGTCGCCTTAAATTGGCTGCTTAAGACCATGCAATTAACCCTCTGGACATACGAAGGCCCACCCCATGTGGGTGCCATGCGCGTCGCAACAGCGATGGAAGACGTGCATTACGTGTTGCATGCACCGCAGGGCGATACGTACGCTGACTTGCTGTTCACCATGATCGAACGCTTGCCCAAGCGCCCGCCGGTGACGTACACCACTTTTCAAGCGCGTGACTTGGGTGGCGACACCGCAGAGCTGTTCAAAAACGCAGCCCGCGAAGCTTTCGAACGCTTCAAGCCCAAAGCCATGCTGGTGGGTGCGTCATGCACTGCTGAGCTGATTCAGGACGACCCAGGTGGATTGGCAAAAGCGCTCGATTTGCCCATTCCCGTTGTCGCACTTGAATTGCCCAGCTACCAGCGCAAAGAAAACTGGGGCGCATCCGAGACTTTTTACCAATTGACGCGCTCACTGGCCAAACCCAAAACTGAACGCGCTGCCAATGGGCGCAAATCCTGCAACATTCTTGGGCCCACGGCACTGGGCTTCAGGCATCGCGATGACCTGCGTGAAATCACAGGCTTGCTTGGGCAACTTGGCATCGACATCAATGTGGTGGCGCCTTTGGGTTCAACACCCGCTGACATGGCGCGCCTGAGTGATGCTGACTTCAACGTGGTGCTTTATCCTGAAATAGCCTCAGTCGCAGCCCAATGGTTGACACGCACATTCGGTCAGCCCGCCACCAAAATTGTCCCGATTGGATCTGGCGCAACCCGTGACTTCATTCATGAAGTGGCGCAACTCGCTGGCGTTGATGCAAGCACCGTGTTGCAAAGCGCTGATGCCAGAGCCCTGTGGTATGCCAAGTCAGTCGACTCAACGTATTTGACCAATAAACGCGTTTTTATCTTTGGTGACGCCACACATGCAGTTGCAGCCGCCCGTATTGCCAGCCGGGAGCTGGGTTTCACGGTTGTGGGCTTGGGTACCTACAGCCGCGAACACGCTCGTGAAGTTCGCGAAGCTGCCAGGCTGTACGGCATAGAGCCATTGATCACCGACGATTACCTGGAAGTTGAAGCCAAGGTGGCTGAGCTGCAACCCGAACTGGTGCTGGGCTCACAAATGGAGCGTCACATTGCCAAGCGTTTGGGCATACCTTGTGCCGTGATTTCAGCCCCAGTGCATGTGCAGGACTTCCCGGCGCGCTATTCACCTCAAATGGGTTTTGAAGGCGCCAATGTGATGTTTGACACGTGGGTGCACCCACTGATGATGGGGCTGGAAGAGCACCTGATTGGCATGTTCCGGGGCGATGCAGAATTTCACGAAGACGCCAGCCCTTCGCACCTCGGAAAATCAGCGGTTGTTAATAAAGCGACTGCTGAAGTTCAAGCCAGTGAAGCGATTTCAAGCGCTGCCAAAACATCAGCCGAAGCAATTGAACATGCTGTTGCAGTTTGGGGCCCAGACGCTGAAAAAGAGCTCAAAAAAATTCCGTTTTTTGTGCGCGGCAAAGCCAAGCGCAACACTGAACAATACGCCAAAGACATGGGTCTGCAGACCATCACGCTAGAGACACTTTACGATGCCAAAGCTCACTTCAGCCGCTGATCGTGCAGGCCATTTGCCTATGCGCGTCGTGCTGGTCACGATGGACAGCCACCTGGCCAGCGCCGCTGAGCGCGCCAACCAGGCACTGCGCAAAACCATGCCAGGCCTGAGCTTCAGTGTTCATGCCGCGGCTGAATGGGGCGACGACGTCCAGGCTCTGGAACGTTGCCGTGCTGACATTGCCCAAGGCGACATCGTGATTGCCACCATGCTGTTCATGGAAGATCATTTCTTGCCGATCTTGCCGGCTCTGAAGGCACGCAGGGACAATTGCGACGCCATGGTGTGCGCCATGTCTGCGGCTGAAGTGACCAAGCTGACCCGCATGGGCAAGTTCGATATGTCAGCACCAGCTACAGGTGCGTTGGCATTTTTGAAGCGCCTGCGTCCCAAGCCCGCTGCCAAAGCCGACGGCGCCCGAGAGTCTGGCACGCAAGCAACCGCTGGTGCGCAGCAAATGAAAATGCTGCGCCGCTTGCCAAAAATCTTGCGCTTCATTCCAGGTACAGCACAGGATGTGCGCGCCTATTTTTTAACGCTGCAGTACTGGCTGGCTGGCTCACAAGAGAACATGGCCAGTCTGGTGCATTTTTTAGTAGATCGTTACGCCAGCGGCCCGCGTCAAGCGATGCGCGGGCTAACCAAAACGCAAGAGCCCGTTGAGTACCCCGAAGTCGGCGTGTACCACCCGAAGATGAACCACAGCGCGTCAGTCAACCGCATGGCCAACACGCTGGACGCTCTGCCGTTGGTAGCCACTACTGGCAAGCGCGGCACAGTTGGCTTGCTGTTGATGCGCTCTTATGTACTGGCCAACAATGCCGACCATTACAACGGCGTGATTACGGCCATGGAAGCGCGTGGTTTGCGTGTGGTGCCTGCATTTGCAACCGGACTGGATCAGCGCCCTGCGATTGACGCTTTCTTTTATACCAACGGTCGCCCCACGATTGATGCGCTGGTGTCGCTGACTGGCTTTTCACTGGTGGGCGGCCCAGCCTACAACGACTCCAAAGCTGCCGAAGACATTTTGGCCAAGCTGGACGTGCCCTACCTGGGTGTCACGCCCGTGGAATTTCAAACACTGGACCAATGGGGCAGCTCAACGCGTGGCCTCCTGCCAGTTGAAGCGACCATGATGGTGGCCATTCCTGAGCTGGACGGCGCAACAGGCTCCATGGTGTTTGGCGGTCGCGGCAGTGCAGAGCACATCGCCTGCACCGGTTGCGCCCACCGTTGCACTTTCAAAAATGTTGTAGACGCGCACGATATGCATAGCTGCATTGAACGTGCAGACATGCTGGCAGCACGCGTAGGCAAACTGGTGGATCTGCGCCGCTCGGAACGCGCCGAGCGCAAAGTGGCCGCCGTGGTGTTTAACTTCCCGCCAAATGCTGGCGCTACGGGCACGGCTGCGTTTTTGTCGGTCTTTGAATCGCTCTTCAACGTCATGACGGCGATGAAGCGCGAAGGCTACACGATCAACGTGCCTGCCAGTTCAGACGACCTGCGTGAAGCCATCATCACAGGTAACTCTGCCCTGCACGGCGCGATGGCCAATGTTCACACCAAAATCAGTGCTGACGACCACGTCAAACGTGAAAAGCATCTCAGTGAAATTGAAGCGCAATGGGGCCCGGCCCCTGGCAAACAGCAAAGCGATGGGTCCAGCATTTTTGTGCTGGGCGAGCGCTTTGGCAATGTGTTTGTCGGCATTCAGCCAGCATTCGGCTATGAAGGCGATCCGATGCGCCTGCTATTTGAAAAAGGCTTCGCGCCGACTCACGCGTTTTCAGCGTTTTACCGCTGGTTGCGTGAAGATTTTGGTGCCAACGCAGTTTTGCATTTTGGTACGCACGGCGCGCTGGAGTTTATGCCTGGCAAACAAAACGGCATGACAGCGACCTGCTGGCCAGACCGCCTGATTGGCGACTTGCCCAACATGTATTTGTATGCATCGAACAACCCTTCTGAGGGCACGATTGCCAAACGACGCGCCGCAGCAACGTTGATTAGTTACCTCACACCTCCCGTGGCGCAAGCAGGTTTGTACAAAGGACTGACCGAGCTCAAAGACACGCTGGAGCGCTTTCGTGGTCTGGAGCCAGAAGCCCAAGCCGAACGCGACGAGCTGGCTGTGATGATTCAGGCTCAGGCCGCTGAACTTGACCTGGCCGATGCCGAACCCGCGTGGGGCATGGATGCGGGAATAAAAATAACGAAACTCAACAACGATGTGCTCGAGGTGGAGTACACCCTTATCCCCTACGGATTGCATGTTGTGGGCCAAGCGCCCAGCCCAAGTGAGCGGGTTGATTTATTGCTGTCATGCGCTGAGGCATCGCATGGTGTCAAGCCAGAGCGGGCGTTGATTGAAGCACTGGTGGCAGGTACAAGCCCGCAGGTGCTGGCACCGCACGATGCAGCTCAACTATCCATGCTGAAAGAACTGGCAGCAACTGATCAATTGATGGCTGAAGACCATGAGATTGACGGCATCTTGCACAGCCTGGATGGACGCTTTTTGCGCCCTGCGCCCGGCGGTGATTTACTTCGCACACCAGCTATTTTGCCGACAGGCCGCAATTTGCACGGCTTTGATCCCTTCCGCATTCCCAGCACCTATGCCGTGATGGATGGCGCCCGCCAAGCCGAGCGTTTGCTGCAAAAGCACATGGCCGATGGCCACGCTTTCCCGGAAAGCATTGCCATGGTGCTGTGGGGCACGGACAACCTGAAAAGCGAGGGCGGTCCGATTGCCCAAGTGTTGTCACTGATGGGTGCCAAACCACGCTTTGACAGTTATGGCCGCCTGGCTGGCGCAGAACTGATTCCTCTGGAGCAGATGACACGCCCCAGGATTGATGTTGTCATCACACTGTCAGGCATCTTTCGCGACTTGCTGCCGCTGCAAATCAAGTTGCTGGCTGAAGCGGCGTTCATGGCAGCCAGTGCTGACGAGCCCTTGGAAAGAAACTTCATTCGCAAGCATGCGTTGGCATACCAGGCTGAACATGGTGGTGACCTAGAAACAGCATCGCTGCGCGTCTTTGGCAATGCCGAAGGTGCCTATGGCTCCAACGTCAACAGCCTGATTGACAACAGCCGCTGGGAAGATGGCGATGAGCTTGCTGAAACCTACAGTCGCCGCAAAGGCTTTGCCTATGGCCGCGCGGGCCGTCCCGTGCAGCAGGCCAAGTTGCTGCAAAGCGTGCTGGCAGGCGTGCAGCTTGCTTACCAAAATCTCGACTCGGTTGAGTTGGGCGTGACAACGGTTGACACGTACTTTGACACACTCGGCGGTATCAGCCGTGCCATCAAGCGCGCCAAGACCAGCAAAGAAGGCGCCAGCGCAGAAATGGCACCGGTCTACATTGGCGACCAGACCCGCGATGCCAACGGCGGCGGCACGGTTCGCACACTGACGGAACAAGTGGCACTTGAAACCCGCACCCGCATGCTCAATCCCAAATGGTACGAAGGCATGCTCAAGCATGGCTACGAAGGTGTCCGGCAAATTGAAGTGCATGTCACCAACACCATGGGCTGGTCAGCCACCACTGGACAAGTGCAGCCCTGGGTGTATGAGCAACTTAGCCAGACTTTCATGCTGGACCCTGCCATGCGCGAACGCCTGGCCAAGTTGAATCCGACCGCTTCAGCGCGTGTGGCCAACCGTCTGCTGGAAGCGTCTGATCGTAAATTCTGGACACCCGACGCAAAAATGCTCGACGCACTTCGCCGCGCAGGCGAAGAACTTGAAGACCGGCTCGAAGGTGTATTCACCAATTCTTCAGACATGACTCAACAAGGCGCTGCCGCTTAAGCGCAGCTGAAATGACAATTATGACCACTACCACTGTCCCCTTCCCCAGCATTAAAAATAGTATCAAGAGTGGCCGCGGCGAACGCACTAAAATTCAACTCGATGGCGAGGGCAGCCTGCAAGTTGAGCTTGACCCCAATTTGAAAATTGGAAACGCAAAAGTGTTTGCTATCTACGGCAAAGGCGGCATCGGCAAAAGCACCACATCCTCAAACCTGTCTGCTGCCTTTTCAAAAATGGGCAAACGTGTTTTGCAGATTGGCTGCGACCCCAAACACGACTCCACATTCACGCTGACCAAGAAAATGTTGCCCACCGTCATCGACGTGCTGGAGTCGGTGGATTTCCATGCCGAAGAGTTGCGGCCAGAAGACTTTGTTTTTCCAGGTTACAACGGCGTGATGTGCGTTGAAGCAGGCGGTCCACCCGCGGGTACAGGCTGCGGCGGCTATGTGGTGGGTCAAACCGTCAAGCTGCTGAAAGAACACCATTTGCTGGAAGACACCGATGTGGTGATTTTTGATGTGCTGGGCGATGTGGTGTGTGGCGGGTTTGCTGCGCCACTTCAGCATGCAGACCGCGCATTGATCGTGACTGCCAATGACTTTGATTCGATTTTTGCCATGAACCGCATCGTGCAAGCGATTGGCGCCAAAGCCAAAAACTACAACGTTCGCCTGGGTGGCGTGATTGCGAACCGCAGCAAGGACACGGACCAGATTGACAAGTACAACAACAAGATTGGTTTGAAGCTGGCAGCGCACTTTCCTGACCTGGACGTGATTCGCCGCAGCCGCCTGAAAAAATGTACGCTGTTTGAAATGGAATATTCGCCCGAGCTGGAAGCCGTCCAAAAAGAATACATGCGCCTGGCGGCATCGCTGTGGCTTGGTACAGAACCCCTGAATGCTGTGCCGATGAAAGACCGCGATATTTTTGACTTGCTAGGCTTTGACTGACAGAAAGTTAACGCCAGCATGACTGTCAACACCACCGCTTACACGAGCCGCCGCGCTCAAATTGAGGACTACTTCGACCGCACGGCGGTGCAAGCCTGGGAGCAACTCACGTCTGATGCGCCAGTGGGCCGCATTCGCACAACAGTGCGTGCAGGCCGTGACAAAATGCGTGCCAGGTTGCTGTCCTGGTTGCCTGAAGATTTGACCGGCCGCAGGGTGCTGGATGCCGGTTGTGGTACGGGCGCGCTAGCCATCGAAGCCGCTCGGCGCGGTGCCAATGTGGTGGCCATTGATTTGTCACCCAAATTGGTGGAATTGGCACGCCAGCGCATTCCTGCGTCGTTGACGAAAGGCTCGCTGGACTTTCGCAGTGGCGACATGCTGGACGCCAGTTTGGGTCAGTTTGATCATGTCGTGGCCATGGACTCTGTCATTCACTACGAAACCAGAGACGCAGTGTCGGCCTTGTCGCAGCTGGCTGAACGCACTACGACATCAATTGCCTTCACCTTCGCGCCGCGTACTCCTTTGCTGGCCGCCATGATTTCCGTCGGCCGCTTGTTGCCGCGAAGCAACCGCGCGCCCTGGCTGGAACCCATGGCCAAAGAAAAATTGCTGGCACTGATGGCGCAAGACAGCGCACTTATGGGCTGGCAGCACAACAGAGATGAGCGTGTGTCCAGCGGCTTTTACAAATCGCAAGCCATGGAGTGGACACGGCTGTGAGAACCAAAGTATGAAAATCCCGAGTTTCAAAAACGGCATTCGCAATTTGCCCTTGAAGTATCTGCCGTTTGCGGACGCAGCCAGTGCTGGCTTGCCGATGGGCCGATTGCTCAGGCTTTCTCTGTTTCAGGTTACGGTGGGCATGTCGATCGCACTGATGGTCGGTACGCTGAATCGGGTGATGATCGTAGAGCTTGGCGTTGCAGCATGGCTGGTAGCCCTGATGGTGGCCATTCCATTGCTGGTGGCGCCTTTTCGGGCAGTGACGGGTTTTCGATCGGACACACACCGCTCTGCTTTTGGCTGGCGACGCGTGCCGTTCATCTGGACGGGCACGATGCTTCAGTTTGTTGGCCTGACCTTCATGCCGTTTGCATTGCTGGTTCTTTCAGGACAAGGTGAAATACGAACGCCTGAATGGTTGAACCAGGCCATTGCGGGTTTGTCCTTTTTGCTGGTGGGTATCGGCTTGCAGACATCGCAAACCGCCGGTTTGGCCCTGGCCACAGATTTGGCCGATGAGCCAACCCGTCCACGCGTCGTGGCATTGATGTACGTGATGCTGCTGTTGGGAATGGTTGGCAGCAGCTTTGCATTTAGCCTGATGCTGCAGGACTTCACGCCACAAAAAATGATTCAGGTCGTGCAAGGCCATGCCGTCTTGACATTGGTGTTGAATGCAATTGCACTGTGGAAACAGGAAGCTCGTGACCCAGCACGCGCAGCAGCCCTGAAGTCTGTACCCACACCGCTTTTCAAGGACGCATGGCGCGGTTTTATCAGCAACAACAAGGCGCGCAGATTCTTGACGATGCTTGCAATCGGCACTGCGGCATTCAACATGCAAGACATTGTTTTAGAGCCGTATGGCGGTGAAATTTTAAAATTGTCAGTCAGTGCCACCACAATGTTGACAGCGCTTTTGGCCAGCGGATCGCTGGTAGCGTTTGTGGTTGCATCCCGTAAATTGTCTGCTGGCGTTGACCCGTGCAGGCTGGCCGCATATGGCGTGGTGTGCGGGCTGCCGGGGTTTTCTGCGGTTATTTTTGCAGCGCCACTTGACGCGACCTGGTTGTTTTATACGGGTGTGTTTTGCATTGGTTTTGGCGCTGGTCTGTTTTCTGTCAGCACGCTGGCGGCCGCGATGGGAATGGAGCGCAAGGAATTTGTAGGCTTGGCTTTGGGTGCCTGGGGCGCCGTTCAGGCAACCGCAGCAGGACTGTCGATTGCTTTTGGCGGTGGTGCAAGAGATGTGGTTTCCGGTCTGGCGCTGCAGGGCTCACTTGGCCCAGCATTGGCAGTTCCAGTCACAGGCTACAGTTTTGTGTACTACCTTGAAATTTGTCTGCTGTTTGTCACGCTGATTGCCATTGGGCCATTGGTCAGGCGATCGGGCATTCCAGCAGCCCATCAGACACCGAAACCCGAGCGCTTTGGCCTGGCAGATTTGCCAGGCTGAAGCAAACTCTTCGAGCATTTATTAGCCACCCTTTTTTACTGTCACTGCAACCGCTACCCCAAGGAGAACCACCATGCAAATAGGCGCTTTTACAGGCTATCTTGACTTACCCCAGATTATTTTGTACATGTTCTGGTTGTTTTTTGCAGGGATTATTTACTATCTGGTGCTGGAGGGCCACCGGGAAGGCTACCCGATGGAATCTGAGGAGCGGCCCGGCTCTGCGCCAATCACGGGCTGGCCCATTCCATCGCCGAAGACTTACCTTCTGGCAAACGGCAAAACTGTGACGGTTCCAGAGTTAAACCGACCCGAGCCGCCACAAAATACCCGCCGTGATGGCGCTTCATTTGGCAACCCTTACATCCCAACGGGCGACTTGATGACTTCTGGCGTTGGCGCAGGTGCCTATGCCATGCGCGCTGACGTTCCTGACATGGACTTGCACGGCTTCCCGATCATTCGCCCTTTGCGTGTGCTGGACGGTTTCGATGTGTCCAAGAACGATACCGATCCGCGCGGCTTGCCGGTATTGGGAACTGACAACAAAGTGGCTGGCACGGTGGTAGACATGTGGGTAGACACCTGCGAGATGATGTTCCGCTTTGTTGAAGTCGAACTGACAGATGGTGCACGCCGCGTGCTGCTTCCAGTGCCATTTGCACGCATCAAGCGTGACAGCGTGAAAGCGCACAGCATTTACGCAGCACAATTTAGCCAAGTGCCGGGGACTAAAAATGCCGACCAGGTGACGTTGCTGGAAGAAGAAAAAATCAGCGCTTACTACGGCGGCGGCACTATGTACGCTGACCCAACCCGGGCGGAGCCTTTGCTGTGAACATTCAGGGTACTGTTCAGCGCAATGTTCAAAGCAATGGACACGAACACGAGTTTGAAGCCGCCTACGGGCTGCCAGAACCTTTGCCCAAAGGCGAGAATATTTTGTGGCAGGGCGCACCAGAATTTGCCAATGTTGCAACGCGTATTTTTCACCTGAAAAAAGTAGCTGTTTATTTTGTTGTGCTGATGGGCGTGCGCGGCTCGTACCTGTATTCGGCTGGCGCGCCTGACTTGACGGTGCTTGCCGGCGTTCTGCTGGTTGCAGGTCTTGGTTTGACGGCCATGGTTGCCCTGGGTGTACTGGCGTGGCTGACAGCGCGCACCACGGCCTACACACTGACCGACCAGCGCATGGTGATGCGCATTGGTATCGTGCTGACATTGACTTTCAACCTGCCTCTGAAAAAAATTGAATCAGCCGGCCTGATGTTGACAGGCAAAGGTTTCGGTGACATACCTTTGGCCTTGGGTGGCGGGGACCGCATTGGCTACTTCAACTTGTGGCCACATGCACGGCCCTGGAGACTTGCAAAGCCTGAGCCGATGCTGCGCTGCATTGCAGATGCACAGAATTTTGCAAATTTGCTGCAGACTTCGTGGGCACATGCCACGGGGAAAACAAGCACAGTCATGCACGCAAGCAATGACGCAGGGTTTGTCAATGCGCAAACCAGCACCATGAACCAGAAAACCGTTTGAAAATATGACCAGCAGTGCCCTTTCAGATGACAAGCCCGACAAATCTGAAAATCCTGAAAATCCTGAAAAAACCAGCAAGATGGTTGACACGTTTCCCCGTTGGGTTCTTTGGGCGACAGCGGCTTTGCTGGCTTTTACTCTTGTTGCAGTCGCCCTGGTGCGCGTGACAGGCAATGGCCCGGACCAGCTGGCTGAAGCAACCAAGGCCGAGAGACTTTTGCGCTTTGAAGACAGCCCCAATGGCGGTGTTGCAGTCATTGATGGCGTGACGGGTCAACTGCTGACGACGGTCATGGGCGAACAGGGGTTTTTTCGTGGTGCGATACGGGCACTGACACGGGATCGCATTTCCCGGAAAATTGGTTCCGAGCAGCCGTTTAAATTGATGTCCCGCAGCGATGGAAGGTTGACGCTGTTTGATCCTGTCTCGGGCCAGAGCATCGACCTAGAATCGTTTGGCAGCGAAAACGCCGCCATATTTGCGCCCTTTTTAACGCTACAGCCTCAGACCAAGCCATGACGTCTGCCTAATTTTTATTTGAGCTTTTCAGGACAGCACTATGCAAGCGACCGCCTCTGCCACCACATCTGCATCAGCCGCGCTGCAGGCCAAGCAAGACACACTCTTGAGCCCGCGCTTTTACACGACTGATTTTGCTGCAATGAACCGCATTGATGTTTCAGCCCTGCGCACAGAGTGGGACACCATGCTGGCTGAATACGAAGGTGACAACAACCACGACCACTTTCAGCGCACACCTGAATTTGCTGTGGAAGTTGCAGAGCATTTTTCAAAGGTTAGTCCAGAGCTGCGGCAAGAATTTATTGAGTTTTTGATCAGCTCCCTGACGTCAGAATTTTCAGGTTGTATTCTGTACAACGAGATCCAAAAAAACGTGACCAACCCGGACATCAAGGCGCTGATGCGGTACATGGCACGTGATGAGTCACGACACGCGGGTTTTATCAACCAGTCGCTCAAAGACTTTGGTCTGGGTCTTGATCTGGGTGATTTGAAGCGCACCAAGGCCTACACCTATTTCAAACCCAAATACATTTTTTACGCAACTTACCTGAGCGAGAAAATTGGATACGCGCGCTACATCACCATCTTCAGGCAGCTGGAGCGCAACCCTGACAAACGCTTTCACCCGATTTTCAGGTGGTTTGAGCGCTGGTGCAATGACGAGTTTCGCCATGGTGAATCGTTTGCCCTCATCATGCGGGCCCAGCCACATTTGCTCAAAGGTTTGAATGTGCTGTGGATACGCTTCTTTTTGCTGGCAGTTTACGGCACGATGTATGTGCGCGACCACACACGCCCGCAATTAAAGGCCGCGATGGGGCTCGACCCTACTGCCTACGACTACGAAGTGTTCCGCATCACCAACGACATCACTAAACAGGTGTTTCCCGTCTCGCTTGACATTGACCACCCCGCTTTTCGTGCAGGCATGACACGTCTGTTTGCAGCACAAACTGGCATCAATGCTGCAAAAGCCCGGGGTGGCCTTGCGGGGCTGGTCAAGCAGGCTTATTGGGCAACTGTGGGGGCGCTGACATTTGCCCGGTTATTTGTGTTGCCGATGAAGCGCCACGAACTGCCCGCCGAAATCCGCATGCAGCCTGTCTGGTAGCAGACCGCAACCGATACGCGTCCAAAAGCATTTATTCGCCATGCTCGAGTCAACACTGTTCAAGCTGCTGGTGCCTGTGGTGTTTGCCATTTTTGTGTGGTGGTTTTCAACCGGCGTGGTGCTGCTGCTCAACGGCATGCCGCGCACCACCTTTCGCTGGAGCGTGCTGATATCGTCCGTGCTGGCACTGACAGCGATGTATGGGCTGTCGCACACAGCCGCCACCTTGAGCGTTGTCAACGCGTACTGCGCATTTACTTGCGCGTTGCTGGTGTGGGGCTGGCATGAACTGACATTTTTAACGGGTTGGCTGACAGGCCCGCGCCGGCAGGCTTGCACAGCCGCCGGCGGCTGGCCACGTTTCAATCAAGCTGTCGCCGCTATTTTGTGGCACGAGCTCGCTATTTTGGCCAGCGGCGTTTTGATTGCGGTCATCACTTTCAATGCAGCCAACAAGATTGGCTTGTGGACGTTTGTGGTGCTGTGGGTCATGCGCACCAGCGCCAAATTAAATTTGTTTTTCGGCGTGCGCAATTTGTCTGAGGAATTTTTGCCGGCTCACCTGACCTACATGGGCAGTTATTTCAAACGTCGGCCGATGAATGTATTTTTGCCATTTTCGATTGTTTTATCGACGCTGGCGCTCGTATATATTGCGCGACATGCTATGAATATTGATACGCCCCCGGCTGAAACCGTGGGCTTGATTCTGGTCGGCAGCATGCTGGCCATGGCAATTTTGGAGCATTTTCTCCTGGTACTGCCCTTGCCTTCAACGGCATTGTGGCGCTGGGCCATGCGCAATCGCACGCCACTCGTTACGAC
Source organism: Polaromonas sp. (assembly GCA_025362315.1). Lineage (GTDB taxonomy): Bacteria > Pseudomonadota > Gammaproteobacteria > Burkholderiales > Burkholderiaceae_C > Polaromonas. The sequence continues at coordinate 60,054 of JANYGP010000062.1, forward strand.
CCGGGCAGCTGATTCGATGGGACATTGATGTCAACTGGTTTAACTTTTTCGCCGCTCAATCTGGCAACCGCCTTGTCGGCGCCAGGCTTTGTAGCGCAGGGCACAGGCTGTGGTCCCAAAGGGGCGCACACAGCCATCGTGGTTGGCTCTGGTTTTGGCGGACTGGCAGCTGCCATCCGCTTGAGCGTGATGGGCTACCAGGTCACGGTGCTTGAAAAACTGGACGGCCCTGGCGGACGCGGTTATGTGCGCAAGCAGGATGGCTTTACCTTCGACGGTGGCCCCACGATCGTGACTGTGCCATTTTTGTTTGAAGAGCTGTGGGGACTGTGCGGCAAAAAATTTGCCGACGATGTCGAGCTCCGCTTGATGGATCCCTTCTACCGCGTTCGTTTTGACGACGGCACGCACTTTGACTACAGCGGTGACCCTGAGCGCATGCGGGCTGAGGTCATTCGCATCAGCCCTGACGATGCCGCGGGTTTCGACCGTTTTGTTCTGGAGGCTGACAAGTGCTACCGCCTGGGTTTTGAAACCCTGGGTTGCAAGGCTTTTGACAGCATTGGCGACCTGGTTGCTGCCCTGCCTGCCATGATGAAAATGAAGGCCTGGCGCACCATGTTCAGCCTGGTCTCTGGCTACCTGAAGCATCCCAAGCTGCGCATGGCGATGAGCTTGCAGACGCTGTTGATTGGCGGCAATCCATTTTCAGTCACGGGCGTGTACAGCCTGATCAATGCGCTGGAACGGCGCTTTGGTGTGTATTCCGCCATCGGCGGTACCGGCAGCATCATCAATGGCATGGTCAAGCTGCTCAATGAGCGCAATGTACCGGTACGCTACAACGCTGAGGTCAAACAGATTGTGGTGGAGGGTGGGCGCGCAACAGGTGTAGAAGTTGTTGGAAAAGACGGCAAAGTCGAGCGCCTGGCTGCCGACATTGTGGTGTGCAACTCGGACACGTCATGGACCTACAAAAACCTGGTTGCGCCGGAACACCGCCGCCACTGGACCGATAAAAAAATAGAAAACGGCAAGCATTCGATGAGCCTGTTTGTCTGGTACTTCGGCACCAACAAGCAGTATGCCGATGTACCGCACCACACCATGGTGCTGGGCCCGCGCTACGAAGGCTTGTTAACGGACATCTTTAAAAACCACAAGTTGACAGAAGACTTCAGCTTGTATTTACACCGGCCGACTGCCACAGACCCATCCGTGGCACCGGCGGGTTGCGACAACTTTTACGTCCTGGCGCCGGTGCCGCATCTGGACAGCGGGACCGATTGGGCCAGGCAAGCAGAGCCGTATCGGCAGGCGGTGTGCAAGCGGCTTGAAGAAACGCTGCTGCCGGGCTTAGGTCAGCACATTGTGACGTCCCATGTGATGACACCGCAGCATTTTCATGACGATTTGCTGTCGTACAAAGGCGCGGCTTTTGGGCTGGAGCCAGTGCTGCTGCAAAGCGCGTGGTTTCGCCCACACAACCGCAGCGAAGACATTGAAAACCTGTTCATGGTGGGGGCCAGCACGCACCCCGGTGCAGGCATGCCGGGCGTGCTGATGTCGGCCAAGGCATTACAAACTGTTGTGCCTGAGATTCGCGACAATCTCTCGGCTGACATTTCCAGTGTCAACAGACCCAGCAACGCCAGCAACACCAGCAATTCCTGACGCCTATGCATCCACCGCAGCCGTCCGTTGTCACTGCGTCAGCGTCAGCTGCTGCAGCCCAGGGCAATGCCAGACATGGCTTTGACTATGAAGCCTGCCAGGAGCTGATGCGGGGCGGATCCAAAACGTTTTTTGCAGCATCGCGCCTCTTGCCCAGCCGGGTGCGCGGGCCGGCGATTGCGCTTTACGCGTTTTGCCGCGTTGCTGACGATGCCATTGACTTCAGTGACGACCGCGTGACGGCTTTGGCCCAACTCAACGAGCGCCTTCGCCGGGTGTACGCCAATGACCCCATGGCGTACGAGCCCGACAGGGCACTGGCTGCCGTGGTGCGTGACTTTGATTTGCCTTTGGCGCTGGTGGCGGCCATGCTGGAGGGTTTTGAGTGGGATGCAGAAGGTCGCCGTTACGAAACCATCGAGGACCTGCAGGCCTACGGCGCACGCGTGGCGGGCAGCGTAGGCGCCATGATGGCTGTTGTGATGCGTACGCGGAGCGAGCAGGCCCTGGCACGCGCCTGCGACCTTGGCGTGGCCATGCAGTTCACCAACATCGCCCGCGATGTGGGCGAAGACGCACGGTTTGGCCGCCTTTACCTGCCGCTGGCATGGATGCGGGAGTCTGGTCTGGACCCTGACACATGGCTGCAAAATCCGGTGTTTGACGGCCGCATTGCCAGCGTGATTGACCGCCTGATCAAGGCGGCCGATGTGCTTTACCAGCGGTCTGAACACGGCATTGGCCAGCTGCCCCGCGACTGCCGGCCCGCCATTCGCGCGGCACGGCTGGTGTACGCTGAAATTGGCCGGGAGCTGGAAAAAGCGGGACATGACAGCATCAACCACCGCGCTGTGGTGTCTGCCAAACGCAAGCTGGCCCTGTTGGTACGGGCCAGCGGCGCTGCCGTATTGGCACCGGCTGACCCCAAACAGCATTTCGCAGCGTTGCCAGCCAATCAATTTTTGGTACAGGCAGCCAAGTTGCCACTGGGAGACGCCCTCGTTGAGCTCACCCAGCCACCCAGCCGCACATTTGAAGAGCGTGCACGCTGGACGGCAGAACTTTTTGAGCGGCTTGCACGCTCCGATGCGACGCGCCAGCCGTCCAGCCAGGCACATGCCGCAGCGTATGCCTTGTCGCACGGGCACCGCTTGCCGGGCAAGGCGACGCCTGAATTTGCAGCCGGGGAAACAAAGGTTTAACCACAATGTCGACGCTTATGGCCGTTAAAGTTCTGGGAATCATTGGCTTGGTGGGTGGTTTCGTGTGGTGGCAACTGCATGACCTGGCGCAAGAAAAAAAACGCAGCAAACAGCGCCACACCAAAGTTGATGATAATCTATCCTGACGAGGACCGACAAAATACAGTTTTATGATTGCTATGTATTCAGGAGCTGCTAGCGCACGATTTATATGCGCTACAGCCTTTTTTTATATTAAATACAAGCTTTTTAAGCTTCAGGAGCAGCCATGACCCTAAACCGGATGCTTTACATCAGTACTGCTGTGGGCCCCATTACTACAGCAGTGACAGGCACTATCTTGCGCAGCGCCCAGGCGTACAACGCAGCCCATGGCATTACTGGTGTGCTGTGCCAGGGGCGTGGGGTGTACCTGCAGGTGCTGGAAGGCGAGAAAAGTCGGATCGAGTCCTTGTACGACCGCATTGTTCTGGACAAACGCCATCACAACATGGCGCTGCGCCAGCAGCATGACATTGATCGTCGCCGCTACGGCAACTGGGCCATGGCCCATGTTGACATGAGTCACCTGGAAGAGGCGCAAGCTGGCGGTGGCCAGCAAATCACGTTTGATCCTTATCTGGCAACAGCAGACGACGTGATGGCCAGGATTGATGCCTTGATTGCCGCGGGCAAAGTGATGGATGCGCCTGTGGTTTGAAGGTAAATGACTATCAAATAGTGAGCTGCTTGCGCCCGTATTACTGGGGCTACCGCCCTTTATTAAACAGAAAACTGCTGCAGACATCAAGTTTCTTGATTTGGCCCAATGCAGGCTGGGGGCAGCAGCGAGGTGTCTGTCAGCCGGGAATAGCTGAAGCAAACTGGGCTTGACAGCAAATTTTTAGTGAATTTACAGTAAATACTGCCTTCAGACCAATCAATACGGGCGCTAGCAGCTATTTATTCAGGAGCATTTGAACTCGTGAATTGCTTGCGTGCCAGCTGACGCGGGGCTGTTGACGAAGCTTTCACCCCGCTGCTGGCCACCGTTTGCCCAAACAGTTTTTCCATTTCAGGCGCAGCTTGCAGCAGCGGCCTTTCAGCCAGCGGCGTGTGCAGCGCAGCGCGCAGAAAGTACAGCACTCGCACCCAGCCGGGCACCCAGATTCGCCGGGCACGGCGCGCCATGCCCTCGACAATCAAATCCGCCGCCCGGGCCACTGGCATGGTGCGCCGCAGCGCAGGCGGCATGGTGTTTTTCAAGCACACAAACGCGGGATGCATGTCACTTTCAGTGGCCAGCTGTGTTTGTACCCATGACGCATAAATAATGCCCACCCCCAAGCCGTGGGCTGCCAGCTCGATGCGCCAGCTGTTGCACATGGCTTCAATGGCTGCTTTGGACGCAGCGTAGCTGGACACCGATGGTGGGTGTGCAAAACTGGAAACTGAAGCTGTGGCCAAAACATAACCGCGCTGGGCCATCACCGCTGGCAATGCTGCGCGGACGATATTCAGCGTGCCAAATACATTGACCTCAACGCAGCGTTTCCAGGCGTTCAAGTCTGTCAGCAGGAGCGGGCCAAATGAAGCGATGCCTGCATTGGCCCACACCACGTCAATGCGGCCGTACAGCGCGATGACACGTGCAACGGCACACTCGCAAGCCGAGAAGTCACTGACGTCAGCACAATACGATGCCAGGCCCGACTCTGCGGCGGCTACGGCAAGCTGGTGTGCATCGCAATCCACCAGCACAGGATGGGCGCCTTTGCCTTTCAAAGCTTTGGCTGTTGCCAGGCCAATGCCGGATGCACCACCTGTGACCAGCACAACCAGACCTTCGAGAGATTTCATGGGCTGCGGATACCAGGGCCAAAATTTATCAGGCAACTACAGGCCCTTGACGATCATCAGGTAAACAATCGGCAGGGGCACCACTGTGGCAATGGCACCGCTGATTTGCCAGATGCGCGACAGCCGGGTGTACTCTGGCGTGATCGCCTGAAAACGTTTGAGCAGGACGCGCTGGCGCAGCTGAATGGGCACCAGCACCAGCAGCCAGATCAGCCCCGACAAGCCAAACAGCATGTACGACCAGCTGATCCAGGCCTGGGACGCAGCCGGTGCGCCCACGTAGCGCTGGGACATCAGCGAGCCGGTGTACACCACCAGCAAAGCACCGGTCATTGTGAACAGCAAGTCGGTCACCAGCACCAGGCGATTGCTGAAAGCCACCACCTCAAAATTGCGGGTCCGTTCTGCCAGAAAAGCCCAGGTACCGCTGACCACCACATTGCCCAGAAACAGGCACGCAGACAGCACATGCAGCACCTTGACCGTGTCGTTGGCAACCACCACTAGGACCTCCAGGCGCGGCGCGGCATGCGCCAGGGCAGCATCATCTGCACAGCGCGGCTTTTCAGGCGCTGTGGTTCTATCGACTCATGTACTGCGGTCACGCTCTCGCCGAGCAAGTGTGTTTGCAACAGGGACCGGGCATAAAAAGGTGTGTCTTCGAGGGTGTCAATAACCTGGCTGCTGGTGCCAACATCAGCCCTGATGCCCCGGTTCACGCGCCACAACGTGCTGGGCAATGACTCACGCTTGGGCGAAGGCGTGAATGACTCCCACGAGCCATCGGGTTTGAAGCGTTCAGCCAGCACCGTCTGGACGCCGCTGGTTTGCGTCACGTCGTAGATCACGGCAGTGCTGCCGTCAAGCATGCGCGCGCGCGACCAGTCCCAGGTCTTAAAAGGCTTGGCAATGGGCTCGTCGCCTTCATTGCTGTCCAGGTAGGCATGGCCTTGCCAGCGCAGACAAGGCTTGGCAAAGTCAACTTCAACCCGCGCGCAGGGGGCAATCGGGCCCCAGCGGTGTCGGCCTGCGTCATCCAGCGCGCTGACATAGTTGCACAGTGCCTGCGGGTAGACGCGCACCGTACCGCGCACGCGCTGCGGGATGGGTACACTGATTTCGTTCAAGTCAATTTGCAGATGGTCACCCATCCATTGCAGCTGGCTGGGTCCAATCCGCAAATGTTCGGCATCACGCTGCACACACTGGCCAGTGCGCTCGGTCATGGCCCAGCGGCGCCGGCCAGGGCTGTACAGCGCGACATTGACAGCGCAGTGGTTGTCGGCTTGCACTGCCGGGCCTTCAGCAGCAAAAGCTCGGGTGTAATACGGTGAAAAAACACTGCCGACGAAGGCAATGATGCTCAGGGCATGCTGGCCGTCGTCGCTGATGGCGTCGACGTACCACCAGAGATACGCACCCGGCCCAACGGCCTGGCTGAAGTCAGGTGTGCCATCACGCTGGCGGCCGCCAATTGGCCCGAAAGTGCCGCCATGGGCACGCCCGGCCCCGGGTGCACACTGCCCCCGGCCAGGAACAGCCCCGGCATCTTGCTGGCCGAGGCTGGTCTTTGAAACGGCGTCATCCAGCCATGCGACGCCGGCCCGTAAAGTGCTCCGCCCGTGCCCGGAAACAGCTGGTTGAAGTCGCTCGGCGTGGTGAGCACCGACTGGGCTGCAGGTGATGTCAAGTCCAGCTTCAGGCCACATTGGCCCAGCAATTTGAGACTTTGCTGCTGACATGATTCAATCTCCGATGGGGTTAAATAATGGCCTGAAGGCTGATCGCCAGTTGCCGGGGCGTTGACAAGGCATAACAACCGCTCATGACCTGTTGAAGCCAGAGGCGCATCTGTGCGGTCTTGTGCACACACATACACCGTGCCCCGGCTGGGCAGCTTGTGCTGCCTGAAAATATCGTCAAACTCACGTTTGTAGTGATCATCAAAAAACACGTTGTGCCGCACCAGCGGGAAACCCGAGGTGGGTGCATTGACAGACCAGGTCACGGCTGAAAGCGAGCGTTTGGCAAGTGGCGTATTTTTGGCAGCGCGCTGAACGCCCTCGCCCAGCAAGCCTTGGGCAAGCGCACTGACGTCCCCGTTGAAGACCACTGCATCGGCCTCCAGGTGCTCACCGCCTGCCAGCACAACGCCACAAGCGCGGCCATCACGAACCAGAATACGGTCACATGGCGACGCGTACCGCAGCGTTGCCCCTTGCCGCTCAGCTTGCTGTGCGACTGCCTTGGCAAGTGCGTGCATGCCGCCGGTCACTGACCACACGCCGTCCAGTTCAACATGGGCAATCAGCATGAGCGTGGCGGGTGCCGCCCATGGCGAAGCGCCGCAATAGGTTGCATAACGGCCAAACAGCTGGCGCAGGCGCGGGTCATGAAAGTAATGGCCCAACGATTGCCACAAGCTTGCAAATGGCCCCAGACTGACCAGCGCTGCCAGGCCGCGAACACCCAAATCTGCGCCCATGCCGGCAAATGTTGGGCGCGAGGCGCACATGTACGGTCCCTCCAGCAGCTGGTAGGTATCTTTGGCTTTTTGGCAGAACGCCAAAAACCGTTTGGCCTCTGGAGGGGAGCTGAACTGGGCAATGGCATCGGCTGAACGTGCCACATCACTGAACAGGTCCAGACGTTGATGGCTGCTGCCCCAAGCGTGGCGACACAAAATATCAAGTGGCTCAAGCTTGACCACATCGGCAAAACTGCAGCCTACTTGCGCAAATATTTGCTCAAACACCCAGCGCATCGTGAACACAGTCGGGCCTGAATCAACCAGTGCGCCGCCTGCATTGATCTGGCGAATTTTGCCGCCTGGGGTGGCTGCTGACTCCACCAGTGTCACGCGAACACCGCTGTGCGCCAGCAGCAGCGCAGTCACCAGGCCACCCATGCCTGCGCCCACCACAACGACGTGCTTGCTCTTCAGCACAGCAGCTTTGCCGGTATCAGCCATAAGCCTTCCCACGCCACCTGCCCACCAGGCTCAAGGGCACAAAGCGTGCAAACATGGATTCAGAAAAGAAAGCGCCATCGTGCGCCGCGCGTATGGCAGCCAGGTGCGCGCCTGTGCGTGCGTAAGCATCCATGGCAGCCGTGTTATCCCACAGGCTGAAAGTGGCTTGCCTGAAAAGCGGCGCTTCGCCCACACCTGTGGCCAATCTGCAGCCGCTGGCAGCATTGAGCGACACCTCGCTGTCGGGCTGCATGCGCCAAAAGCGCCATGCGCACAGCGGACGTATCGAAGCTCTCGTCAGGGTGGCAATAGGACCATTTGCAGGCGCGTCAGCGGTCACAGCAATGGACTGGCCAGACCAGGTGCCCTTGCAGGAATAAGCGCGCAGTTTGGCGCTGCAAAATTCCTGTGACCGTTTTTCATACGCCTGGGTTAAAGCGGATTTTAAAAAAGCGTCAGCGTGTTGTTCTGTCGTGAACAAACAAAAAAGTGCTTGTCGGGAGTTGCTGGGTTTGAGGCCAAAGCCACCACCGTCGCCGCTGCCCATGACCTTGGACATGACCAGGCCCGGCACGCTGCGCATGCTGAAGCGCCCCAGGACAAAACGTGCATAACCCCACCAGCGGTGCCCAGGGTCAATGTCAGCCAGTAAAAACACAGCCACCGTTCCCACAAGCAGGGCTTGTGGGGAAACAGTGGCTGGCGTTTGAGACAAATCGGTGGGCGGCATACGAAAGTAAATGCCCGCCCTCCAAGATAGGCTCAACGGGGTTTTTGGGATGAATCAGCCATCATTGGCTACTTGGCAGATACCTCTACTCTGCCAGCAGCTGGAACGACAGTTGCGGCATCAGCCACTGGCACAGCAGCTACGGCAGGCACAGCATCAGGTGCTTTGACAGGTGCATACAACGCCGGGTAGTGCTTGGCCATCGCAGCGCCGTACAAAGGCTTGTAGGCACCCTGATGGCACGTTGCGCAATTGGCTTTGGCCACGTCACCAGTTGGCCCAAGTCTGTACGCTGGAAATACATTGGTAATTGGTACCATGTATTCATTATTCAGCTCCCGCGCCATGCGTATGCCGTACCAGGCCGTTGCGCGCTGCGGTGTTGCGTTGGCACCCCATGCGGCGAAAGCCTGGGTGTTGTGGCAATACGTGCAATTAACGCCCAGCGCAGTAGACCAGTGCATCATGGTGGCATAGGTAAACTCGGTCTGCTTGATGGAGCTGCGGTTGGCTGCTGTGCCGGTCATGGCCAGAGCTTCTTTACCATTCACACGAATGGGTTTGCTGTCCAAAAAGTAGGGTGTGAAAGGGTCATAAGGCAGCGACGACAAACCAGATGCTTTGGCAGGATGATTTTGCCCCGCGTCATTGCCCAAATTGCCACCTGCAGACTTTTGCGGAGCCGGTGCGAACCAGATTTCTTTCGGAATGTTGTTGCCGCGGTGGCAGGTGTAGCAGGTCACGCCTGTCTCGGCCACGTGCGTTTTCCAGCCCGAGTTGATCTTTTGGGTCATTTGCAGCATCTTGCGCGCCACAACTTTGGTGTACACACTGTCGTCTGCAAAATTACCGGCAATATGGCAGTAGTTACAGCCTTGCTGCGGCGCGACCCACTCTGTAATCGCGCTCATAGTACGGGCAAATTCACCGACACTCAAGTCGCCCAGGACTTGGACGTTTTGATAAATTGCACCAGCTCTGGGCGTGCCCGGGACATCCACAATGGCATCTGCTACAGCGGGCGCTTTGTTTAGCGATGCTTGCGTTGCCAGCGTGCGGGGGTTGTAGACCTGTTGCATCGCCGTCCCGCGAAAGCCGGTTTGTGAAACGGCTATGGGTGGGCGTTCACAGCCTGCTATCAGCAGGGCTGCAGTGCTGGCCAAAAACAGCTTTATCATGGTGCGGGTCATCATGGTTTTACTCCGAGCAAAGCTGGGTCAATGGTAGGTACCCACACGGCCGGGTAGCTGGGCACCACATGGTGTTTGACAGACCACAGATACCAGTTGTCAACCACAGTGCCCGTCAGCAAGATGCCGATGCCGCCGACAAGCGGGCAGAGCACTGCAAACCACCACGCCCAACGGTGTACCGATTCCATCGTGGCGTTGTAGCCCATCGTCCAGCGCCAGAACAAACCGGCTCTTTCTGAGGCAGTACCGCGGTCAATGATTTGCTCGATCTCGCGCTCACCGCCGTAGCGACCGACCGCCAAAATAGTGGCGCCGTGCATGGCAAACAGCAAAACTGAGCCGTACAAAAACACGATGGACAAGGCATGAAACGGGTTGTAGAACAGGTTGCCGTAGCGAAGTGACAAGGCAGCCGTCCAGTCCAGGTGTGGGAAGATTCCGAAGGGTACCGATTCAGCCCAACTGCCCATCAACACGGGGCGGAAAAATCCGCACACCAGAAAGAGCCAGATAGCTGCTGCAAAAGCCCAGGCTACATGCGTGCCCAAGCCAAGTTCACGTGCGCGGCGGTACATGCGTGTCCACCACAACAACACTGACAAGGTCAACATGAAGCCGGCAATTTGCCACCAGCCCCCGTCGTTCAGCGGCGCAATGCTCAAACCATATTTGGGCGCCGGTGGGTCCAGCGCCAGCCAGAACAGCTGGCGCACCAGCTGGATGGGACTCCAGTCCACTTGAGCCAGCATATTGAAGCCGATGATATTGAAAGACAACGTGCCAAGGATCAGGGACGCCAGCCCCAGCCAGCCCAGATAAAAGGGCCCAATTTGAGCGTTGCCCAGGCGGCCAGCCAGATGAGAGAAAAAGGGTGTGCCAATGCGTCCGGAGTTACCCGGTGGCAGCGGAACGCCCGGTGATGCAGGCCCGGTGGGCTGCACTGTCGTAAAGAGGTTTTGATATTCGGCCATAAGTGTGCTCCTCGTTTTATTCTCAATGACCCCAGATTGGCATGTTCAGCCACCAACCCCACCATTCAGGCCATCCACGCGTCCAGAACGGTCCGCTGATCACAATGCAAAGAGCAGAAAACCAGACAGCAGCCAGTGCCAGAAACAGACCCAGACGGTGAATACCCAAAGTGCCTACTGAGTAGCCAATCGCATCACGAAAGAAAGTGTCTTCATGCTCCGGTGTTTTGACCACTTGGCCTTTGCCCGGATTGGTTGCCGACAACACCAGTGCTCCGTGCATGGACAGTGCCAGCGTGGTGGTGAAAAACAGTGTGACTGCAATCATGTGCGCTGGGTTGTAATGAAAGTGTAGGTACTGATACCCCGTATTGCTGACCCAGTCCAAATGGCTGTAAATGCCGTAGGGGAAAGCATGGCCCCACGAGCCCATCAACACCGGGCGAATCACCTGCAGGGTGAAGTACGCAAATATGGCAAATCCAAATGCAACCGGGACATGCAAGCCCATTCCCAGTTTGCGGCAAATTTCAACTTCCCTGAGCATCCACGATACGAACGCACCCAATGCGCAAACCGTGATGATTTGCCAGAGCCCACCCGCCATCATCGGCGCCATGTTCAGGCCATTTGAGATGTCTGGCGGAGCGATATTGATCTGCCACGGATTCCAGGTCGGCCCGATTGCAGCGCCCCACAAAATCATGGCGGTTCCCACGAGTGAGAAAAACACAGTTGATATTCCAAAGAAGCCAACGTAAAACGGTCCGACCCAAAAGTCAAACAAGTCGCCACCGATCAATGTGCCGCCGCGTATACGGTACTTTCTTTCAAAACTCAGCATGGCCATGTTGGCTCCTAGCTTCCGGTACGCGTGGCTAGACGCTGCCAGAAATAAATTGTTGTTCTTGAGGGGTGTGCGAAGCAGGCTGCAACAGCCTGACTTCGCTCACCGCATCGGTAGCAAAAAGCCGCCGTTATTTTGAAGGCGGCATGGCTGCGTTTTGCGCAGCTTTGGCAGCCTTCACCGTGTCCGGATGCCAGGTGTTCAAGTTATAGCGGTCGGTGCTAAGTTGAACCAGATGGATTGATGTGCTGGTAAAAGCAATGATCAAACCCGTGAAAATGATCGCCTTGCGGGGATCAACAATACGCCACATACGCCACATAATATTTCCTTTAGTTAAGTTGGGAAATCACGGTATAAACAGCCGACTTCACGCTGCCCAACATGGGACGGGTTCCCTCTGCCCCAGGCAGCCAGTTACGCCATTCCATGAACAACATCTGCCCTGTCATTGCAAGCAATAAAAAGACACAGAAGAGCACCAGATACAGGTATCGAAACTCCTTGAAAGGCGCTTGCGAAAGACTGTGGGATTGCTCTGCATGTAAATAAGCCATATTTATCTCCGTGAATAGGTTTTAAGGGTTCTTAAAACCAGGGACGCCAGACCCACACCAGGCTATGCGCAAGCAATGCACCAGCAGCAAACAGCAGGTAACCCTGGATGTAGTACTTGTGAAATTCCTGGCATTCTTGATCAGACAATCCGGATGGACTTGTAACTTGATTCATAGTCAATACCTCACTTGAAAAGCCTTGCGGCCACCACCCTGCCCGAAGGCCGGGAACGAATTGCTGCAACGCAAGCGCTGCAGCGAACTTGCATCCAGGCAAGCCTGAATACTTGTAGGGGCACTCGATGCGGTGGTGATGCAGGTCATGCGGCCACCCCCACTTTTGAATGCCCGAACAATTCTGAAAGCCGGTCCAGCTCAACACTTGAGCGACCCGATTGACGGGCGTCGCGCTCAGCGCGATCCCGCATTTGTTTGGCAGCAGATATGCGAACCAGCACCGGCTCGGCTTCGATCAGCTCTTCAAGCAGCGCGTGGGCTTCGTCGCCCCATGAAATGGGCTTGTCTGAATTGACGCGACTCGGGGTTGAGTCAATCTTGTCGAGCTCAGTGCCCAGCGGCAGGATGTGGAACAGCGCATCAAACAGCGCGTTGCAAAACTCCTGAATCAGGTACGTAGCACCCGAGTAACCCATAAACGGTGTGCCCGTGTGGCGGCGAATGATGGGCAGCGGGAACGACGCAGGTATGAACGTGGCTTTCATCATGCCGCCACCACCACATTCGGCCAGGTACATGCGTTCGTTGTAACTGCCGTACATCACCAGCGGTGTTTTGGTGGCGGTTAATCTGCGGACTTCATCGTTGTCGGTTTTGGCACCGGGGCAACGTGCGATGGCAAAGTTGCAAGGCAGACCCATTTCATCTTCCAGAAAATGACGAATGCCGCGTGTGTAGGTTTCGTTGGCCACCACTGCAAAACTGGCAGTGCCAAAAAAGTCTTGCGTCACCGACCGCCACAAATCCCAAATGGGCTTGATAGTGGTGTGCTTTTCACGCTCGATGAACGGCTCAGGATCCAGGCCGAGCAATGCACCTAGCTTGCGCAAAAACTTGGTCGTGCTGTGCAGGCCGATTGGCGCTTGCAGATAGGGCCGCTCAAGTGCTTCACACAACATGCGGCCAAACTCGCGGTACATGCAAATATTCACATCAGACTCAACCAGCCTCGACACATCTGCCAAGTGGCTGCCCAGCGGGAAGACCATGTTGATTTCAGCGCCGATGCCTTGCACCAGGCGGCGGATTTCTGCCAGGTCGCTGGGGCAATTGAAGGTGCCGTAACTGGGGCCGATGATGTTGATACGCGGCTTTTCTCCAACTGGCCGCTCAGCAAACGGTTTGCGGGCTGGTACATGCTTGACACCATACTCAGACCACAGCCAGAACATGGCGCGGTTGGCACACTGCCACTGGTCTTCATCAATGGTGCGCGGTAAAAAGCGCTGAATGTTGGTGCCTGCTGGCGTCACGCCACCGCCAATCATTTCTGCAATGGAGCCTGTGACAACTACTGATGGCAAATCTGGGTCGAGTGCAGCATGTGCGCGGCGCATCGAGCCCTCAGTTCCTTCGCGGCCCAGTTGCTCTTCGGCCAAACCGGTGACAACAATCGGTAATTCATGGGGCGGAAGTGCGTCGGTGTAATGCAGCACGGACGTGACGGGCAAATTCTCGCAACCGACCGGACCATCAATCACAACCTGCAAGCCCTTGATGGCAGTAAACACGTACACCGCGCCCCAATAGCCGCCTGCACGATCGTGGTCTAGTACCAACATATCAGACCATTTCCTCGGCTTTGCGCTTTTTGGCCATTTTCACGGCCAATCTGCGTTGCTCGGCTTTGAACTCTGGCCTGTCTTGCGGCAGTCCTTGTGCAGCTTCCCACACGCCGGCTGAATGACCGGTACCTGTGGAGCCAAAAAATTCTTTCATTTGCTCAAAGCGGGCCTTGTTGCCGATGGCTGCATTGACCACTGTGGCCAATGAACCTGCGCCAGCCGGGCCCATGAGTGGACGAGCTGAAATCAGGTTGGTGAAATACAGCGATGGAATGGTGAGCTCTTTGGCTGCTTGCACAATCGGCGTGGTGCCAATGGCCAGGTCAGGCTGAAACTCATGCACAGCCGCCATGTCCTGCTCAAGCGATGCGCGGAATTGAACCATCACGCCTTTGCTTTGCAGCCACTGCGCGTCGAGTTCGTTCCATGGGGTACGCGGGCATGCTGTGCCCACGTAGCGAAGATCAGCGCCGCTTTCAATGAGCAGTCGGCCGACCAGTAATTCAGAACCTTCGTAGCCGCTCAATGTGATACGGCCTTTGATCTGCGTTTTACCCAGCACTTCTTTGATGGCAGGCAAAAATTTATTTTTGGCAGCGTCAATATCGCTTTGCGCAATGTTGGTGGCCTCACCGATGGCTTGCAACCAGGCTTCGGTGCCGTCGTAACCTACCGGTGCAGAGCCAACAACCTTGCGGCCCGCAGCGTCAAACTCCCGCACGCTGGCGGTGTAAAACGGGTGAATGGCTGCAACCGCTGCGCAATCCAGCGCGGCATACAACTCACGCCATTCGCGGGTTGGTACGCTGGGGCCAGCAGCCAGGCCCATAGGCTCCAGCATCATGCCGATGATGACGGGATCTGCCGGAAACATCTCGCCCAGCAGTGCGATGGTTGGCTTGCTAGAAACGCCAGCTCGCGGCGCTTGCACTGGGCCAGCCAAAGCTTCGGTACGAGCATATTTCAGCATCGCACCAGCCAGCACGTCCTTGGCCTCGGCATGCGTGGGCACACCAAAACCAGGCACGTCGATGCCGATGATGCGCACGCCGTTGATTTCTTTCGGCAGAATTTGCAGTGGCACGCCACTGGCAGTAGGCACGCACAAATTGATGATCACGATGGCGTCGTACAGCGCAGGGTCGGCTTGCTGAAACACTGCTTCGCGAATGTCTTCAAACAGCTTGCCGGTAACCAGCGACTCGGAGTTAAACGGTACGTAACCGACGCTGCGTTTGGCACCGTAAAAATGCGACGTGAACGTCAGGCCATAAACACAACAGGCCGAGCCAGACAAAATCGTGGCCGTGCGGCGCATGCGCAAACCGACTCGCAGCGCGCCAAACGCGGGGCACATGCTTTGCGGCTGATCGTGCGGGCCAGCCTTTGGATTTTTTGGATAGTCTTTGGCGTACTGATCAAGAATTTCTGATTTGCCTGCGGACTTTGCTGCTGCCAGCATCGCATCACCGCCGCTGTGGCAGCCCATGCCATCGCCCTCAAGCGCCGTGCTGATCGGCGTTGCGGGCATTGGGATGATCGGAATGACGGTGCTCATGATGTTCTTAGATTCAGACTTCGTCAAACCTCGTCGTAAACGACTTCAAGCGTTTCTTTGACGGTTTCTTTTTTGCCGCACATGTCAAATTGCGTAGCGGGCTCCAGCACCACATTGCGCCCCACCACATCGGCTGAGAACAGGCCCAGCAACTCGTCTTGGGTCATCGGCTTTGGGCGAATCGGCTGCGATATGCCGACGTTTTCAGCCAACTGCGCAAACATCGGACCCCACACGGAGTCAGGCCGGCCAATGATCTCGTAGCTGGCGCTTTTGCGACGAATGTCGTCATTGGCCGGGATGATTGACAGCACCGGAATGCCGACTTTTTCAGCAAAGGCCGATGCCTCACCGGTGCCGTCGTCGCGGTTAATCACCATGCCCGCCACGCCGACATTGCCACCCAGCTTGCGGAAGTATTCAACTGCAGAGCACACGTTGTTGGCGACATAAAGCGACTGCAAATCGTTGCTCGCCACCACAATGACTTTTTGGCACATGTCACGGGCAATCGGCAACCCGAAACCGCCGCACACCACGTCGCCCAGAAAATCGAGCAGCACGTAGTCAAAGCCCCAGTCGTGAAAGCCCAGCTTTTCAAGCAATTCAAATCCGTGAATGATGCCCCGACCGCCGCAGCCGCGTCCCACTTCCGGGCCGCCCAATTCCATGGCGTACACGCCGTCGCGCTTGAAGCACACGTCGCCAATCGCGACAGCCTCGCCAGCGAGTTTTTTCTTGCTTGACGTTTCGATGATCGTGGGGCAGGCCCGGCCACCAAACAGCAAACTGGTGGTGTCACTTTTCGGGTCGCAGCCAATCAGCAAGACTTTTTTGCCCTGCTGCGCCATCATGTAGCTCAGGTTGGCCAGCGTGAAGCTTTTGCCTATGCCGCCTTTGCCATAAATGGCGATGATCTGTGTTTCTTTGTTGGCTTCGCCTGTTTTCATCGGTGTTGGCTCGATGGCGGCTTCCGCCCGCAAATCTTTCATCATGATGGTGGTCGGGTTCATGCGCTGTGGTTCCAGTCCAGAATCATCTTGAGGCAATCGGCATCGCCGAATGCGGTTTGGTAAGCAGCTTGAGCGTGTGCAGGCTCCCCGGTGTGTGTGATCAAGCCGCCAAGCGATAACCCGCCACTGTTGGCAAGTGCCGCTACATGCGCCAGGTCTTCGGGTTTCCACTGTGCTGCAATGCGAATGCGGGTTTCGCGCATGAAGGCGGGTGCAAACGCAAAGCTGAGTGACTGCCTGTAAAAGCCAGCCAGCACCACTTCGCCGCCAGCGGCTTGGCGGGCAATGGCTTTGTCCAGGATTTCTGAATCGCCGCTCACGTCGTAAATCGCGCGGTAGTCGCGGCGCGCATCGTCGGCTGGGCTGCAAACACTGTATCCCTCAGCGCCCGATTGGCGCGCTGGATTGACTTCCCACACTGTGGGCGCTGTATGCCCTGCGGCCACCGTGAGCCGGGCCAGCAGTCTGCCCATCACGCCGTGACCAATGATCAAATCAGGCGGTGTGCCGCCTGCCAATGCGTGTTGGGCTGTTGCGGCCAGTGCCATCAAGACAGCCTCAGCACCCAGCGATTCCTCCACCAGCGCGGTGCGTGACTGCTGCACCACCAGGCGCGATGCCGAGCCGCCAAATAAATTGTGAACGCCCGTAAAGCACTGGGCTCCGGGCACAAACAGCCGTGTGCCCAGTGGCAGGTCGACATTTACACCCTTGCCAACGACACGGCCCACCGACTCATAACCCGGTACCAGCGGGTAGCCCATGCCTGGAAAGGCAGGCATGGTGCCGTCCCACAGCAAACGCTCTGTACCGGTGCTGATGCCGCTGTATTCCATAGCCACTTCAACGTCGTTGCTACCCAAAGTGGGCAAATCCAGTGCCTGAACCCGCAATTGCTGGGGTGCCTGGAAAACGATTGCTTGAGCTTGCATGAGTGTCAGTTTACGTTGACAAATTAAAGTGTCAACTAATATTTACGCTATTTGTCTAAATTGTTCCGAAGATCGGGTAACTACTTAGCCTTCTTTGCAACCAGGATACGGGTTTGCAGGGGCATGGGATTGGCCAGCACATCCACACGGTCAAATCCGGCGGCCAGCATCATGCCCGTCAGCTCATGCGTGGTGCGCAGCCGCCCGGAGCCCATCGCCAGCAAATAAAAGTGAAAGTAGGCATCGCCCAGCGGTGCTTCATGTTCAGCCTGTGCCATCGGCTCGGTCAGCAAGAGCGTGCCGCCAGCGGGCAAAGCTTTGAAAATCGCCCGCAAAATGATGTTGACATGCGCATCAGGGTGGTCGTGCGCCACGCGCACCAGCGTGACCAGGTCCGCACCCTCCGGCAACGCGTCTTTCAAAAAATCACCGCCGAATGCCTCGATGCGGCCACTCAGAGACTGTTTCTTGAAGTTGTCTTGCGCCAGCCCGGCCACCTGGGGCAAGTCAAACAGCGTGAGCTTCAAATGCGGCGCGTGCCCCGCCAGACGGCTGACAAACGTGCCCTGCCCGCCGCCCACATCCAGCACGCAGTGGTGGTGGGCAAACGAATAAGTGGCCAGCACCTCGTCGACCACAAACGGCTGCGACGCCGACATGAGCTGCGAATAGCGCGAGACTTTTTCTTCTTCCCACGTTCTTGGCGCTGACTCTCTGGCGGGTTTTGGCTCAGTCGTTGGGCCTTGCGTTTCAACATACGGCCAATACGCCATCATTTGCCCATCGCTGACCTGGTCGCGCAGCAGCGCCACTGGGTCCTGCATGTCGTGGTACAGCACGGCGTGGTGTTCAATCATGGCGCGAATACCGGCATGGCCCGCCACGGGCGCACCCAAAACGCCCAAGCCGTAGCGGTTCTGGCCGCGAGGCGCCAGTAATTCAAGCGCAACCGCAGAGTGGATCAGTCGCTGCAAACCTGCAGCGGGCACCTGGCAAATTTGCGCCAGCTCGTCCAGCGTGCGCGGAGATTCGTTGACCACCTCCAGAATGCGCAGCCGCACACAGGCCAGCAACACCTGGGAATAAATGAAGCCGGCCATCATGTCAAACACCTGAGCCGCCCGGCGGCGCACGATCCACCGCGTCAGCACATTGCCAGCTGCCCAGCGTGAAAAGCTGGGGTCGGTCAGCTTGGCGTCCTTCCAGGCATCAAAACGGTCACGCCACGCTGGGCGGTTGCCAGCACCCGCAGCGGGTTGACCCAAGTCAAGCTGACGCTGCAGTTGAGGCATTAAATTGCTACGCTTTTATGAGCTGCTTGCGCCCGATTTAATTGGGCTACAGCATCAAATGGCTGCAATATGTCAGCAGTGACATGCCTGAATTTATCACAATCCTCGCGGGGCACCAGGCGCTCTGACTCTTGCCTGACGAGCTGGCGCATCATCTCGCGGCTGGTGCATTCAGGCACGGAATCAATGGCAGACTGCACCAGCTTTTCAAAGTATGCAATCGCTCCGCCCAGCCCCAAGTCGGTGGCCACGCTGGGGCGGCCAAAAGCAAGGTCCTGGCCCACCGGTTTGCCCAGCGTGCCCGGGTCGGCCATCACATCCCGAATGTCATCAGCCACCTGATACGCCTCACCCAACCATTCGCCCAGCGCCGCCCAAGGCTTGGGGTCAGCCCCTGCAGCCAGTGCGCCGCCCATGGTTGCAGCGACAAACAAAGCACCCGTTTTGGCGCGTTGATATGCTGTCAGTGACACGCGAGATTCACTTTCCCAGGCTTGCCCTGCGACGATGCCGAACGGCATGCCCACGCCCTTGGCCACCACGCCGAGCACGGCGGCCATGCGCTTCGGGTTCTTCTCGGCTGCCAAACCCAGGGTTTGAAAGGCAGCAACAATTAGCGCATCGCCCGCCAGCACAGCCAGGCTCTCCCCATACGCAAAATGCACCGACGCCCGGCCCCGGCGTGTCGGCGCATCGTCAAAACAAGGCAAATCGTCATGCACCAACGACGCGCAATGCAGCAATTCAATGGCAACAGCTGCCGCATCGGCCAGCAAGGGGTCGTCGTTTCCGCAGGCACCGGCGACTGCCAGGCAAAGCTGCGGCCTGATTCGGGCCCCGCCAGGAAACACGGCATGACGCACAGCACTGGCCAGTTTGGGGGGGCAACCCGGCTCTTCTCCCAAGGCCAAAGCAGCAGCAAGGGACTGTTCAATGTGCGTGATAACTTTCATGCATGACTCCTTTTATTTGAATTAGGACGATTCAACACATCAACAATGTGTGGATAAAAAGCAGGTGTCAATTTAAATTGTCACTACTGACTGTAAACTAATATAGACACTTTTCAATTGAACGTCAATTTTTCTTGACAAGCTGTTTAGACTCAGGACTCGTGCAATTTATTTTCAGGAGCTTTTTGTTCGAATGCTTCCAACCAGCGGCAAGGCTGTACGCTTTTCAAAAAACCCCGGCCCATGAATTTGCAATTTGACGAAATCAGCTGCACCAGGGGCAGTCGCCAGTTGTTTAAAAACCTGTCGGCAAACCTTGCTCCGGGTGAATTGCTGAGGGTGCGCGGAGCCAATGGCGCCGGCAAGACAAGCTTGCTGCGCATGCTGTGTGGACTGATGCAGCCAACGCAGGGACAAGTTCTGTGGCAGGACGTGCCAATTGCAAAGCAACGCGGTGAATATGGGCGAAATCTGGTTTACATCGGCCACGCTGCTGCGTTGAAAGACGAGTTGTCACCTGTTGAGAATTTGATCGATGCCTGCGTTCTGGGCGGCCGCCTCACCACCTTGCAGACGGCCATGGCTGCGCTTCAAAACGCAGGGTTGCGCGGTTTTGAAAAAACGCCGGCTCGATATTTGTCGCAAGGCCAGCGCAGGCGCAGTGCACTGGCGCGTCTTGATTTGTGTCAACAAGTGCCGCTGTGGATTCTGGACGAACCTTTCAACACGCTGGACAGTGCTGCCACTGCATGGCTGACTGGCCTGATAGAAAACCATCTGCAACAGGCAGGGCTGGTGGTACTGACCAGCCACCAGGACATGGCCATCAGGACATCCGGTCAGAAAGAGCTGGTTTTATGAAGCAGCAAGCCTGGCTGTCCGGGCTGTTTACGGTGCTGCAACGGGATTTGCGTGTGGCTTTGCGACGCCGCAGCGACACATTGGCAACACTGATATTTTTTGTCATGGTGGTCAGCCTGTTTCCACTGGGTGTGGGCCCTGAACCCCAGCTGCTTCGCACCATGGCACCCGGCGTGCTGTGGGTTGCAGCCATGCTTGCAAGCATGCTGTCTCTGCCTCGCCTGTTTGCAGACGACCACAGCGACGGAACTTTGGAACAAATGCTGCTGTCTACCCATTCTTTGGGGTTGCTGGTTATGGGCAAAACGCTGGCGCACTGGATGGTGTCCGGTTTGCCGCTTGTTGTACTTTCACCCGTGCTGGCACTGCAGTTTGATCTGTCGGCAACAGCTACCGGCGTGCTGGCATTGTCGTTGCTGCTGGGCACACCGTTGCTGAGTCTGGTGGGCTCAATTGGCGCTGCGCTGACGGTGGGTTTGCGCGGCTCCAGTGTGCTGTTGTCTTTGCTGGTGTTGCCTCTGACCATTCCGGTGCTGATTTTTGGCGCGGGCGCTGTTGAGGCGCACAACGCCGGTTTGGGTGTGGCTGGGCACTTTTCATTGCTGGGGGCTTTGCTGATTGTGGGGGTCATGTCAGCGCCCTGGGTAGCGGCTGCAGCGTTGCGGATATCCATGGAATAACAGCTTGTTGACTGAATAAGATAATCAAGATGCTTGAGGAATAAAGACAAGTGCCAACAAACAAGATCAACTGGTTTTATTACGCAGCGCCCCAGCGCTTTTACCCGCTGGCGGGCAAACTGATGCCCTGGTTTGCAGCTGCCGGCGTGTTATTGGGGGCGTATGGCCTTTACCTGGGCCTGTGGGTGGCACCAACCGATGCCACGCAAGGCCAGGCTTACCGGATTATTTTTGTGCACGTGCCCACTGCCTGGATGTCAATGGTGCTGTACGTTGCCATGGCCGGCTGGGCCGGGGCGGGCCTGGTTTTCAATTCGCGCTTGTCGTCGATGATGGCCTGCGCTTTGGCACCTACAGGTGCCTTGATGACGTTCTTGGCATTGTGGACAGGTGCGCTGTGGGGCAAGCCAACCTGGGGCGCATGGTGGGTGTGGGACGCGCGCCTGACGTCTGAGCTGGTCTTGCTGTTTTTGTACATCGGGTTCATGTCGCTGCACGCTTCCATAGACGATACGCGCCGGGCTGACCGCGCTGCCGGTTTGCTGGCGCTGGTGGGAGTCGTCAACGTGCCGATTATTTATTTTTCAGTCAAATGGTGGAACACATTGCATCAGGGCGCATCGGTCAGCTTCAAGGGCACGAGCATGGCCACGCCGATGCTGATTGCCATGCTGGTCATGGCTCTGGCTTTCTGGGCTTACTGCATCGTGGTGGTACTCAAGCGCGCCAGGGTGATTATCCTGGAGCGGGAACGCCACACAGCATGGGCGCGCGCCGAATTGGGGGCCCGGTAATGTGGAGCAGTTTCGGTGAATTTCTGGCCATGGGCGGATACGGTTTTTACGTTTGGGGATCCCTTGGCGTCTGCGCGCTGGTTTGTATTGTTGAGCCTGTCATGCTTAACCTCAAGCGCCGTGCGCTTTTGGCTGGGGCGCAGGAACAAGGCACGCCAGACAAGGGACAATACACCACATGAAACCACGTCACAAGCGCGCTTTGGCCATCACCTGCGGGCTTGCCGCATTGGGAGTTGCTGTTGCATTGGTGCTGAACGCTTTCAACAGCAACCTGGTGTTTTTTTTCAGTCCAACCCAGGTGTCGGCCAATGAAGCCCCCCAGGGCCGCAGCTTCCGGATTGGTGGGCTGGTGGAACAAGGCAGCATCAAGCGTGAAACTCAAGGTTTGACAACCCGCTTTGTCGTGACCGACCTGGCCAAGACAATCCCTGTCACGTATACCGGCTTGCTGCCTGACTTGTTCATGGAAGGCAAAGGCGTGGTGGCGCAGGGCAAACTGGGGGCCGATGGTATTTTCAGGGCTGACCAGGTGCTGGCCAAGCATGATGAAAATTACATGCCTCCCGAAGCAGCCACAGCTTTGAAAAACGCAGCTGCGGGCAAGCCGCAACAAACCAGCGCGACTTTGAAACTCAATCCATGACGGACACCGCACCATGATCAGTGAACTAGGCCACTTTGCACTTATCTTGGCTTTCATGATGGCCCTCATGCAAAGCGTGTTGCCGCTGATTGGCGCGCACAAGGGCAATGCCGCCTGGATGGCGCTGGCACGGCCGTCAGCGCGCGGGCAATTTGTGTTTGTGGCTTTTGCCTATGGCTGCCTGACCTATGCGTTTGTCACCAACGACTTTTCAGTTCAACTGGCAGCGCAGCATTCCAACAGCATGCTGCCCATGATCTACAAGATTACCGCTGTGTGGGGCAACCACGAAGGCTCAATCTTGCTGTGGGCATTGATTTTGGCGGGCTGGACTTTAGCCGTGTCGATTTTCTCAAAACAACTGGACGACCGCATGATTGCGCGGGTGTTGGGCGTGATGGGCCTCATCAGCTGCGGCTTTATTCTGTTCACGTTGCTCACGTCCAACCCTTTCACACGGCTGCTGCCGGCTGCAGCAGATGGACAAGACTTGAACCCACTGTTGCAAGACCCGGGCATGATCATTCACCCGCCGATGCTCTACATGGGCTATGTGGGTTTTGTGGTGGCGTTTGCGTTTGCCATAGCTGCGCTGCTGTCGGGCCGGCTTGACGCCGCCTGGGCGCGCTGGTCACGCCCTTGGACGACTGTGGCCTGGTGCTTTTTGACAGTGGGCATTGCGCTGGGCAGCTTTTGGGCGTACTACGAACTGGGCTGGGGCGGCTGGTGGTTTTGGGACCCGGTTGAAAACGCTTCATTCATGCCGTGGCTGGTGGGCACAGCGCTGATCCATTCGCTGGCGGTGACTGAAAAGCGCGGCGGTTTTAAGATGTGGACAGCGCTGCTGGCCATCATGACGTTTTCGCTGTCGCTGCTGGGCACTTTCATTGTTCGTTCTGGCGTGCTGAGTTCTGTTCATGCCTTTGCCACCGACCCGGCGCGGGGCATATTTATTCTGGGCTTTCTGGCGGTGGTGATTGGTGGCTCGCTGGCGCTGTTTGCATGGCGCGCACCGCGTGTGGGCCTGGGGGGCAGCTTTGAGCCGGTCTCGCGTGAATCAATGCTGCTGGCCAACAATGTGCTGCTGGTGGTCTCCGCTGCTGCCGTGCTGCTGGGCACACTGTACCCGCTGGTGATTGATGCATTGGGCATGGGCAAGCTGTCGGTGGGCCCACCTTATTTTGTAGCCGTGTTTGTGCCCTTGATCGCGCCGGCCCTGTTCCTGATGGGCGTAGGCCCGATGACGCGCTGGCGTCAGGCCGAGATGATGGACCTGACAAAGCGGCTGCGTTGGGCCATTGGCGTCAGCGTTGCCAGTGCGATCGTTGCGCCGCTGGTGCTGGGCAGCTGGACGCCCATGACAGGCCTGGGCTTGCTGCTGGCTGTGTGGGTGGCCAGCAGCGCTGTGGTCAACCTGATTGACAAGGTGAAAGAGCACCGCTCGCCCAGCTGGATGGCTCGGTTTGCCGCTTTGCCGGGGAGTTATTACGGCATGCTGCTGGCGCACTTTGGCATTGCGGTGTTCATTGTTGGCGTGACAGTGGTCAGCAGCTTTCAAAGTGAAAACGACGTGCGCATGGAGCCGGGCGAAACGGCCAGCGTGGGTGGTTACACCTTCAAGCTGGACAATGTGTTGCAGGCCAGGGGACCCAATTACACATCTGCCAGAGCGACGCTGACGGTGACGGATGGCGACAAGGTGATTGCAACTTTAAAACCTGAGCGCCGCATCTACACCGTGCGCAGCATGCCCATGACAGAGGTGGCGATTGACCGGGGCATCACGCGCGACTTGTATGTGGCACTTGGCGAGCCCGTCAGCGATACCGCCTGGAGCGTGCGCCTGCACCACAAACCCTTTGTCAACTGGATCTGGTTTGGCTGCGTGCTGATGGCACTTGGCGGCTTGCTGGCGGTGCTGGACAGGCGCTACCGGGCAGTGAAGGTGGCGGCCAAAAAAGTCGCGCCTGTTGTTGCGCCTGACCAAACTGGATTGGGCTCGCCTGGCTCGGCCATGCCGGTGGCCGCCAAAGTCAACATGAAGCCCCAAACCTGATGAACAGCACCACGGTCAAGCGGTTTTTACCGCTGGGCATTTTTGTCGTGCTGGTTGGCTTTCTGGCAATTGGCCTGACTCTTAACCCGCGTGAAGTGCCCTCCCCGCTGATCAACAAACCGCTGCCGCAGTTCAAACTGGCCGTGCTCAGTGCGCCTGACAAATCCATTGCTGCCAAAGACCTGTTGGGCCAGGTATGGCTGCTCAATGTGTGGGCTTCGTGGTGCGTGGCTTGCCGCGTTGAACATCCGGTATTGGTCGAGCTGTCCAAGACCAATCAGGTGCCGATTTACGGCCTGAACTACAAAGACAAATCCCCTGCAGCCCTCGCCTGGCTGGGTAATTTTGGCAACCCGTACGTGGCGTCCATGGTCGATGGTGATGGCCTGGTGGGCATTGACCTCGGGGTGTACGGTGTGCCTGAAACTTTTGTGGTCGACAAGCAGGGCTTGATCCGTTACAAACAGATTGGCCCGGTCACGCCAGAGGCACTTCGTGACACCATTTTGCCGCTGGTCAAAAAGCTCTCGGCCAGTTGAATGTTCAAGAACCTTTTCATTGCGCTGCTGGTGTGCACCTCGCTGATGGCTCAGGCCAAAGTAGCGCCCAATATTTCATCGGACCCGGCCCTGGAGGCCCGCATGATGGTGATTGCCGAGGAGCTGCGTTGTCTGGTGTGCCAAAACGAAACCATTGCGGCGTCACATGCCGACCTGGCTGTTGATTTGAAAAACCAGATTCGCATCAAGCTGACGGAAGGCCAATCGCAAAAGCAGATTTTGAACTTCATGGTCGAGCGTTATGGCGACTTTGTGCTGTACCGCCCGCCGCTGAAAACCACGACGGTGCTGCTGTGGCTGGGGCCTTTTACGTTGCTGGCAATCGCTGCGGTGATGCTGGTGCTAAATGTGCGGCGACGCAGGCGCAGTGCCCAGTCAGAGGCATTGAGTGAAGCTGACTCCGCCAAAGCGCAAGCGATGTTGGCTGAGCCTGCTCAACTTTAAAGATGTTCTTGATCCAGGTGCCTGTTACGCCTTCCCCTTCCGGGGGAAGGCGGGATGGGGGCACGCGCGATACAAAGACTGGCTCTGTGCTTGCCCCCACCCTAAAATCAATCTTTCTTCCCCCGCAAGGGGAGAGAGATAAAACCTAGCCAACCAACAAACAAATGATCGCTTTCTGGATTTCCGCCACCTTGCTTTTGGTGTTGGCTCTTGCACTCGTGCTGCCCCCCCTGCTCAGGTCAAAAAGCAGCGTAGACAAAACTGCCGGCAGCGCCGCCCAGGCCAACCTGTCTGTCCTGCGCAGCCAGATCACGCAACTTGATGCTGACTTTGCAGCAGGCAACATCAATGCTGACCAACTGGCACTGGCCAGAAGCGACATTGAACGCCGCGCCCTGGAGGAAGAAAGCGCGCCAGAAGCCACTGTTGCCCCAGCCAGATCAAAACGCACAGCATGGGCGCTGGGCTTGGTCATGCCTTTGATGGCTTTGGGTATTTACGGCTTTTTAGGCAATGTCCAGGCGCTGGATCCGGCTAACCTGCAGGCCAAAGCCGACACTGAGCCCACACCCGAGCAACTGGAAGCCATGGTCAGCGCCTTTGCGGCCCGACTGGAAGCCGTACCCGCCAGCCAGGCACCTGACCCCAAAGCCTGGGAAATGCTGGCCCGGTCTTATGCCGCGATGCAGAAGTTTCCCGAGGCCAACAAGGCTTACCGGCGCGCCGTTGAGCTCAACCCCGGCAACGCCCAGATCATGGCCGACCATGCCGACGTGCTGGCCATGCTGCAAGGCCAGCGCATGGCCGGCGAGCCCACCATTTTGTTTGAACGCGCGCTGTTGCTGGACCCCAACAATATCAAGGCCCTGGCACTGGCTGGCAGCGCCGCGTTTGAGAAAAAAGACTTTGCCAAAGCTGCCCAGTTGTGGACCCAAGCACAGGGCCTGGCACCACCGGGCAGTGACTTTGCCAAAGGCCTGGCCAGCAGTGTTGAAGAAGCCCGAGCCGCATCCGGCCAGGCTGGAACGTCCCAAGTAGCTTCCAGGTCAGCACCCACACCTGCCCCAGCACAGGCTGGTATTGAGGGCATTGTCAATATTTCAGCCGATTTGAAAGGCAAAGTTGCGCCGGATGACACTGTTTTTATCTTTGCCCGGGCAGCACCATCACCTAACAGTCCGCGCATGCCGCTGGCCATTTTGAAGCGCAAAGCCAGTGAGCTGCCAATCACCTTCACGCTCGACGACAGCTCGGCCATGGCTGATGAACTCAAACTTTCAAAATTTGAACGGGTGGTGGTGGGTGCCAGGGTTTCCAGGTCAGGCAATGCCATGCCGCAAAGCGGGGACCTGGTTGGGCAAAGTGCACCTGTCAAATCAGGCGCCGGGAAGCTGAGTTTAATGATTGACAGTGTGCAGCCTTGAAGTACATCAGTTTGCTTCGGTTTTAGTAGCTGCTCACGCCCATTTTATTTGGTCTAAAGGCCTATTAGGCTTTACAAACACACCTGTACAGGACAAAAACCGCGTCATCCCTGGCAATAGAGCAAATCCGGTTCGGTGCCAGCGTTACTTGCAGGTCTAAAACCGAACTGGATTTCCGCTTTCACGAAAATGACAGGCCTTGAGTCTGGACTACTTTGGAGCACTGGATGCAGCCGGGCTGGCAGAGAGCACTGTAACCACCTTGACCACATCGCCATCGGCCAAAAACGCCGCGCCGCTGGCCACAAACTGCTCGCCTGCCTTGGCTCCTTGCAGCACTTCAACCGCATCGCCCATGCGCCTGCCAGTTTGCAGCTTGACCTGAGCGACCTTGTTGCCTGGCTCCAGCCGCATCGCATAAGTAAAACCATCCCGGAGCACCAATGCCTGTTGCGGCAGGCTGAGTACATTGCTGGCACCGCCCTCAAACTCGCCTTTGGCAAACATGCCTGCGCGGATGTCCGGATGGGCTGGCAAATCAACATACACCAGCGCGTTGCGGGTAACCGAATCCACCGTCGGGCTCAGCATGCGCACCTTGCCTTGTACTTTTGCGCCGCTGGCAGCCGTCACGCTGACGTTTGAGCCAGGCTTGATATTGGCCAGCTCGGTGGAGGTGACTTCGGCCCGCCATTCCAGGCGGCCACCACGAATCATTTTGAACAGCTCAGCCCCGCTGCCTACGACCGCGCCCAAAGTGGCGCTGCGCATGGAAATCACGCCGTTGTCAGGGGCCAGCAACCGCGTTTGCTTCATGCGCACCTGCTGCACTGCCAGCGCAGCTTTGGCAACCTCCAGGCGCGCTTTGGCGCTTTTCTCAAGAGTCAGGTACTGGTTGATCTGCTGGTCGCTCAGTGCGCCGCTGGCCTGCAGTGTGCGAGCTTTGTCGGCGTTGACGGTTGCATCCAGCGCGCTGGCTTCCACTTCCCTGTAGCTGGCCTGGGCCTGGGCCACTTCAGCGGTGACCTGATCTGTCGCAAAGGTGGCCAGCACCTGCCCTTTTGTCACCTTGTCACCCACATTGACATTGACACTGACCAGTCGCAAGCCATTGACTTCACTGCCAATGCTGGCTTCCTGCCAGGCGCTGACATTGCCATTGGCGGGGAGCCTGAACGGCAGGTTGCGCATGGCGGGCTGCACGGTGCTGACGGTGAGGGACGGTTTGGGAGTTACCGGTTTTTTACCGTCTGCAGCCTGTGATTGAGAAGAAAAAACGGCTGTAGCGCAATAAAACAGGGCGCAAGCAGCTACTGAATAAATAGCAAATCCAGCGCGATCACTGATGCAATGAGTTGAACGATGCATTGAACGATGAATGGCACGAAGATCAAAGCGGATGAAAGATGTCATAAGAAAAATATTGATTCAAACCAGTCAGTTTCTGGATGTCAAGACTTACCAGTCCGGTAAAAAGGCCTGCGGGATGTTAAACACCATAGGTGTGGCGGACGGCGCCGCCGTTGTCCACCCGCCGCCCAGCGCACGGTACAGCGCAATCCAGGCGCTGCGGCGCTCACGTGCCAGGCTGACCAGTCCGCTTTGGGCCGCCAGCAGCACGCGCCGCGAATCCTCAAGCTCAACCAGGCTGGCCAAACCAGCCTTGTAGCGGGCCTCAGTGCCAGCAAACGAAGCGCTGTAACCCTCAGCGGCGATAGCTGTGTCGTCCTGGCGGTCGGTGGTGCTTTGCAGGTTGATCAACGCTTCTTCAACCTCGCGCACGGCTTGCCTGACGCTGCTGCGGTATTTGCCTGCAGCCTCTTCGTATCTGGCTTTGGCAGCATCAATATTGGCATCGGCTGCGCCACCGTCAAACAGCGGAATGCTCAAAGACACCGGGCCGATGGACCAGGTGCTGTAGCTCTGCGTAAAGCCCCTGGTCCGCGCTTTGTTGGCAGCAATCGAGCCGTTTAGCGACAGTCTGGGGTAGCGTTGGGCCCGGGCACTGCCGACATCGTAACTGGCAGCAGCCAGCTCCCGGGCAGCGCTGTAAACATCGGGCCGCTGGCCCAGCACCTCGGCAGGCACGCTTGGGATGTCAGCAATCCCTTGCTGGGGCACATCGGGTGCAGCTGTGTTCAGCTTCTGGCGCAGCTCAGGCTCAGGCAGTGCTGTCATGGCCGACAGCGCCTTGACAATGACTTCACATTCAGCGCGCTGCTGGGTGATGCGGCTGTTGCCTTCAGCGGCGCTGGCGCGCGCCAGGCCGGCGGTGGCGGGCGCCGCAAAACCGGCATCGGTCAGCTGCGCAGTCAGGCGGCTGGTTTGCAGGCGCGACCGGGCATCGGCGCTGGTGACGAGCAACTGCTTTTCGCAAGCGCGCAGGTTGTAGTAATCGGTTGCAACCTCGGCAGCCACAATCACCCTGGCCTCATGCCATTTGGCCTCGGCCCCTGAAAACCGTTCCCTGTCTGCATTCAGGCTGGCCTCGTTTTGGCCAAACAGGTCAATCTCCCAACTGGTTTGAAGGCCCAATTGCACTGAGTTGACCAGAGCAGGTATAGCCGTTCGATTGACAGGCGGGGGCTTGCTGCGATTGAAGTTTCCTGTTGCATCCAGTGTTGGCAGCAAGGCTGCTGCTGACACGTCCCGCGCCGACTGCGCCTGCTGAATGTTGGAGCGTGCCGTGACGATGGACGGGCTGACAGCCTGGGCCGCATCAATCAATTCGACCAGCAGCGCGTCGTTTTGTTGTTGCCACCATTGGGACAAGCTTGTGACACTGCCGTTGTGCGGCAGGCTGCCTGCTGCGTTGCCTGAAGGCAAGGGTGTGTTGGTTGAATTAACGGCCGCTGCAGAATTATTCAAAGGCAAGGGCGCAAACCACTGCGCTGGCGCTGCAATAGGAACCGTCAGTTGCGGTGAGTTGGCGGCGCAGCCAGTCAGCAGGGCAGCTGCCAACACCAGCCAGCAGCCAGCACCTGGCGCATGGCCAGGAACACTTCCCCGAACTGCATAAAAGCAATTTTTCAAAACCGCCATGGTTGTCAACTCAAAGATAAATGGGCAGAAAACAAAGTTGCCTGATTATGTACACGCCTGGCCCTGAATATTTCGCCTTGCTGCCAGGGCAAAAACTCTTACCCCCGGGGTTGACTCAAGCGATGGCAAACACGGCCTGCCACAAGGCCAGGATTGCTGCTTTTTCAGGCAGCAACTTATCGCCAGCTACCTGCGTTGGCGTCTCGTTCAGCCGGGCCTGGTGCTGCACGCGGCGCAGTTCCCGATACGCCATGGCTGCGGCATTGCCCACACCATCGGCCAGCAAACCAGCCGCCTGGGCGCGTTGCAGCAAGGCAATGTTGCCCACATTTTCAGCCAGCTCGGGGTGATGGGCTGACTGGGACAACACCAGGTATTGCACCGCAAATTCAGCATCGACCATGCCGCCCCGGCTGTGTTTGACGTCAAACACATGGCCTTTGACCGGATGGGCGGTTTGCACCTTCAGGCGCATGGCCATGATTTCGTCACGCAGCAATTGAGCATTTCTTGGCGCAGCAATCACGCCAGCCCGAATATGCTCAAACTGCGCGCGCAAGGGTTCAGAGCCCATGATGAAACGGGCGCGCGTCATGGCCTGGTGTTCCCAAGTCCAGGCGGTGTTGCTGCCGCGTTGCTGCTGGTAGCTGGCATACGCTGAAAAGCTGGTCACCAGCAGCCCCGAATTGCCGTTGGGGCGCAGTGCCGTGTCAATTTCAAACAGGTCGCCTTCACCGGTTTTAACGGTCAGCCAGTTGATCAGCTTGCGGACCAGCGCTGCATACACCTCTGCCGCTTTTTCATCGTCGTCCTGGTAGACAAACACAATGTCCAGATCGCTGCCATAACCGAGCTCTTTGCCGCCCAATTTGCCGTACGCAATGATGGCCAGCTGGGGCACATCGCGGTGCCTGGTTTTCAGCCGCTGCCAGCACCAGTCCAGCGTGATGGCCAGCGTGGCTTCTGCCAGCGCGCTCAGGTCATCGGCCACCTGCTCAACACTCAAAACGCCTTCAACATCGCGGGCCAGTGTGCGAAACACTTCTGCATGGTGCGCCCTTCGGAGCAGGTTCAGACAGGTCTCTTCGCCGTCCTCGCCGGTGATGTGCAAGGACGTTAACCGCGTATTGAGCTCCTGCGTGTAAGCAGCAGCGTCAAAGCGTTCATGCAGCATCGCGTCGATGGCCAGCTCGTCAATGACGCCCGGGTGCTTGAGCAAATAACGCGCAGGCCACTTGGCCGCGCCCAGCAGCCGCAGCAAACGCTGGTGAACCTGTGGGCGCTCCAGCAGCAGGGCCAGATAGCTTTCACGCCGCAGCAGCGGCTCAATCCAGTCCATGATGCGCAAGGCGGCATCTTCCGTCACGCTGCCGTCCTGCAGCCACTGCGCAGTACGCTGGACCAGCTGGCTCAAACGGGCGCGCGACACATCACGCAAACCCAAAACTCTGGGGTGCGACTGCCACTGCTGCAAGCGGGCGCGAAATTGCACTGGCCACTGGCTGGACAGGTGCGCCAGCAAATCATCCAGTTCCGGCGCAGGCGGCGTGGCTGTTTTGTTGCAACCCCTGCATTCGGTCTGCCCGCCCAGGAGCTTGTCAAATTCAGCTGCCACGCCTTCCCGGTGCGCATCAAGTTCGTGCAAAAAAAGGTGGCTGCTGGCGTACCCCATGGTTTGGGCAATCCAGCTCAGGTCATCATCGCGGGTGGGCAATGCGTGGGTTTGCTGGTCATCCAGATACTGAATACGGTGCTCCACATGGCGCAAAAAGTGGTAAGCATGGGTCAGGGCGTTGGCAGTGGCCTGCGGCATCAGGCCGGCATGGGCCAGGCGCTGCAATGCGTCAACAGTGCGGCGAGTGCGCAACTCTGGAAACTGCCCGCCGCGCACCACCTGCAGCAGCTGCACGGTAAATTCAATTTCGCGAATGCCACCGCGCGACATTTTCACGTCATTGGCACGGTCTGGCCGGCCGGCGCTCCGCTTGGCGGCGTGCTCGCGAATCTGGCGATGCAAAATGCGCAGCGCATCAAACACGCTGTAGTCCAGGTAACGCCTGAACACAAAAGGCAACACCACACCGCGAAGCATTGCTGCCGAGCCGCTGTCAATGCAGCCCGCGGGTGCCACCACCCGGCTCTTGAGCCAGGCAAAGCGCTCCCACTCCCGGCCCTGGGCCTGAAAGTAATCGTCCAGTGCCGAAAGCGAAATAGCGCTGGGCCCCGAGTTGCCGTGCGGCCTGAGCGCCAGGTCCAGGCGAAACACAAAGCCATGCTCTGTGGTCTCGCCAATCAGCGCGTAAAGCGCCTTGACCTGAAGCGCAAAATATTCGTGATGCGTGATGCGGCTGCGCAGCGACACGGCGGCAGGTGCATCGGTGAGGCCAGCCGTCATGCCGTCCTGGTCATAAACATAAATCAGGTCAATGTCGCTGGACACATTGAGCTCGCGCGCGCCCAGCTTGCCCATGCCAATCACCCACATTTGAACTCGGCTTGAATCGCTTGCCAGCGGCGGGCCATGAAGCGCGTCCAGCGCTTGCGCAGACTGGTGCATGGCCTGGCTCAAAGCCAGCTCGGCCAGCTCGGTCATGGCTTGTGTGACCATGTTCAGACGGGCCTCGTCGGTCTGGCTGCTGTCACAGTCAAGCACCACCAGCCGCTCAATGACCAGTTGCCGCAGCACTCGCAAAGCAGCACCCAAGTCGAGGTCTTGCGCTCTCAAGCTGGCCAATGTGGCAGCCATGGTTGACTGGCAGGGCGCCCCGGCAGGCAACAGGCCAAGCCAGTTGCTGTAGCGACGCCGGATGCGCTGAACAAAGCGCGAATAGCTGGCCTGGCCTATCACACTATGTCACACAACATCGCAGAACGCTGCACGACGTCCAAAGGTACGGACGGTCATAATTATCTCGCCAATGATTGAAACTGAAAAGAGTCGCAAGCCCGCCCAACAAGTGACAGATGTCCTGCCCAAAGGCATGCGCCTATGGGCTGTTGCAACGCGCTGGATATTGGGAATCGTCATGGCTGCTGGCCTTTTGTTCGGTGCCACTTGGGGTTTGCTTCACGGCTGGATTGTGCCGCGAATTGAGGAATTTCGCCCACGTCTGGAATCGATTGCCAGCCACGCCATCGGCATGCCGGTTCGGGTAGGGCAGATATCGGCCCAGTCCCGTGGTTTGATACCGACTTTTGAGCTGGACAACGTGACACTGCAGGACGCGCAAGGCCGCCAGGTCTTGCAACTGCAACGTGTGCTGGTGGCTTTGTCAGCCACATCACTTTGGGGCGGTGGATTTGAGCAACTGGTCATTGACCAGCCTGTGCTGGATGTCCGCCGTGCATCAGATGGCAAAATTTATGTGGGTGGGCTGGACGTTGATCAAAAGCGCGGCGACGGCAGCGCAGCGGCGGACTGGTTTTTCTCGCAGCCTGAACTGGCCATCAAAGGCGGCGTTGTGCGCTGGACAGATGAGCTGGCCCAGGCACCTGTGCTGCAGTTGCAGCAAGTCGATGTGGTGCTGAAAAACAGTGCCAGAGGTCACACTTTTCGCCTGGACGCCACGCCGCCTTCCGCCTGGGGTGAAAGATTCAGTCTGCGCGGTATTTTCAGGCAGCCCTTGCTGTCCCGACGGGCCGGTGATTTCACGCAGTGGACCGGACAGCTGTTTGCCGATTTCCAGCACATTGGCGATGTGGCGCAAATCAAACCCTACCTGGTCAACACATTTGGCGTCAACCCGAAATCTGGCAGCGGCAGTCTTCGCGGATGGGTGGACGTCAGCAAGGGGCAGATCGGCGGTGCCACGCTGGATGTTGCGCTGTCAGACGTGAATGTGCAGCTGGGTAAAACTCTGGCACCCCTGGCGCTGGCATCGGTCACGGGCCGTGTCGGCGGGCGTTTGCTGGCCGATGGTTTTGAATTGGCAACAGAGGGCTTGAGATTCAACACGCTCGATGGCCTGGCCTGGCCGGGTGGAAACCTGGCAATGGTCAGCTCGGGGACTGCAGGCAAGACAGAGCAAAAAAATGAATTGAAGGCAGACCGCCTTGATTTGGCAGCTGTGGCACAAATTGGCAGCCGCCTGCCGCTGGGAGAACATACGCACGCGCTGATTGCGTCTTTTGAGCCGAAAGGGCTGGTGCAGACGCTGCAGGCCACATGGCAATTGCCCGCCAGTGGCGATATGAAAGCCCTGACTTTCAACGCAAAAGGTCTGGTCAGCGGGCTTGAAATAGCGGCAATGCCAAGCCCGCTGCTCCGCACCGCTGTTCTTCAGGGCAGCAGCTCTTCGGCAACGCCGCATCCGCAACCGGGCAGGCCAGGCATCAAGGGAGCCACGGTTGAATTTGATGTCACCCAGTCGGGCGGCAAGGCAGCAGTCAGCATCAGCCAGGGCCACCTGGATTTGCCAGGCGTGTTTGAAGAGCCGCGCATCGCGCTGGACAAAATGAACCTGGACGCCCAATGGAAGCTCAACGGTGAAAAAATCGAGGCCCAGCTGAAAAACATCACCTTTGCGGGAGCAGACGCAGAAGGCTCGGCACAGGCCAGCTGGCGCTCCGGCCAGAGCGGGCCGGGCATGAAAGACGATACATCGCTCGGAATTCTGGACCTCAAAGGCGTGATCACCCGGGCCAATGGCGCGCGAATCCACCGTTACCTGCCCCTGGTACTGGCCGACCCGGTCCGCCACTATGTGCGCGATGCTGTAGATAAAGGCGACTTGGCTGATGTGAGGTTTCTGGTCAAGGGGCCTGTGGATCTGATTCCCTTTGCGGACCCTGCCAAGGGTGATTTCAAGATTTCTGCCAAAGTCAAAAACGCCAGCTTTGCTTATGTGCCCAAACTGATTCAGTCCGCTGCGGCAGCGCCGTGGCCCGCATTGAGCGACATCAACGCCGAGCTGGTGTTTGACCGGGCAGCCCTCGAAGTCAACAACGTGGTGGGCAAAGTTGCCGGCTTGCCAGGGCTGCAGCTGGTCAAAGGGCAAGCGCGCATCCCCAACCTGCTGCGCGCTGCAACGGTTGAAGTGCAGGCACGCCTGAAAGGCCCTCTCAGTGACGCCCTGACATTTGTCAACACGTCGCCGCTGGCAACCATGACGGGCAATGCACTGGGCGGCGCTGTGGTCAGCGGTGCAGCAGACTACGCGCTGCGCCTGACACTGCCTATTCTCAACATTGACAAGACAGCAGTGCAGGGCACTGTGACCTTGCCCGGCAATGATGCGCAGTTTTCAAGTGGAACGCCGCTTTTGGGGCGGATCAAAGGCGCTGTCACTTTCAGTGAATCGGGCTTTAACGTGGCAGCTGCACAAGCCCGGCTTCTCGGCGGCGATGTGCGCTTTGAAGGTGGCATGCAGCGGGTTCCGGGCATGACAGCCGGCGCAACAAGCCCTTCAGGCGAGGTTGCGCCCACCGCCGTGTTTCGCGCTCAGGGCACTGTGACGTCAGACGCATTGCGGCAGGCCAAAGACATGGGCATGGCAGCGCGCCTGGCACAAAACGCCAGCGGCACTGCGGCTTACAACGCTGTGATCGGTTTCAGGCGCGGCATGACAGAAGTGCTGGTGACCAGCAACCTGCAGGGCATGGCGTTGACTTTGCCGGCACCGTTGAACAAGAGTGCTGAAAGCCCACTGCCTGTCCGCTTCGACAATTCTCTGGTACGGGGAACGGATGCGGCTGGCCAGGTGCTGCAAGACCAGCTGAGCCTGTCGCTGGCAGGCTTGGCAACGGTTCAATACGTGCGCGACATCAGTGGCCCGGAGGCCAGAGTCATTCGGGGCAGCATTGCAGTGGGGCTGGAGCCTGGCGAGTCGGCGATATTGCCTGAAGCCGGCGTTGCAGCCAACATCAAACTGGCCAGTGTCAACCTGGATGCATGGGAGAAAGTTTTGTCCAGCACGGTGGGGGCCAGTCCATTTGCAGCAGCACCCAACCAGGCAACATTGCCCACCTCAGCGGGACCTTCGGGCCCAACCAGACTTGTCAACAACGCAGCCCAACTGGCGCAAAGCTACCTGCCCGACCAAATTGCACTGCGCGCCAAGGACCTGACGATGGGTGGCCGCAAGCTCAACAATCTGGTCATTGGGGGGACTCGGGACGGCACACTGTGGCGTGCCAATCTGGACGCGGCTGAACTGAACGGATACCTGGAGTTTCGCCAGCCGGGCACTGCCAACGCGGGTCGGGTTTATGCGCGTCTGTCCCGTCTGAGTTTGGGCCCGGGCAATGCCAGCGATGTTGAAAGCCTGCTGGACGAGCAACCTGCCAGCATTCCCGCGCTGGACATTGTGGTGGATGAACTGGAACTGCGCGGCAGAAAACTGGGCCGCATTGAAGTTGACGCTGTCAATCTGCAAGCCGGCCCGGCTGCGCGCGAAGGCGCCAGTGGCGGTGTGCGTGAATGGCGCCTGAGAAAGTTCGATGTGACCTTGCCTGAGGCGGTGTTAAAAGCCCGGGGCAACTGGGTCGCAATCAATGCCCAGGCCGCTGGCAATACACGTGCTCTGACCAGTGCTGAACGGCGGCGCACGGCGATGGATTTTGATTTGACCCTGCTGGACTCCGGCGCGTTGCTCAAACGTCTGGGCATGAACGATGTGGTGCGCCGCGGCAAAGGCAAGATGAGTGGCCAGGTGGCCTGGCTGGGTTCGCCCTTCAGCCTGGACTACCCCAGCATGAACGGGCAGTTCAATGTCAACATTGAGTCAGGCCAGTTTTTAAAAGCGGACCCTGGCCTGGCCAAGCTGCTGGGGGTGCTGAGCCTGCAATCGTTGCCCCGCCGCCTGGCGCTGGACTTTCGGGATGTTTTTTCTGAAGGCTTTGCCTTTGACTTTGTGCGCGGTGATGTGTCCATCAATCAGGGGCTGGCAGCCACCAACAACCTGCAGATGAAGGGCGTCAATGCAGCTGTGCTGATGGAGGGCAGCGCTGACATTGCCAAGGAAACCCAGGACCTCAAGGTGGTGGTGATACCTGAAATAGACGCTGGTACGGCTTCACTGATTACTGCAGTCATCAACCCGGTCATTGGCCTGGGAACGTTTTTGGCACAGGTTTTTTTGCGGCAACCGCTGATGAAAGCTGCCACGCAGGAGTTTCACATCGATGGCAGCTGGGCCGACCCCAAAGTGACCAAATTCACCGCAGACAGCAAAAAAGACAGCAAGGCCGACAGCAAGGCAGAAGGCAAAAGCACCGGCGTTATCAATTGACCGGCAAGCTGGCCCGACAAACCGATAACCCGATAACCTGGATGGCAACACATGAAAACTGCAAAGCACCCAATGCCTTCATCTTTCTGCTTTGCAAGGCATTTCAGACCTGTAGCCTCTGATTTATGGGCGCTGGCAGCTACTTTTTTAATAGTATCTGGCATTTCTTTCAGCCCGGCTGTACAGGCACAGGGCGCCTACCCGTCCAAGCCTGTGAAGATTGTTGTGGGCTTTCCGGCAGGTGGCGGCACCGATGTTTTTGCACGCGTGCTCGCGCAAGGCCTGTCCACTCAGATGGGGCAGAGCTTTGTGATTGACAACAAGCCCGGCGCAGGCGGCGTGCTGGCGGGGCAAAGCATGGCCCAGGCGGTGAGCGACGGTTACACGCTGCTGATGGGCAGCACTTCGACCCAGGCGATTGCACCGCAGCTGTATGCCAGGCGGCCGTATGGCGCGAAAGACTTTACGCCCATTGCCCATGTGGCCAGCGTCGGCCTGGTGCTGGTGGCCCACCCGGCCGCACCGTTCAATACCGTGGCTGAAATGGTGGCCTATGCCAAGTCGCGCCCCGGGCAGCTGAACTATGCCTCCGGCGGCAACGGCGTGACCAATCACCTGGCGATGGAGTTGCTCAAAAGCCGCACCGGCAGTTTCATCACGCACATCCCCTACCGCGGCTCAGCCCCTGCATTGCAGGATGTCATGGCAGGGCAAGTCAGTGTGATGTTTGACTCGATTGCCGCCAGCGGGCCGCAAATCAGGGCAGGCAAGGTCAAGGCACTGGGCATAGCCGGCTTGACCAAAAGCGAGGCGCTGCCCGGTGTGCCCACCTTGAGCGAAGCAGGTGCCAGCATTGGCCTGAAGGGCTTTGACACACCTGGCTGGATTGCGCTTTACGGACCCAAGGGCCTGCCGGGGCCGTTGACAGCGCAGCTGCAGGAGGCCGTCAGTGTGGTGCTGGCCAGTCCTGAAGTGGCACAGCGTTTTGCAGTTGCCGGAGCCATACCGCGCTACATGAACGCAGCAGCGCTGACTGCCTACGAGACCAGTGAAATCCGCAAGTGGCTTGAAGCCATCGTGTTTTCTGGCGCCAAAATAGATTGATTCAAACCCGATTGCTCAGGAAATGCCATGAAAGTCGCTGCCATTCAAATGGTGTCCACGCCAGATGTCCAACGCAACCTTGCTGCGGCGCGCGACCTGCTCAGTCAGGCTGCCGCAGCTGGCGCAGAACTGGCTGTGCTGCCTGAATATTTTTGTCTTCTGGGTATGAAAGACACCGACAAACTGGCAATTGCCGAAGCAGACGGACACGGGCCGCTGCAGGACTTTTTAAGCCGGTGTGCGTTTGATTTCAAGCTTTATCTGGCAGGCGGCACCGTTCCCCTGACATCGGCGCAACCTGGCAAGGTTTTCAACACCACGCTGGTGTTTGATCCACAGGGCCAGCGCGTGGCCCGCTATGACAAGATGCACCTGTTTTGTTTTGACAACGGCCAGGAAAGTTATGACGAATCGCGGGTGCTGACTGCTGGCACGCAACCGGTTGCTTTTGATTTGCAGGCAAGGGACGGTCATACCTGGCGCGTTGGCCTGAGCGTTTGTTATGACCTGCGCTTTGCTGAGCTGTACCGTGCATTGAAAGCCGATGTGTTGCTGGTGCCCAGTGCATTTACCCACACCACCGGACGCTCGCATTGGGAAGTTCTGCTGCGGGCCCGGGCCATTGAAAACCTGGCCTATGTGGTGGCTGCAGCGCAAGGCGGGCTGCACGACAACGGCAGGCAAACCTGGGGCCAAAGCCTGGTGGCCAGCCCATGGGGCGACGTGTTGGCCGAGCTCCGGCAGGGCCCAGGCGTCGTGCTGGCTGACATGGACAAAGCCACACTGACGCAGCGGCGCCTGCAATTGCCGGCGCTGAACCACCGCCTGCTGTGACGCCCAGGCTTGAGGCGCTGAGTGTCAAACGCTCGGTCCTGTGGGGCTGGCTGGTGGCGCTGGTGCTGGTGCTTTTGCTGACCCTGGTGTGGTTGGTAGGCCGCTATGAAAACAGTGAAATTGAAACCCGGCTTGAGCGCGATGCCGCCGAGGCCGTGCTGGACATCAAGGACGGCCTGAACCGCAACGTTCAGAGCCTTCAGGCACTGCACAGCATCCATGCCAAAGGCCCTGACATAAATGGCTGGCAAACACTGGCAGAGGCGCTGCTGCGCGAACGCCGTGAAATCATGCGGGTTGAATGGCGCAATGACACGCTGGACATCCAGAGCTTTTCTGGCACACCTTACCGGCAGGGCGTCTTTGAACGCTTTGGCCGCAGCAATTCGCTTTCTGATGTCAGCACCGCCTGCGCCGCCGCGCTGCGCATCAGCAGCGCATCGTATTCAAGCAGTTATTTTTTGCCACAAAGCGACGGCATGGGCATGGAAGTCATCGACATGTGCCTGCCCATCATGGCGGGCGGGCAACTGGCGGGCTACCTGCTGGCCACATACGGATTGCAAAGCATGTTGTCGGAGCTGGTCAGCAAACAGCTCATGCGCGGGCAAAGCCTGGCCTTCACAGAAGCCGACGGCACGCGCCTGGCGCTGGTGGGCGGTGGCGCGCGCGGCAGTCAAAATTTTGTGGCGCGCCAGTTGCTGGACTTGCCGGGCACAACGCTGGTGCTGCGGCTGGAGAGCCGCCTCGGTATGCCCGGGCTTTTTCCAAATGTGTTGACAGCCCTGCTGACAGCCGTGTCGCTGGCCTTGATGGTCGTGCTGTTTTTACTGGCACGTGACACACGCCGGCGTCTGCGGGCCGAGCACGACCTGGGCGAAGCGCTGGCTTTTCGCAAGGCAATGGAAGACTCGCTGATCACCGGGCTGCGTGCGCGCGACCTGTCGGGGCGCATCACCTATGTCAATCCGGCGTTTTGCGCCATGGTGGGCCTGGCGCCCCAGCAGTTGCTGGACCAAAGCCTGCCATCGCCCTACTGGCCACCTGAATTGTCTGATGCCTATCAGCAGCGCCAGGCCATCCGGCTGGCGGGCAGCAATTTGCCCCGCGAAGGACACGAATCCGTGTTCATGCGGCCTGACGGCACCCGCTTTCCAGTCCTGATCATTGAGGCACCGCTGATCAACGCAGCAGGCAAACACACCGGCTGGATGAGCGCCATTTTGGACGTGTCAGAGCAGCGCCGGGTAGAAGAGCTCTCGCGTGCCAGCCAGGACCGCTTGCAGGCCACCGCCCGACTGGCCATGGTCGGTGAAATGGCCTCGCTGCTGAGCCATGAACTCAACCAGCCCCTGGCCGCCATTTCAAGCTATGCCACCGGGTCTCTTAATTTGCTCCATGATGCAGCAACCGTGCCGCCCACCGCGCTTTCAAGCGACCTGCAGCTGGCTGTCAGCCGCATTGCCGAACAAGCCGAGCGTGCTGGCAAAGTGATCAAAAGCGTGCACGACTTTGTGCGCCGCCGTGACCAGACACGTGAGGCGGTTGAGCCACGCGACTTGATCAACGCCGTGATGCCGCTGGTCAGCCTGCAAGCCCGCAAGCTGTCTG
This sequence comes from Polaromonas sp., assembly GCA_025362315.1. Taxonomy (GTDB): domain Bacteria; phylum Pseudomonadota; class Gammaproteobacteria; order Burkholderiales; family Burkholderiaceae_C; genus Polaromonas. The sequence continues at coordinate 100,873 of JANYGP010000062.1, forward strand.
TGACCGTCGTCACTGAAATAGACGCCGCTGCCCATGCGGTGCTCTGCGACCGCACGATGGTCGAGCAGGTACTGCTCAATTTGTCACGTAACGGCATGCAGGCCATGCAGGACCTGGACCCGTCCACAACCCGCGTGCTGACCCTACGCGTCAGGCCCGCAGCGTCCAACGCCCGCAGCCGTTGGGTGGAGTTTGCCGTCATAGACCAGGGCGCAGGCATTTCCCCCGACGTACAGGCCCAGTTGTTCACGCCGTTTTTCACCACCAAAGTCGAGGGCATGGGCTTGGGTTTAAGCTTGTGCCGCACCGTGATCGAACAGCACGGCGGTTTTCTGGGCTTTGAGCCGGCTTTGCCAACGGGTACCATTTTCAGTTTCACCTTGCCAGTCGATAACGCTCACCAACCTTGAGAAGGACACCTTGATGGAACCTGTACAAGATGCCACCGTTTACATCGTTGATGACGACAGCAGCGTGCGAGACGCGTTGGCCTGGCTGCTGCGCTCACGCCGCCTGCACAGCGAGGTATTTGACTGCGCCGAAGCCTTTGACGCGCGGGTATCGTCAGGCTTTGGGGTGAGTACGCCGTCATGCGTGCTGCTGGATGTGCGCATGGCAGGCCTCAGCGGTTTGGCGATGTTTGAAAAACTGATCGGCTATGGCCTGCTGCCCACACTGCCCGTCATTTTTTTGACCGGACACGCAGACGTACCCACTGCCGTGGCAGCCGTCAAGCAAGGCGCTTTTGATTTTTGTGAAAAACCGTTTTCAGACAACGCGCTGGTTGACCGTATCGAGCAGGCGCTGGCCCTGTCAGCCGCCGCCCTGGCCCAGCACAGCGCCAGCAGCAGCGTACAAGCCCGCCTGGCCAGCCTGACCGAGCGCGAAAAAGCCGTGATGCAACTGGTCATCAACGGCCTGCCCAACAAGCTGGTGGCTGACCAGCTCG
>JANYGP010000091.1 GCA_025362315.1 Polaromonas sp.
CTCGCGCCAGCGGGCAATGCGCTCCAGGTTTTTTTCACCACTGGCGGGGCGCTTCATGCGCTTTAAAACATCGGGGTGGCTGTGCTGCAAAGGCACATCCAGGTACGGCAGCACCTGGCCAGTTGCCATCAGCGGCAGCACCTCGTCCACACTCGGGTACGGGTACACATAGTGCAGTCGAACCCACGCACCATACGGCTCAGCAATCTGGCCGAGTGCCTGCACCAATTCCAGCATGCGGGTTTTGATCGGTTTGCCATCAAAAAAGCCGGTCCGGTATTTCACATCAACGCCATAGGCCGAGGTGTCCTGGCTGATGACCAGCAGCTCCTTCACGCCACCTTCAAACAAGGCACGCGCTTCAACCAGCACATCCCCAATCGGGCGCGACACCAAATCCCCGCGCATGGACGGAATGATGCAGAACGTGCAGCGGTGGTTACAGCCTTCGCTGATTTTCAGATACGCGTAGTGGCGCGGCGTTAATTTAATGCCTGCAACGCCAAACGAATTGGGGACCAGGTCAACAAACGGATCATGCGGTTTGGGCAGGTTCAAATGCACCGCGTCCATCACTTCCTGGGTAGCATGAGGGCCAGTAACAGCCAGCACGCTGGGGTGCATTTGCCGCACCATGTTGCCGCCGTCCTCGCCTGCTTTGGCGCCCAGACAACCGGTCACGATGACCCGACCGTTGGCAGCCAATGCTTCGCCAATCGTGTCCAAGCTTTCCTTGACGGCATCGTCAATAAAACCGCAGGTGTTGACAATGACCAGGTCAGCGCCTTCAAAGGTTTTGGACGTCTGGTAACCCTCGGCGTTCAGCTGCGTCAGGATCAGCTCGGAATCGGTCAGTGCCTTGGGGCAGCCCAGGCTGACAAAGCCAACTTTAGGGGCAGGTTTACGGGTAACGGGAGTGGGTGGGGAGATAACTTCGCTCATGAACCCTATTGTCTCAGAGCCGACGTGCTTTATCTTTTCAAACCAAACGCGCTCATCATCTGCTCGCTTTGCCGCTTCAGCTGATCCTGCATCTGCTCCTGCATCTGTGTGAATGCGCTTTTGGACTGCTCTACATAGTTGCCCATCATGCCCTGCATCATGGGTGACGGCACGTTCATCAGCTTGGCCCAGCCTTCCGGGCTCATGCCCTTGGCCTGCTCAGCCATTTTGACCTGCAAGTCCATAAAACCCTGCACGTTTTTCTCAAGGTAAGCGCCCATAAAGCTTTGCATGGCGTTGCCATAAAACCGGATGATGTTGGCCAGCACAGCCTCAGTGAACATCGGTGCACCGCCAGATTCTTCTTCCAGAATAATCTGCAGCAGGATGCTGCGCGTCAAATCATCATTGGTTTTGGCATCAACGACAACAAAATGCGCACTGTCCATCACCAGTTGCCGCACATCTGCCAGAGTGATGTAAGTTGACGTCTCAGTGTCGTACAAGCGGCGGTTCGGGTATTTTTTAATCACTCGCCCCGGGGCCGCAACTTCGGCATGCGGATGTGATTTGGGGCTGGTTCTGGATTTTTGCACTGCACATTCCCGTGGTTTGACCACCAGCAATGTGCCGGACGGATCATGCCATTTTAAGGAAGTTTGGGATTTGCCAAATCTCTAGGTTTACCCTGAATAATTTGGTAAACAGCAGAAAGATTGGTAGGCGCAATTGGACTCGAACCAACGACCCCCACCATGTCAAGGTGGTGCTCTAACCAGCTGAGCTATGCGCCTGTAGTCGAAGCGCAAAGTATAGCTTATTTGCGTCGGGCCGAACGCACACCTGCTACCCCGGCCACTGTACCCAGCACCTGTTTCAGCCGGCCTGATTGCGTGACTTCAACCGTGAACGTCATCCAGGCCGTGCCGCCAAGCGAGTCTTTGACCGACTGGGTCTGCACACCAATCACATTCATTTTTTCTTTGGTAAACACTTCTGAAATGTCTCTTAAAAGCCCCTGCCTGTCCGATGCTTCAATTGCCACATCTACCGGATAGGCAGCACCGTCTGAATTTTTTGGCGCATTCCACTCAACTTCAATCACACGATCCGGGCTGCCGCTGGCCATGTTGCGAAAGTTGCTGCAATCGCTGCGGTGCACGCTCACCCCTCTGCCTTTGGTGACAAAGCCGACAATTTCGTCAGGTGGTGCAGGCTTGCAGCATTTGGCCAGTTGCGTCAGCAGTGAACCCATACCGACTACGAGCACACCGCCGTTTTTGGCGCTGGTTGACTGACGAGGCTTTTTTGCCAGTACGTAATCGTCTTGTGTGGGCACGGCTTCTGGTGGCTTGAGCAGGGTTTCAATCGTGCGCAAGCTCAGCTCATCCTTGCCTACCACCTCAAACAAATTGTCTGCTGCCTTGAACCCCAGCTGCACCGCCAAATCGTCCAGCTTGATCGCGGTTTTACCCTCGCGCTGCAGCAGCTTTTCAACCGCCTCGCGGCCCTTGGCAATGGTTTGTGCCATCTCCAGCGCGTTAAACCAGGCGCGTACTTTTGACCGGGCACGGTGACTGGCCAGGTAACCAAGTTCAGCATTCAGCCAGTCACGCGACGGCCCACCTTCCTTGACCGTGATGACCTCAACTGTCTGACCATTTTGCAAGGGCGTGTTCAAAGGCACCATGGCCCCGTCAATGCGCGCGCCGCGGCAGTGGTGACCTACGTTGGTGTGCACGCTGTAGGCAAAGTCAACCGCTGTGGCACCCTGCGGCAACTCCACAATGGCAGCGTCTGGTGTCAGCACATAAATGCGGTCTTCAAACAAACCTGGCTTGGCCAGGCTGGCAGTGCCTGACAAATCCCGCTCCCAGGCCAGCAGCTGTCGCAATACCGCGATTTTTGCGTCGTAGTCGCTGCTGGCGGACACGCCCGCATAACCTTTTGTGCCAGCTTCCTTGTAAGCCCAATGGGCGGCAACACCATGCTCGGCATGGTCGTGCATGGCCTGGGTACGGATCTGGATTTCAACCGCCCTGCCCGATTCGTCCCGCACAACAGTGTGCAGCGACTGATATCCATTGGATTTGGGCTTGGCAATGTAGTCGTCAAATTCACCGCTGACAGGTTTGAATTTTGAATGCACAAAGCTCAACGCGGCGTAGCAGCCATTGGCATCTGCCGCAATCACGCGCAGTGCGCGAATGTCAAAAACCTGGTCAAACCCGAGCGACTTGCCGCGCATTTTTTTGACAATGCTGTAGATGTGTTTGGGCCGGCCTTGCACCAGCGCAGCCACGCCGCTTCTGTTCAGACTACGCTCCAGGTCAACACGAAGGCTCTCCATAAACTGCTCGCGCTCGGCGCGTTTTTCGTCGAGCAGCTGAGCAGTTTTTTTGTAGGTTTCGGGCTCCAAAAACCGGAAAGCCAGATCTTCCATTTCCCATTTGATTTGCCAAATGCCCAAACGGTTTGCCAGCGGTGCAAACACCTGCAGCGACTCATGTGCCAAAGCCGTCGATGCGGCCTGTCTGGCCAATGCACAGTAGCGCAGCGTTTGCAGGCGGGACGCCAGCCTGAGCATGACAACCCGCAAATCACGGCTAAACGCCAGCAGCATTTTGCGCACCGTTTCAAGCTGTGCTTTCGGGTCGTTTTCCAGTTGCGCTTTGGCGTTGGCAGATCTGGCTTGCTGCTGCACATTGACCAGCTTGGTGGTCTCCAGTGCCAACTCTGCAAAATGCACGCCAAACGCCTTTGAAATGACCTCTGCAGGTTTTGTCAAATGACGGCAGGCGTACACCAGGTAGCTGGCAGCCTGCATCGCCTCTGACCCGCCAATTGACTTCAAAATGGCGGCGACTGCATCGGCATGCACCAGCGTGTTTTCGCCAGTGTCCAGTGTTTCACCTGCAATCAATGGTTCGGCAAATGCTCTGGCGCGGCCCAAGGCCTGGGGCTGCTCAGGCAGGCTGCCCGCTACCGCTGCAACGATAGGCGCATTGGCGGCAACTGGACTGCTTTTCATGCAATTCAGTGCTTCAGCAAAAAGCTGGACACAGCAGCCAGCTGGTCGGCGGCAACCAGAGTTGGCGCATGGCCCACGCCTGCAAACTCAACCAGGTGGGCATGCGGCCCTCGCTTGCCCATGGCGTGCGCAGTGGCCGAACTTAGCAGGTCAGAATCTGCCCCGCGCAGCAGAAGTGTTTGTGCGCTGATGTTGTCATACAGCTGCCACAGCGCTTTTTCGCCTTGCAGTGTCGAAGCCTGCGTTGCCTGCTTGAAGGGGGCTGCCAATGCGGGGTCGTAATGCAGACGCAATTTGCTGCCAGGCGCACTGTTCACGGGCTGCAGCATGGGCCGGGACAGTGCCAGCCACTGCTCTGGCGTGTGCGGGCCAAAGCCCTTTGAAATAGCCCACATGGCATCTGCACCTTGTTGCACTGAATCAAACGTGACAGGCGCGCCCAGGTAGGTGCCAATCCGAACAATTGATGCCCACTCGATGGCCGGACCCACATCGTTTAAAACCAGCCGGCGCACCGGCACGGGCAGCTTTGATGCACTCTGGCCGCATATGACCATGCCGATCAGCCCGCCCATGCTGGTGCCCACCCAATCCAGCTCGATCATCGCTGCATGCGCATGCAATTGACCCAGCAGCGCCATCATGTCGCCAGCATAGGTAGGAATTTGGTAACCCATGGGGTCGGCCAGCCAGTCACTTTCTCCGCGGCCCACCACGTCAGGGCAGATCACGCGGATATTGCCTTGTGCTTTTTCAACCAGCTGTGCAGCCAGCGTGTCAAAGTCCCGCCCCTGGCGCGACAGGCCGTGAACGCACACCACCACATGCGAAGCAGCCGGATTGCCCCATTGCCAATAGGCCATGCGGTGACCCCTGTTTGAATCAGGGCATTGAACGCAATGAAGGCTGGGTTGCAAATTGGGAGAAATCATGGTTTAAAAGCTCGATAATTGCAGCATAGATTGTTTGAATCATACGGAGAAACTTTCATCATGCTCAAAGGTAAAACCGCACTTGTTACAGGCTCAACCAGCGGCATTGGCCTGGGCATTGCCAAAGCACTGGCGGCTGTTGGCGCCAACATCGTCATGAACGGCTTTGGCAATGTCGAAGGCCCAAGAGCCGAGATAGCTGCGGCAGGCGCTGCGCATGGCATTCAGGTTGTTCACCATGGCGCTGACATGAGCAAGCCTGCCGAGATTGCCGACATGATGGCCTATGCAGCTTCAGAGTTTGGCCAGGTTGATATTTTGGTTAACAACGCGGGAATTCAGCATGTAGCCCGTATTGAAAATTTCCCGATTGACAAGTGGGACGCCATCATTGCCATCAACTTGTCCAGCGCTTTTCATGCTACGCGCCTGGCACTGCCTGGCATGCAAAAAGCAAATGGCGGCATGGGGTGGGGCCGCATCATTAACATTGCGTCGGTTCATGGTTTGGTGGGCTCGGCCGAGAAGTCAGCCTACGTTGCTGCCAAACATGGCATCGTTGGCTTGACCAAGGTTACAGCGCTGGAAAACGCCAAGAGCGGCGTGACCTGCAACGCCATTTGCCCGGGCTGGGTGCTGACACCCCTGGTGCAAAAGCAGCTGGACGACCGGGCAAAAGCAAACAATGTGTCGATGCAGGTCGCTACCGCGCAACTGCTTGGCGAAAAGGAACCGTCGGTGCAGTTCACCACGCCTGAAGAGCTGGGCGCACTGGCAGTGTTTTTCTGCTCGCCAGCAGGCAACAATGTGCGTGGTGTGGCCTGGAACATGGATGGCGGATGGGTTGCGCAGTAGAACGCCAAAGAAACGCCAAAGTAATTACGCTATTTAATTAATAGCTGCTCGCGCCCATTAAATAAGGGCTTTGGCTACTTTTAACTCTGAATAAATCCTCTATTTACTCTGTCTGGACAACGTTCATGATCATTATTAATGCATTTAAACGCCATTTTTTGTGGCCCCTGTTGATGACGTTTGGACTGAGCCTGACAGGTTGTTCAAAACAGGACACGCCTGCTGCTCCCACTGCTGCTGCAGCCATCGCCCCCGCGCAAATGTACGATGCAGTGGCCAGAGATGGCAAAGGTTTTACTGCGGGTGCCATGATGAGTGCGCAGACTGTCTATGTCCTGTTTGACGCGCAGTGCCCGCACTGCGGCATGTTGTGGAACGCATCGCTGCCTTTGCAGAAAAAGCTGAAATTTGTGTGGATTCCGGTGTCGCTGATGAACCCCAAAAGTACGCTGCAAGGCGCCGCATTGTTGATTGCTGCCAACCCGTCTGAGCTGATGGCCGCCCATGAGGCAGCACTGCTGGCAGGCAACGGCGGCATGATGGCTGACGCCAACCCGTCGGCTGAGGCGCTGGCATTTATCAAGTCAAACACACTGCTTTTTAACAGCCTGGGCGCCACTTCAGTGCCGTTTATTGTGGCTAAAAATACGCGCACAGGAGAGGTCATCACCAACGCTGGCGCGTTGCAAACACCAGCATTCGCCACGTTTTTGGGTGTGGAATAAGGCTGCGAAAACGGCGGCATGCGGTCAGCTGTCAGAACCACGCAGCCAGGGCGACTATAGCCATGGCCTCGATGAACACAAAAAGCGCGCCGATGCTGTCAAGCTGTGTTTGATGCTGCTTGCAGCCACGCTGCCATGCTTGAGCGCAGCAATGGGATTGATGCTGCAACTGGATTCCCCATATCGCGGCAATGCAGAATTGGTAGCAGTTGAGCCGCCGCCAGCTGCCGTCCAGGGCCTGACGGGCAGTAAAGCAAGCCAGGGCCAGCGTGACATTGCCAGGGCCTGGCTGGGCTTGCCCACCGACCGCTGCCCGCATACAGCAGTTGGCTCACGAACCCACGCAGCCAGCCTGCCTGTGTTGGCTGCAACTCCATCGGATTTAACGCAAGAACTTATTTACCGCCTGCCCTTTAACCGGGTGTTTGAAGATCTGGCCCCGCGCCTGGCTGATGTAGACCAGAACGGCCGCAATGAAATCATTGTCATTGAAGCCGATGCGCTGCGCGGTGCAAGTGTGGTGGTGCTCGGGCTTGACGGCCCACCAAGCGGCAAAGCCTTGAAAGAGAAAGCACGCAGTCCGCCAGCAGGCTCAAAGTTTCGCTGGCTTAATCAGGTGGACGTCGCAGACTATGGTGGCAACGGCAAACAAGACGTTGCCGCAGTCATCACGCCGCACATCGGCAAAGAGCTGACGCTGGACCCCCATCGCCCACCCCAGCTTGTGCCCTGCGCCAGGGCAATGGACATTTCCAATAACCTGATGGGCTCGCCAGAGCTACAACTGACCGTGATCATGCAACTGCCAGGCCAGCACCCCACCATCATCGTGGCAGACATGAGCCTGAAAGCACTGCACGTGCTGCGCTGGGAAGGCAGTGGAGCAAATGCCAAATTCAAGGAGCTGGCAGATGTGATGCCGCTACCAGCCCGTGTGCGACGTATCACGCTGCTGCCAGACACACCAGGCGCCGCATGCGTCTGGCTGGCTGACAATGCCTGGCGACGTGTCACACTGACTAACGCGCAACGATCCAGATTGCCTGAAATAGCTGTTTGAACTGCTGGTAATCCGCGTCTGGCTGTCGTTGGGACAGACACATTGCAAAAACCACCATGCAGTCAAACATAGGCGTGCTATTGATTAAGTAGCTGTCTGCGCCCATAATACTTGGGCTAGGAGGCGATTTGATGCCTTAGAATACCCATAAACTCAGCTTCCCAGCCTAAAACCATAAAAAACACCATGTCCAAACCCGTTAAGCCCGCTAACACCGCCCTGACGCCGATCCCCACAAACGAACGCTCATTTGGGTTCAATGACCACGCCTGCCTGTGGCTCAGCCTGGGAGTTGGGCTGCTGGTCATGCAGATTGGAGCCTATCTTGTGCCTGCAGTCGGGCTGCAGCAGGCTGCACTGGTGATTGTTTTGGGCTCAATTTTGGGAGCCGGCATGCTGGCCTGGACGGCCAAACTGGGTTGCGATACGGGGCTGTCCAGCTCAGGGCTGATGCATGCCACCTATGGCTCCAGCTTTGCCAAACTGCCGGTGCTGTTGAACATTGTGCAGCTGGTTGGCTGGACGACGTTTGAGCTGGTGGTGATGCGTGACGGCACCGTAGCGATTGCCCGGCAATCAGGTGGGTTTGCTGCCAGCTGGTGGCCCCTGCTGGCAACGCTGGCCTGGGGTGTGGTGCTGGTGGCGTTGATATCGGGCAGCATGGTCAAACTGGTGCGCAAATTCATTGGCCGCTTTGGTTTGCCGCTGGTCATTGTTTCGCTGCTGTGGCTGACATGGCAGTTTGTAGGCAAAGCCAGCGCGCAGGGTTTGGGGGCCATCTGGAACAAACCCGGTGCAGGCGGCATGGGCACCATGCAGGCGCTGGATCTGGTGATAGCCATGCCAATCTCCTGGTTGCCGCTGGTTGCTGACTTTGCACGCCACGGCCTGAGTGGGCGAACAACGCTGCGCGGTACCTGGCTGGGTTATGCGGTCGCCAACATTTGGTGCTACAGCCTGGGCATGCTGATTGCCATTACCACGCCCAGCACTGATTTAGTCACCGCGCTTTTGTTGGCGCAAGGCGGTTTGATTGCGCTGGGCTTGATCTTGATTGACGAGGTAGACAACGCTTACGGCGATGTTTATTCGGGCGCCGTGGCCGGCCACAGCCTCAAACCCTCCTGGTCAGTACGCAATATCGGCATGGGCTTTGCAGCGGTGTGTACCGCCCTGGCGCTGGTGCTGCCGATGCATGCACTGGAGCCGTTCTTGTTGATGCTGAGCTCGGTGTTTATTCCGCTCTACGGCGTGATTTTGGCGCGCCTGGTGGGCAAAACAAACGTGGCGTTGATGGTGACTGAGCGGCAGGTCAATTACAGCGCCGTGCTGATCTGGTTCAGCGGTGTGGTGTTTTATCACCTGATGTCGAAGTACGCGCCCGCCTGGGGAGCGGCCATACCAACTTTGATTTTGACATTTGTGTTGGCAAAGCTGATGAGCGATTCAGCAAAAACACCTAATCTGGCAAAGGCATGAGCCGCATCACCTGCGGCGCAAAGCTGTGATTCAGTGGCCCACTGCCCCTCCCTGTTTTTACATTTGCGCCTGCTGCCAGCGCGCTGCGCACGTAGGCACGGGCTGCTTCGACAGCATCAATAAGCGAGTAACCCATCGCCAGGTGCGCCGCGATAGCTGACGACAACGTGCACCCCGTGCCATGGGTATTGGCTGTCGCGATTCGCGGCCCACGCATCCATTGCGGCGCGCCACCTGCAACTTGCAGCAAATCACTGACCACATTACCTGCCAAGTGCCCGCCTTTGAGTAGCACGGCCCGCGCGCCTTTGGCTAACAACTCAAGCGCTGCAAATTGCATATCCTGTTCGTTGGCCAGCGTGCGGCCTACCAAAAGTGACGCTTCGTCCAGATTCGGCGTGACAAGCACCGCCCGGCCAAACAGTTGCTGCACCAGCGCTGCTATGGCCGGGGTGTCAATCAGCACTGCGCCACTGGTTGCTACCATCACCGGGTCCAGCACCACATTCGGAAGTCCATGGCGGTCAATGGCGCTGGCAACAGATACAACAATTTCAGGTGAATGCAGCATGCCAATCTTGACCGCATCAACACCGATGTCTTCAACCACTGCATCAATCTGATCAGTCAGCATGTCAGGCGGCACACCGTGAATGGCTCGCACACCGCAAGTGTTTTGGGCAGTCAGCGCAGTGATGGCCGACATGCCGTAGCAACCCAGCGAAGAAAAAGTTTTCAGGTCAGCCTGAATGCCAGCGCCACCGCCGCTGTCTGAGCCTGCGATGGTGAGTAAGCGTGGGTATTGCGCAGAAAAGGAGGGCAAGGTCATGGTGTGGATGTTATTTGAAGCAGACTCAAATTTCTAAATTAGCGGGAGACGATTTCAATTTAATCCGCTGACCGTGCTCATAGGCTTTTGCGTAGTAACCGATCGTGCGCTGGCGTATCAGGTACAAATCTATATAAATTGAGCCAATAGGCAATAAATACGGGCGTTAGCTGCTATGATTAGTGGAGCATTTGAGCCACCATTGACATCAAACCAGCAGAGGTCTACGCTATTTGTGCTGAGCATGGTTTTACAGCCGCCAAACGTCGTGGCAGACAGACGCCGTTTATCCTCGCATATTCACACCCGATCGAACCGTTTTACCCCTCTCGTTGGAGTTACTTTTATGCACAAACCACTCGCTTTACCCATGCACACCTCGATTGCTGCGACGCGTTTGCGGCAACTGCTACCCGCATGCGCTTTTGCGCTGACTGCCTTGTGCGCGACCAGCGCCGCGCTCGCTCAAGTCGTCGCACCATCAGTTGCGCTGACAGACACCACAACAGCTCCCGGCGGCACGGCGGTTGGCACAGTCGTTTACAACACTGCCACTGCTGGCAGTGGCGCCCTATCAGTCAGGCCCGGAGCCTACGTATGGACGGGTGCTGAATGGCGCTTGGCCGACAGCAAATATTTCAACGTGAACTCGTCACTTGGCAATTCGGTTTCGGCCGGTGCCAACAGTGTCGCCATTGGGCC
>JANYGP010000009.1 GCA_025362315.1 Polaromonas sp.
TTCATGGCGTACAAAAACGCCATCATGTGCAACGACGAAACGCTGGTCAACAGCTTCAAGCGCTCGCTTGAGCTGGGCGCGATGCCCACCGTGCACGCCGAAAACGGCGAGCTGGTGTACCTGATGCAAAACGAAATCAAGGCACGCGGCATCATGGGGCCTGAAGGCCACCCGCTGTCACGCCCGCCGCGGGTTGAGTCTGAAGCCGCCAACCGCGCGATTGCCATTGCCGATGTGCTGGGCGTGCCGGTTTATGTGGTGCATGTGTCGTCGTCGGAGACGGCTGAGGTGATTGCGCTTGCAAGAGCAAGAGGTCAACGCGTGTATGGCGAAGTGCTGGCCGGGCATTTGCTGGTCGATGAAAGCGTGTACACCAACCCTGACTTTGCAAGCGCAGCGGGCCATGTGATGAGCCCACCATTCAGAAACAAAACCAATCAGGAATCGCTCTGGCGCGGCCTGCAATCGGGCAACCTGCACACCACCGCGACGGACCACTGCACGTTTTGCGCTGAGCAAAAAGCAGCGGGTAAAGACGACTTTTCAAAAATCCCGAACGGCTGCGGCGGCATTGAAGAACGCCTGGCAGTGATTTGGGACGCGGGCGTGAACACCGGGCGTTTGACGCCGAGTGAGTTTGTAGCCGTCACGTCCACCAACACTGCCAAGCTGTTCAATATTTACCCGCAAAAAGGCAGTATTTCAGTAGGCGCTGATGCAGACATCGTGGTGTGGGACCCGGAAGGCACAAAAACCATTTCAGTCAAAACGCAGCACAGCAAAGGCGACTTCAATATTTTTGAAGGCCGCAAAGTGCGGGGCATTCCAAGCCACACCATCAGCCGGGGTGAGCTGGTGTTTGTCAAGGGCGAGTTGCGTGCCAAGGCGGGTGCGGGCAGGTACATCAAGCGGCCTGCGTTTGGCGCAGACTTTGCAGCGGGCAAACAGCGCGCCTCAGCTAACGCGCCCAAGGCGATTGACCGCAAAAAATCAGTGGTCGTGGCTGACGCCAAACCAGCCAAGCGCGAAACTGAAAAAGCCTAACGATTAAGGAACACATCATGAGCGCTGTAATCGACAAACCCAGCATTGACACACTGCGCATCAATGGCGACAGGCTGTACGCGTCGCTGATGGAACTGGCAAAAATCGGTGCTACGCCTAAAGGCGGTGTGTGCCGATTGACGCTGACCGACCTCGACAAACAGGGCCGTGACCTCGTCATTAAGTGGGCCAAAGAAGCAGGATTGAGCATCACCATCGACAAAATCGGCAACGGCTTCATGCGCCGCGCAGGCCGCAACAACAGCCTGCCGCCCATCGTCACCGGTAGCCACATCGACACACAGCCGACTGGCGGCAAATTTGACGGCAACTACGGCGTGCTGGCAGGCATTGAAGTGGTGCGCACACTGAACGACAACAACATTGAAACCGAAGCGCCGATTGAAGTGTCTTTCTGGACGAATGAAGAAGGCTCACGCTTTGTGCCGGTGATGATGGGCTCAGGCGTGTTTGCCAAAGCGTTCACCCTGGAGCATGCCTACGTCGCCAAAGACACCGAAGGCAAAACTGTGGCGGATGAGTTGGCCCGCATCGGATACATCGGGGACCAAGAGCCGGGCGACCACCCGATTGGCGCGTTTTTTGAGACGCACATCGAGCAAGGCCCGGTGCTGGAAGACCACAACATCACCATCGGCGTGGTGCAAGGCGTGCTGGGCATTCGCTGGTTTGACTGCACCGTCACCGGCATGGAAGCACACGCGGGCCCCACCCCGATGGCGCTGCGCAAAGATGCGCTGCAAGTGGCTACCCACATCATGCAAGAAACCGTGGCCAGCGCCCTGCGCCACGCACCACACGGGCGCGGCACAGTGGGCATGGTGCACATTCACCCCAACAGCCGCAACGTGATTCCGGGTGAGGTCAAGTTCTCCATTGACCTGCGCAATTCAACTGACGCACTGGTTGACCAGATGGCCGATGAAGTCAAAGCGTTTGCCGCCAAGCTGAGTCAGCAGACAGGAATGGCTGTGAAGATTGAACTGGTGTCCAGCTACTCGGCGATTGGTTTTCACAAAGACTGCATTGATGCCGTGGCCCGAGCCACCAACAAGCTGGGTTACAGCAATATGCCGGTCGTATCAGGCGCAGGCCACGACGCGGTGTACATGGCCAAGCTGGCACCCGCCGGCATGATCTTTATCCCGTGCAAAGACGGCATCAGCCACAACGAAATTGAAGACGCCACGCTGGAGCACCTGGAAGCGGGCTGCAACGTGCTGCTGCATGCGATGCTGGAGCGTGCAGGCACGTAAATTGCATAATTTTAGGCATTAAAGCGTGCTCTAGCCCAATAAAATTGGGCGTAAGCAGCTATTATTTTTGTAGTATATATTTTTAACCTGGAGAAGTCATGTCAATGAAGTCCATGAATCGTCGAAGCGTTCTTGCTGTGGCTACCGCCATAGCTGTGCTCTCACCAACACTGGTGCTGGCGCAAGCCAAGCTAAAAGTCGCCGCAATTTACTCCGTGCCGTTCGAACAACAGTGGGTCAGCCGAATTCACAAGGCGCTGAAAGCTGCCGAGGCACGCGGCGAGATTGAATACAAGGCCAGCGAAAACGTGGCCAACGCCGACTACGAACGCGTGATGCGCGAATACGCCACGGCAGGCAACGCGCTGATTGTGGGTGAGGCGTTCCCGATTGAAGCCGCTGCCCGCAAGGTTGCCAAAGATTTTCCGAAAGTATCGTTCCTGATGGGCAGCTCCGGCAAGCCGGCAGCGCCCAACTTCAGCGTGTTTGACAACTACATTCAGGAGCCCGCATACCTGAGCGGCATGATTGCTGGCGGCATGACGAAAAGCAACAAGATTGGTCTGGTCGGTGGCTTTCCGATTCCTGAAGTCAACCGCCTGATGCACGCCTTCATGACAGGCGCGAAAGAAACCAACCCAAAAGTCGAGTTCAGCGTGAGCTTTATCAACAGCTGGTTCGATCCACCGAAAGCAAAAGAAGCAGCATTTGCCATGATCGACAAAGGTGCTGACATCATGTACGCCGAGCGCTTTGGCGTGAGCGATGCTGCCAAAGAAAAAGGCAAGCTGGCGATTGGCAACGTGATCAATACGCAAGACAAATACCCGGATACGGTAATTGCTTCTGCGCTGTGGAACATGGAGCCGTCGATTGATCGGGCTTTGAAAATGGTCAAGGATGGCAAATTTACGGCCGAAGATTACGGCCAATATTCGATGATGAAGTTCAAGGGCTCAGATCTCTCGCCGCTGGGCACGTTTGATGCAAAAGTGCCGGCAGACATCAAGGCCAAAGTCAAGGCAAAGCAGGATGCGATCCTGGCGGGTACGTACACGGTGAAGGTGGACGATACGCAGCCCAAGGCAGCTTTCAAGTAAGGCAACGATCTTGCTCCCTCTCCCTTTGCGGGGAGAGGGTCGGGGTGAGGGGCAGCAGGGCAAGCTTGGCGAAGGGCTTTTCGCCCGACCCCACTTCCCCCACCCCTGCCGTCTCCCCTGCCTCCTCCCCGCAAAGGGAGAGGGAGTTAATCCGCATGACCTGAGCAGTCGCAAATTTAAATGGTCGTCCCCGCCCTCCACATCCAGAACATCACCAAGCGCTTCGGCACTTTGGTGGCCAATGACGACATTTCACTGACGGTGCAAGCCGGCGAGGTGCTTGGACTGCTTGGCGAAAACGGCGCGGGCAAGTCCACATTGGTGTCGATTCTTTTCGGCCAATACCTGGCAGACAGCGGAAGCATTGAAGTGTTTGGAAAACCTCTGTCAAAAGGCGACCCCAAGGCAGCGCTCAAAGCAGGCATCGGCATGGTGCACCAGCACTTCACGCTGGCCGATAACCTCAATGTGCTGGACAACATCGTGCTGGGCAGCGAGCCGTTGTGGCAGCTGTTTTCGCGCCGGGCAGCGGGCATGGCAAAGCTCAAAGACGTAGCCAGCCGCTTTGGCCTGGACGTGCAGCCCGATGCTTTGGTCGCCGGCCTGTCTGTCGGTGAACGTCAGCGCGTCGAGATCGTCAAGGCGCTGTACCGAGGCGCGAAAATTCTGATTCTGGATGAGCCCACCGCCGTGTTGACGCCGCAAGAAAGTCGCGGCTTGTTTGACACGCTGCAAAAGCTGGTTGCACAAGGTTTGAGCGTGATTTTTATCAGCCACAAACTGCCTGAGGTGCTGCGGGTGTGCAATCGTGTAGCGGTACTGCGCACAGGCAAGCTGGTGGTTACTCTTGATGCAAAGACCGCAACTCAGGCGCAATTGGCCACAGCAATGGTGGGCCAAAGCGTGAAGCCGCTTGAAGCGGCACGTGCAGCCAACGTGGGTGGAGTGGTGTGCGCACTCACCGGCGTCAATGCGGGCAAGCCGGGACGCAACCGCATCACGAAAATGAATTTAACGCTTCGCGCGGGCGAAATAGTGGCAATTGCCGGGGTGTCGGGCAACGGCCAAGGCGCGTTAGCAGATTTGTTGTGTGGCGTGCTGCGCGCTTCCAGCGGGCGAATCGCGCTGAAAGGCAATGCGTGGCCAGATGGACCCTCAACGCTGACAGCCCTGGGCGTAGCCCGTATCCCGGAAGACCGCCGCGCAGTTGGGCTGGTCGGCAGCCTGCCGATGTGGGAAAACGCCACGTCCGAACGGCTTCGCACGCCGGCCTTTTCCAAACTGGGCTGCGTCAAGCGGGGGGCGGCTCAAACTTATGCAGCCCGTATCATGCAGCAGTTCGATGTGCGGGGTGCAGGCTTGCAGTCGGCTTGCCAGTTGCTGAGCGGCGGCAACATGCAAAAACTGATTTTGGGACGGGCTTTGTTGCCACCCGATGGGCAGGCGGCGCCCATCCTTATTATTGCGCACCAACCCACTTGGGGGCTGGATATTGGTGCAGTCAGCTACGTACACCAGCAGTTGCTGGCAGCGCGTGATGCAGGTGCCGCGGTGCTGCTGATATCGGACGATCTGGATGAAGTGGTGGCGCTGGGCGACCAGATTGCGGTGATGCATGGGGGCGAGTTGACTGCAGCGCGTGCGAATGCTGACTGGACGCGAGACGGGTTGGGTTTGGCGATGGCGGGGGCTGCAACTGCGTAGCTTTATGGTCAACTCTCGGCACTTAACAGCTACCCCTCTTGCCCCCTCTCCCATCGGGGAGAGGGAGGGGGTGTGGGTGTTGCCGCCAAGGAGAGCAGGCATTGGCGATGATGCCCTCATCCCTGCCCCATCCCGCAGCCGGGAGAGGGAGAAAGATACTATTGCCCCCAAAATAATAGTCATTTCAGCCCCCGTACCAATAAATACGGGCGCAAACAGCTCCTATTTTCATAGTAAACGCAGAATGACCAGCCATGCGCATTGAACCCCGCAACACCCGATCCAACACCGCGCTGTTGCTTGCCCCGTTGGGCGCAGTTGCGTTTACGCTGGCGATCAGCACGCTGCTGGTGCTATGGGCGGGTGCGCCTGTTGGAGCCACCTTTGAATTGTTGCTCAAAGGCGCTTTCGGCTCGGTATTTGCCATCAGCGAGACGCTGACCCGCGCCACGCCATTGATATTGACGGGCCTGTCAGCAGCGGTGGCGTTTAAGGCGCGCCTCTTCAACATTGGCGCAGAAGGCCAGTTGTATGCGGGGGCACTGGCTGCTGTCGCAATTGGCGGGATGCATGGCGAAATCAATGGCGGGGAGGGTTTTGGATTGCCTGCGTGGCTGCTGTTCCCGGGCATGATGCTGGCCGCTGCGCTGGCCGGCGCGCTGCTGCTGCTGGGGCCTGCGTTGCTGAAGAACAAATTTAACGTTGATGAAGTCGTCACCACGCTGCTGCTTAATTTCATTGTGCTGCTGTTCGTTGGCGCCATGCTTGACGGCCCGATGAAAGACGCATCCGCCATGGGCTGGCCTCAATCCGTTGGCCTGCAGCCTGAGTTGGAACTGAGCAAGCTGATTGCGCAAACGCGCCTGCATACCGGGCTGCTGTGGGGCATTGTGCTGTCTGTGTTGCTCTGGGCATTGCTGAAATACACCACCTTTGGTTTTGACATGCGGGCGCTTGGTGCGAATGCGCGCGCTGCCGCATTTGCAGGTGTGCCTATCACCCGCACCGTCGTGGGGGTCGCCATGTTGTCAGGTGCACTGGCAGGGCTGGCTGGCGCGATTGAAGTCGCTGGCCGCGCTGGTTATATCACGCTGGATATGTCGCCCGGCTATGGGTACAGCGGCATTGTGATTGCCATGCTAGCCGCACTCAATCCGCTCGGTGTATTGATTGCCAGTGTGTTTATTGCGGGCGTATTGGTGGGCGCCGACAGCATGAGCCGAGCAATCGCTGTGCCGACTTATCTGGCCGATGTGATGGTGGCCACGTCACTGCTGTCGGTGTTGGTCGCGACCATGCTGACGCAGTACCGCATCCGGTGGCGGGGCTAAACATGTTTGCTGAACTGCTCGACATCATCAACAACGCCGCCTTCTGGTCGGCGGTGTTGCGCATCGCCACGCCCTTGATTTTGGGCACGCTGGGCGTGTTGTTGTGCGAGCGCGCGGGCGTGCTGAACCTGGGCATTGAAGGCATCATGGTCGCGGGCGCTTTTGCAGGCTGGCTGGCGGTGTACCAGGGCGCGCCGCTGTGGGCGGGCGTTGGGGTCGCGGCTATGACGGGCGCGGTGTTTGGCTTGCTGCACGCACTTCTCACGGTGGGTTTCGCGCTTAGCCAGCATGTGGCGGGCTTGGGCATCACGCTGCTGGCCACCGCGCTCAGTTACTTCAGCTACCGGGTGAGTTTCCCGAAAGTGACCACGCCGCCAACGATTGAGCCGTTTCAAGAAATGTCCTGGCTGCTCGTACCGATACTGAATACTCAAACACCATTGACACTGCTGGCGCTGCTGCTGGTGCCGCTGCTGGCCTACGCCATTTACCGCACCCCGGCAGGGCTGGCACTGCGCATGGTGGGCGAAAACCCGCAAGCCGCCGAAAGCCAGGGCATCAGCGTGGCACGCACCCGCACCACTGCGATTGTTCTGGGTTCAGCACTAATGGGCGTAGCAGGTAGTTTTTTAACGCTGTCAGCCTTCAACGCCTTCTTTTTCAACATGATCAACGGGCGCGGCTGGATCTGCGTAGCACTCGTCGTGTTCGCCAGCTGGCGGCCCGGCAAAGCACTGCTGGGCGCGCTGCTGTTTGCATTCTTCGACGCGCTGCAATTGCGCTTGCAGCAGTCCGGCGCCGCGTCTGAAGCGCTGGCTTTGCCTTATCAGTTTTATTTAATGCTGCCGTATATTTTGTCAATCGTGGCGCTGGTGGTGGTGGCCCGTAAGGCGGCCTATCCGCAGGCGCTGATGAAGCCGTATATCAAGGGCGAGCGGTGAATTGAATTGAGCGTACAGTCACGGTTCACTTCAGAGTGATCATATCGATCATATTGGTCATAATGACCAAAGAAGCTCATCATGATTACAGAAACCACTGCCGTCAGCTTTCGTCAAAATTTGGGCGATATGCTCAACCAGGTGCATTACCGCAGCAACAGCATCGTCATCAACAAAGATGGCAAGTTTATTGCTGCCTTGGTGGATGCAAGACTTTTTGATCGCATTCGCCGCATGCAGGCGCGATTCGATGATCTGTCTCAGCGCCTAGCGAAGGGTTTTGCGGTCATGCCGCAAGATGCGGGCACGGCTGAAATCCATTCTGCTGTGCAAGCTGAACGCCCTCGTGCTATTGCTGGCAAGCTCAACCGCAAGCACAAAAGCGGCGTCAAGTAAGCCTGCGCTCATGACGATTCATGTGGTGCTGGACACAAATGTCCTCCTAAGTGGTTTGGCCTATTCAGCCAGCACACCCGGCGCAATCGTCGCTGCTTGGCGAGCTGGCTCGCTGCAAGTGAACCTGAGCCATTACATTTTGGACGAGCTGCGCCGAGTACTGCCCAAATTGCGTTCGCGCCACGGCTTGTCTGATGATGGCATTGCAGACTTAGTAGATTGCCTTGCTTTTCAGGCAGATCTGGTAAAGCCTGCCGCATATTAGGATGCTGAGCTTACTGACCCGTACGATCAAGCTGTTTTCGGAACGCTGGTTGCCGCTAAGCGAATTACCTCATCACCGGCGACAAGACCTTACTGGCTTTGGCTGATAAGTATCCGGTGATCACAACAGCACGGTTTCGGCAGGTGTACGGGGCTGCTTGAGCAAACAATTAGAAATTACGGGGGCGGAATGAAAACATATTGCCGTGAAAATACGATAACGAAAGACCTGACCCTGCTTGATCTGACCCTCTGCCCGGGGGGAACGGGCTCACAAGTTTGAGCCGCTTAACGAAATCCAAGGAGCTGATCGTGATTAAGATTTTGAACACCAAGTCAGCAGGCGACTTCTTGTTAAGTTTGGAGTTTTCTAACGGTGAGACGCGGCAGTTTGATGGCCAGGCCCACCTGGCTGACCGTCATAGCTCACTGCTCACTGCGCTTAGCGATAGGTCTTACTTTCAACTCGCTTTGGTTGACGCTGGCCCGCTTTGTTGGCTTAACGGGTTAGAGCTGTTTGGTCATCGGGTGTTTGAACTGACCAATGAACTCTCTGACCATGGTGCGTAAAAATAATCCTCACGGTTCAAGCCTCGTGATTCCAAATTTCCGAATCCTTTGAATATCAGTCTATTTTTATAACGTGATGCGATATCGAAAGATCTGACCTTTGACCTCCGCATGAATGACCAAAGCCCAACGATTTCGAAAACAGTGTTAGCCGCACATAGCCTTGTCTCAGTACAAGGTCGCTTTTACCGCGCAGTGCCTTCAAACCCAAACATTGACCCACTGCGCGGATCACGTGGAGCCGGACGTTATTCGAGAGCTGGTCAAAGCAGCCTTTACCTTAGCGCGTCGGCTGATGGCGTTTCTGTAGCCATGCAAGCCCATCCCAATCAGAATAGCTACGAACGCATCACGATTGCTTTGGAGGTTGCTGCACCGGCTATTTTCGACTTGCGCGACATTGATGCATGTCGCGCGGCTGGCATTGATCGCAATGATGCTTTTGCCCCGTGGCAAGAGATCGCCATAAGCGGTGGAACTCCGGCATCGTGGCATGTTCGCGATCGACTAGAGACACTGGGTGCGCGCGGCCTGCTAGACCCCTCTCGCCAATCCCCTGGGTTGTGGCATTTGTGTTTGTTTGAGTGGAATAAGCCTGGCGCTGCGACGGTGAAAGTGTTGCAGTTGCAGCCACCCAATTGAGAGAGAGCCTCCAGTGGATAAAGTATTTCAATATCACATTTGATACTAAAAAACAGGCTGAAGCCCAATAAATTTGCACAAGTAGATATTAAATTAATAGCAATTTACAAAGTTTTTGAGTCCAGTTCGCGCAAACCAACTCATAGCTAAATCTGCAACGGCTGCCCAGTTCGCACCACCATATCAATCAATGCATCAACGGTGAAGTTGCTGTTCATGTGCCGAATCACATCTGACACGCGGGGTGGGCCACACCTGTTCATGCTGACAGCCCAGGTTCGCTACTTTTGTAGCTAAATAGTGTTTTGAAGGACAAGATCATGGGCATGCCAGTTCGAATTGAAGACGGCCTTTACGACCAGGCCAAAGCAGCTGCAGGTGCAGAGTTCCGCACGATTGCGGTGCAAATTGGGTTTTGGGCCAAGGTGGGTAAAGCTGCTTTGGACAACCCTGACTTGCCTGTCGATGTTGTGCGTGACTTGCTGGTGGCGCGCAACGAATCGCGTGAGGCGATGGTTGAGTTTGTGCCGGGTCAATATCGCTCTTAGGTCGTTGCCAATGCCCATTCGCGTTGTTTAAGCCAGCGGTTTTGTACGCACCTACAAACGGCTGCACAACAACCAGAAAGACGCGGTAGACGCAGCAGTTGCGGCCATCGTTTTGCAGCCAGAAGCTGGGCATGGCAAAAAAGGTGATTTGGCTGGCGTTTTTGTTTATAAATTTGACTGTGTCAATCAAGTTTTTCTGTTGACTTATGAGTACGACCCGCTGACCCGCGTTCTGCTACTTGTAGGAGCGCACGAGAACCTTCACCGAAATTTAATTGATAGGAGCGCAGATAAAAGAGTACAGCGACCGTGATTACGGCGACCCTGCGCCCAGTCAATTCAAGTTGATCCGCAAATTGAGTTTACTTTGCTATACGATGTACTGCATTAATTGCGCCACAGACTACAGCCTATGCCAACACCAACTGCCCCGATGTCTTTACGCCTGAATATTGCTGCTCGGGAACGACTGCAAAAACTGGCCGAACGGCAAAAACGCAGCGCGCATGCACTTGCAACAGAAGCGGTGTACGACATGATTGAGAAAAAAGAGCGGGAACACGCCTGGTTTGAAAGTTGTGACGCGGCTTTAAAGCATTTTGACGAAACCGGACTTCATGCGACGCACGCAGAAGTCACAGCGTGGATGGACTCATGGGGAACGGATAAAGAACTGCCAGTGCCGGTATGCCATCCGTAAAGTATTCAGCGCAATCCGTCATTGACTTGAAACGTATCCAAGACTTTTTGAAGACGCAAGACGCAGACGCTGCAAAGAGGGCAGTTTCAGTGATCCGGGTGGCACTTGAAAAAGTTGCTTTCATGCCTGAAAGATTTCGTCCGGTTGAGGGCCAAATGTTCCACCGTGAAGCAGTGATTGATTTCGGCAACAGCGGCTACATCGCCCGGTTTCGACATCTGCTGAACGGGGACATCACCATCGCCAGAATAAAACATCAAAAAGAAGACACTTTTTAACAAGCTTAAATCCGAGATTCAAAAAATGCTTGACCTGTTAGTCACCAATGCAAACTTGCCCGACGGCCGCATCAACATGTCGGTTGCCGTACAAGCGGGCAAAATTACTGAAGTCACTATGGGGTTGACCGCACCCGCACACCAAACGCTCGACGCAGGCGGCATGTTGCTGGCTCCGCCGTTTATCGATGCGCACTTTCATATGGACGCCACGCTGAGCTACGGCCTGCCGCGCGTCAATGCGTCCGGCACGCTGCTTGAGGGTATTGCGCTTTGGGGCGAGCTCAAGCCGCTGCTGACTTATGACGCTCTGGTTGATCGTGCTATGGCCTACTGCGACTGGGCGGTGGCCAACGGCTTGCTGGCGATTCGCACGCATGTGGATGTGTGTGACCCGAGTTTGCTGGCCGTTGATGCGCTGCTGGACGTAAAAAAGCACGTGGCACCGTATATTGATTTGCAGTTGGTCGCGTTTCCGCAAGATGGCGTTTTGCGCGGAAAAGAAGGGTCAGACCAACACATGGCCAACCTGAAGCGGGCACTGGACAAAGGCGTGGACGTCATAGGCGGCATTCCGCACTTTGAGCGCACCTATGCCGACGGCACACTGAGCATCAAGCTGCTGTGCGAGCTAGCCGCCGAGCGCGGCTTGCTGGTTGACATGCACTGCGACGAGTCTGACGACCCGCTGTCGCGCCATGTTGAAACACTGGCATTTGAAACGCGCAGGCTGGGCTTGCAAGGCCGCGTAACCGGCTCGCACCTGACCTCAATGCACAGCATGGACAACTACTACGTCAGCAAATTGTTGCCGCTGATGGCTGAGGCGCAGCTGAATGTGGTGGCCAATCCACTGATCAACATCACCCTCCAGGGCAGGCACGACACCTACCCCAAGCGGCGCGGCATGACGCGGGTGCCTGAGCTGCTGGCGCACGGCGTGAATGTGGCGTTTGGTCAGGACTGCGCGATGGACCCGTGGTACAGCCTGGGTAGCGGCGACATGCTGGAAGTGGCGCACATGGGGTTGCATGTGGGGCAGATGACGAGCCAGGCTGCGATGCGGCAGTGCTTTGAAATGGTGACGACCAACGCAGCTAAGGTCATGCGGCTTGAAGGCTATGGACTTGAGGTGGGTTGCAACGCAGATTTCGTGCTGCTGCAAGCGCGCGATGTGATTGAGGCGATTCGCTTACGGGCGACTCGGCTGAAGGTTTTCAGGCGTGGGAAGTTGCTGGCGGAGTGTGCGCCTGCTACCAGCGAGCTGCATGTAGCGGGGCGGCCTTTGCAGACTTCGTGGATGGTTTGAGACGTCCCTCACCCCAGCCCTCCCCCAGCAATGGGAGAGGGAGTAAAGCCGGGTAAATGGAGCCTGACTTACTCCCTCTCCCGCCAGCGGGTGAGTGCCAGGGTGAGGGTGTCACTGCTGGGCAAATGATCTCAAAGCCCACACCCCCGCAAAATCAGCGACACCACATGCTCAGTCGCCTCTTCATGGTCATCAGCCGTTAACTCGCTGCGCCCCAGCACCGCACCCACCTGCACATCAAAATCAGCATACGTTTGCGTGGCAGCCCAGATCGTGAAAAACAAGTGTGTGCCGTCAACCTTCGCCATGCGGCCAGCGTCAACCCAGCTTCGAATCACAGCGGCTTTGCTGACCACCAGCTCGCGTAAATCAGTTTGCAGCAGCGCCTTGACGATAGGCGCGCCGTGCAACAACTCATTTGCAAACACCTTGGAGCCGTCTGGCCGCAACCTGGCCAGTGCCATCTTGGCGCGGATGTATTGCTCAATCGCGGCACGTGGTTCGGCGCCCGCGGTGATGCATGCGGTCGGCTCCAGCCAGTCGTGCAGGATGCGCGCCAAAACCGCGCGGTACAAAACCTCTTTGCTGCCAAAGTAATAGTGCAGATTGGCTTTGGGCAACGCGCTGGCCTCGGCAATGGCCGCCATGGTGGCGCCACCAAAACCGGCGCGTGCAAATACTTTTTCAGCAGCAGCCAAAATCAGCAGCTCATTGGCCTGGCGGATTTGGCCTTTTGGTATTTCCACCGCTTGTGGCACTGCCATGTCTGCTCCTCAAATAAAAAAAGGGCGCACTTGAAAATGCGCCCTTTTGCCTGAATCAAAAAACCGATTTACTTCTGCGCAGCATCCCACACAGCATGGGTCCAAGCCGCTTTGCCTGGGTCTTTCTTGATCACCGGGGCACTGCCGCCCGCCATCAATACCTTCACAGTGCGCTCGTAGGCTGCTGGTTCCAGGTAGCCCATTTTTGGCGTGCTCGCAGTGGTGATCAGCTTGGCGATGTTTTCCATCTGGCGGGTTTGCACCTTCAGGTTGGCGCTGCCAGACTTGTCAGCCGCCACCACAATTTTTGCTGCTTCTGCCGGGTTCTTGACGGCTTCGTTCCAGCCCTTGAGAGTGGCTTTGACAAATTTGCCCATGCGCGCGACAAAAGCTGGGTCTTTCAGGTTGGCTTCCATCACATACAGGCCGTCTTCAAGAGACGCCACGCCCTGCTCTTCATAAAAGAACGTAATTAGGTCGCTTTCTTTCACACCTGCATCGATGACCTGCCAATACTCGTTGTAGATCATGGTGGAAATACACGCAGCCTGGTTTTGCAGCAACGGGTCAACGTTAAAGCCCTGCTTCAGAATCTTCACGTCTTTGGTGGTGTCCAGGCCCAGCTTGGCCATGTAGCTCATGAACGGGTATTCATTGCCGCCGTACCAGACGCCCAATGTCTTGCCTTTCAAGTCTTTCGGGCTGGTCACGCCACTGGCTTTTTTGCAGGTCAGCATCAGGCCCGATTTGTTGAAAATTTGCGCAACGTTGACCAGATTGGAGCCCGCCTCACGCGCGGCCAGTGCATCGGGCATCCAGTTCACAGCAATATCGGCCTGCTTGCCAACCAGTGCCTGAATCGGTGAAATATCAGGGCCGCCAGGACGAATCGTCACGTCCAGACCGGCTTCCTTGTAGTAGCCCTTGGCAGCAGCCACGTAGTAGCCCGCGAACTGGCTTTGCGCAACCCACTTCAACTGCACCGTGACTTTTTCTTGCGCGTTAACTGCGAAGGCACCAAGACCAATGGCTGCTACCAGCATTGTCTTCATCAACTTGGGGGACCGAATCATAAAAGCTCCTTTTGAATAAAAACCAACCCAACACAAATTTTTGACTACTTGCTGCCGCGAACCGACGGATGCCAGAACGCTGCTCTGCGCTCCAGCTGCACAAGCAAGGCGTAGGCCAGCGAGCCTGTGGTGGCCGCCACTACAATAGATGCCCACACCAGCGGCATGTTCATCTTGCCCGCTTCTGTCGATATGCGAAAGCCAATGCCCTGCGTGGGTGAGCCGAAATACTCAGCCACGATAGCCCCAATCAACGCCAGTGTTGCATTGACCTTCAGCGCGCCGAATATGAAAGGCAGGGCTGCGGGCAACCTGAGCGACAGCAGCGTTTGCCAATAATTGGCAGCGTAGCTGTGCATCAACTCGAGCTCCAGTTTGCCAGCCGCTTTCAATCCGGCAAGGGTAGAAACCAGCATGGGGAAAAATGTCATCAAAACCACCACCGCCGCCTTGCTGGGCCAGTCAAAGCCAAACCACATGACAGCAATCGGTGCAACACCGACCAGCGGAATGGCACTGGTGAGCGACGCGATTGGCAACAAGCCGCGCTGCAGAAACGGCAGACGGTCAATCGCAACTGCGACCGCAAATCCCAAACTGCAACCCAGCGCCCACCCCAAAAACACGGACTTGATAACCGTTTGCACAAAGTCACCCCAAAGTTTGGGGACGTTTTCTGCAAGCGACTGGGCAACCAGCGACGGCGGCGGCAAAATCACCCGCGGCACATTGAAAGCCACCACCAGTACCTGCCAAAAGTACACCAGCCACAGGCCAAACAATGCGGCAGTCAGCAGGCCGACGGTGCGCTCGCCAAGCTGGGCACCGTCAAGGGCAGCAACTCGCCGCACGCTGTACACGGCTGCAATGGCCATGACCGCGCAGCCTAGCCAAAATGCCGGGCTGATTGTTCTTTCGCTGTCACCCAGTGCGGGCAGCGCTTGTAACAACATCAGCGCGCAGGCTGCAATGATTGAGGCAATCAACGCTGTTTTTTTCATGGTTTTACAGCCCGCCCCGGGAGCGCAGTACCGTGCGCTCAACCAACGCCACTGCCGCCGTCAGCACCAGCCCCAGCAATGCTGACATGACCAGTGCCGACCAGATTTGCACTGTGTTGCCGTAGTAAGAGCCTGTCAGCAAACGCGCGCCCAGCCCTGCTTCTGCACCCGTTGGCAGCTCCGCCACCATGGCACCGACCAGCCCAGCAGCCACACCCACGCGCAAAGCGGGGAACAAAAACGGCAGTGCAGCAGGCAAACGCAAAAACCACAGCGCTTGCCACTTGCTGGCGGCATAGGTGTGCATCATTTCAGTTTCAATCACCTGCGGTGACCGCAAGCCCTGCACCATCGCCACCGTGACCGGGAAAAAGCACAAATACATCGCAATTGCCGCCTTGGGCGCAATGCCTGAAAAGCCCAGGCTGCCCAAAATAATCAGTACGATCGGCGCAATGGCCAGCACCGGCACGGTTTGCGACGCCACTATCCACGGCAGCAGCGCGCGGTCAAGGGTGCGTGAATGAACAATCAGCACCGACAGCACCAGGCCCAGCGCTGTGCCCATGACAAAACCGGCCAGCGTTGATTGCGCGGTGATGTATGCGTGAAATAACAAATTGCGCGGCGAATCAAGGGGCCATTCAAAAAGGCTTGACCACAAATCAAGCGCGACCTGGTGCGGCGCTGGCAGCAGCGGTCGCTCCATCTGCATGGTGGCTTTGAACAAATCAACCGCGGTCCACGCGCCTGCAGGTTCGATGTTGTTCAGCACCCGTTCAATCGCACCCTGTGCGTTCATGCCCCACGCGCCTGCATACCAGGCCAGCAACACAAACGCCAGCACGGCCGCAATCGGCAAGCCCTTGTGCGTGATGCGTTGCGGCAGCGATGAACGCAGTGAAGGGATGACAACAGAGTCAGCCATGATGCCCCTCCGCCAAAGCCTCACGCACCTCATGCGCCAGCGCCACAAACTCGGGCGTATCCTTCAGCCCCTGATGGCGCTCATCAGGCAGCGTTGATTCAATGACCTTCACAATCCGCCCCGGGCGCGGCGACATCACCACAATGCGGGTTGACAGATACACCGCCTCGGCAATGGAGTGCGTCACAAACACCACAGTACGGCGCTCCTTTTGCCACAACTGCTGCAGCTGCTCATTCAGGCGGTCACGGGTAATTTCGTCCAGCGCACCAAAGGGCTCGTCCATCATCAATATGCGCGGCTCAAACGACAGCGCCCGGGCAATGGACACGCGTTGCTGCATGCCGCCCGACAATTGCCACGGGTATTTGCCCTCAAAGCCGCCTAAGCCGACCCGTGCCAGATGCGCCATCGCAATGCTACGCGCCTCGGCTTTGCCCTTGCCCTGAATCTGCAGCGGCAGCGTGACATTGGCCAGCACATTGCGCCACGGGAAGAGCGCTGGGGCCTGAAACACATAACCATACGCACGGTTCAAACGGGCCGCGGCTGGAGTGACGCCGTTCACCAGCACGCTGCCATCGCTGATTTTTTCAAGGTCGGCAATCACGCGCACCAGCGTGGTTTTGCCGCAGCCCGAAGGCCCGATAAGCGAGACAAATTCTCCCTCCGCAATGGTCAGATCGATGTTGCTCAAGGCGTGTACAGGCGAGTCTGCCGT
Organism: Polaromonas sp.; assembly: GCA_025362315.1. Classification (GTDB taxonomy): domain Bacteria; phylum Pseudomonadota; class Gammaproteobacteria; order Burkholderiales; family Burkholderiaceae_C; genus Polaromonas. The sequence goes on from JANYGP010000009.1 coordinate 16,592, forward strand.
CTGGTAAATCACGCTGGCGTTTTTTACCTCAATGGCTGAATCAGTTTCGGGTTGGGGCATGAAATCGTTTAACTTGCATTACTTGGTTGGGAAACAGTCAGAGCCGGGGGCGTAGCACTACCCCCCCGCGATTACACCTCAGACTTAACCACTTGGTCAGGTTTTACACGCGAATTTCATGCCAGTGAATACCCGGGTGAGTCACTCTGACTGGTTTTCAGCATGATATTTAAAGCAATTTATGGCTGCAGCCCATATCTTACGGGCGCTAGCAGCTATTATTTAAATAGCATTTACTGTGTGCTGATTGCAATGGCCAGCAGACGCTGGGTCGTTTGGTCTCCTGTTTATCCCGGATTGGCTTGCTTTGTGCTTTGTGTTATTTTCAACATTTACGGATTATTTTTAAGGGGATTTCATGCAAAAGTTGACCGTATCGCGACCAGCGCACCAACACCTGCGCACCCTGCTGATTGCCTCCATGGTCGCCGCGCCACTTTTCGCTGGCAGCGCCTTTGCGCAAGAAAAAACGCTGCGCATCGCGATGACGGCGGCGGACATTCCCCGGACACTGGGTCAGCCTGACCAAGGCTTTGAGGGCAACCGCTTTACGGGTATCCCCATGTATGACTCGCTGACGCAGTGGGACTTGTCCAAGTCAGATGCGGCAAGCGTGCTCATTGCGGCGCTTGCTACCAGCTGGGTGGTAGACGCCAAGGACAAGACCAAATGGGTGTTTAAACTGCGCCCGGGTGTCAAGTTTCACGATGGCTCTGATCTGACGGCCGAGTCAGTGGTGTGGAACGTGCGCAAGGTGCTTGACAAAGACGCTCCGCATTTTGATGCCAGCCAGGTTGGTGTGACGGCATCACGTATGCCCACACTGCGCAGCGCCAGGGCCATTGACAACCTGACAGTTGAGCTGACCACGAGCGAGCCCGATGCGTTTTTGCCGATCAACTTGACCAATCTGTTTATGGCGTCGCCTGCGCATTGGCAAAAGAAGTTTGATGCCGCAGCTGGTGCAAATGCCGCTGACAAATCCAAAGCCGCTTGGACAGCCTTTGCAGCCGACGCTTCAGGCAGCGGCCCCTTCAAGATGACGCGCTTTGTGCCGCGCGAGCGCCTGGAGATGGCTGCCAACAAAACCTACTGGGACCCCAAGCGCACCCCAAAAATCGACAAGGTCGTGATGCTGCCAATGCCCGAAGCCAATGCCCGCACTGCCGCGCTGCTGTCCGGCCAGGTTGACTGGATTGAAGCACCGTCGCCTGATGCTATGGGAGCGATCCAGGGCCGGGGCAACAAGCTGTATTTCAACCAGCAGCCGCACGTGTGGCCGTGGCAGCTGTCGTTTGCCGAAGGCTCGCCCTGGCTGGACAAGCGCGTGCGCCAGGCGGCCAACCTGTGCGTTGACCGCGGCGGCATGCTGAAACTTTTGGGCGGCATGATGGGCGTGCCTAAGGGCACAGTAACGCCAGGCCACCCGTGGTGGGGCAACCCGAAGTTTGACATTCGCTATGACCCGGATGCTGCCAGAAAACTGATGGCCGAGGCTGGTCACAGCGTGGCCAAGCCGCTCAAGGTCAAGGTGCAGATTTCTGCCTCGGGCTCTGGCCAGATGCAGCCGCTGCCGATGAACGAATTTGTGCAGCAATCGCTCAAAGGCTGCGGCTTTGATGTGCAGTTTGACGTGATTGAATGGAACACGCTGTTCACCAACTGGCGCAAAGGCGTGAAAGACCCGTCCGCCAACGGCGCCAACGCCATCAACGTCAGCTACGCGTCAATGGACCCATTTTTTGCGATGGTGCGCTTTACCAGCACCAAAACTTTCCCGCCGGTGTCCAACAACTGGGGCTATTACGGCAACCCTGAAATGGACAAACTGATCGCTGATGCACGCACCAGCTTTGACGACAAGGCACGCGATGCTGCGCTGGCCAAACTGCACGCCCGCATTGTGGAGGAAGCACCCTTTGTGTGGATTGCGCATGACGTGGGGCCGCGTGCGATGAGCCCGAAAGTGAAAAATGTCATTCAACCTCGGAGCTGGTTCATCGATATTGCAACGATGACCATGGATTAAGTCCCATCCTGGTTTGTTTTCTTACCTGATCCGCCGCATCACCTACGCCCTGCCCATCATGCTGGGTGTGGCGCTGGTGTGTTTTGCGCTGGTGCATCTGGCACCGGGCGACCCGCTGGTGTCGATCTTGCCGCCCGATGCGTCGCAGGAACTTGCCGCGCAAATGCGCGAGCTGTACGGCTTTAACCGCAGCTATCCGGAGCAGTTTGCGGTGTGGGTGTGGCGCGCGTTGCAGGGCGACCTGGGTACGTCGATTGCCAGCGGCAGGCCGGTGGCGACTGAGGTGATCCGCGCAGTGGGCAACACGCTGCGGCTGGCAGCAGTGGCCACGCTGATTGGTTTTGTGCTGGGATGCCTGTTTGGTTTTGTAGCCGGTTACTTTCGAAACTCATGGGTTGACCGTGCAGCATCGGTGTTGTCGGTGCTGGGTGTCAGCGTGCCGCACTACTGGCTGGGCATGGTGATGGTGATTGTGTTTGCGGCGATTTTGAACTGGCTCCCAGCCACCGGCATGGGCAGTGGCGATGCGTGGGCCTGGGACTGGGAGCACCTCAAATACATGGTGCTGCCCGCACTCACCATGTCGGTGATTCCGACCGGCATCATCGCCCGCACGGTGCGGGCCCTGGTGTCTGATTTGCTGGATCAAGAATTTATCGTTGGCCTGCGCGCCAAGGGTTCGACGCAGTTCGGCATTTTCAAACATGTGGTTAAAAACGCCGCACCCACTGCGTTAGCGGTAATGGGTTTGCAGCTGGGTTATCTGCTGGGCGGCTCGATCTTGATTGAGACGGTTTTCTCTTGGCCGGGCACGGGATTTTTGCTGAACTCTGCCATTTTTCAACGCGACTTGCCGCTGCTGCAGGGCACAATTTTGGTGCTGGCGATGTTTTTTGTGGTGCTGAACTTGCTGGTTGATGTGGTGCAAACACTGCTGGACCCGAGGATTGAGCGATGAGTGCAGTTCCTGCAGTGACTGCCGCCCAATCAGCCGTGCAGCCACTGAAAAAATCACCCGGGTACTGGCAGTCGGTACTTGCGCGTTTACTCAAGGACAAGGTTGCAATAGGTGCGGGATGCGTAATTTTCATCCTGTTTTTGATGGCCATTTTTGGCCCCTACATCGTGCCAGCTGACCCGTACCAGTCGTCCATCCTGAGCAGGCTTAAGGCGATCGGCAGCCCCGGCTTTCCACTGGGTACGGACGAGCTGGGCCGCGACATGCTGTCGCGCCTGATTGTGGGCGCGCGGCTGTCGCTGTTCATTGGCCTCACGCCGGTGATGTTTGCATTTGTCATCGGCACAGTCATTGGGCTGCTGGCAGGCTATGCGGGCGGCTGGACCAACAGCGCCATCATGCGCACGATTGACGTGTTTTACGCCTTCCCTTCGGTGCTGCTGGCCATTGCGCTGTCGGGTGCGCTGGGCGCGGGCATTTTCAATTCACTGATTTCGCTGACGATTGTTTTCATACCGCCGATTGCGCGCGTGGCAGAAAGCGTGACCACGCAGGTGCGCAATCGCGACTATGTGGAATCAGCCCGCGCCACTGGGGCCAACGCCTTCACGATTGTTCGCGTACACGTGCTGGGCAATGTGCTGGGGCCAATTTTTGTGTATGCGACCAGCCTGATTGCGGTGTCGATGATTCTGGCTTCGGGCCTGAGCTTTCTGGGCTTGGGCGTCAAGCCGCCCGAGCCTGAATGGGGCTTGATGCTGAACACGCTACGCACCGCGATATACACGCAGCCTTGGGTGGCCGCCCTGCCGGGTGCAATGATTTTCATCACGTCGATCGCTTTCAATATGTTGTCTGACAGCTTGCGTGCGGCAATGGATAACAAGCGATGAAGAACTCGCCAGCTACCGTGCAACCGTTGCTGCAAATCAAGGGTCTGACCAAGCACTTCCCTTTGAAGAAAAATATTTTCGGCAAAGGTGATGTGGTGCGCGCGGTTGACGACATCGACTTTGATGTTATGCCCGGCGAAACGCTCGGTGTGGTCGGTGAATCGGGCTGCGGCAAAAGCACCACCGCGCGTTTGTTGATGCAGCTGATCAACCCGACTGCGGGTGAAGTCATATTTAACGGTGCAGTGGTGGGCAGCTGTGACTTGCCGCTGAAAGAATTCCGCCGGCAGGTGCAAATGGTGTTTCAGGACAGCTATGCGTCGCTGAATCCGCGCCTGACGATTGAAGACTCGATTGCCTTTGGCCCGCAGGTGCATGGGGTCTCCAAACAAGAATCGCTCAAGCGTGCGCATGATCTGCTTGACCGCGTGGGTCTAGCCCCGGCCCGCTTTGCCGCGCGCTACACGCATGAGCTGTCAGGCGGCCAGCGCCAGCGGGTCAACATTGCGCGCGCCCTGGCGCTGCAGCCGCGTGTGGTGATTCTGGACGAAGCTGTTTCAGCACTCGACAAGTCCGTTGAAGCGCAAGTTTTAAACCTGCTGCTTGACCTGAAGGACGCGTTTAACCTGACTTATGTTTTCATCAGCCATGACCTGAATGTGGTGCGCTACATCAGCGACCGGGTGATGGTGATGTACCTGGGCCAGGTGGTGGAAATTGGCGCTGCCGATGCATTGTTTGACAACCCGGCGCATCCGTACACGCGGGCGCTGCTGTCGTCTATCCCTGCGATGGACCCGGAGCACCGCACTGGAAAAGCCGCCATATCGGGCGACCCGCCGAACCCTATCAACCCACCATCCGGCTGCAGGTTTCATACCCGTTGCCCTGTAGCGCAAGCGATATGTTCGCAACGTGCTCCTGTTTTAGGAATGGCACGTAGCCAGCACCCCGTGTCTTGCCTGATGTATGAGCCCAGCAGCGGGTATGACGCGGCAAATACTGTGAACGCGCTGGAAGTGCCTGCATGAGTACCCCGTACGTCGATATTCAAAACCTGAACGTCACCTTCACAGGTGGCGCACGCCCGGTCAAAGCCGTCAACGGCGTTGACTTGCGCGTTAACCGGGGCGAGGTGGTGGCGCTGATTGGTGAGTCCGGCTCTGGCAAAAGCGTCACGCTGCGCTCGGTGCTGCGGCTGCACAACGAGCGCCGCACCACCATCACGGGCAGCATCAAGGTGGGCGACCACGACGTGCTCAAGCTATCGCGAGGCGTGCTGTCAAACTTTCGCGGCAGCACGGCCGCCATGATTTTCCAAGAGCCGCTGCTGGCACTGGACCCGGTGTATTCGGTGGGCGCGCAAATTGTGGAATCAATTCAGCGGCACGAAAGCATCAGCGCTGATGTTGCCCGAAAACGCGCACTGCAGTTGTTCGAGCGCGTGCGCATTCCCAGCCCCGAGCGCAGGCTGGATGCCTACCCACACGAAATGTCGGGCGGCATGCGCCAGCGCGCCATGATTGCGCTGGCCTTGGCCTGCAAGCCGCAGCTGCTGCTGGCTGACGAGCCGACTACCGCGCTGGACGCAACGGTACAAATACAGGTTCTGCTCCTTTTAAGGGAGCTGCAGCGCGAATTCGGTTTGTCGGTTATTTTCGTCACGCACGACATTGGCGCAGCAGTTGAAGTGGCCGACCGCATTGCCGTGATGTATGCAGGCCGCATTGTGGAAGAAGGCCCGGTGGCCACGCTGCTGCGCGCGCCGCGCCACCCGTACACCATGGCCCTGCTGCGCAGCCGGGCGCATGGCGCGATGGAAAAGATTGATGGCAAACGCCCGCGGCTGGCAACCATTGCCGGCGCGCCGCCTGATTTGAGCCAGCTGCAAACCGGTTGTGCGTTTGCACCGCGCTGCACGTTGGCCGTAGATGCCTGTAAACAAACGCAGCCTGAAGCCACCACCATCAGTGCTGGCCACAGCGCGCGCTGTTTGCGACTGGATGCAACGCTGTGAACATCGTCGTCATCAACCCAAACACGACAACAGCGATGACCATCCGAATCGCTGCGACTGCACAAGCCGTTGCACAGCCCGGCACAAAAATTATCGCTATCCAGCCAAGCGCAGGCCCAGCATCGATTGAAGGCTATGCCGACGAAGCCATGGCCGTGCCGCACATGCTGGAGGCTCTTTTTTCAGAGCAAGCAAAAGACCCGTCGATTGCGGGCTATGTGATTGCCTGCTTTGATGACACTGGCCTGGACGCAGCCCGCTGCATTTTGGATGCGCCAGTCGTCGGCATTGGCGAAGCAGCCTTTCACCTGGCCAGCCTGATCGCACCGCGCTTCAGTGTGGTCACCACCCTCAGCCGTTCGGTCAGCCCGATAGAGCACAACCTGGTCAAGTACGGCTTGGGCTCGCGTTGCGCGCGTGTGCGGGCCGCTGAAGTAGCTGTGCTCGACCTGGAAGACGCTGCATCAAATGTTTACGCGCACATCTCCAATGAAATTCGCACTGCATTGATTGAAGACCGCGCTGAAGCCATCGTGCTCGGCTGCGCTGGCATGACCGACCTCGCTGCACGCCTGTCACAAGAACACGGCGTGCCGGTGATTGATGGTGTCGGTGCGGCGGTCAGATTGGTTGAAAGCCTGGCTGCGCTGGGTTTGAAGACCAGCAAGCGCACGACGTATGCGGCACCGCTAAGTAAATCCTACGAAGGCACATTACCAAACTTTATCAATGAAAATTCTGGTCTTTAGCTCTCCCCGTTTGACTCCCTCTCCCCAGGAGGGGAAGGAACAAGAAAGAAACCATGCCTCTCATCAACGACACCGCTCACGCTTTTCTGCCCTACCCTGATGCGCCCGTGCCCAACGCGCCAGCCGGGCCCTTAAATGGTCTGAGCTTCGCCGTCAAAGACCTGTTCGACATAGCAGGCTACCCCACAGGCGGCGGCCAGCCGTTTGTACTGGCCATGTCGGGCATCAAAACCACAACAGCACCCACCGTACAAAAGCTGCTGGACGCCGGCGCCCGCTTTGTCGGCAAAACCGTCACCGATGAATTGGCGTTTTCAATGAACGGCAACAATGCGCACTTTGGGGTGCCGATCAATGGCGCTGCGCCTGATCGCATTGCCGGCGGCTCATCGTCAGGTTCGGCATCGGCGGTGTCAAACAATCTTTGCGACTTCGCGCTGGGTACCGACACCGGTGGCTCGGTGCGGGCACCAGCCAATCACTGCGGCCTGTACGGCATTCGGCCCACCCATGGCCGCATCAGTCTGGCGGGCACGCTGGATTTGGCGCCGAGTTATGACACCTGTGGCTATTTCACACGTGACGTGACAATCTTTGCACGCGTATCCGATGTGCTGCTTGGTGAAGATAGCGCGCCGCTGCCCAGCAAAATCAGGCTTTTGAAACCTCTGGATATTTGGGCCATGTTGCATGCTGACGTTGTCGCTGCGCAGTCTGCGCCGCTGGCGCACGTACAGGCTGTGTTGGGCAGCCCGCAAAACACGCATATTGTTTTGGACAACATAGACACACTGTTTTGGGGCTTCCGGTTTATCCAGGGACGCGAGGCCTGGCAGGTCAACGGCGCCATGATCGAGCGTTTTTGTCCGCCACTGGGCCCTGGCGTGGCCGAGCGTTTTGCATGGTCTAAAACAGTGACTGACGAGCAACATGCCACTGCTACGGCCTACCGCGAACGCTTTAAAAAGCATCTGGCTGACTTGCTGGGCACCGATGGGGTTTTGGTCATGCCCACCACGCCAGACGTTTCGCCGTTGCTGGGTGACGGCGGCGAACAACTGGAAAGCTACCGCAACCGCTCGCTGCAAATGCTGGCCATTTCAGGCTTGAGTGGCTTTCCGCAAATTACCCTGCCACTGGGCCAACGCAATGGCGCGCCATTGGGCTTGTCATTGCTGGGGCCTGCAGGCAGCGATGCCAGCCTCATAAAACTGGCACAGCTGATTGCAAATACACCGTAAAAAAGTTCAAGGCAAGCCCTGCCAGAAGGCCTGCCTATGGCGTTTTAGCGCGTTAAATTCCCACTGAAAGCCATATGATACTTGCGCAAGCAGCTACCAGATAAGTAGCAAACTACTTTTGCCAAAACAGCTGTCAGGCTGCCTTTTTGGCGTACGCACTGCACCAGGCTTTGCTCGCCACCTGCTTGCCCGGGAACAGTGGGCAGGGGCCCTGTTCCGCTGCACCGCCCTGGAACAAGGCGCAATTTGCGCAGGCCTGGCCTTCTGCATATTTTGGATATTTTGTCTTGTCGGCTTTGGTTGCCACTGAAACATAGCCCAGCGCCACTGCCTGAGCATCTTTTTCATCGACCAGTGAACCTGCTGCTGCAGTAGCAGCAGGTGCCGTGCTCGAAGAACCCGTGTTGGCAGAACCCGCATTTGCGGTTGTTGTCGCAGCTTCAGGTGCGGGTGCGGGTGAGACTGCAGCTGCTGGCGCTGGCGCTGGCGCTGCAGAAACAGGAGCAGGCGCCGTAGTGATAGCGTCTTCTTTTTTACCGCATGCTGCAAGCAATGCAGTAGCACCAGCAGCGGTAAAAAGCGGGAGTGCAGGAATGCTCTGGATGAGTTGGCGACGAGTCGTCATGGGGTACCCTTTGAATGTTGGCTAATTAATTGGCTATATCAGAGGCTTCAGAGATCTGATGAACAACATACTAACGCGCATTGGCAGGCGCTGCCTGTCAGCAAAAGCCATTAATACCGCTTCAAACCTGATCATTGCGCCTGAAAGCCGCTCGCCTTGATGATCCTGCTCCAGGTTTGCGCATAAGCTTGCTCCCGGCTGGCCAGTTGGGCAGGCGCCATGTAGCCGACCGCCAGGCCCATAGCTGTCAGCTTTTCACGCACGTCAGGCATGGCCACTATTTTTGCCACTGCTTCGGCCACACGGTCAACGGTGGCCTTGGGTGTGCCTGCTGGTGCAAAAATGCCATAGTAGGGCACGTCTTCAAAGCCGGCCAGACCCAGCTCAGCGAAGGTGGGCACTTCAGGCAGTGAAGCCTGGCGGGTGTTGCCCAAAACAGCCACCACGCGCATTTTGCCGGCCTTGTGGTTTTCAAGAAAATCAGGGATGGAGGCCACGCCGGCGCCAATCTGGTTGCCCAGCATGTCGGCCATCATCGGGGCACTGCCGCGGTACGGCGCTGCTGCCAGGTCCATCTTGTATTTTTCGCCAATGACTTTTACCAAAAATTCGGGCACCGACGCGGGTGCCGGCACGCCCACATTGCCTTTGTTGCCCTGGCTGCGAACCCAGGCGATGTATTCATTGAGCGTCCGGGCGGGTGTGCCGCCAGAGACCGCCAGCGCATTGACAAAAGTGGCAAACCCGGCAACCGCTACAAAATCTTTGGCAGGCTCAAAACCGGGGTTTTTGACCACCAGCGGCAAGATTGACACTGTGTGGTCATGCGTTAAAAACAAGACTGATCCATCCGCTGGCGCCGCCTTCAATGCCTGCGCGGCTATTTGCCCGCCAGCACCTGCCCTGTTGTCCACCACCACAGATGTTGCCAACTGGTCTTTGAGCTTGTCAGCAAAAATGCGTGCAATCACGTCTGTTGCACCACCCGCCGGAAAACCCACCATCAATTTGATGCCGCCTGTTTGCGCCTGCACGCCTGTGCATGCCGCAATCAGGCAAGCAGCAGCGGCCAGTGTCTTGCGACGGGTAAAGGTTTTGTAAAGAGAGTCAATCATGGTGCTGTCCTGTTTAAAAAGTGGAGATTGCCACGCAATTTACCGCTGTGGCGCATCCGGCGCAAGGGGTGCCAGGTCTGATGCGTAGGTGCGGTCGCCAATTTGTACGGCGCTGTCATTGTGCCAAGACGCTTCAAAATCAGCCAACTCCGCAGCAGAAACATGCTCGAAAGATTCGGCCTCGCTGCGGCACCCGGTCCCTTGTTCTGTCTGACTTGGCACTTTAAAGGCGCGGGTGGCCCAATTGGCCACTGCAGTGTCCAGCGTTTTGTCAACCCGCCAGTAAACGCCATCAACAATCAACCCGTATCTGGTATGGGCGTTTTTAACAATCTCGGCTGCCAGCACGGCCTGCTGCGCAAGCTGGCCCGCAGGGCTGGCCATGAAGGTGGACGACGTGTCCAGCATGATGACAAAACAGTGGCCCCGCTTGTCTGTGCGCATGAACTTCAGGCGGTAACTGTTGGTTGCGATGGCGTGCTTGTCCAGGCTGGAGCGAACGGCTTCACACAGCAATTCACGCCTGAATGCCATGCGTTCTTCCAGATTCATCTGGATGGGCATGGTTTCAGCCCCATCGGAACGAGCCGCCTCGGGCGCCACAAATTCAGGTGTTTGTCGGTGGCTGCGGGATGGTGAAAACAGGTCTTTGAACAGTGCCATGAGGATGTGGCCTCCCATGCAGGGTGGCCAGAATAATACGTATGCAGATGATCATCGGACTGTTTCAATTTGTTGAGGATTTGCGCAGCACTTGCTGATAAATCTTCACCACACTGACCGGTCAAACCGCTTTATCGTCATGCCGCCACATGGATCTTGAACCATTATTTGAAGCGCAACTTCATCCATAAAATGGCGCTTGCCAGGCTCAGGGTGATGCCATTGGCGACAATCAAAGGCCAGGCACCCAGCAAAATGCCGTAAGCCAGCCACAATGCAATCCCGACTGTAAAAATACTGTACATCGGCAGTGAGATGCCGCTGACATCCCGGGTTTGAAAACTGTGCCAGACCTGCGGCACAAAGCTGACCGTCGTCAGGATGGCAGCGACCATGCCGATCATTTCAGTCAGCACCTGGCTCATTTGCCACCTTCCTTGACAGCCCAGTCAACCAGAGCTTCCAGCGCGGGTCGGGCTGCCGGTGCATTGGGGTGGTTCACAACAGCCACCACCACCAGACGCCTGCCACTGGGCGTATGCACATAACCGGCCAGCGCAGTGCTGTCACGCAGCGTGCCGGATTTCAGGTGCGCCCAGCCTTGTGACACCCGTGACTTGCTGCTTTTGAGCGTGCCGTCAATGCCCGTGATGGGCAGGGAGGACATCAACTCCGGCATCGCACCGGACAGGTAAGCCGTTTGCAGCATGCGCGCCAAACCTTGCGGCGTGATGCGCTCCTGGCGTGACAGGCCTGAGCCGTTGTCAAGCACCGGCAGGTCCTGCTCACCAAAGCGCTCCCGCCACCAGTTTTGCACCACATTGCGTGATGTCTCAAAACTGGCTGTCTGACCAGCTTTGAGGCCCAGGGTTAAAAACAACTGCTGCGCCATCACGTTGTTGCTGAACTTGTTGATGTCGCGAATCACCTCGGTCAGGCTGGGCGATGTGATCTCAAAAGCGCTCTTCAGGCCGGCCGGGGCACGGCCTTCGCGCACACGGCCTTTCAAGTTGCCGCCGATCTCAAGCCACATGCCGCCCACAGCGCGCTCGGCATAGCTGGCCGGGTCTGCATAGGCCACGGGCCAAACTCTTTCACCGCAACCGACCGGATAGCTGCCTTTGAAACTGATGCGAAACGGGTCGCTGAAATCAGCTGCCAGGGCACTGCGATAGTCGCCGCAGTCTTTGGCTGTCGTCAGTGCCACTGTGCTTTGCATCTGCACATTGGCCAGAGGCGGGTCAAAGCTGACGTTGGCCAGGCCGCTTGTGTAGTTAGGCACAAAAGTCATCACCACGGATTTGTAATTGATCAGCAGCGCGTCTGGCGCTGCGTTGTACGGCCGCAGCGGCTCACCGTCAAAATCTGCCGGGTTGGGTGTGGCAACCGCAAAAGCACTGCGGTCCAGAAAAATATCACCGGTGATGGTCTTGATGCCGAGGCCCTGCACCCGGCGCAGCAGCAGCCACAGCCGCTCCATGACCAGCTTGGGGTCGCCCCTGCCCTGAATGACCAGGTTGCCCGTCAGCACACCGTCCTTGATGGTGCCGTCCACATACACGGGTGTTGACCAGGTGTAAGCGGGCCCCAGCAGCTCCAGGCCTGCGTAAGTGGTCACCAGCTTCATGACCGACGCCGGGTTGACTGGCACGCTGGCGCGGTAGCCAAGCAGCGGCGTGGTTTTGCCGTTGGTCAAAGGTGCAGCGTCCACCACGATGGCGGCAAGGGCCTCTCGCGGGACTTTGGCCCGGGCCAAAGCAGCTTCCACTTCAGGTGGCAGGCTTTGGGCTGCGGCCAGGCTTGCGAGCACTGCGCTACAGGCTGCAAAACACTTCAAAGGCAGATTCAGACTCATGCCCTGATTATCGGGGTGCCGGAGCCAACTCACTGGATAATCGAGCTGCACGACAAATTATTTACTATTTATTTAATAGCTGCCAGCGCCCGTTTTTATTGGGCTAGAGCCTTATTTGACACCCGATTTAACCCTTTTCATGCCTAAAAACGGCTCATTTCTGGCTTTTGACACCTCCACCGATGTGATGTCTATCGCGCTGACAGACGGGGTGAGGGTCTGGCAACACACCGGGCCAGGCGGTGCAAAGGCATCGACCACGCTGCTCCCGGCAATATTGGCGCTGCTGGCTGAGGCTGGCCTGGCGCTGGGCGATTTGCAGGCAATCGCCTTTGGCCGGGGGCCAGGCTCGTTCACCGGGCTGCGCACTGCATGTGCGGTTGCGCAGGGTTTGGCTTTTGGAGCCAATGGCGGCGAAGGTGTGGCTGTGCTGCCAGTTGACACGCTGCTGGCGGTGGCAGAGCAAGCGCGGCCACATCAGGAATCGCAGCACATCACCGCCCTGCTGGATGCCCGGATGGATGAAATGTATGTGCAGCGCTTTTCATGCAGCCAGGGTGTTTTGACTGCCGTGGGAGACTGTCGGTTAATCAGCCCCGAAGCACTGGCACCTGAGCCAGACATGCTTTATGCAGGCAATGTGTTTGACGTGTACAAAACCCGTCTGCCTGAGGACATGAACAGCATGAACAGCATCACCTGCCTGCCCACAGCCACAGCCATGCTGCGCCTGGCGCCGCAGCTGGCTGCCAGCGGCCACTGCGTTAGCGCCGAGCAGGCACTGCCTTTGTACATTCGCGATAAAGTGGCGCAAACCACCCAGGAGCGCGAACATGTCAAAGCGCTCAAAATGCTGGCAACATAAATCATGAGCGCAGTTTTCAAGCCGGACAATCTAAAAGAAGTTTCAACAGCAGCTTCGCAGGAAGCTTACTTTGAGCCGATGACGCACGCCCATCTGGAAGCAGTTGCACAACTGGAGCAAAGCGCTTACCGATTCCCGTGGACACAAGGCAATTTCAGCGACTCGCTCAAGTGCGGCTATCACATGCAGATGTTGATGGCCGGGCAGGCTGTGCCGGGGCTGACCGGCGGCATCCAAAGCAGCCCCGTACTGATCGGATATTTTGTTGCCATGAAAGGCGTGGACGAGACGCATTTGCTCAACATCACGGTTGCGCCGGCTTATCAAAGGCAGGGCTGGGGCCACCTGCTGCTGGATGCGCTGGCGCTGTGGTCCCGAGGTGAGGGTGCGCAGTGGCTGTGGCTGGAGGTACGCCCTTCAAATGCCCACGCCAAGGCTGTCTACCTGCGCTATGGTTTTCGCGAAGTCGGCTTGCGCAAAGGCTACTATCCCGACGGCGGCAGCGGCCTGTTGGGAGCGGCCCGGCGCGAAGACGCAGTGGTCATGAGCCTGGCGTTGAATGCCATCGGCGCTGCACAGCCTGTCACCGGTGGTGCCTCTGCTGACAGGGCATTTGCTGGTAGTGCATTTGCTGGTAGTGCATCTGTTGACAGTGCATCAACCAGGGGCAAATTGCCGTGATGCTGATGGCCAGGCGTCACCGCGCCATGCTGAGCGAAATGGGCATCCAGGTGTGGCAGCCAGAACCCCAGAGCGCATCTGCAACCATCTCCGATCACAAAAACAAAACGCCAGCTGCAACAGACAGCAAAATCGCTACTAAATCAGTAGCTGCCAGCGCCCGTATTGATGGGGCTAAAAGTACTTTTGATGCTGAAAATCAGCCTCTGGCTGCACGTGAATCTGCCAAGTCCAAAACCACGCCACTGGTACCCGACAACGCATATACCCAGCCCCTCAGTGCCAACCCTGCTAGCAACACCGATGCCTGGCGCATTGGCGCAGTACAAACTCTGTACAACACCCCGGAAGTGCCCAAAGCAAGCCGCTGGCTGTTGCTGATTGAGTCCGCTGAGCTTGCACTGCAAAGCAATTTTGATGCTTTTGAAGGCGATGCAGGCAAACTGCTGGATAACATGCTGCGCGCCGCCAAACTGCACACCACTGCAGATGTCATGCTGGCTCCGCTGGTCAGATCCAGCCCAACTTCTGGCGACGGCCTGAGCGGCCAGCTGGCCATGCTGCTGCAAAGGACACAGCCCCACGTGGTCCTGGTCATGGGCCGCCTGGCCAGTCAGGCCGTGCTGCAATCAGCCGAGCCCCTGGCCCGGCTACGTGGGCAAGTGCACAACATCCACACTGTTAAAACCGTCATCACTCTGGACCCAGCTTACTTGCTGCGCAACCCGCTTGACAAGGCCAAAGCCTGGGACGATTTGTGCCTGGCACTCAGCATCGCAGGCCCTTCACGCTTGCAAATTAAAAGTGTCAGTACTGAGATTTAGGGCGTGCGCACCAAGAGGGTGAAGTGGTGCTGCCAATTCAAGCCTCAATCATTGGTCGTACAGCTTCTTACAATCAAAGGATGAACACGCAGGCAACCCCCCTCACCTTTCTGAATATGCTGTCCGCGGCGGAGCAGCAAAACCAGTCGATGTTGTGCGTCGGCCTGGACCCGGAGCCGACGCGTTTTCCGGGCAAGCTCAAAGGCAACAGCAACAAGATTTATGACTTTTGCGCCGCGATAGTTGATGCAACTGCTGATCTCGTCATCTCCTTCAAACCGCAAATCGCCTACTTTGCCGCGCACCGCGCAGAAGGCCAGCTGGAGCGCCTGATGGAACACATGCGCCGCGCTGCGCCGAACGTGCCCATCATTCTGGACGCCAAGCGCGGCGACATTGGCTCTACAGCCGAGCAATACGCCATTGAAGCTTTTGAGCGCTATGGTGCCGACGCCGTCACGCTGTCGCCCTTCATGGGTTTTGACTCAGTCGCGCCCTATTTGAAGCATGCTGGCAAAGGCGCGTTTTTGCTGTGCCGCACGTCCAACCCCGGCGGAGACGATTTGCAAAACCAGCGCTTTGCCAGCGTCGAAGGTCAACCGCTGCTTTATGAACACGTCGCCCGGCTGGCGCAAGGCCCGTGGAACCTGAACGGCCAGCTCGGCCTGGTGGTCGGCGCAACTTACCCGCTTGAAATTGAACGTGTGCGCACCGTTGCCCCCACCTTGCCCCTGCTGATCCCGGGCGTGGGCGCGCAGGGTGGTAATGCAGTTGCCACGGTGCGCGCCGGCTGGCGCAAAGGCGCACCGATTATTGTCAACTCATCGCGGGCGATTTTGTATGCCTCTGGCGGGGATGATTTTGCTGAGGCTGCGCGGGCTGAGGCGTTGAAAACGCGGGATGTTTTGCAGGTTGCGCGTGGCGGGCGATAGCTTTGCTAACCAGCTCATGGAAGTTAACGCTATTTTTGCTGCCGCCAGTTACTTGGTAAGTTGTGCCTAAGGCCAACTTGAGCAGGTAGACAGCGGCTGTGGCGCAACTCCAATTGGCGTAAAGTTCATCAACGTGACAGGAGTAATTTATGTTTGGTCAGAGTGTCAAATACAAGTTGGTGTGCAAACTCGGGTTCACGGTAACTTTCTTGGTTGGACTGGTAACTTTACCCATGAGACAACTTGTGCCGAACCTTGCACCAGGCACTTTGGTTTTTTACTGTGCTTCAGGGATAGCGTTGTTGCTGATAGTCATCGTAATTTGCACCATCTTGTCGCTTCAGTTTTCACAATTTATTTTGCGCCATGGTGGTACCGACGCGCAATGGTTTTGGTTTTCAAGCGAACCCAAAGGGCTGGTGGAATTGCGCAGGCAGCAAGCAGTTTTAAAAGCAGAGCGAGACAAGTCCTGATTGACCAATCGCAATGAACTTAAAGCAGATTAAATTGACCATGACTGCATGCCCTGTTTTTGTTCACGCCACGTTTTCAAAACGCCAAAATAAGTCACACTTAATTGATAGTTGGCAACATGGTTCTGCCATGTTGTGAGACGACTCTCACAAGCGTTTGACCGGATTCATTGCCGTAAAACTGGCCCGGCGCGTGTTACCCGCCCGCACAGCCCAATGGGCCCCCTGATCTGACACGGTCACGCTGCCATCCTTGCTGACAGGCATGTCGGTGTAACGCGTTTTGGGCAGCAGCCAGACCATTTCATTCAGGCCGCTTGTGTGCGCGATTTCAAATGTTGACCGGCCCCCTTTGTTGCGCTGCTCTGTCCATGTCACGCTGCGGCGGGTTGTCATGAAGTCTGCCAGCCGGGTCATGGTGTACCACCTGAATTTTTGCTCGCCATGAGATTGGCATGGGCCAGCAAATCCAGCAGCACATCGGGCCAAACGTTTGCGCCGTTGGGGTGCATGTAAATCATTCGGGACGTGTTTTTTGCAATTGCAAAATCAACCGAATTTCGGTGCCAGTCCATCACGTCGCCATGGGCAGGTTGTTGGTCTGAAATTCTTCAAACGTAGCGTACCAGCCAAACGGTGTGACGGGAAACACCCACATGTCTGCGTTGCGCAGCTGCCCATCGCGATGCTGCCGGGTCGGCCCCATGCCGGTATGCCCGGCAAAATAAGCAGCAACCACACCATGCTGCTCGCGCCAGTCCATGGCCCACACTGGGTTATTACCCACAGGCGGTGAATATTCCCGCAGCAGCGGTCCAAAAGAGCGGTCCGTCCAACGTTTGAGTTTTTGCACCGTTGGCACCAATGGGGCGGCATGCCTTTTGGTGTGGAAGATTCAAACCCGAGATAAGCCCGAACCGGATGACCATTGCCATCGCCAAGTATCACGGCGTCAGGACCCGCTGTCATGTTGATTGAAAAAGGCCCTTCATCAAAAACGCCCAGCTTTTCAAGCCTGAGCGTGGGCAGCTGCGCTGCAAACGAGTCCAGGTGCCAATTGAGCGTCAGCCCGGGGAAGCCATCAGGGACTGCCGAAAGCTGGGCCATCTGCAGCACATTGTGGGCAAAGTAATGCAAAAAAAACCATGCATGGGCAACCCATCCGTGCGCTCGACTTTCAATTTGGTCAGAGGCAGGTTGACAAACAGAACCTGCCCACGCCCAAACTTGTGCAATCCGCCCACCAGCCCTGCCTCTGCCGATGCCGCCAACACCGCACCGTTGAAAGTACCCTGCGTGACAAAGCTGGCATACGTCAGGTTGCCCAGCAGATAAGCACTGTCGCTTTCAAGCACGTCTGCTGGTGGGGCGGGCGTGTCAGTGCCAGCAGAACGTGCTGGTGGTGTGCTGCTTTCAGGCACATAAACGCCTGGTAGCTGCACGGCGTTTGAGCCTGTCGCGCTTGCTGGGGTCAAGGACACCCCAACGGGCTTGGGTGCCGTGTAAGGACTTGACTTGCCGGCGGGACCTGGAGCTCGCGCATGGTGCTGCGCATCGCTGCAATGGTTTTAACAGTCATACTTTTTTCACGCTGGCTGTCGTACAGCGCAAAGTCAACACCAGTCTTATCGCTCAGCCTGGATCTGGGAATGGGGTCCCACCAGCTTGCGTGTATTCCCGCACAGACTTCATCAAGGCGCCATCTGCCACCACGTGCAGTCGGTCGGGCAGTATGAGGCCGGCATACTTCAATGCACCTGCCCCCATCGCCTTGAACTGCTGGTCTGTGATGGTGCGCACGCGAACACCCGTCTCAGGGCCCGCATCAATCCAGGCAGTGACTTGCGGGTGTATCAGCACCTGGCCGTATGGCACAAGCAGCAGCAAGCCAACGTCGCCCAATGCTGCAGACTCACTGGTACTGGCCTGGGCGGGCTCCAGACCGGCAATCTGGTGCCGTGAAGGCTCGACGCAACCGTAAATTGCAGCCACCAGCAAAGCGATAAGAAAACTGCCCACCAAAAAATGGACAGGCAATTTTGAACATGGATTGAGCGCAAATATTTCATTAAAACTGTAAAGAAATAAGCGCAATATCTTGCCCAACAACGCCAGGCGGTTTGCAGAGCGCGCTTTCGTAGGTCTGCACGCTAAGCTTTGCCGTTAAGCTTTGCCATCCTGAACTATCGCGATCCAACGACACCGAAGTTTGTAAGCCATCACGCCTTGCACACGCTATCAATTTGTAACAACTGGTTTGTCTTCGAGATCATCAGGCAATGCGTTGACCGTATAGTGACCCGACCTAACTGCTGCAGGTGCCTGGCCAACTGCATGCACAAAGAAGCTGATGTTGATAAAAACAAAGGATGCACATGATGACTGAAGAGCTGGTAACACACGAATCGATGCGAGTTGAACCAGACGCATTGAGTCCTTTGCCCGATACCCTGCAAGGTTTTTCAGGGTCAGCAGCGGCGATCAGTGCAGCCGCCTTACTGGCGGCCTGTGGTGGTGGTGGGGGCAGTAATCCAGGTGCAGCACCGTCCACTGGTAGCGGTTTGGGGGGCAACCAGGATCCGGCAGTCAATCCGGGATCAGGCGGAACGCCAATTGTCAATCCGGGCCCAGCACCGACTGTCGAAGTGCCAGTTGCACCCGGTTTTAATAATTTCCCCAAAGCCAACACCAGCGAAGAAGCGGCAAGATTTTTGCTGCAAAGTCAGCTGGACGCGTCCGAAATTGAAATCAGCAACCTCAAGGCAGGCAACTTTGCAGGCTACCTGCAGCAGCAGTTTGCCAAGCCAGTGGGCCAGACCGGGCTGCAGTGGCTCGACGAGCGAGGCTATGGAGAAGCCAATACCAGCCGGTATTTTTTTCAAACTTATCCAGCTGAATACATGCTGTGGAAACAATTATTCACGGCGCAAGATGGCATGCGAAAACGCATGGCACTGGCGCTGTCAGAATTTTTCGTGGCGTCCATGCAATCGGCTGAATTTGACTGGCGAAGCCACGGTTACGGGCGCTACTGGGATTTGCTGAACAGCAATGCCTTTGGCAATTTCCGCCAGCTGCTGGAAGAGGTCACGCTCAGCCCAGCCATGGGTTTCTTTTTAAACACGCGCGGCAACCAGAAAGAAAACGCACAAACCGGGCGAGTCCCAGACGAAAACTATGCGCGTGAGGTGATGCAGCTGTTTTCAATTGGACTGACGCTGCTTAACGTGGACGGTACCGAGAAAATAGTTGACGGCAAGAAAGTGGACAGTTACTCGCAGGTTGACGTCACAAATCTGGCGCGCGTTTTTACCGGATATATCCTGGACACGTCCGACGGTGAGCGACTGCCCGTGCTCAGGCCCGACGGCAGCCCGGACAACTACACCATCCCGAGCCGTCAGGTGGCTATCAAACCGATGGCACTTGATGCAAGCAAGCATTCCACACTGGCATCCACATTTTTGGGAGTGACGGTGGGTGCAGGAGTACCCGGTGAAGATGCCTTAAAAATTGCACTGGATGCACTGGCCAATCACTCCAACACCGCGCCGTTTTTTGCCAAACAAATGATCCAGCGGCTGGTTACCAGCAGCCCCAGCCCTGCATACGTAGCACGCGTAGCCAACGCTTTCAACAACAACGGCGCTGGGGTGCGCGGCGACTTGAAAGCAGTTTGGACCGCGATTTTGCTGGACGACGAAGCGCGCAGCCCGCAATCGCTGGCCAACCCGGCTTTTGGCAAATTGCGCGAGCCCATGCTGCGTTTTGTCCAATGGGGTCGCACGTTTGGGCTGAAGTCCGGATTCAATTCCTGGAAAGTCAGCGCCACCCGGGGAACAGACGATTCTCTTGGGCAAAGCCCGCTGTTTGCACCATCCGTGTTTAATTTTTTCAGGCCCGGCTTTGTACCGCCCAACACGGCGCTTGCTACAAACAAGTCGTCTGCTCCCGAGTTTCAGATCGTCAACGAAACCACTGTGGGCGGGTACCTGAATTACATGCAGAACATCATCCGCTACGGCATTTATGTGCCGGAGCCATCACAGGCTGAAGGCATCTTTCGAAATTACGTGCCCGACGTTGCGGCAACCTACACCGCTGAGCTGGCATTGGCGCTTGACGCACCGGCACTGGTGCGGCGGCTCAATTTGCTGATGTGCGCAGGTCAGCTGTCTGCGGCCACACAAAAGCTCATGACCGATGCCCTGAATGCCAATGCCTTGACTGCCAGCAGCAACAACGACCGAAAGCTTGACCGGATTTGTGCGGGCGTCTTGATGGTTCTGGGCTGCAGTGAATATCTTGTCCAAAAATAGGCATTTCGCTTTCTGCCCTCCAATCAATTTACAAAACACTTAAAACATGCACCTGATGGACCCCCACTCCCATTCCCGCCGGGCCTTTTTGCGCCGCTCCGCACAACTGGCTTTTACCGGTGTGGCACTGCCTACCGCGCTCAACCTGGCATCAATGGGCGAAGCAGCTGCATTCAATGCGCCAGACGGCAGCTACAAAGCCCTGGTGTGCGTGTTCATGTATGGCGGCAACGACTACGCCAATACTGTGGTGCCTTATGACCAAGCCAGCTATGACAAGTACAGCAGCATTCGCACAGGTATCGCATTGCCAAGAGGCGATCTGAACGCTATGGTGCTTGAAGCCGCAGCGCCGGGTGGTTTGCAATACGCGCTTCATCCGTCAATGGCAGGTTTGCGTACGCTGTTCAACAGCGGTCAAGCCGCAGTGCAGTTAAACGTAGGCCCGCTGGTGGTGCCTTTGACCAAAGCACAATATGCAGGCAACAACCGCACGCTGTATCCGCTGCCGCCCAAACTGTTTTCACACAACGATCAGCAAAGTGTGTGGCAGTCATCCTCACCCGAGGGCTCAACAATTGGCTTTGGCGGCAACATGGGCGACCTGGCCATGGCCACCAATACCAATTCGCTGTTTACCTGCATCTCGGTCACAGGCAACGCTGTGTTTTTGGCAGGTGATTCGGCTCTGGCCTATCAGGTCAGCCCCAACGGCGCAGTCAAGATAAACAGTGTGGCAGGTGACGTGTATGGCTCGTCCGCCGTCAAAGGCGCCATGGGCCAGTTGCTGCAGCAAACCCGCAGCCACCTGCTGGAAAATGAATACAACACCGTAACGCGGCGCGCGATCACGTCGGAAGGCTCCATCACCGCTGCAATTGCCGCAAGTGCTGCGGCAGACACACCTGCCTACGCTCCTTTTGCAGGCATCACCGGTAACTCGCTGGCATCACAGCTGAAAATGGTGGCTCGCCTGATTGGTGCGCGCGGCAGTCTGGGTGCAAAGCGCCAGGTGTTTTTTGTGTCCCTGGGTGGGTTTGACCTGCACGACAACCTGCTGACCAATCACCCCACCAACATGAAGCGCGTAAGCGATGCCATGAAGGCTTTTTACGACACAACTGCCAATCTGGGAGTGGCTGGCAATGTCACGGCATTCACGGCATCAGACTTTGGCCGCACACTGACCAGCAATGGTGATGGGTCCGACCACGGTTGGGGCAACCACCACTTTGTCGTCGGCGGCGCGGTGAAAGGCAAGGCGTTTTATGGCACGCCACCACCTGTCAGCGTTGGCAACACAACAGCACCTGAAGACCAGTGGCATGTCGGCCAGGGCCGATTGCTGCCCAGCACATCGGTAGACCAGTACGCCGCCACACTGGCCAAATGGTTTGGCGTCGAGGCCAGTGAAATGGCTGGCGTATTGCCCAACATCAACAGGTTCGGCGCTGCTGGTGGGCGGCTTGATTACCCGATTGATCTGGGGTTTTTAAAGCCTTGATGAATCCCCAACAAACAGCAGCTCGATTTCTGGCATGAGGGCTAAAGCCACAAAAAGTTCAGAAGGTGCAAGCTGCTGAGGTTGCTATCTTGTCCTGCCATTTCTTTTTTTGGATTTATGAAAAGATTGGGGCACTACAAATACATTGCCCAACACGCGCTCCCTACGCTATCTGTTCCAGGCAGCCAGAGTGGTAGGAGAGAGCCAAGCGACCACGATAACGCCATCGACATCGATTTCGATAGGTTTAGCTGTGCAGGCTTGGCTGGCTGAGTCGCCTAGTCCAAACTGATACCGCGCTCCTTGATCAACTTGCGCCAAACAATATTTTCTACAGCGATATAACCGGCCAGTAAATTGGCATCGCTCGGCACAGGTTCCCAGCCCGCGTCAAGGAGTTTTTTCCTCACCACAGGGTTTGCAATCGCGGATTGCATTTCCTTACCCAGCCTTGCCTGGATTTCGCCAGGGGTATTTTTAGGAACGACCAGACCCTGCCACGCGTACGCTTCTACATCTTTGTAGCCCATTTCTATGGCCGTTGGCACATCTGGCAATTGAGCCAGTCGTTTGGATGACATCACGGCAAGCGGTATCAACTTACCGGACTTGATATGCTGCATGCCCACGGAACTGTCCACCATCATCAGCTGTATTTGGCCGCCCAAAATATCCTGCACAGCCGGTGCCGCACCACGATAAGGCACGTGCAGTACAAATGTGTTGGAGCGACTCTTGAACAATTCCATCGCCAAATGATGTGGGCTGCCCGCGCCAGGGGACGCGTAGCTCAACTTGCCTGGGTTGCTTTTCAATGTCGCGATTAATTCCTTCGCGTTTTTTATGCCAGCACTCGGTGATGCGACGATGATCAGCGGCACGCGGGCCATCAGCCCGATAGGGGCAAAGTCACGCACCGGGTCATAGGCCAGTTTTTTGTATAGCACGGGGTTGTAAATCAGCACGCCGTTGTCTGCGCTGAGCAAGGTGTATCCATCAGCCGGGGCTTTTGCTACAACATCTGCAGCAATGCTGGCAGCCGCACCCGGGCGGTTTTCAACGATGACGGGTTGTCCCATTTGGGTAGACATTTGCGCAGATACAGCACGAGCCAAAAAGTCAGAGCCACCGCCAGCGGGGTAGCCAACCACCCACTTCACGGGTTTGTCAGGGTAGTTTTGCGCTTGGGCTGTCACGCAGGTTGCAAGCATCATGCCCAAACTGACCGCGCTGACGCCGTTTGACAAGTTCATGTGGCGCATCCATCGCGAAACGTTCTGATAAATTTTTTTCATTGGGTGATGACAAGCTGTTGGGCAGGTGCTTTGTATTTGTGAAATTGGATTGGAGATAAAACTCGGCTAAATGAAACGCCAGTTTTAGACAACGGAGGCAATAAGCCCCGAAAGTTTGATGTGAGACGTATTGCTGCTGATGACTAAAAACTCCTTTCCAATGGAAACATTGATTTGCTACTCAACAAATATCTGCTGACGCTCAATGTGCTGACGCTAACGCCTGATTTGAGGCTATTTTTTCAATGCGTGGATGCATCAGCGCAAACCACAGTGGCGGCACCATTGCCAGCATCAGGCACCCTGCGTATCCGGTAGGCAATTGCGGCCCAGGCAACGGCTGAAGCGTTGCGTAGGGCTTCCAGGCGTGCATGTGGTGGTCTGAGTGGCGTTGCAGGTTGGCCAGCATGGAGTTGGTGGCCACATGGTCTGCGTTCCAGGCGTGCATCATGCCAAAAGCTTCACGCTTGCCGTCGGTGGTTTTGCGCTGCAGGCCGTAATGTTCAATGTAGTTGACTATCTCCAGCAAGACAAAAGCGACAACCGACTGACCGATAAAAAAAACTATGAATTTAGGAGCTGCTTGCGCACGAAAAATAAGGGCTAGAGCAATAATTACTGCTAAAGATGCAGCAGTGCTCCATGCCAGGGGGCTGCGCAGCCAGCTGGTTTTCATTTGCCGGATACGCTGGGCCTCCAGTCGCCAGCCGCTTTGCAGACTGCCCCATAAAGTGCGCGGCAAAAACTGGTACAGCGTCTCACCCATGCGGGACGTTGCGGCATCCGGGTGTGTGGCGGCTCTGGGGTGGTGACCCCGGTAATGCTCCACCATAAAGTGGCCGTAGCACACACTGCTCATCAGCACCCAGCCACAAAAGCGGTCTATTTTTGATTTGCTGTGGCCCAGCTCATGGGCAAAAGTGATGCCCTGCGAGCCAGTGATGAAACCCACGCTGAAAGCGATACCCAGCACGGTCAGCCAATCGGCCTGCACGACAGCACGCATGCCAACAGCAATCAACGCCAGTTGCAGCACCACATAAACACGCAGCACTGCACTGAAATAAGTCATGCGCGTGTCGGCAGCAACCGCATCAGGAGACTGCTTGCCACCGGGCATGAAAACATCGACCAGCGCAATGCCCCACCAGATGGCCAGAGTCCAGAGCGCAGCTAGCGTGGGCAAAAATGTCACGCTGTAAATGGTCAGGGCAGGCAAAAGCCAGGCAACAAGAAATCGCAGGTCGGAGATGCGCATGAGTACAAATGTCTCACAAACCGGTCTCTGCTGCAACTGTAGCTAGCCCTGATTCCCTTCAAATACTTGGGAGAACGACCGTGTCAGTGGCTATCAACGCCTCAGTTCTCGC
This sequence comes from Polaromonas sp., assembly GCA_025362315.1. Classification (GTDB taxonomy): domain Bacteria; phylum Pseudomonadota; class Gammaproteobacteria; order Burkholderiales; family Burkholderiaceae_C; genus Polaromonas. The sequence continues at coordinate 41,060 of JANYGP010000009.1, forward strand.
AGGTAAATTGCCCGGGCCGCCAAAGCCGTGTCTCCAAAATCACTGAACAGGCCATCCAGCCCCAAGCGGAAAAACTGAAGGTATTCGGCCACCGGATCGCCTTGATAGTCCAGCGCCAGACGACGTGCCTCGTTGCGAAATGTGAAAGCGTGCACAAACAGCCCTGCCTTGTGCGCATCATCAATCAGCGTTGTGGGCGCCTGTGTGCTGGCATCGGAATAGTCGATCTTGCCGTCGCCGTTCATGTCACGCAAATTGCCTGCGGCATCCAGCGTGCCCTTGACAGGCACGATGTATGGCTTCCATGGGCCAATGCCGTCAGCGTACTGTTTTATTTCAGCCAGTCCAGCGGGCGTGACCATGGCACTGAAAAGGCGGGTGTCCCCTTTTAAAAACCAGTCGTAGGGCCGGTCGTACGGTGCAGCGTATGTCAGTTTGCCTGTTTTCAGGTCATAGTCATCCGCATCAATCAATTGAACCAGCTTGGCCTGCAGGCCTTTGGCTTTCATCTCCTTCAGACTGCCCGGCTCAAAGCTTTGCACATAAACGGGTGATGCCTTGTTGTTCCAGCCTGCATTGGCAATAGCAGCGATGAGTTTGTCTTCCAGCGGCAGGCCCAGCGCCCGGTGATAACTTGGATTTTTGGTTTCCGGGTAAACAGCAATGGGGCGGTTAAGTTGAGTGCTGCGCAACTTAACCAGATCAATCAGCTCCTGAAAAGTAATGACCTTGAATTTGCCATCGTTACTTTTGTCCCGTGTTGGATCAGTGGTGATGATGGCACCCAATGTCTTGATTTCAGCCAGTGTGAAGTCGCTGGCAAACCAGCCGGTCTGGGTTTCACCATCGACCTGGGTGGTTTTTTTCCGGCTGGCAAATTCAGGCCGCTTGGCCACGTCGGTGCTGAAATCCAGATTCGGATCGTGCCGTGCAATCAACACGCCGTCCTTGGTACTGATCAGATCTGGCTCGACAGCATTGGCTCCAAAGTCAATGGCGCGGGCGTAAGCTTCCAATGTTTCCTCAGGCAACGCGCCAGAAGCACCCCGATGGGCAATGACCAGCGGCGGCTGATTGTCAAGAGTTTTGAAAGGCAGACTGGTATCACCGCCACCGCCACAGGCGACCAGGGTCAGCGATGTCGCACTGAAAACAAGCGTCAACCTGACGCGCCGAAGGATGTGGTGAGCAAGCATGCGAAGACCTGGCTGGTTAAGAAGACTTTCAGTGTGTGCTTTATTTGTGACAGTTATTTGAACAGCATGCGTATGAGTTGAAACAGTGTGTTCGGGTGTTCGAGCTGGCAGGAATCTGGTTACCGCCGACTGAACGCTCCACCCAACATCACACAGGCGAGTGCTGCTGCCAGCAGCGCAATGCCGCCCCACTGCCAGGGGGTGATGGTCTCATTGAGCACCAGCATACCGGTTGCCAGTCCCACCACCGGCACGCCCAGGCTGAATGGGGCCACGCGATTGGCAGGGTGGCGCTTGAGCAGGCCAGTCCAGAGGCTGTAGCCCACGATGGTGGCGGCCCAACCCAGATACGCCACGGCTGCCCATGAAGATGCACGGGCTTGCAGCCACTGCCAGCGAATGTCCGGTGCATCAAACGCCAACGATAGGACGACAAATGGCAGCACTGCAACCGAGCTGCTCCACACCACAAAAGCGACGGGAGAGTATTCAATAGCTGTTTGCTGTGCCCGTCTGGCCACAATGTTTGACGCGGCCCACATGGCAGCTGCGCACAGGGTCAGCAAAAGGCCCGGCAAAGTTGTGGCGGTCATACTGGAAGTAACAACATCGCTGCCATCGCCAGGCAAGACATAGTTAAGAACAAAGCAGCCCAATCCCAGTGCCGCCAGCAACATGCCGGCCTGCTGCTGACGATTGGCGCGTTCATGCAGCAAGACAAATCCAAACAGCGCTGTGAAAAATACCTGTGTTTGCAGCAGCACCGACGCCAAGGCAGCCGTCATGCCCACCTTAAGCGCGAAAAACAAAATTCCAAACTGGCCCACACCCTGAAAAAGCCCGTACATCAACAGCCATTTGCGTGCAATCGGCGGGGGCTTGATAAACAGCAGCAGCGGCAACACTGCAAATACATAGCGTGCAGCGCCTAGCTGAAAAGGCGTGAAGTCGCGCAGGGCGAACTTCATCACAACAAAGTTCAGCCCCCAAATAACCACGACGGCCAACACCGCCACCAGATCACGGCCTGTCAGTCGCCCAGTCATCCCAACAAGCGTTGAAGGTACCGACCCGTGTGGCTGTCAGGATTGGCTGCAATGTCCTCTGGCGTGCCTACGCCTACCACCGTACCGCCACCCGCACCACCTTCTGGCCCCATGTCAATCAACCAGTCGGCGGTTTTGATCACGTCCAGGTTGTGCTCAATCACCACAATCGTGTTGCCTGCATCGCGCAGCTGGTGCAGCACCTTGAGCAGCAAATCAATGTCGGCAAAGTGCAGGCCGGTGGTGGGCTCATCCAGGATGTACAGTGTGCGCCCTGTGTCTTTTTTGCTGAGCTCAAGCGCAAGTTTGACGCGCTGTGCTTCACCGCCAGACAGTGTGGTCGCAGCCTGACCAAGCTTGACGTAACTGAGGCCCACATCCAGCAGCGTGTGCAGCTTGCGCGCCAGCGTTGGCACGGTTTTAAAAAACTCGGTTGCGGCTTCCACCGTCAAATCCAGGATTTGTGCAATGTTTTTGCCCTTGAATTGCACCTCAAGCGTTTCGCGGTTGTAGCGCATGCCTTTGCACACGTCGCACGGCACGTACACGTCGGGCAAAAAGTGCATTTCCACTTTCACCACGCCGTCGCCCTGGCAGGCTTCGCAGCGGCCACCGGCCACATTGAAACTGAAGCGGCCCGCGCCATAGCCGCGCTCGCGGGCCGTGTTCATTTCAGCCAGCAGCTCGCGAATCGGCGTAAAAAGACCCGTGTACGTCGCCGGGTTGCTGCGCGGCGTGCGGCCAATTGGGGACTGATCAACATTGATGACTTTGTCAAAATGCTCGATGCCCTCAATGGCCTCATGTTCTGCCGGTTCTTCATGCGCGCGGTACAAGGTCTTGGCAACTGCCTTGTAAAGCGTGTCGTTGACAAGCGTGGATTTGCCCGAACCCGACACACCAGTCACGCAGGTCAGCAGGCCCACCGGAAATTCAACACTGACATTTTTCAAGTTGTGGCCGGTGGCGTTGACGACCCGCAGCGCCTGCAAATCACCCAGCGTGGCCTGGTGCTGGGCTTCACGCGCGGCGCGGCGCTCGTACGCCGGGCTGGGCGCAAAGCGCATGGGCTTTTTCAGGGCAAAAGCATTTTCTTTTTTAACCACTGGCAGCCACGGCGTGCGGTACGCAGGCACGGCAATTTTTAACGTTTGCGCCAGGTATTTGCCAGTCAATGAATTTGGATTGTCACGTACCTGCTCGTAGGTGCCTTGCGCCATCACGCGCCCGCCGTGCACGCCCGCACCGGGCCCCATGTCGATCACGTGGTCGGCGGCGCGAATCATGTCTTCATCGTGCTCGACCACCAGCACACTGTTGCCAATGTCCCGCAGGTGTTTCAGCGTGCCAATCAGGCGGTCGTTGTCGCGCTGGTGCAAGCCGATGCTGGGCTCGTCCAGCACATACATCACACCTGTCAAGCCCGAACCAATTTGTGAGGCCAGGCGTATGCGCTGCGACTCGCCGCCCGACAAAGTTTCAGCGCTTCTGTCCAGGCTCAAATAATTCAGCCCCACATCGTTCAAAAATTTCAGCCTGAGGCCAATTTCACGGACGACCTTGCCCGCAATCTCCCCCTTGGCACCTGACATTTTGAGCTGGTCAAAATAATCAAAGCTTTCTCGCAGAGTAATGCTGCTCAGGTCAAAAATCGCGCGTTTGCTCACTTTGTCGTCAACATCCGGGGTGCTGACCAGGTAAACGTGTCGCGCCTCTTTTCGCAGGCGGGTGCCGCGGCAATCCGGGCAAGGCTGCACGCTGCGGTAACGGCCCAGCTCTTCGCGCACCACGCCTGAATCTGTTTCCCGATACCGACGGTCAAAATTGGGGATCACGCCTTCGAAAGGGTGCTTTTTCGTGATTTTCTTGCCTTGCGACGCGCCTGAATCCATCACGTATGAAAACTTGATTTCCTCCTCGCCTGAGCCGCACAGCACCACTTCCTGCACTTTCAATGGCAAGTCCTCAAATGCGCTCTCAATGTCAAACGCGTAATGCCTGGCCAGGCTTTCAAGCATTGAAAAGTAGTAGCCGTTGCGCCTGTCCCAACCTTTGACTGCACCGCTGGCAAGGCTGAGTGACGGAAAGGCAACAATGCGGGACGGATCAAAATATTCGGTGTGACCCAGTCCGTCACAGCTCGGGCAGGCGCCCACTGGCGAGTTGAATGAAAACAGCCGCGGCTCCATTTCAGCGAGCGAATAGCTGCACACCGGGCATGAAAATTTGGCACTGAACAGATGCTCAATGCCCGTATCCATTTCCAGCGCAATGGCTTTGCTGTCAGCCAGACGCAGCGCAGCTTCAAAGCTCTCAGCCAGACGCTGCGTCTGATCGGTACGCGACTTCAGGCGGTCAATCACCACATCAATGTTGTGTTTCTCGGTCTTTTTGAGCTTGGGCAACTCGTCAAATTCATAGGACTTGCCATCCACGCGAAAGCGCACATAACCCTGTGCCTGCATTTCGGCGAACAGTTCAACAAACTCGCCTTTTTTCTCACGCGCAACCGGCGCCAGAATCATCAGCTTGGTGTCTTCTGGCAATGCCAACACGTGGTCGACCATCTCGCTGACGCTCTGGGCTTGCAGCGGCAAATCATGCTCTGGGCAAAACGGTGTGCCGGCGCGTGCAAACAGCAAGCGTAAATAGTCGTGGATTTCAGTGACCGTCCCGACCGTGGAGCGCGGATTGTGCGAAGTCGCTTTTTGTTCAATCGAAATGGCAGGCGACAGGCCCTCAATCATGTCTACATCGGGCTTGTCCATCAGTTGCAGAAACTGCCGCGCATAAGTTGACAAACTCTCGACATAACGCCGCTGGCCTTCCGCATACAGCGTGTCAAAGGCCAGTGAAGACTTGCCTGAACCACTCAAACCGGTGATCACCACCAGCTGGTTGCGCGGAATATCGAGATCGATGTTTTTCAGGTTGTGCGTGCGCGCACCGCGAATGCTGATGCGCTGCTGTGCCAGAACATTGGCCAAGTATTTGCTGTCGTTGGGGGAGTTCACTGGATGGTCGCGTTCAAAACAACCTTCCATCATAGCCAAGCTGGCATTTTTGGGCGGGCGTTTTGACACCCAGCTTTCACATCCCTGTCATGTGCGAGGAATCCAATGGGTTTTTAACTGGAGAGCGCTGTATGTTCAAAAAAGTAACCCCGGACCTGCGTATGGCTATTGACCCACGCGAAGCCGTCAACGGGGGTCGACGCGACTTCCTGGACTTTTTGGTCAAGTCATCGTCCAGTGCTGTGGCACTGGCTGCCGCGGGCTCATTGGCGGCTTGCGGTGGTGGTGGTGGTGGTGAGGCACCAGCTGTCAGTACAGCTGCAACGCCAGCGGTGTTTGCTTTTGGTGTGGCCAGCGGAGACCCACTGGCTGACCGTGTTGTTTTGTGGTCGCATGCCAAGATTCCCAACAGCACCGCAGATGTCGGCCTGACCTGGCAAGTTGCCAGCGATGCCGCTTTTGCCAACATCATCCGCACTGGCAATTTGACCGCTTCCGAGGCCAGCTCCTTTACCGCCAAGGTGGACGTAACGGGCCTGACGGCTGGGGCCAGTTACTTTTACCGCTTTCGTGACGCCACAGGTGCCACATCCACCGTTGGTACCACCCGAACATTACCAGCCAGCAACGCGGCATCGGTCAAATTTGCGGTGTTTTCATGTTCGCTGTACTCGGAAGGCTTTTTTCATGCCTACGATGCCGCCGCCAAGTCTGACGCGCAATACGCCTTGCACCTGGGCGACTACATCTATGAATACGGCGCCGACCCCAAGCAGTACGGAAACACAAGCATTCCGGGCAACCGCATTACCAGCCCGGCAAACGACATCGTGACGATGAACGACTACCGCACGAGGCATGCGCTGTACAAGTCAGACTTGAACTTGCAGGCTGCGCATGCCAAGATGCCGTGGATCACCATTTGGGATGACCATGAGTTTGCCAACAACGGTTACGTCAATGGCGCTGAAAACCACAAGTCAGCCACCCAGGGCGATTGGGTCACGCGCAAGAACATTGCAGCCAGGGTGTATCACGAATGGATGCCGATCCGCACCATTGATGCCAACAACCTGCTGAAGATCTACCGCCGATTTGACTTTGGCAACATCTTCACGCTGCACATGCTGGACACCCGCATTGAAGGCCGCGACCGCCAGTACGACGACTATGGCGACGCTGACCAGGGCATTGGCCGCTATCTGGCGGGTGTCACGCCGAACGCTGCTGGCATCAGGCCTGATGCATCGCGCCAGATGATCAGCAGCGAACAGCAAAACTGGCTGACCACCGGCATGGCCGCATCAACAGCGACCTGGCAAGTGGTGGGCAACCAGACCCTCATGGCGCGCATGTGGTTTCCCGGCTCGGTGCTGTCCGCATTTGCCAGCAACCCGGCAGCGGGACCCGCCGCGATCACGGCCTTTTTGACCGCCAAGGCAACCCGCGCCGCTGCTGGCGCAGCAGCTTTGACCCCTGTGCAGGCGGGTTTGCTCAACCCTGCCAGCAATCCGCGGTTGCCCTACAACCTGGATGCCTGGGACGGGTATCCCGCGCAACGCGAGTCGATTTTGCAAAGTGCCAAATCACAGGGTAAAAGACTGGTGACCTTGTCAGGTGATTCTCATGACGGATGGTTCAACAACCTGACCACACTGACAGGTGAAAAGGTGGGCGTGGAGTTTGCAGGAACGTCTGTGACATCCACCGGTTTTGAAGGTGTGGGCCTGGGCACGCTGGGCAGCTCAATTGACGGCAGCGCCCTGGTGCCGCAGTTGGGCAACAGCGCAGTTGGTGCCGGCCTGGGGTTGATAGATGACGTGGCTTACAGCGACACCAGCCAGCGCGGCTATCTGCTGATGACCGTGACCACAGCTGCAGTCAAAGGTGAATACGTGTACACCAGCAGCGTCAAGCAACCCTCTTACACCCAGGCAGTTGGCCGCACCATCACGGTTCCTGCAACCGCCACTGGAACAGCTGCGCCAACGTTTGCCTGAGACGGGAACTTGACGGGGGACCGTCTCCGTCAGGGCAACGACTGAGGGCGGTCCAAGCCGTGCGTTTAGAGGCAGGCAGGCGGGTTAAACTCTCAGGCATCACCTCCAGGAGCACCCACCATGGCATCTATCAACAAGGTCATCATTGTCGGCAATCTGGGCAAAGACCCGGAAATGCGCAGCTTTCCGAATGGCGACCAGATTGCCAATGTGTCCATTGCCACGACTGACCGCTGGAAGGACAAGACCAGTGGTGAAATGAAGGAAGCCACCGAGTGGCACCGCATCAATTTCAATGGCCGACTGGCTGAAATTGTTGGCCAGTACCTGAAAAAAGGCTCGCAGGTTTATGTTGAGGGCAGCCTGCGCACCCGCAAATGGACTGACAAGGACGGCGTGGAAAAATTCACCACTGAAATTCGTGCTGACCAGATGCAGATGCTGGGCAGTCGCCAGGGCATGGGCGGCCCCGGCGCCGGCCATGACGACGGCGCTGGCTACGAGACGGCTCGTCAGTCGTCTGCCTCGCCAGCCCGCGCACCGGCCGCAGCGCCGCGGCCGCCTGCGCTATCGAAGGCTTCCACCGGCTTTGACGATATGGATGACGACATTCCTTTTTAGGACTTACTTTTCTTGCCGGACATAGCCGACTCCAATGACGATGCACCCGAACCAAAGCCGGCTGGAAAATTTTTACGCCGCTTTTGCGCGGCTGGATGCAGATGCCATGGCCGACTGTTATGCGCCCGATGCGCAGTTCGACGATGAAGTGTTTTCACTGTGCGGGCACGAGCAGGTCAGCGGCATGTGGCGCATGCTGTGCGAGGCGACACAGGCTAAAAATCGCGATGCCTGGAAGTTGAATTACCGTGATGTTGCAGCCGACGCCACCCGTGGTCAGGCGCACTGGGAAGCCGACTACCGCTTCAGCGCCTCGGGTCGCAAGGTGCATAACGTCATCGACGGCGTTTTTGAATTCAACCAGGCCGGGCTGATTACCCGGCACCGCGATAGTTTTGATTTTTGGGCCTGGTCGCGCCAGGCGCTGGGCATTCCGGGAGCGCTGCTCGGCTGGACGCCGTTTTTTCGCAGCCAGGTCAAGCGCCAGGCTGCGGACAACCTGCGGAAATACCTGGCCAAACGCAAAAACTGAATCGGCGTCGCGAACGCGGCAGGCTGGCGCGAATCGCCAGCATTGCCCGGCCGGTCTTTACATCTCTGCCATGTCTTCGATCATTCGCTCCAGCCAGTCGGCGGGCGGCGCGGCCTCCGCGACGCTGGCACCAGGCGCTTGCAATATCCATCCGCTGGCATTCTCGCCTGCGGCCAGCTGCACTTGAACCGGCGCGTTCCACCACAGCAGCCACGCCAGCCATGCGGTTTCGCCGGCTTCGGGCAACTGGCCGGGGGCGGCGTCGAGCAGCGCTGTCAGGGGCGCGGCCGATGCGAGGTACACGCTCGCGCCTTGCGCCTTGGCATCCAGCGCTTGCGCCAGCTGCGCAAAGGCGCGCTCAGGTGTGCGGTCGTCGCCGAATTCGGCCTGCCAGCGCGCCATGCCCCGGGCAATGGCAATGCCGCGTTGCGCCTCGGCTTGCAACAGGCCCGCGTGGTCCCACTTATTCCATGGCGT
>JANYGP010000015.1 GCA_025362315.1 Polaromonas sp.
ATCAGCTGCGCCGTGTTCTTCGCCAGCCCTTTGTAGCGCACCTTGGTGAAACCGAACTGGCACTTGATCACCCGAAACGGATGCTCGACCTTCGCGCGGATGCTAGCTTTGAGCTGCTCAGCTTTGTCCAGCAAGCTGCCCCAGGGCGAGTTTTTGTTCAGTGCCCGGCGTTTGCCTGGACGCATGGCGACATGCCAGTCCACTGCCGTGGCTTCTGGCCGCTTGACCGCACCTTGGTAACCGGCATCCGCAAACACCACGGTTTCCTCACCGTGCAACAACCCATAGCCTTGCGTGACATCGTTGACATGGGCCGCTGTGCCGATGACGGTGTGTACCAAGCCAGAGTCAGCATCGACACCGATATGCGCCTTCATGCCAAAGTGCCACTGGTTGCCTTTCTTGGTCTGGTGCATCTCCGGATCCCGCTCGCCCGTACTGTTCTTGGTCGAGCTGGGCGCTGCAATCAGCGTGGCATCAACGACCGTGCCGGTCTTGACCATCAAGCCTTTGGCGATCAAGGTCGCGTTGATCGTGGCCAGCAATTGAATACTCAAGCTGTGCTCCTCGAGCAGGTGGCGAAAGCGCAGGATAGTGGTCTCGTCAGGCATTCGGGCCATGCCGGCATCGAGGCGGGCGAACTCGTAGTAAAGCGGAGTGTCGTGCAAAGCCTCTTCCATCGCCGGATCAGACAAACCGAACCACTGCTGCAAGAAGTGGATGCGCAGCATAGTCTCGACTTCAAAGCTCGGGCGGCCGCCTTTGACGCCAGTGCCCATCGGCGCGAATGGCTGGATCAAACCCACCAGCTCTGTCCATGGGACGACAAGACTCATCTCATCGAGAAACACACGCTTGCGCGTGCGTTTGGTGACAAGCTCAAATCCGCTGGCGGCAAGGCTGATTTGTTTCATGTTCGTTCAACGGCTTTCAGGCAACCGCCGTTGTCAGGGTTTTGCAGAGATTCCCTAGGCGACAGCAGCACCGCCGGTGATGGGCGGTGGGTGTTATTTCCGCATTTGTCACTGGCAGCCAACTATGAATCCGCTGCCTCAGAAAAAAGCGCGGCTGGCATGGGCCCCGGCTTGACCGTACGCTACTGGTTTAACGAAAACGCTTATAGCGCACCACGCTCATACGGCGAGGTTTCCGTCCAGTACCGTGCCAGGCTGTCAGGCGCGCGGCGGGCCAGTGGCCTGTTTGCGACAAGCACCTTGTCTTATTGATGACTTGCTGATGAGAGGCCGCTTTATATTTTTGCTGCTTGCACTGGCCCTGCTGACCGCCTGCGCTGACCGGGCGGTGCTGATTCCGCCCATCACCGGCACTGTCTGGCAACCCGATAACAGCACGCTGGACCCGCGCGGCAACTGGCAGCAGACTGGTGCTACCGAATTGCTGGTGCAATGGATTGCCGTGGACGACACTGCATTTGTATCCACAGATCTGATGCCCATGGCACCGGTGTTGCCCGTTTGGCAGCGGATTGCCGCTGAACCCTGGGCCGGGCAGGTTATCCTCGGTCTGGCAGGACGCTTTGACGAAAAAGCAGCGCGTGCCGACATGGCCAGCCTGGTGGGACCTTCTGCAGCCCTGGCGCGACTGCCGACACCGCTCAATGTTGCGGGTTGGTATTTCCCGGTTGAAATCGACCCGACCTGGGCCGAGGCGTCAGCGCTTGGGCCCTTGCTGGCGCAACTGCCGCGCCCGCTATGGATCAGCGTTTGTGACAGCGCCAATCTGGGGCCAGATGCGCTGGCCGAGGGGCTGGTGAAGTGGTTGCCGCCGGATGTGGGTGTATTTTTTCAGGACGGTGTGGGGGTTCATGCGCGCGAGGCGCCGATTGCGCGCCGCTATGCCGATGTGCTGTCAGCTCGGCTCGGCAGGAAGAGGGTGCGAATCATCGCAGAAGCCTTCAGGCCCCAAACCGGCGGAGGTTTTCGCAGCGCAACCATTCAAGAGCTGGGGCCGCAGCTAACCAACTATGCAGGATATCAAATTTATCTTTTTGACGGCCCCCACTATCTGTCTGACGCATTGGTCAGGAAGATTGCGGATCAACAGTCAAGGCGAACAGGCGGTCTCGCGCCATAAATCTGTCCGTCGAACGACTACCTCAATCCCGCACATCGCAACGTTCCAGTGCATTCAGTCCTTGATTGGTGATGGCACAGCCGCTTTCATCGTTCTGTTCAAGAAAGCCATGCCGGGCGAATGATGCGACTGCTCTGTGACCGTGCGCAAGAGTTCAGTGAGGCTGAGCGTTTTTGCGCTGGCTGGGCGTGAGACCCACAGTCTTGAAACCGTAACGCGCATCTTCCAAGCACTCATATAGCTTTTAGGTCACAGTCTTCAGGGGCCACAGTGACTGTGGTACTGCCCGGCCATTTCATGGCAGCTGAAAACTGGCCGATTTTGTCAGCATTTTTTTCACAGGCTCCGTCGGCGCAGAGGCTGCGCGAAGCTTGCGCCGAACCAAGCGGTACACCGCAAATCCAAGCAGGCCAAGCAAGGAGAAGATAGCAATGCGCCAAACGAAAAAATCTGCTGCTCAATCTTTGTTGGTTATTGCAATTGACTGATGAAAATGAAACAGTATGCAGCTACGGGTCGTGGTTTTAGATTTCATCGAGCTGGCTGAATTTCAAAATCAGCATCCCCTAAGTAACGGTTCACGCCAAATGCCGCATGTATGGCCGCCAGCTCGGCAGCTTCCCACTGCTCCGCCAGCAGTTGCTCAGCAGGCGTAATGGGCCAAGGTCGTGTGTGATCGGCAAATTGCAAAGAGAGCTTTTGGTACGCGTTGTAGCAGGGCAGCACCAAGGACGCATCACCGAGCGTCTCCTCAAGCGCCGAACTAAACCGCTGTATGGCAACAGCGCGCTCAGTGTCGGTCATGTCATCAGCAGAAAAAATCTTGACCAGATAAGCCATATTGCATAAGAGTTTGGATGGATGTTTTCTCGGATTCGATGTGCCAGCTGTAATAATTAATTTCGTTACGCTTTTTGCATCATGCGGCAGCTTTTCAATTTTTGCACGCCTACCATGCAGTCTTTTTTAAGGAAGTCATATGGCAACACCGTTTTTTGGCAAACGCGAAATGGAAAATTCGTCTCCCGTCATGCCGTCCACTAATTTACGGCAGACTTCGCCTCCGACGTCAGTTACCACAAACCCCGCGATGGCTCAGGCAGTATCAGCTGCGGCCTTGAAAGAAGGTGGCAGCAAGCTCACTGTAGGACCCAATATCAAGCTCAAAGGCGTGGAGATAACTGACTGCGACACGCTGGTAGTCGAAGGTCTGGTGGAAGCCACGATGGATTCGCGCGTCATGCAAATTGCAGAACAGGGCGCTTTCAAGGGTTCTGCAGAAATTGATGTGGCGGAAATTAGGGGCGAATTTAACGGTAACCTGACAGTTCGCCAAAAGCTGGTGATTTACTCTACAGGCAAAGTCACTGGCACCATTCGTTATGGCAAGCTGGTTATTGAAGAGGGTGGACAGCTGGCTGGGGAGATCTTGTTTGGAGCTTCCGGAACTTCGTCCAAGGGCCCAGCATTGGCCCAGGTCAACGGCATGCTTAAAACAGGCTAGAGAATAACGGCACCAAAAATGGCATCAGCAATGATGCCAACACAACCTGCATGCCAAGCGCAAGAGCGGCATAAGCACCAGCATCAGCATTGACCTGCAAGGCCCGTGCGGCGCCTATGCCGTGGGCAGCAGTGCCCAATGCAAAGCCTCGAATTGGCCATCCATCGTGTGTTGTGGGAATGCGCAGGACATCAAAAAGATACTTTCCCGACAAGGCACCCACCAGCCCGGTTACAACTGCAAAAACTGCTGCCAGCGCGGGAATACCGCCGATTTTGTCTGCGATTCCCATAGCTACAGGGGCGGTGACTGATTTGGGAAGCAAGGACATCATCACATCTTGTGGCAATCCCAAAGCCCATGCCAGCACCCACGCAGAACCGGCTGCAGCCGAGCCGCCTGCCAGTGCGGCAATCAGCAAGCGGCCCCAGCGCTGGCGCAGCTCAACACGCCGTTGCCACAGCGGCCAGGCCAATGCCACAACCGCTGGTCCGAGTAAAAAATGGATGAACTGTGCGCCTGAAAAATAAGTTGGATAGGGCACGTCCGATATTGTCAAACCAGCAGCCAGCATGAGCACTGTCCACAGGACCGGATTAGCCCACGGCGCCTGATGCAAATGTGCATAGACGGTTTGCGCCAGAACATAAACCGCTACCGTTGCGGTCAAGCCAAACAGCGGCGTGGCGGACAGATAGACCCAGAGATCTACAAACTTGGGCATTTATTGAGACACCTGCTTGTGCTCCTTCTGCTGCTTATGTATCTGCTTGGGCTTGTTCAACCATCGCATGCTGAGCGCCGTCACAGCCAGTCCAGCCAGCGTGGACAGCACAACCACTGCCAGCATGCGAAAACCATATTGGCTGACAACTGAAAGATGGGTCATAACGCCCACACCAACGGGTACAAAGAGTAAAGAAAGGTGTGAAAGTAAATAATCTGCACACACCCCAACTGGCTCACGAATATTCTGCCAGCGCAGGGCAGGAAGCAGCAACAGCATACCCACCACCGGACCAGGGAATGGCAAACTAAAAGCTCTGGCAAGCAACTCACCAATTGACTGAAAAGCCAGTAACCAGGCCAGACCGCGAAGTGCTTGCATTGTCAGCCCAGCGACGGGCAGACCCTCGCGGGGCACATCCCCTGCAGAGACAGCGTGTCGCACTGAGAAAATTGTGTGGGGGACATCAAAACCGAGGCAGATCGGGATGCGAAATTTTGCCGCCACGTACCAGCATTTTTCCGTACTCCGCGCAGCGGTTGAGAGTTGGGATGACCTTGCCCGGATTGAGCAATCCACGTCCGTCAAAGGCACGCTTGACGCCAAACATCTGTTCGTTTTCCTCGCCTGAAAACTGCACGCACATTGAATTGAGCTTTTCTACGCCCACGCCATGCTCACCCGTAACAGTGCCTCCCATGGCGACACTGGTCTCCAGTATTTCGGCACCAAACATCTCGCAGCGGTGCAGCTGATCTGCGTCATTGGCATCAAACAAAATCAGCGGGTGCAGGTTGCCATCGCCGGCATGAAACACGTTGGCGCAGCGCAGCCGGTATTTTTTTTCCATCTCTGCAATAGCTAGCAAAATATCAGCCAAGCGCTTGCGCGGAATGGTTGAATCCATGCACATATAGTCCGGGCTGATGCGGCCGCTGGCAGGAAAAGCGTTCTTGCGGCCTGACCAGAATTTCAGGCGCTCGGCTTCGTTTTGACTGACGGCGATTGCAGTGGCACCACAGCGCGTCAAGACTTCTCGCATGCGGCCGATTTCTTCTTCAACCTCCTCAACCGTGCCATCGCTTTCGCACAGCAAAATTGCTTCAGCCGTCAAGTCATATCCTGCATGTACAAAATCTTCAACAGCAGCGGTCATGGGCTTGTCCATCATTTCCAGTCCCGCAGGAATGATGCCTGCGGCGATGACTTCAGCCACAGCATCACCGGCTTTGCGCAGATCATCAAAGCTGGCCATGATGCAGCGGGCCAGCTGGGGCTTGGGGATCAGCTTGACAGTGACTTCAGTGGTGACAGCCAACATGCCCTCGCTGCCAATGACGACACTGAGCAGGTCGTAGCCTGGCGCGTCCAGTGCATCGCTTCCAAATTCAACTTCTTCGCCTTCAATGGTGAATCCCTTCACCTTGTTGACGTTGTGCACCGTCAGACCATACTTCAGGCAGTGCACGCCGCCCGAATTTTCCGCGACATTGCCGCCGATGGTGCAGGCAATCTGGCTGGAAGGGTCAGGCGCGTAGTACAAACCATGCGGTGCCGCAGCCTCAGAAATGGCCAGATTGCGCACGCCGCTTTGCACCAGGGCAGTGCGGCTGACCGGATCCACTTTCAAAATTTTATTGAATTTGGCCAATGACAAAGTCACCCCAAACTTGTGCGGCATGGCCCCACCACTCAGGCCCGTCCCTGCGCCGCGCGCCACCACGGGCACATTCAGGGCATGACAGGCTTTCAGCACGCCTTGCACCTGTGAATATGTTTCAGGCAGGACCACCACCAAGGGGCGTTGGCGATAAGCGGTCAGGCCGTCGCATTCGTAAGGCGTGGTGTCTTCGTTGTTCCAAAGCACTGCATGGGCGGGCAGCACTGTTTTCAGGGTTTGTACAACCAGCGCCTGCTGTTGCGCGCGTTCCATTGAAGATTGCTGCTCTGGGCTTAAGGGTGCATTCATGGTTTGAGACTCCTGTATAACCTTGACTTTAGTGCAACAATGACTTTAGGGGTTGAAGATATTTAACAGCTTGCGTGAAACCTGACAATGCATTGTGGTGAGTTTGCCTGTCAGGCGTGTGCATTTGAATAAGCAGGTAGTGTGCAACTTTCGCTTCTGCGCATCTGCCAGAAGCACACTGGCTTTAACCTCATGGTTGCTGTACAACAGTGCGAACCGGTAGGCCAGCCTTGACATCACCAGACGGATAAACGCCGTTGATCAGGCGCAATTGCTGCTCGGCGCTTGTCAATGGTGAATTTCTGGCGAGCTCTGCAAAACCACCGCGCGGCATTGCCACAGAACGCACCATCCACGGCCGGGAAGCAGCTTTGTCTGAAGCAGTCAAAGCGCGAAAGGTGTTTTCGGTTTCCTGCATCTGGGCCCGGCTGCGCTGCATTGCACCTGCGTCTTTTGCTGCATGCATCAATAAAAATGTAGCACCCTGCGCACTGGTAATCAGGGTTAGCTCCGTGTTTTGTGCCTGGCCATTTTTTCCTGCGACCGTACCGCTGAATCGCGTTGCAGAAAGCCCATTGATCTGGGTACGTTCAGCGCGCCCGCCACTGGGATTGATCAGTTTGCGAATGATGTCGTCATGCGTTCTGCCTGCATCTGCAGGTGCCATTTTGACAATCAGTCCTGCGTCACCTGAGCTGTTGACCAGCGTGATCTGGTCAGCCTCATTTTGAATCCGCCATCCGGCAGCGGCTGTCAAGGCAAAGCCGAGACCTGCATGGTAAAAATTCTGGCCCCGGGTCAGGCCCTGTTCAGGGCTTTCTCCAAAAGCCACGCCTTCAAGAATTTGCTGGTAACGGGCACGGCCTTCGTCGTTGTAGGGGGTACTTGTCTTGTATTGGGCAGAAAGCCGGGTGATGCTGTCCAGGCGCTGATCGTTGCTGGGGTGGGACGACAGCCAACTGTTTTGGGCCGGTGCCGAACGACCCTGAAGCTGCGCCTGTTCAGCGGCAAAGCGTTCCTGGTTTTTCAGCACGTTGATCACATCGACCATGTTGCGGGGATCAAACCGGATACGTGACAAATATTCTGCGCCCAGGCTGTCAGCTTGCAGTTCCTGCTCACGACCATAGCGGGACACGTAACCCGCAGCAACTGTCTGCGACAGATCGCTGGCAACACGCCCAGCGCCTCCATAGCCATTTGCCTCCAGCACTGCGCCCAGCACGCTGGCCGCCAGAACGCCCAGCCCCGCATCTTGTTGGCGGGTGGCCCGCTGCGCGCCATGACGGGCTGTGACGTGCCCGATTTCGTGTCCGATGACGCCGGCCAGGTCTGCCTCACTGTCCAGGTAGACCATGATGCCGCGTGTGATGTAAACGTAGCCTCCAGGCAGGGCAAAAGCATTGATCTCCGGGCTGTCAAGCACGGTAAATGTCCACTGCAGATTGGCCCGCTGGGACTGCCTGGCCAAGCGCTGGCCGACATCGTTGACATACGCCTGAACGCGTGGATTTGCCAGCACGCCGTATTCCTGCAACACTTGTGCATGAGATTTTTTGCCTTCAGCGATTTCCGCTGCTTCACTCATGACGCTGCGTTCAGCCTGGCCCGTGACCGGGTTGTTGACAGTGCTGCCGCAAGCAGCCAGCAAAGCAATCAATGATGCCAGCACAGCGCACTGAAAGGGTTGTTTGAACATAAGCACTTTCTAAATTTCACACCAGACTTTTGCGCAGCCACTCCACAAACGCGGCACACTCCCACCTGTCCATGGTTCCGGTCCGCCAGCAAAGGTAGTGGGCATGCGGACTGGGAATATTGCTGGTGTACACCGAATTGTTGCCCAGACGGATCAAGGCACCATTGTCAAGCCAGGGCGCGCCGAGTTTCAACCGTATCAACGCAATACCCATACCTGCTGCTGCGGCATCGCACATCAGGCCGATGTCATTGAACTGCGACCCCTCCATGGGCTCAGGCCAGTCCAGGCGTTGTGCCGCAAACCAGGTACGCCACGGCTCCAGCGGCGAGCGCAGCAGGTTTTCGCCCTCAATGTCCTGCGGCAATTCGAACGGGCCGTGGTCGCGCACGAAAGCAGGCGAAGCCAGCAGCGTAACCTCGTCTTTCATCAGGCAGATATGCTCAACATCGGCATAGCGCCCGGTGCCAAAACGGATGGTCAGATCGGCGTCTTCGGCCACCACGTCCAGAAGTGGGATCGACACTTGCAGCGTCAGGTCGATTTCAGGATACGCCTCGGTGAACTGGCGCAGGCGCGGTATCAGAATCGACCGCGCAAAAGTCGGTGTAACGGCCAGCCGCAATTTGCGCTTGCCCGGATTGCTGCTCTGACCCGCCGGACCTGGAAACTTTTGCAGCGTTGCCAGCCCGTCACGCACATGCGCCAGGTATTCACTGCCCTCAGTGGTCAATGAAAAATCAGCGCGGCCAAACAGCTTGGTACCAATGATCTGCTCAAGCTGCTTGACACGGTGACTGACAGCACTGGGCGTGACGCACAGCTCCTCAGCCGCCTGAGTCACACTGCGCAGCCGTGCGAGGGTTTCAAACGTCAGCAGGCACTGAATGGGGGGGATGCGGGCGGTCATGGTTGGCTGAGCACAGGGGATGATTTTTCGTTGCCAGGCTCAAGAAGATCCTTCAGAGCATTTTTGTCAAGCGCCTGGAGCTCTGTTTGCGCTGTGGTGTTGCCACTTTTCGCAGCGAGTGCAAGCCAGGTCCGAGCAGCAGCTACATCCTTTTGAATGCCAAGACCCCCAATCAGCATCCTGGCCAGCACCAGCTGAGATGGCGAATGCCCTTTGACAGCTGCAACATTCAGCCATTCGGTGGCAATTTTTACACTGCGCTTCACAACAGTTCCGCGTATATATGCCAAGCCCAGGTAAAAGCCTGCCCTTGACTGGCTTTCAAGCATGACGCTTTCACTGGCAAGCCCCGACCGCCTGACAATGGTTGACACTTCACCCTTCCCAGTTGCCAACGCTTTCAATTCATCGACTTTCCGGTTGTTGAATTCTGCGCTGCGCTGAACCGCTGATTCAACAGAAATATTCAAGTCACTTTGCGCAGCCACTGCAGAACTTAAAAAAACCAGAGCTTCGATGGGCGTCAAGCCAGATTTAAAGAGAGGCCGGTACCAGGTTTTCAACATTAGCTGATCGATTGGCAGCAATTGGTCATCGCGGTATGGAAAGTAACTGAGTGCGGTCTTGCCACTGGGGTGCCCGCGAATCCCCCAGGCGTGCATGACTTCATGGTGAGCACAACGCCAAACATACTCGGATCTGAGTTTCACGGTCACCGTTGCAAGCGCAATGTTAGGACCCATCTTGGAATAAGTTACGCAGGGCTGGGTGTCGGGCAGGTCAGCATGTTTTTTATAAATTTCAAATTGCAGCACTGCGGTTGACGAGTTCCCAACAGGCACAGTCACTTCAGAGATTGCTACCGCCGATGCGTCTGCAGCGGCTTGCATGGCTTTCAGGATCAGTGGGCGATGGCTGTCTGCATCATGACCTGTGATGGAAAATGTGACGGTTTGCTCCCAGCGTGAGATCAGTCCGGCGGAGCCACGCTGATCCCACAGACTTTCCCAAACCGTTTGCAAGTTGTCATCAAGTTTGTCAGCGTGTGCAACCGTCGGGCTCGCTGCCAGCAACAAGGCAACAAGCAAAGCTGTCAGCCCACCTGTAAGCGCTGGTATCCGAGTGGACTGATTGAACTGCGGCATGTCACCTTCTTACTTGAAAATAACCGTTTTGTGGCCATTGAGCAAAACACGATGCTCGCTGTGCCATTTCACTGCTCGGGCCAACACGCGGCTTTCGGTGTCTTTGCCACGGGCAGTCAGGTGCTCCACCGTTTCTTTGTGGTCAACGCGGGTCACGTCCTGCTCGATGATCGGGCCTTCGTCCAGGTCAGGGGTCACGTAGTGGGCAGTCGCACCAATCACTTTGACGCCACGCTCATGCGCCTGATGGTAGGGCTTGGCACCCTTGAAGCTGGGCAACATGCTGTGGTGGATGTTGATGGCGCGGCCTGAAAGGTTTTTGCACATGTCATTGCTGAGCACCTGCATGTAACGCGCGAGCACGACCAGCTCAGCGCCTTCGCTTTCAATGATTTCCAGCTGCCTGGCTTCGGCCTGTGCCTTCGTTTCTGCGCTGACGGTGATGTGGTGAAACGGCACGTTGTAGCTGGCGGCCAGCTGATAAAAGTCACGGTGGTTGCTGATGATGGCGCGCACGTCAATCGGCAGCAGGCCGGATTTGAAGCGAAACAAAAGGTCATTCAGGCAGTGGCCGTCACGGCTGACCATGAGGACCGTCCGCATTGCATCCTGAGTGGAGTGCAGCTTCCAGTTCATTTGAAAAGGTGCAGCGAATGCAGCCAGTTCAGATTTGAGCTGCGGGTGATCCAGTTGATCGCACGCAAACTGTACCCGCATGAAAAACAGGCCCGTGTCTGAATCGTTGTACTGTGCGGCCTCCTCAATATTGCCGCCGTTTTTCATCAAAAAACCGGAAACGGCGTAGACGATTCCCATTCGGTCAGGACAAGACAAGGTCAGAATGTAAGCATGGTTCATATGTGCAATATTCTCGCAGCAAGCACCAAAGCAGCTTGACTTCGCCAGAACCTGCCAGAATGAACAACCCAACACGGAGAAACAAGCATGGCTTACCAAAATTTCAACATGGATCACCAGTGGCTGCCGTTCACGCCCAACCGCAGCTTTGCCAAAGACCCGCGCGTTTTCGTGGCTGCCGACGGGGTAATGTTCACCACCCACGACGGCAAGCAGGTGGTTGATGGTATTTCGAGCCTCTGGTGTACGGCTGCAGGGCACAACCGCAAGCCGATCAACGAGGCGATTAAAAAGCAGCTGGACACGCTGGACTACGCCACCGCTTTTCAGGCCAGCAACGACCAGGCTTTTGTGGCGGCCGAAATGATTGCAGACATGGCTCCGGGTGACTTGAACAAGGTGCTTTTTTGCAATTCTGGCAGCGAGGCAGCCGACACATCGCTGAAAGTTGCGCTGGCCTACCACCGCGCGCGCGGCGAGGGCCACCGCAATGTGTTCATTGGCCGGGAACGTGGCTACCACGGTGTTGGTTTTGGCGGCATGAGCGTCGGCGGCATTCCGGCCAACCGCAAGGCTTACGGCGCTGCGTTGCTGCCGCGGGTGGACCACATGCGGTTTATTCATGACACCCTTCACAGCGAACATGCGGGCCATGCTTACATTCACGGTGAAGAACCCGTATGGAAAGAAGACCTGCTGCTCGAGCTTGAAAACCGCATCTTGCCGCTGCACGACCCCAGCAACGTAGCTGCAATCATTATTGAACCGATCAGCGGCAGTGCAGGCTGGTACTTGCCGCCTCAGGGTTACGTCAAACGGCTGCGCGAGATATGCGACAAACACGGCATCCTGCTGATTTTTGACGAAGTCATCACCGGTTTTGGCCGGCTGGGCTGCAACTTTGGCGCAGACTTTTACGGTGTGGTGCCCGACATGCTGAACTTTGCCAAATGCGTGACCAATGGCGTGATTCCTCTGGGCGGCGTGATTTGTACGGACCGCATCTACAACACCATGATGGGCGCCAATTCCAACGCACCCGAGCATGCGATTGAGTTTTTTCATGGCTACACCTATTCCGGTCATCCGGTGGCATGCGCCGCAGCCATTGCCACGCTGAATTTGTTCAGGCAGGACAACCTGTTTGAACGTGCGGGTGTGATGGGCAAAGTACTGGGCAACGCCATGCACAGCACCTTCAAGGGTTTGCCCAATGTGACTGGCATTCGCACGCTGGGACTGGCAGGTGCAGTCGAGCTGGCACCGATTGCAGGGGCGCCGGGCAAACGCGCGTTTGATATTTTCATGACGTGCTATCACAACGGTGTACTGGTGCGCCCCGCCGGGGAAAACCTGGTGGTCTGCCCGCCTTATATTGTTGAGAACGAACACATCGACCGCATCATCAATGTGCTGGCGGATGCAATTCGCCAGCATGCTTAAAACTGAAATTTAAAGTCTTAAAAGGGCTTGAAGCGCCCGTTTTATGTGCGCTAGCAGCCATAAATTAAATAGCATAACTGGTAGCGGTTTTGCATTGGGTTGAATCCGCTTTGCCGATAAGGATCTGTCCCGGCAATAACGCACACGCTTAAAAGTACTGACGCCCAAACCCCCAGACGCAGTGTTGACACCTGGCAATATTGGCACACGACCTCTACATGCCCCATCGCAAAGCAGGCGTGTGCACAGGTGCATCCCACAGGGCCAGCAGCGCGTCGTCTACTGCGCATACGGTAATCGATGCCCCCGCCATTTCCAGTGAGGTGACATAGTTACCCGTCAGGTGCCGGACGACCTGAATGTCAGCAGCAAGCAGAATTTTTTGCGCTGCATTGACCAGCACATACAGCTCCAGCAAGGGTGTGCCGCCAAAACCATTGACCAGCAGAATTACCCGCTGTCCTGTTGGCAATGCCAGGTCTTTCAGAATAGCCCCGACGAGCTCTGCCGCAATGGCATCTGCGCTTTCCATCGGCACTCTGCGCCGACCTGGTTCGCCGTGGATGCCTACGCCAATTTCCATTTCGTCGGCGCCAATTTGAAAGGTGGGTTTACCCACTGCAGGCACAGTGCAGGAGGTCAACGCCACACCCATCGAGGCCGTTGCCTTGTTGACGGCATCGCCCAATGCCTTGCAGTCGGCCAGGCAATCGCCCCGCTCGGCTGCAGCACCCACAATTTTTTCGACAATCACCGTGCCTGCCACACCTCGCCGACCCGTTGTGTGGGTAGAGTTTTCCACGGCAACATCGTCGTTGACCAGCACTGTGTCGTTGTCCACATCCAGCATGTCCGCCGCCATCTGAAAATTCATCATGTCGCCGGAGTAGTTTTTAACAATGAACAGCACGCCTGCTGCGCCACTGACTTCATTGGCAGCGGCCAGCATCTGGTCAGGCGTGGGCGACGTAAATATTTGCCCAGGGCAAGCCGCGTCCAGCATTCCGGTGCCTACAAAGCCTGCATGAAGCGGCTCATGGCCAGAGCCGCCACCGGAAATCAGGGCGACTTTGTTGCGCAGCGGCGTCCGCCGGGCAACAAACTGGTGATTTGCGCCCAGCTTGACCAGGTCGCTGTGTGCCAGCGCCAATCCGCTCAGTGATTCAGACAATACCGTGTCGACATGGTTGATGATTTTTTTCATGGGTATCAATTTACTGGGCGATGGATGATGGATGATGAATGACAGACGGCGAAGGCTCACTCTGCAGCACATCGCAGACAGCACACACAATCAAAGCCATCGACCGTGAGCCCGGGTCGACATGGCCAAGTGCTCGGTCTCCCAGAAACGACGCCCTTCCCCGGCTGGCATCCATTTGCGCTGTGGCTGCAGCGCTGTCGTTGGCACATTGCCTTACTTTGGCAATCAGGTTGTTGCCGCCAGCAGCCAGCACGCGCTGCACGGGGTCCAGCACATCCAGCAAGGTTTTTTGGCCAACTTCAGCCTTGCCCAGTTTGGTCAGTGCCGCAATGCTGGCTGCCAGTGCCTGTGCAAAATCAGCCGGGCCTGGCGAAACCGGCGGCGCTGGCAACTGTTTGCCCATTGTCACCAGCAATGTGCCGAACACCGGACCGGACGAGCCCCCGATGGTGCCCATGCACACCATCCCCAGGTTTTTGAGAATGTCATTCAGGCTTTGGCCCGCAAGCTCGGGCAACCTGGCCTGAATGGCCAGACTGCCCCGGCGCATGTTCAGGCCATGGTCGCCATCGCCAATGGCCTGATCCAGTGACGTCAGCTCGTCCACATGGTCAATCAGGGTCTGCGTTGCTTTTTGAATCATGAGGTTAACGTTCATGTTCACTGCCTTTCATCATATGTTTGACTTCTTGTCTGTACGTTTGTGAATTGCGGCTGTCACGCAGCCAGCCGTTGACCATCTACATCAAAAAACAGGGGCGCGACAAAGCGGACAGACACATCCCGCCCGGCATGCAGCCCCGTCAAATCATGGCCCAGTGTCACCATGCGGGCCGCAGGCGCATCGCTGTGACTGTTCAAGTTCAGGTAAATGTGACGCTCGTCGCTGATGTACTCAATGCGCTGGATGCGTCCAGTGGTGTGCATGTTGGCAGAGTGCAAATCTTTGGCGCCATCCAGCGGCACTATCTGCAAACCTTCAGACCGGACACCAATGGTTTGTGCACCAGGTGGCGCATTCAGATTGCCAATGTCTGCACGGGACAGCAAATTGATGCGCGGCGAACCAAGCCGCAATGCAGCCTGGACAGTATGCGGATTTTCATAAACATCCTGGGGCGTTCCAACCTGCACCAGCCGGCCGGCGTCAAGCACACCAATGCGGGTAGCCATGGTCAGCGCCTCGGTCTGGTCATGCGTGACGTACAGCATGGTAGCGCCCATGTCTTGCTGTACCCGTTTGAGCTCCAGGCGCAAATCGTTGCGCAACTTGGCATCCAGCGATGACAGGGGTTCGTCCATCAAATACAGCGCCGGGCTGCGCACCAGCGCGCGGCCAATGGCCACCCGCTGCATTTGCCCGCCTGACAGTTTGGTGGCCAGGTTTTGCAGCTTGTCGTCAATGCGCAGCATGCTGGCAACTTCCATCACGCGGCGTCTTATTTCAGCTTCCGGCGTCGGCCGCATGGGTGATCGCAGCGGAAATGCCAGATTGTCAAAAACATTCAAATGCGGATACAGCGAATATTGCTGGAATACAAACGCCACATCGCGCAGAGCGGGTGCCAGTCGGGTCATGTCGCGCCCGCCAATCGTCACGCTGCCTGATTCGGGTGTTTCAAGTCCGGCCACCACGCGCAAGGTGGTGGTTTTGCCAGCGCCGCTGGGGCCAAGAAGCACCATGAACTCGCCGCTGGCGATTTCCAGATGGATATCGGCAATGGCCTGAACCATACCGGTACCTGTGCCAAAAATTTTGCCAATGTTGGCCAGTTGCACATCAGCCATGGTGTGTCACTCCTGAAAGCGGCGTGTCGTAGCGGGCAGTCTGCAACGCCCGTCCTGATGCACTGTCAAAAATGGACAACTCATCTGTGTCAAAGTCCAGTCCGACATGGTCACCCCGCATGGCACGCTGCTGCACAGACACCTTGGCCCGCACCTTGGCACCGCCTGCAGTTTGCATCACCACAATCTGGTTGTGACCCAGATACTCAGTGCCCAGCACCTGCGCCCGCAGGGGAGACGCGTCCTGCAGGCGAACGTGTTCTGGCCGCACGCCCAGCAGCAAAGGGCGACTGGAGACAGTCTCCCTCAGCGCTGGAACAGGCAGCATCTGGTCAGCCACCAAAGCCCGGGCATCACCCGGGGCAAAACCGCCCTCAAACGGTAAAAAATTCATTGCTGGGGATCCAACGAAGTCTGCTACAAATACCGAAGCAGGCCGCGCATACACTGCTTGTGGTGAGCCCAATTGCTCCACCGTTCCCTGGTTCATGATGGCAATCGTGTCGGCCATTGCCATGGCCTCGCGCTGGTCGTGCGTGACATACACCGTGGTGGCTTTCAGGCGGTCATGCAGGCCGCGTAATTCGCCGCACATCAATTCGCGAAATTCAGCGTCCAGTGCGCCCAGTGGCTCGTCCATCATGAAAGCCATCGGTTTTCTGACAATCGCCCGGCCCAGTGCCACGCGCTGGCGGTCACCACTGGACAGGCCAGACACCGAGCTTTTGAGCAGATGATGGATTTGCAAGACAGTGGCGGCCTGCTGCACGCGGGTTTCAATTTCGGCTTTGGGCACGCCTTGCGACACCAGCGGAAAAGCAATGTTCTGCCGCACATTCATGTGCGGATAAAGCGCAAACATCTGGAACACGAATGCAATGTCGCGTTGGGAGGCGCGGCGCTGCGTGACGTTTTCTCCGCCTAAAAATATATCGCCTGATGTTGGCAACTCCAGCCCGGCGATCATGCGCAGGGTGGTTGTTTTGCCGCAACCCGATGGCCCCAGCAGGCAGAAAAACTCGCCGTCCCGGACCGTGAAGGTCGAATCCTGAACCGCTGTGAATTCAGCAAATGCCTTGTGCAGGTTTTGTACGCGTATTTCAGCCATGTGATTGAAGTTGAGCCGTAAAAATTGAGCGGTTGTGGTGAATGTTTATTCAGGAAACTTGGACACGACTGTGAACATGACCGTGCCCAGCAGCATGACAAGAAAGGACCAGGTGTACAAGATCAGCGCAAAGGGTTGCAGCAGCATGAAGATACCCAAGGCAATCATCACGCAGGCAGCCGCCTCCATCGGGCCACGCCGCAGCAACCACAGCCTTGGTGAAGGCTTTTTTATATAACCAGACGAAGGTTCAGTCATTGCCTTACTTCCTCACAGCGCCAAAGGTAATGCCGCGCAGCAGGTGTTTGCGCAACATCACGGTAAACACCAGAATTGGTGCCAAAAATAACGTGGTGCCTGCAGCTACTGCAGGCCAGTCCATGCCGCCCTCGCCAATGATGATGGGGATAAAAGGCGGTGCAGTCTGCGCCGTACCAGACGTGAGCAATACGGCAAACGCGTATTCATTCCACGCAAAAATCAGACAAAAAATGGATGTGGCAACAATGCCTGTGGTGGCCTGCGGCAGCACGACTTTCCTGAAGGCCTGCAGGCGGGTGTAGCCGTCAACCATGGCCGCTTCTTCATACTCACGCGGGATTTCGTCCATAAAACCCTTGAGCAGCCAAACAGCCAGCGACACATTGACTGCGCTGTACAGGAGGATCATGCCCAGCCGGGTGTCCGACAGCCCGAGTTCGCGGTACATCAGGAAAATGGGTATGGCCACTGCAATGGGCGGCATCATGCGCGTCGACAAGATGAAAAACAGCAAGTCGTCCTTCAGTGGGATCTTGAAGCGGGAAAACGCATAAGCCGCCATCACGCCGAACCCCACTGACAGGATGGTCGAGCCAAACGCAATGATCAATGAATTGGTAAATCGCGGCAAAAAATTGGACGGCCCGGCCACCACCATTTGCTGGTCTCGCGCAATCTGCTCGCATGTGCCGCTGGCGGGTGGCAGCGCAGCAATGTATTCGGGGGTCTGGCGCGAGCGGGTGGTAAACAGGTTGCAATAGCCTTCCACCGACGGGCTGAACACGACCTTGGGTGGGTAGCTGATCGCATCAGACGGTGTCTTGAAACCCGTCATGATGATCCAGGCCAGCGGTATCAATGTGACCAATGCGTAGATTGCCACCAGGATACCCGCAGTCCAGCGGGCGGCAGCTGTTGGCTCGACCACTGAATGCGCGGTACTGAGCCCTCCTTTTTTTGTCATGCTTGACATGGGGTGCAACTTCTCTTTAACGGTTCTTGATGTGGTTAAGGGCTTTGACGTAGATGTTGGCCATGCCAAACACCGCCACGAAAAGAATGATGGCAAATGCCGATGAATAACCCGTGCGCCACTTTTCAAAAGCTTCACGCTTGAGCGTGATGGACGCCACTTCGGTCGTTGAGCCTGGCCCGCCCGATGTCAGC
Organism: Polaromonas sp.; assembly: GCA_025362315.1. Classification (GTDB taxonomy): domain Bacteria; phylum Pseudomonadota; class Gammaproteobacteria; order Burkholderiales; family Burkholderiaceae_C; genus Polaromonas. The sequence continues at coordinate 17,878 of JANYGP010000015.1, forward strand.
AGGTTCACCATGTCAAACATCTTGAAGTTTTCAATCCCGCGAAACAGCACCGCCAGCATGATGAAGGGCAGCACCATCGGCAGCGTGATGGACCAGAACTGCCGCCAGGCGCTGGCCCGGTCAACCTCAGCGGCTTCATAAATATAGTCAGGAATCGAGCGCAGCCCGGCCAGGCAAATCAGCATGACGTAAGGTGTCCACATCCACGTATCAACAATGATGATGGCCCACGGTGCCAGCCGCACTTCGCCCAGCATTGAAAAAGACGAAGGCGAGGAGCTTGTTAGAAACGCCACCACTGCATTGAACAGTCCCGTTTGTGGCTGGTATAAAAAAGCCCAGAAATTGCCCACCACAGCGGGCGACAACATCATGGGAATCAAAATCAGCGTGGTCCAGAAACCGTGGCCGCGAAACTTGCGGTCAATCAAAAAGGCCAATGCAAAACCAATCAGCGTTTGCAGCAGGATGGTCCAGAAGACGAAATGCGCTGTCGTTTGCATGGCTGCCCAGATGTCCGGGTCGCTCAGGATGGCTGCGTAGTTGTCAAAGCCAACACTGGCTACTTCGGCATTGGGCCGATTGGCACGGTAGTTGGTAAACGACAGCTTGATGGTCCACAACAATGGAAAAATATTGATGGCCAGCAGCAGCGCCATGGTCGGCCCGACGAACAGCCAGACAATGGCCCGGTCAGACAGGCCGCGCATTTTGGTGGCCAGTGGTGCAGGCGTCAGGCTGGCCAGCCGATCGGCTATGGGCGCTGTTGAAGAAAGTGCGTTCATGGGACGTGGGAAAAATCAGTCAATACTATTAAAATTATAGCTGCTAGCGCCCGTATACAGGGCGCTTGCGCTTGTTTTTTACCTGATCCAGCACCTTTTCACACAGAAAAGGTGCTGGAGATTCAGGAAGCGCTGGATATGCTGCGCCTGAACACCCGTGTCATTGTTTCAGCCTGGTTTCAGCTTTACTTCAGCTTGCCTTCGTCCTTGAAGACTTTCTTCCCGTCCACCACCAGCGCATCGAGCGCTTCTTTGGCGGTGCCCTTGTCTGCCACCACATATTCGTGCACACGCTTTTGCATGGCCGACAGCAGCTGGGCATAAGCCGGCTCCGCCCAGAAGTCCACCACTTCGTTCATCGACTCCTGAAAAGCCGGGGCATACGGAGCGCTTTTCAAATAACCCGCATCTTTGAGCACGGCATTGTGCGCAGAAGAGCCGCCAATGGCTTGCCACTTTTTCTGCACATCCGGGTTGGCAAACCATTTGATGTAAGCCAGCGCTTCATTTTTGTTGGCCGAGTAAGACACTACCGAGATGCCCTGCCCACCCAATTGCACACCCTTTCCTTTGTCAGACGGATTCACAAAATAACCAATCTTGGCGCCGCCCACATTGGGGTCTTTGTCCAGGCCTGGAAAGAGCGCAAACCAGTTCATCATCATGGCCACCTGGCCTGACTTGAATGCATCCAGGCCTTCGCCCATGTAGGCGTTGGTCAGGCCCGGTGGTGTGCTGCCTTTGTACAAGGCTTTGTACATTTCAAGGCCGCGTATGGCGTCAGGCGAATTGACGAAACCGTCCATCGCATAGGGCTTTTTTTGGGTCCTGGTATTTGAAGCCCATCGGGATCAAGACATTGGTCACACCCATCGTGATGCCTTCAGAGCCGCGCTCTGTGAAGAGGTAGGTGCCGTAAACTTTCTTGCCATCAATCTGGCGGCCCTGGAAAAACTCGGACACCTGCCTGAACTCGGCCCAGGTCTTGGGCGGTGTCAGATCGCGGTTGTGCTTTTTCTTGAACTCAGCCTGCAGTTCAGGTTTGGCAAACCAGTCTTTGCGGTACGTCCAGCCCAGCGCGTCGGCCATGGCCGGCAATGCCCAGTAGTTGGGCGTGCCCTTGGGCCACTCGGCGTATCCGGTCACGGTTGCCGGCGCAAAGTCGGTCATCTTGATGCCTTCTTTGGCAAAAAATTCATTGAGCTTGACGTAATGGCCACTTTCAGCCGCGCCGCCAATCCACTGGCTGTCGCCAATGATCAGGTCGCACAGTTTGCCTTTGGAGTTCAACTCATTGAGCATGCGGTCGGCAAAGTTCGGCCACGGCACAAACTCGAATTTCATCTTGACCTTGCTTTGCGCCGTGAAGTCCTTGGACAGCTCAACCAGCGCGTTGGCCGGGTCCCATGCGGCCCAGCACAGCGTCAGGGTTTTTTCTTGGGCCTGCACCAGGCTGCTGCCCAGAAAGGCTGCTGTCGCCAGCGCAAGCGCTGCGGCACTACTGGCTAATTTTGGCAATCTATTTATCCGGTTTTTCATTTCACTTGTCTCCATGGGTTAAAAAATTACTCCAACCAACACACTTCAAAACATGACACTCAGCAAGCTAAATCGATTTCAATCTACGAGGTATTCGGTTACAGCAATGCCGCCTGCGCGGCGCACCTGATGTCCTACCCGTTACCTGAATCAACCGTCATTTGCTGCGGCAACTTATTTCAATTTACCGTCCTCATTAAATAATTTTCGAAAGTCAAGTACCAATTGATTCAGCTTTTCAGAAGCTACCGTTTTACTATCAGCATTGATCCATTCCTGTACACGTTTTTCCATGGACTGTTTCCCGTCATCCTTAAAGACTTTTTTCCAGTCCAAAACCAGGCCATCCAGTGCTTCTTTTGCAGTTCCCTTGTCGGCCACCACAAAATCGTGCGCGCGCTTTTGCATTGCAAGTAGCAACTGCGCATACGACGGTTCGGCCCAGAAATCGACCACCATGTCCATGGACTCCAGAAAGGGCTGGGCAAATGGAGAGCTTTTTGGGTAGGCCGGATCGTTCAGCACCGCCTTTGAAGCGGACGAACCGCCAATAGCCTGCCATTTCTTCTGGATGTCCGGCATGGCAAACCATTTGACGTACTGCAACGCTTCGTTTTTATTGGCCGAATATGAAACCACCGAGATGCCCTGGCCACCCAGCTGCACGCCTTTGCCTTTGTCAGACGGATTGGCAAAAAAACCAATCTTGTCACCGCCAACATTGGGGTCCTTGTTTAAGCCTGGAAAAAATGCAAAAAAGTTCATCTGCATCGCCACCTGGCCAGACTTGAATGCATCAAGGCCTTCGCTCATGTAGCCATTCGTCATGCCCGGTGGCGTGCTGCCTTTATAGAGCGTTTTGTAGAACTCCAGCGCCTTGATAGCATCTGGCGAGTTGACGAAACCGTCCATGGCATACGGCTTTTTCGGGTCCTGGTACATAAAGCCCATTGGGTACAGCACATTGGTAACGCCCATCGTGATGCCCTCGGAGCCGCGCTCGGTATACAGGTAGGCCCCGTACACTTTTTTGCCATCAACCATGCGGCCCTGGAAAAATTCGGACACTTGGCGAAACTCAGTCCATGTTTTGGGCGGCGCTAGATCTCGAGCGTGTTTTATCTTGAACTCAGCCTGTATCTCAGGCTTTGCAAACCAGTCTTTTCGATAAGTAAAGCCGATTGCATCGGCCATTGCCGGCAGTGCCCAGTAATTTGGGGCGTTTTTTGGCCATTCGGCGTAACCCGTGACCGTAGCCGGTGCAAAGTCGGTCATCTTGATGCCTTCTTTGGCGAAGAAGTCATTCAGCTTGACGTAGTGGCCGCTTTCAGCCGCGCCGCCAATCCACTGGCTATCGCCGATGATTAGGTCGCACAGCTTGCCCTTTGAATTAAGCTCGTTGAGCATCCGATCAGCAAAATTGGGCCACGGCACAAACTCGAACTTCATCTTGACCCCGCTTCTGGCTGTGAAGTCCTTTGACAGCTCTACCAGCGCGTTGGCTGGGTCCCAGGCAGCCCAGCACAGCGTGATGGTTTTATCTTGGGCTTTAGCAAGGCTTGTACCGAGCAGCAGCGCCATGGCAGTTACGGTGCTGGCCAACTTAGGCAGTTGTTTCACCAGTTGTCTCATATCACTTGCCTCCATTGGATAAATTTCACTTCGCCTTACACCACTCAAAATTCATTGCAACATGCAGTCCCGGGACGTACGTGGCGCCTGTTAGTGCAAGTTTTCGGCTGTCAATATGTCTAGCCGCGGCGATGTCACGCTGACAGCGCCCCGGACGTTGTCGCACAAGCCCTGCAACACCTTGGCCGCTGACAACACACAGTAGTGGATGTTCTGGTCCAGCACATAGGCCAACTTATCGCAACCCAGTAAAGTGCGGTGTACGTCGGTAAAGTCATGCGCCACCACGGGTATCTGGCTGGTCAAGCCAAGGGCTTGCAATGCCTGAGTTACCCCTGCGCTACCGGCGCCCACGTTGTAAATGCCGGCAACTGTGCGGGTGTCACAACTGGTCCGCAGCCACTCGGACAGCATGGCCTCGGCACCGGCGTCGTCTGCAGGCAAATCGGGCGTACGCAGCACGGTCAAGTGGGCAAAACGCTCTTCAATCACCTGTGCAAAACCGATGCGGCGTTCAATCTCACCGGACAGCCGGGTAGATTGCGATGCCAGCAGTACCGTGCGCCGCTCAGGCTGGCCAATCATGCGGCCCAGCAGCAAGCCAGCCGTGCGCCCGGCGGCCCGATTGTCAGAGCCAATGTAGGCCTCGCGCTGGGAGCCCGCCACATCTGACAGCAGCGTGACCACATGCACGCCAGCGCGCACCATGGCGTTGACGGCCAATTTGACGGCCGGCAAATCGGGCGCCAGCAAGGCTACGCCATCAAACATACCTGCATTGACTGTTTTACCCAGTGCCGACGCAAACTCTGCCGGGTCACTGGCGTCCAGCCGGTGCGTGATTTCGGTGATATGCAAATGCCGTAAATCACTGGCCAAGTGTGCAATTTGCCGCTCCACCTGATCCAGAAAAGGCGTGTTGTCGCCCGGAAGAATAAAGGCCAGCCGCAGGTTGTCACGCTGGCGGGGCCGGCCCCGCTGCGGCGTACTGCCTGCGCCTTCCAGGATTTTCATGACTTTTGAAACCGTGTCCGCATGCACGCCTGAGCGCCCATTGATCACCCGGTCGACCGTGGCAGTGCCAACGCCAGCCTGGCGGGCTATGTCGGCAATGGTGGCAGTGGCGCCAGTCGAAGTCGTGGAGGCTGCGGGAGGAAGGGTCGTCATGAAAATACTGAATTGGCTGGAAAGTTGGAAGTCAAATATCTAAAGTCGGCTGCTTGATTCATTTAATGATTTAATTATTTGATTGATTAATAATTAAATCAATCAGGGTTTACGTGGATTATTTGCTCGCCCCAAATACTGCTTTGCGGCCATCGGCAATCATTCGTAACCGCTTTGTTCCTGTCATGGACGGGACATGTCAGAATCAAAACCAACACAAGGAACTTCACATGCCACGTCGCGCCACCAAAATCGTTGCCACTTTGGGCCCTGCATCCAACACGCCTGAAATGCTGCAGGCCATGATCACGGCGGGGGTCAATGTGGTGCGGCTGAACTTCAGCCACGGCAAAGCGCAGGACCACATCAACCTCGCAGCAATGGTGCGGGAAGCAGCGCAGCGCGTTGGACGTGAAGTGGCCATCATGGCTGACCTGCAGGGCCCAAAAATTCGGGTGGGCAAATTTGCCGATGGCAAGGTGCAACTGGTGCCGGGCGAAAAGTTTGTACTGGACGCATCGCGCACAGAGCCGGGTGATTTGCAGGGCGTGGGGCTGGACTACAAGGAGCTGCCGCGCGACGTGAAGGCAGGCGATGTGCTGCTGCTCAACGACGGCCTGATTGTGCTGACAGTTGACCGCGTGCTGGGCGAGGCGGTGCACACCACCGTGAAGTTAGGGGGTGAGTTGTCTAACAACAAAGGCATCAACAAACAGGGCGGTGGGCTGACCGCGCCCGCACTGACGGCCAAGGACATGGAAGACATCAAGACCGCCATGAGCTTTCAGGCCGACTATGTGGCGGTGAGCTTTCCAAAAAACGCCACTGACATGGAAATGGCGCGCCAGTTGTGTAACGTGGCCGCCGCGCAATACAAACACAAGCCGGGTCTGATTGCCAAAATTGAGCGCGCTGAGGCGATTCCCAATCTGGCTGAAATTTTGCGCGTCAGCGACGGCATCATGGTGGCGCGTGGTGACTTGGCAGTTGAGGTAGGTAACGCGGCGGTACCTGCCTTGCAAAAGCGCATGATCAAAATGGCGCGTGCGCAAGACAAAGTGGTGATCACGGCCACGCAAATGATGGAAAGCATGATCTTGAACCCGGTGCCCACGCGTGCCGAGGTCAGCGACGTGGCCAACGCCGTGCTGGACGGGACCGATGCCGTGATGTTGAGCGCCGAAACCGCCGCTGGCAAATTCCCGCTGGAAACCATTGTCGAGATGGCCAACATTTGCCTGGAGGCTGAAAAAGCCGAGTACAAAGAAATCGACGCTGACTTCAGCGGCAAAAAATTTGCGCGCATTGACCAGTCCATTGCCATGGGCGCGCTGTTCACGGCCAGCCACCTGGGTGCCAAAGCCATTGTGGCGCTCACTGACAGTGGATCAACGCCGCTGTGGATGAGCCGCCATGACATTCGCGTGCCGATCTATGCACTGACGCCGCGCGTCAGCACCCAGCGCAAGATGACGCTGTACCGCAATGTCCGGCCACTGCTGATGGACACCAGCATTGACCGGGACACGGCGCTGCTTCAGGCTGAAGGGCATTTGCTGAGCCGCAAGATTGTGCAAAGCGGCGATGTGTATGCCATCACCTGTGGCGAGCCGATGGGCGCACCGGGTGGAACCAACATGCTGAAGATTTGTCTGGTCCCGTAAATACCTGGCTTTTCCTGGTTTCCTTCGGCGTCACAGAATCTCGCATAGCCTGTGTCTGACGCTAACTGCAGATGGATTCTGAATCCATCTGTAGATTTGTTGCGTACAAGACGGACTGCCATGAACTTGATGAACTCCAAATTGCCAAGACGCTCCCTATTTGCCATGCTGCCTGCGCTGCTGACTGCCTGCTCGGTACTCGATGTGCTCAATGCCACTGTGCCAAGCGACACCTATCGCTCTTTTGCTGACCTGCCCTACGGCAGTCAGCCACGGCAAAAGCTGGACATTTACATGCCTCTTCAGCCGCAGGGCGACAAGGCTCTTGCATCGGGGAGCACGCCTTTGGTGGTGTTTTTTTATGGCGGCAGCTGGTCTTCTGGCAACCGGGCCGACTACCGCTTTGTTGGTGAGGCATTGGCCTCACGCGGCATTGCAGCGGTGGTTGCTGACTACCGCCTGAGCCCCGACGTGCGTTACCCCGTTTTTTTGCAAGACAGCGCTCTGGCGATACGCTGGGCTTTTGACAATGCGCAAAAATATGGTGCGGACCCAGGCCGTGTTTTCGTCATGGGGCACAGCGCCGGCGCTTACAACGCAGCCATGCTGGCACTGGACAAACGCTTGTTATCTGAGGTGGGTTTGACGCCTGCCATGCTGGCTGGCTGGGTTGGACTGGCCGGACCCTACGACTTTTTGCCAATCGGGGACCGCAAAACCCAAGTGGCTTTTCAATGGCCCAACACGCCTGCTGACAGTCAGGCGCTCTTTCATGCCAGCAGCGCCGCACCAGCAACATCGCCCCCGGCTTTGCTGCTCGCGCCAGTCAATGACAATTTGGTCAACACTCAGCGCAGCACAGTCGGCATGGCGCAACGCTTGAAAAGCCGTGGCGTGCAGGTGCAATCAGAGCTGTATGACTCGGTCAGCCACATCACCATCGTGGCAGCCATGGCGCATGTGCTGAAAAGCCGCGCACCCGTGTTGGAGCGGGTCACCGCGTTTGTGCAGTTAAATCAGGCAAAACGATAGAATCAGTGGACACAGTTACAGAGCAGTTACCAAGCTCTGCCGCCCGATTGCTTACCTTTTTTAGGAATTCTCATGGCACTCGTTTCCATGCGCGAACTGTTGGACCACGCCGCAGTCAACACCTACGGCATTCCAGCGTTCAACGTCAACAATTTAGAGCAAGTGCAAGCCGTGATGCAAGCCGCTGACGAAGTGGGTGCTCCGGTGATTTTGCAAGCCAGCGCAGGCGCGCGCAAATACGCAGGCGAGTCCTTCATAAAGCATTTGATAGCCGCCGCGATCGAAGCCTACCCGCACATCCCGCTGGTGATGCACCAGGACCACGGTCAAAGCCCCGATGTGTGCCAGGGCGCGATTAATCTGGGCTTCAGCTCGGTGATGATGGACGGCAGCTTGATGGCCGACGGCAAAACCATTGCCGATTACGACTACAACGTCGACGTGACCCGCAAGGTGGTGGACATGGCGCATATCAAGGGAGTCACGGTGGAAGGCGAACTCGGTTGCCTGGGCAGCCTGGAAACCATGAAGGGCGACAAAGAAGACGGCCACGGCACGGATAGCGTCATGACGATGGACCAGCTGCTGACCGACCCCGAGCAGGCGGCAGATTTTGTCAAACGCACGCAAATTGACGCACTGGCCATTGCCATTGGCACCAGCCACGGCGCGTACAAGTTCACCCGCAAGCCAACGGGTGACATATTAGCGATTGGCCGTATTCAAGAGATCAACCGCCGCATCCCCAACACGCATTTGGTCATGCACGGCTCGTCCAGCGTGCCGCAAGACCTGCTGGCCATCATTCGTGAATACGGTGGCGACATGAAAGAAACCTACGGCGTGCCGGTCGAAGAGATTCAAAAAGCCATTAAATTTGGCGTGCGCAAAATCAACAACGACACTGACATTCGCCTTGCCATGACGGCCGCCGTACGCAAGTTTTTGCATGAAAATCCCAGCAAATTTGACGCACGCGAGTGGCTCAAACCCGCCACCGCTGCGGCCAAAGCGATTTGCAAAGAGCGCTACCTGCAATTTGGTTGCGAAGGCCAAGGCCCGAAGATCAAAGGCGACAGCCTGCAAGTGGTGGCCAGCAAATACGCCAAGGGCGAGTTAGAGCAAGTGGTGCATTAAGCGCTTCGTTGCAGGGTGGCATAATCTTTATACACATCCAAGGTGTATAGCCATGAACACTCGAACCAATATTGTTTTAGACGACGAACTCGTTGCCCAAGCCATGGCACTGGCGCGGGTGACGACCAAAAAAGCTGCGGTTGAAGCGGCTTTGAGGGCTTATGTGCGCAAGCCGGACTATTCAAGCCTGCTAGCAATGCAGGGTGAAAACCTGATAGACCCCGACTACGACCCGAGGGGGCCTTACGGCTTGACGCAGGCTGCGCTTGAGCGGCGGGGCTGGCATACCTTTGAAGATGCCCGGCTGGCGCATGATAAGCAATTCGATGAGCGTCACAAAAAACCTGCAAGTCCTGTGAAGTCCAAGTCTAAGCGCGGGAGTCCTGTGCGAGCTGCAGCGTGATTCTTGACACGTCAGCCTGGATAGAGTTTTTAAGGGTTACCGGCTCACGCGCTGATCTTGAACTCAGGCGAGCATTCAAAAAAGCCAGTCCTGTGTGGATTCCGGAAGTGGTTTACCGCGAGGTCTTTCAAGGCGCAAGCAACGCGCAACATTTCATGCGATTGCAAACTGCCCTCGATGAGCTGTCCCTTTATGCAAGCCCCGACCCGTTTGAATTGGCTCGTAGCGCATCGCTGCTGTACGCCAAGTGCCGCTGGCAAGGCATCACCGTTCGCAGCCCGAACGACTGTCTGATAGCCGCTTGCGCGATTGAAGCCGATATGCCGCTGCTCCACGCTGACCGCGATTTTTTAACCTTGGCGCTGGTTGACAAGCGCTTAAAGCTACTTTGATTCCGACTTTTATGACCACTGTTCACACGTCCTCCATCACCTCCCTGCCCCTGCTGGCCAGGGGCAAAGTCCGCGACAACTACGCCGTGGGCAAAGACCGGCTGCTGATGGTGGCCAGTGACCGCATCAGCGCGTTTGACGTGATTCTGGGCGAGCCCATCCCCGGCAAAGGCGCGCTGCTCACGCAGATGGCGCTGTTCTGGTTTGCCCGGCTCGGTCACATTTGCCCCAACCACCTGACAGGCGAAGCACCCGAAAGCGTGGTCACAGCCGCTGAAATACCGCAAGTTGCAGCGAGATCCATGCTGGTCAAGCGCCTCAAACCCATCCCGGTTGAAGCGGTGGTGCGCGGGTATTTGGCGGGCAGCGGCTGGGCCGAATACCAGGCCACGCAATCCGTCTGCGGCGTGCCCCTGCCCGCAGGTCTGAAAAACGCCAGCAAGCTACCCGAGCCCATCTTTACCCCCGCCGCCAAAGCCGCGCAGGGCTAGCATGACGAAAACATACGCTACGAGAAGGTTGTGGCAGTAGTGGGCGCTGACTTGGCCGAGAAAATCAAGCGCATCAGCATCGAGATTTACCAAACGGCGGCCGCCTTTGCCCTGACCAAAGGCATCATCATTGCCGACACCAAGTTCGAGTTTGGGTTGAGCGAAGACGGCACGCTGACCCTTATGGACGAGGTTCTAACGCCCGACTCGTCGCGCTACTGGCCGCTGGAGGGGTACGAAGCCGCCTTTACAGCAGGCCAAAATCCACCCAGCTACGACAAGCAGTTTGTACGCGACTGGCTAGAAGCGGTTCGCATCAACGGCAAGCCATGGGACAAAACCCCGCCAGCCCCGCGCCTGCCCGATGATGTGACTGCCAAGACGGCGGCGAAGTATCAGGAAGCTTTGACGCGGCTGATGGCTTGAATGTTGCGGCTGTCATTGCGGACTTGATTCGCAATCCCTAGCGGTCGATGTGCTGCACCGCTGGTAATCGGGGACATGGATCCGGGTCGAGCCCGGGATGACAATCTGCTGAGTTTTTGTGTTTTTTAGGATGTCAAATCAACCTCTAGCCCAATGAATACGTGTGCGAGCAGCTCCTAGATTAATAGCGGACACAAACCTACAATACTTCAACCACTTGCCGCCGGGTTGAATTTCAAGGCAAATCAAATTTGGTTTTCCCAGCTACGATTGATTAATTATCCTAATAGTTAGATGATTAACCCATGAAAGAACATGGCAAAAAGTAAAGTGAGTCCAGATGCAAATCCAGACGCAAAAGTCACCGTATCGAGCGGTAATGTGTTCATTGACGTGGGCTTTGCTCCTGGCGAGGCGGCTGTGTTGGCTATGCGGGCAGACCTGATGGGCAGGCTGCGCGTGCTGATTGCAGCAGGCGGCTTGAGCCAGGAGGAAGCGGCAATGCATTATGGCGTTGGCCAGTCCCGCGTGAGCGACCTAGTACGCGGCAAATGGGAGAAATTCAGCCTGGACCTGCTGATCACGCTGGCTGCGCAGGCGGGCAAGAAGGTAGGGCCGGCTTTGGCTTGAGGGCAGAATTAATTGGAATCTGACCCTCATTACTCTGCTCATTACTCTGACCCTTATTACTCTTTAATCCTCATGTTTTTTAACTAAAAATGTTGATGTGTGGTACAAATTGGGGCTTTACCTTGCCTCACTACTATTCGGCTAAATGATGTTTCTGCTTTGTTGTGAATATTATTAGTCTTTAATTTCAAATTAATTTAAGGAAATTAGCGGTGAATTTTGTTAAGTTTGTTTTATTTATTCTAGTTTCGTTCCAATCAACTCTTAGCGTTGCGAACGTTGACGTAAATAAGTTTTGTATTGATAGATTCTGTCTTGGAGATTCAATACTTAAACATGGTGGTGTGGCATCTATAAAGACGTCTGACTCTGCGCCTCTAAAACTTAAATTTCCGTCCTGTACCATGTATTTTGGTGGAGAAGTAACTTTTGGCCACCAGGATGTTAAACAAACCCCTCGCTTCTACGTAGTTATAGAACCATTCACCGAATACCTTTCCAAAGGTCTTGAATCATATTATCGAATTATACAAATCACAGCTGTATATTCAAAAGTGAGTAATAGCGATTCAGCAGGTATTTACGAAACCATATTAAAACGAGCGAATGTCGCACCGTCGAAGATTCAAGACAATTCAAAAATCTTAATTTGGAGTAGCCTGCCGAAGGATCGGCCTTTCCAGTTGGAAGGGCGAGATATTTTGGGTTTCCCGTCAGCCAATGACATTAGCGTATCGTTGCGGGTAGACGAAGAGAGCGCGCGTATCAGTTTATTTAGGGGATTCGCTGGATTTGCTAACCAAAGTGACGCGTACAAAAACCAGCCAGGTTGTACAAATGTTGCCCCGAAACTCTAACATCTCAGTTGATATGAATAATTTGAATAATTAGGGTCAGATTCCAATTAAATCCACTCTCATTTTCAGATATGAATAGTTAGTGAATAATTAGGGTCAGATTCCAATTAAATCTACTCTCATTTTCATAGCAGCTCGCGCACATATCCGTTGGGTAAAAGGCCGAAAACACAGGTAAAAAAGCCTAAAAAAAGCATTTTTGGGCAATAAGCCAGTTAAAGTTGTGCAAAAAAAGCGGCGCCAGACCTGACAACCAGCCGTTTTAGGGTGTCAAATATGCCTCTAGGTCAATAAAGGAAGAATTGGGGTCAGATTCTAATTAATCGCCTTCGATTGCTTTGTCGTAATCGTGATGCCATCTTTCGATGGCATATTTAAATCTTTAAAAGTTGAT
>JANYGP010000060.1 GCA_025362315.1 Polaromonas sp.
CAACCAGGTGCAGTTCAACCTGACGGGCCCGGCGCGCGAGATTTTGCGGGCCGATGACACCGACCTGGTGTACTACCAGGTGCTGGGTACGCGCGGCGAATACCTGGGCGGTGAGCGTGACCTGCCGTTGCCGCCCGACGACGACAAAGCCATTGACAGCGAAGTGCGCCTGCGTGAAGACCTGATTCATGGCGAAGAGGTTCGCGTGGCCTATGCCTGGATCAAGGTCGATGTCAAAGGCGCTGGACCTGTGTTGGTGCAAGTGGCCGAAACGCTTGAAAAACGCAAGACACTCGCCACTGAAATCGTCAAAGGCACCATGGTGCCGCAGTTCGTCACGTTGCCGCTGGCCGTGCTGCTGGTGTGGCTGGCACTGGTGCGCGGCATCAAGCCACTGGCCTTGCTTGAAAAGCGCATCCGCGCCCGCAAGCCAGACGACATGAGCCCGCTGGACGACACGGCCGTGCCCGAAGAAGTCGCGCCGCTGGTGTCCTCCATCAACGATTTGCTGAGGCGGCTCAAGGTGTCACTCACCACGCAAAAACGCTTTTTGGCTGATGCAGCGCACCAGCTCAAAACGCCGCTGGCGGGCCTGCGCATGCAGGCCGATCTGGCGCAGCGCGAAACCAATGCCGACGAGCTCAAAAAGTCGCTCAAACACATCGGTCAGTCCAGCATACGCGCCACCCATACCGTTAACCAGCTGCTGGCCATGGCGCGGGCCGAAACAACCGGGCGCAGCCTGGCCAAGCAGCAGATCGACATGGTGCTGATTGCCAGCGAGGTCATGGCTGACTCAGTCCCCAGAGCGCTTGAAAAACAGATTGACCTGGGCTACGACGGCCCTGAAGCAGGCGAGCCGCAAAACAAGATTGAAGGCAACCCCACGCTTCTCAAAGAGCTGGTGCGCAACCTGCTGGACAACGCCATTGCCTACACGCCTGAAAAAGGCCAGGTCACGCTACGGCTGTTAACCGACCGTTTCAGCGGTGTGCTGGTGCTGCTGGTTGAAGACTCGGGGCCGGGCATACCAGAGGCCGAGCGCGCGCTGGTGTTTCAGCCTTTTTACCGTGCGTTGGGCACCAACGTTGATGGCTCAGGCTTGGGGCTGGCCATCGTGCTTGAAATCGCCAACCAGCACGATGCCACCATCAGCATTGAGGACGCCACCTTGCCCGGCCACCCCGCCTCGCCAGGCACCCGCATTGCTGTACGCTTTACAGCAGTCAACCCCACCAACTCCGCTACCACCGCATGAGCCTGAATAAAAAAGTCGTTGCAACCGTCTTGCTGCTGGTCGCCGCTTACTTTGCCAGCATTGTGGTCGGCGTTTATCGGCTCAAATCGTCTGCGCTTTACCCCATCACTGAAAATGCATTGACCGCTCACCTGAAAGCCATCAACTCAAAAGATGCCGCCGGGCCGTTTCACATGAAGTGGTATGCGCCCTGGCAATACAGCGCGGGCGCGTCAAAAGGTTTGTCAAGCTTTTGGTTGTGTACAGCCAGTCAACACTGCTACCGTATGACCGCCGTCAAGATTGATGGCAAATGGAATATTGACTGGAATTTTCAGAATACGGGGACGGGCGGGGAGCGGTAATTTGTTTTGGTTTTAGTATCTTTAAATAAGGCTTGCATTGTTTTTTATTTGTATTGACAATTAATCAATGAAAATTCAGTACGATGAGAGTAAACGTGAGCTAACACTGTTGAATCGCGGACTGGACTTTGCCAGAGCCAATAAATTTTTAGTCAAGAATGGTTGGTCAAGAATGATGGGCGCTTTGACTATGGCGAACAACGCTTTATCAGCTATGGCATGCTTGACAGCCGTTGGGTCGTATTGGTTTGGACCCCGCACGGTACGGCTCGCCGCATCATTTCTATGAGGTACGCACATGAACGCGAAATTAACAACGCCTGACCCGAACTGGGCAGACCCTGACGACGCACCAGAATTGAACAAAGCCTGGTTTGAAACAGCCACGCCCATGATCGGACAAAAAAAGGTCACGCGCCTAGCGTGGGTTGCCAGCGTAGAGGCCAAAAAGCGCGGCCGGCCTGTGGGAACTGTCAAGGCCGATGCAAAACAAGTAGCGACGCTACGCTTTGACCCCGACGTACTGGCCGCTCTGCGAGCCACGGGCGATGGCTGGCAAACACGTGTCAACGACACGCTGCGGGCTTCATTGCAATTGGCTGGGCGGCTGGGTTGATGTGCCAGTATCGTAGGTATGTTTGCGTTTTGCAAACCTTACTTATGGGGCAGTAGAAGGTGATGTTAGGCGGGACTCCAACCAATGTAACGCAGCCTCAATAGAGGCTCGTCGAACAGGGACATCTTTCCCGCCATGATCGAACTGACGACCTGTAATTCCTACTAGAGAATCAGGATCGGCTTGCATTCGGCTTAAAGTCCATTCCCATAGATCGCGATTCACTGCATAACTCCACCAATCAGAAAAATGACAGAGGATTACAGGATTCTGTGGCCCGGTGCTCAGCTCGCCCCTGAGGTAGGGCCAGTACTTCAGTAAATTGGAGATGGGAACCTGATTGCTCTCAAATTCAATAATGATTTTGTGACCTCTAAAGACCGATGTAAGGTCGCCCAGTTCAAATCGCTCTGATTTCCGCACCCCAATGGCGCGTCGTCCTGCTTTGTGCGTACGTAGACTGGCAGTGTTGTGGAAGGCCTGTCCACCATCCCATGAAAAGTCTGTGCCGAAGCGGTCATGAAAGGCGATTCTGAACTCATCTAAAAAAGCATTCTGTTTGTCTCCCACGGTATCGCTCCTGTCGGTTGTTGGGCGGCCTGACCTTTAGATTAAAAGCTACTAAAGGTGCCAGCTCAAGCGAGAAGTTGTCTTTGCATGCAACCATTTCGGACGGCGTGCCTTGACCGAACTATTGCGCGGTTATTAAGCTGGACTTCAATTAAATCATCTATCAACCCCTCCCCAAATGCCCCAGCGGCAGCGCACTGCTGGCTTTGACCTCTCCCAGCGAAAAGCTGGTGTGAATGTCTTTCACGTTCGGCAGGTTCATGAGTTTTTTCAGGGCGAACTGACTGAAGGTTTCCAGGTCTTGGGCGACCACTTGCAGTTCGAACGTGCCGGTGCCGCTGATGTAGTGGCAGGCCACGACTTCGGGCATTTTTTTAATTGCCTCTTCAAGTTTGCTGGTGGCGTCCGTGCTGTTGCGGTCGGCGTCCAGCCGTACAAAGGCCAGCACGCCCAGGCCGATTTTGTGGCGGTTGATGTCTGCGCGGTAGCCGGTGATAAAGCCGGCCTCCTCCAGCGCACGCACGCGCCGCCAGCACGGGGCCGCTGACAGCCCCACGCGTGAGGCCAGCTCGGCATTGGTTTGGCGTGCATCAAGTTGCAATTGCACCAAAATGGCCACGTCAAATTTGTCCAGTGTTTCCATATGGGACATTTTGCAGCAAGAATCTTGCGCACACCCGGCATATCAAGGCATACAACGCAAAGACTTATCTTGCCTGTCGGCATACACTTTGCTCGACCATCAGTACCCATGTACGGAGACCCACCCATGAACGCACCGCTGCCCGAACACATCCGCAGAGCACTAGAGACCGTTACTCTCGACGATAAGTATTCTTTAGATTACGGCCACGCATTCATGAGCGGCGTACAAGCCCTCGTCAAGCTGCCGATGCTGCAGCAACTGCGCGACAAGGCGCAGGGCAAAAATACAGCGGGTTTTATTTCGGGCTACCGCGGCTCGCCCCTCGGTGGGTATGACCAGGCGCTGGTGAAAGCTTCCAAATATTTAAAGGAACGCAACATTGTTTTTCAGCCGGGTGTGAATGAAGAGCTTGCCGCGACTGCCGTTTGGGGCACGCAGCAGCTCGGCTTTGCGCCGCCGGGCACCAACAAGTTTGATGGCGTGTTTGGCATCTGGTACGGCAAGGGGCCGGGGGTTGACCGCACGTCAGATGTGTTCAAACACGCCAACATGGCAGGCACCACATCGTGGGGCGGCGCATTGGCAATTGCTGGCGACGACCATATTTCAAAAAGCTCGACTGCCGCGCATCAGAGCGACCATATTTTTAAAGCTTGCGGGCTACCCGTGTTCTTCCCCGCCAGCGTGCAAGAGATATTGGACCTGGGGCTGCACGCGATTGCCATGAGCCGCTACGCCGGCGTATGGGCGGGCATGAAAACGATTCAGGAAATTGTCGAATCATCCGCCAGCGCCATGATTGACCCAGAGCGTGTGCAGATCAAAATGCCGACCGACTTTGACATGCCGCCGGGCGGCGTGCACATTCGCTGGCCTGATGCGCCGCTTGCACAGGAAGAGCGGCTGTTTGATACCAAGTGGTACGCAGCACTCGCCTACATTCGCGCAAACAAGCTGAACTACAACGCGATTGAAAGCAAGAACGATCGTTTTGGCATGATCGCCAGTGGCAAGGCCTACAACGACACACGTCAGGCCTTGATAGACCTGGGGCTGGACGATGCGACGTGCCAGCAGCTGGGAATCAGACTGCACAAAGTCGGCGTGGTGTGGCCGCTTGAAGCGCAACTGACGCGTGAGTTCGCCACCGGCCTACAAGAAATTTTGGTGGTCGAAGAAAAGCGTCAGGTCATTGAATACCAATTGAAGGAAGAGCTGTACAACTGGCGCGCCGACGTGCGGCCGAACATCGTCGGCAAGTTCGGTGATGCGGGCCAAGATGGTGGTGGCGGTGAGTGGAGCCAGCCGAATCCATCAGCCAACACCCTCTTGAGAGCCAATGCAGATTTATCCCCCGCGCTGATTGCCAAAGCCATCGCTGAGCGCGTGAAAAAACTTGGTTTGGATGCCGACATGACGGCCCGCATCGACGCGCGCCTGGCGGTGCTGCAAGCGAAAGAGCAGTCATTGACCGTCTTGAGCGTTGACAGCGAACGCACGCCGTGGTTTTGCTCAGGCTGCCCGCACAACACATCAACCAAGGTGCCTGAAGGCTCACGCGCGATGGCCGGCATTGGCTGCCACTACATGACGCTGTGGATGGACCGCAGCACGATGGGCTTTACCCAGATGGGCGGCGAGGGCGTGCCGTGGGTAGGCCAGCAACCTTTCACAACTGACACCCATATTTTTGCCAACCTGGGTGATGGCACTTACTTTCACAGCGGGCTGCTGGCCATTCGCCAGTCGATCGCTGCTGGCATCAACATCACCTACAAAATTTTGTACAACGACGCGGTCGCCATGACGGGCGGCCAGCAGATTGGCGAGCGTGCTGAAGGGCACTCGGTTGTGCAGATAGCCCAATCCATGCGGGCGGAAGGCGCTATAAAAACCATAGTCGTGACAGACGAGCCCGAAAAGTATGACGGGGTGACATTGGCTGAAGGCGTGACCGTGCACCACCGCGATGAGCTGGACGCGCTGCAAAAACAGTTCAGAGAGATCAAGGGCACAACCGTCATCATTTACGACCAGACCTGCGCGACTGAAAAGCGCCGCCGTCGCAAGCGCGGCAGCCTGGTAGACCCGGCCAAACGCATCGTCATCAATGAGCTGGTATGCGAGGGCTGTGGTGATTGCAGCGTGCAGTCCAACTGCATGAGCGTGGAGCCACTGGAAACGGAATTTGGCCGCAAGCGGCAAATCAATCAGAGCACCTGCAACAAAGATTATTCCTGTGTCAAAGGCTTTTGCCCGAGTTTTATCACTGTTGAAGGTGGGCAGCTGAAGAAGAAATCTAAAACCGATGCCAAGGCAAATCCATTCGCTTTGGGTGAGTTACCCGCACCAATCGTTCCAACAATCAACGCAGGTCAGGTGTGGGGCACAGTCGTTGCAGGTGTAGGCGGCACCGGTGTCATCACCATCGGCCAGTTGCTGGGCATGGCCGCGCACATTGAAGGCAAAGGCATCGTCACGCAGGACGCGGCGGGCCTGGCCCAAAAAGGCGGCAGCACCTGGAGCCATGTGCTGATTTCAAATCGGCCAGGCGACATTTGCACCACACGTGTGGGCACGGCCAGCGCCGATTTGATCATCGGCTGCGACCCGATCGTTGCCGCCAACAAGGAAACCATGCTGCGCATGCTGGCGGGCAGAACGCATGTGGCACTGAATTCGCACAGTGCGCCGACAGCTTCGTTCGTACACAACGGCGCTTGGCAGAACCCCGGCAGCGCTTGCCAGGCTGAGGTTGCCAAGGCAGTGGGTGCTGAGAATGTCGGCACGTTCAATGCCGATCTGGCCGCCACCAAATTAATGGGCGATAGCATTTACACCAACCCCATGTTGCTGGGCTATGCGTGGCAAAAAGGCTGGCTGCCGCTGAGCCTTGAATCGCTGACCCGTGCGATTGAACTCAATGCCGTTGCGATTGAAAACAACAAGATTGCATTTGCCTGGGGCCGCCGGGCAGCGCATGATTTGCCGTCGGTTGAAAAATTGTTTGCACCTGCGCAAGTGATTGCACTGCCGACAGCTCGGGACAATGTCAACGCGCTGGTTGCAAAACGAGTTGAGTATTTGACTGTTTACCAAAACGCCGACTATGCCAAAACCTATGAGGCATTCGTACGCAAGGTAGAGCGTGCTGAATCAACGCTAGGTAAAACATTGCTCACCCAAAACGTAGCGCGTTACCTGTTCAAACTGATGGCCTACAAAGACGAATACGAAGTCGCACGACTGCACACCGACACGGCTTTCTTAAACAAAGTCAACGCGATGTTTGAAGGCGATTTCAAACTCAATTACAACCTGGCACCGCCGATGATGTCCAAGAAAAACGAAAAAGGCGAGCTGCAAAAGCGCCCCTTTGGGCCGTGGATGCTGACCGGTTTTAAAGTGCTGGCCAAATTGAAAGGCCTGCGCGGCACAGCGTTTGATGTGTTTGGCAAAACCGACGAGCGCAAGATGGAGCGCGCGCTGATTGGCCAGTACAGCACGTCCATCGACACGCTTTTGACCACTTTGAATGCTGACAACCACTCAGTAGCAGTTGACGTAGCCCGCATCCCGGAAATCATCAAAGGCTACGGTCACGTGAAAGAGCGCAATGTCAAAACTGCGCGTCTGCAGTGGGCAGGCTTGATGAAGGACTACGCAGCTGTCAACCAGCAGCCTGGCGCTGGAACAGCCCGCCTGGCAGCCGCCTGACAAAACCGTCCAGCTCCAGCTCCAGAAGCCTGGCTTGCAGCTCGGGCGTGGGCAGGCCAGTGCGCGCCTGCAGTGCGTCTAGGCTGACGATGTCAAAGCCCAGCGCTGACAAAAATGACGAATCGCCCTCGGGCGGCTCGTCATCGTCATCCAATAGGGAGCCGGTGGAGAGCAGTGGAATCCGCAACTCCTCCATGACATCCTGTGCCGTTTCAACCAGCTTGGCGCCCTGCTTGATCAGGTAGTGGCAACCGCGCGACTGCGGTGAATGAATCGACCCCGGAATGGCAAACACGTCTTTGCCTTGTTCGCTGGCCAGCCGGGCAGTGATCAGCGAGCCGGATTTCAATGCTGCTTCAACCACCAGCGTGCCGACTGACAAGCCTGAAATAATCCGGTTGCGCTTGGGGAAATTGGCATTCAGGGGCGGTGTGCCAATCGGAAACTCGCTGATGATCATGCCACTGGCTGCGATGCGGTGCGCCAGGGCCAAATGCTTTTTGGGGTAGACCCGATCCAGGCCCGTACCAACCACCGCAATCGTCATGCCGCCGCCCAACAGCGCCCCATCATGCGCAGCGCCATCCACCCCCAATGCCAGGCCCGACACAATGCACAAACCCTGGCTTGCAAACGCTTTGGCAAACTGCCGGGCATTGGCTTCGCCTTGTGGGGTGGGGTTGCGACTGCCGACCATGGCCAGATTGACCACCAGACTATTTGCTATATTTTCAGGAGCTGCTTGCGCCTTATTTTCTTGGCTTACAAGCATTCCCATCATATAAAGCACCAAAGGCGGGTCTTCAATGTCGAGCAGGGCTGCCGGGTAATGTGCACTGCCAATCGGTGCTACCACACGGTCTGCACCGCCAGCCAGCCAGGCAACAGTAGCTTGCAGCAGATCGGCCAGTTTGGGGGGCTCTGTCGTGACAGCGTGCACCAGCTTGTCACTTCCAAGCTGCCTGAGCGCAGCTGGACTTTGCTCAAACACCGCCTGCGCTGAGCCAAAAGCTGCCAGCAGCTTGCGCGCCGTGTCGTTGCCAACGCCGGGCGTCAATGTCAGCCGCAGCCAGGCCTTGAGTTCAGCACTCTCCAACGTGTGAACCCGGCTTACCTGGGGTTGACAATCCGGTCGCCCACCTTGACGCCGTCGGTGATTTGCAGCACCAGCGCGTACGACAGGCTGTCAAAAGTGCGAAACACCATCAAGAGGCCGTTGCGTTCGTTGGGCAGTTTGATCTGCGGCCGGGACGGGTCGGTTTTATCCGTCAGGCGTTCGCCGTCTTTCAAAATGGCCATCACGTGGCCGCGTTCCAGGCCGTCTTTGGCACCCCGGTTGACCACCACCACCTGGTTTTCAGACGCAAACCTGACGGCACTGCCGTACACCGACACAATTTGCCCGGTGATTGGCGTGGCTGGCGCTCTGGGTACGTAGTTTTGCGACGCCCGTGCGGGCTCGGCAATCAGCCTGTCGCCTACCCGCATTTCTTCCTTGGCCACCACAATGTCAATGGTGGCTGGTACCACTTCAGTGGTGGTTTTGCCGTCTTTGTTCAGCACTTCCTGCGTGGATTCGCCACGAATCAACTCGGCTTTTCCAACAAACTGCGCCTCATAGCCCAAAACAGCGCCTGTGGTCGGGTCTTTCAAAGCGGTGGTGTTGCGAAACACGCGGTAGTTGATCGGCTGGCCTTTGGCATCGCTCAGAGCCTTGCTGGCGATGCCTGTGGCCGTGGTTTTGCCTGCTGTGTACTCGCCCCGCGCATACGCCCTGTCGCCACGGCTGAGCAACACCCGCCCCTCTTGGGTAGCAACAATTCTGGGGGCAATTGCAAATTCAGCAGCGTCCACAATCAGCGGCTCCGCCAGGAACGGCTCAATCGCGCTGGCCGACAGCGTGGGAATGGCCGAATCTGCCAGAGACTCAAAACGGGTGCGGGGCGAGACTTTGACCGTGTCACCAGGCGGGCCATCATTGCCGCCGGCCCGGCGCGCTCGCAGCGTGGCGCGGCCATTGGATTTGTCCAGCTGGAGTTGCTGGCCTGGATAAATGCGGTGCGGGTTCTGGATGTCCTGCAGATTCATGCCCCACAGTTCAGGCCAGCGCCAGGGGGTTTTCAGGAAAAGTCCGGAGATAAACCACAGCGTGTCGCCGCTTTTGACGGTGTATTCGTCAGGCGCATTGGGCGCCAGGTCTGCCAGAGGCACCCCGGTTTGCGCAACCTGGTTGGCGGTTGCCTTCTGGTTGGGTGTGATCGGGAAATTTTGGGCTTGGGCCGCAAAACAAACTCCCAGAACGGACATGGCCAGCACCAGAGCACGGCGCTGGCTGGGGAAATGCATTGAAACCGGGGAAGAAAATTTATTCATCTTGTAGGCTCTTGACAGGCTGTGACTTCAGAAATTACCACAGATTTTGTATCTAAGCTGTTGATTTGGCAACGAAAAACGATTGTCCGTTGGCCCTGTTGGCCTAAAAGTCCTGAAAATTTGCGAAAATAGCGACAACTCTTTTGATTTTCATGACCCAACTGACCATTCTTCGCTACCCGGACCCTCGCCTGCACACAGTTGCCCAAGCGGTGACGAAAGTGGACGCACACGTGCAAACACTGGTCGACGACATGCTGCAAACCATGTACGCCGCTGAAGGCGTTGGCCTGGCTGCCACACAGGTGGATGTGCACCAGCGCGTGATCGTGATGGACGTCAGTGAAGATCGAAACCAGCCACTGGTGCTGATCAACCCAAAAATTGTCTGGGCCAGCGACGAGAAAAAAATCAACGACGAAGGTTGCCTGTCGGTGCCCGGCATTTATGACAACGTCGAGCGGCCCGCAGTGGTGACCGTGGAAGCGCTGGACATGGACGGCAACACCCAGACCTATCAGGCCGACGGTTTGAAATCCGTGTGCATCCAGCACGAGATGGACCACCTGATGGGCAAGGTGTTTGTCGAATACTTGTCGCCTCTCAAACGCAACCGCATCAAGACCAAGATGATCAAGCAGCTTAAAGCGGACTGACGAGCCGCAGATGAAAGTGATCTTCGCGGGCACGCCCGAGTTTGCCCGCGTAGCGCTTGTTGCGCTGCATGCTGCAGGCCATGACATTGCCCTGGTATTGAGCCAGCCTGACCGCCCTGCAGGACGCGGCATGAAACTGCAGGCCTCACCCGTCAAGCAATGGTCAGTGGCACAGCACATCCCGGTGGCCCAGCCACGCAGCTTGCGACTGGATGGCAAGTACCCCGATGACGCATTGGCAGCCCAGACTGCCATTGCCGGCGCACAGGCAGATGTGATGGTGGTGGCCGCTTACGGGCTGATCTTGCCGCAGTGGGTGTTGGACATGCCGCGTTTGGGTTGCTTGAATATTCATGCATCGCTGCTGCCGCGCTGGCGCGGTGCGGCGCCGATTCACCGCGCCATTGAGGCTGGCGATATTGACACTGGCATCACCATCATGCAGATGGATGCCGGGCTGGACACCGGCGACATGCTGCTGGTGCAAAAGCAGGCTATTGCTCTTGAGGACACCACGCCCAGCCTGCACGACAAACTGGCAGCCATGGGCGGGCAAATGGTTGTGGATGCCTTGGGCAGGGCAGCCAGTCACAGCTTGACGCGCACACCCCAGCCGGCCAATGGCATCACTTACGCGCACAAGGTTGACAAGCCAGAAGCAGCCATCGACTGGACGCTCAGCGCAGCCGCCATTGAACGGCGCATTCGCGCTTTCAAGCCATCTCCAGGTACCAGCTGCAACTTGAATGGCGAAGTGATCAAGGTGCTCAATGCACATGTTGTCCATGTTGCTCATGTTGCTCATGTTTCAGGAGCTGCCAGCGCCCATGATATAAGCGCTGGCGGCATATTTAATGCTCAAGATCAGGGCATTGATGTGGCGACGGGTGATGGCATGCTGCGCATCACGCGCCTGCAAAAAGCAGGTGGCAAACCGATGGCGGTGGCAGATTTTTTGCGTGGCTTTCAGGTGGCAGCGGGCATGGCATTCACAGTGCGGCCTGCCAGTGCAGCGCCATGACAGCGATTTACAAACACCCAGAGTTCAAGCGCGGCATCATGGACATGGCGTCTGCCGCACCAGGCATTGCCGCCTGGGGCCTGATGACTGGCGTGGCGATGATCAAGTCAGGCTTGAGCCTGACCGAAACATTGCTGATGTGCGTGCTGGTGTTTGCTGGCAGCTCGCAATTGGCTGCCCTTCCACTCATCGTGGCGGGCGCGCCGATGTGGGTGGTACTGGCCACCGGCTTTTGCGTGAATTTGCGCTTTGCCGTGTTCAGCGCGCATCTGCGGCCGTATGTGATGCACCAGCCGCTGTGGCGGCGTCTGGTCAGTGGGTACTTCACCGCGGACCTGAGCTATGTGCTGTTTGTCAAACGTTTTGCCGAGCCATCGACTGACCCGGTTGTGATTGCCGCGCAAGAGGCTTATCTGGCCGGCAACTGTGCGATCAACTGGGTGAGTTGGGTGGGCTCGGGGCTGCTGGGCATCGCACTGGCCAATGCCATTCCGATGAGCTGGGGCTTGGGCTTTGCAGCCATTTTGGCGTTGACGGGTGTGCTGTGTTCCCTGGCCACCACAACGCTGCGCAGTGTGTCGATGGGCGTGGCGGGCGCGGCGGCTGTTGCGGCGTTTGCCCTGCCCTTCAAGCTGAACATTCTGGTGGCCATTGCGGCGGCTGTGGCTGTTTGCCTGTTGCTTGAAAAAGTCCCCGCTGCACGCGGCGCGGACCACAAGGCATGAATCCGGCACTGGGTCAAACTGACATCTGGACAGTTGTCACCATCATCGGTCTGGCGCTGGTCACGGTGGTCACGCGCTCGTTTTTCTTTTTCTCAACCAAACCCTGGCGGCTGCCCCCATGGGCTGAGCGCGGCTTGCATTACGCGCCCATTGCCGCGCTGGCCGCGGTGGTGATTCCTGAAGTGGTGATGACGCAAGGCCAGCTGATTTCCACCTTCAAGGACGCACGTTTGTACGCGGTTGCGGCAGGTGCACTGTGGTTCTATTGGCGGAGGGGTGTGCTGGGCACCATTGTGGTGGGCATGGCGGTTTATCTGCCCCTGCACATTGGCCTACGCTGGTAACCGCCGCGGTACGTGCCTTGGCCGATGTGCCGCTTTTACAATTAATGCATGAACTTCATCCGCTTTACCGACTTGTGTGCGCAGGGCCCATCCCATTCAGTCCTTAAAGGTCAGCGCGTTTTCATTCGTGCTGACCTCAATGTGCCGCAGGACGATGCAGGCCACATCACCGAAGACACACGCATTCGCGCGTCGATGGCCTGCATCCAGCTGGCGCTTGACTCTGGCGCAGCGGTCATGGTCACATCGCATCTGGGCAGGCCAACTGAAGGGCAATTCAAGCCTGCGGATTCGCTGGCGCCAGTCGCAAAACGTTTGGGTGAATTGTTGGGCCGTGACGTTCCGTTGGTCGCCAACTGGATTGATGGCATCACGGTGAAACCGGGCGAGCTGGTGATGCTGGAAAACTGCCGCGTCAACGTTGGCGAAAAGATAAACGACGAAGCACTGGCCCGCAAAATGGCCGCGCTGTGCGACGTGTTTGTACACGATGCATTTGGCACCGCCCACCGCGCAGAAGCATCGACCTACGGCATTGCGCAGTACGCCAAAATCGCCTGCGCCGGGCCATTGCTGGCTGCCGAGATGGATGCCATATCAAAAGCGCTGACCAACCCGCGTCGCCCGTTGGTGGCCATTGTGGCGGGCAGCAAGGTGTCAACCAAGCTCACCATTTTGAAAGCGCTGGCAGCCAATGTTGACCAACTGATTGTGGGCGGCGGCATTGCCAATACCTTCATGCTGGCAGCTGGATTGAACATTGGCAAAAGCCTGGCTGAGAGAGATTTGCTGCCTGAAGCGGTTGCCGTAATTGAAGCGATGAAAGCCCGTGGCGAAAAATTAGGCAACCCGAGTGTTGCGGTACCCATCCCCGTCGACGTAGTCACTGCCAAAACATTTGCCGTCGATGCCGCAGCCACCACCAAAGCTGCCACCGATGTAGAAGACGATGACCTGATTCTGGACATCGGCCCCAAAACTACCGCCATCCTGGCCGCGAAACTCATGGCCGCAGGCACCATTGTCTGGAACGGCCCGGTCGGTGTGTTTGAGTTTGAAGCGTTCTCGCACGGCACAGAAGGCATCGCCAAAGCGATTGCAGCTAGTCAAGCATTTTCAATCGCAGGCGGTGGCGACACCGTGGCCGCCATCGCCAAATACGGCATTGAAAACCAGGTCAATTACATCTCCACCGGGGGCGGCGCTTTTCTGGAAGTGCTGGAAGGCAAGACACTGCCAGCTTTTGAGATTTTGCAGAAGCGGGCTGCTGGCTAAAATCTAAATGCTCCTGTTTCAGGAGCAGTTTGCGCAGATATTATATTGGCTGCAGACCTGTTCAACACTCAAATACGTGCTTGGCCATCAGTTCAGGTTCAGCGCTTTGACCTGCACCATCTGCCAGCCCTCGTTGCGGCCGGTAAAAAACGTCATCATCGAATCGACCGTCACGGTTTGGATGCGGTCGCTAAAACGCAGCTCGTTGGGGTGGTCGTCAAACGCAACGCTGGCCTTGAACACGCGCGCGCCCAGCCGCTTGAGCGGTGTGATGCGCATTTCAGCGGGCTGGTAGCCGGCCAGCTTGAGCCAGCTCTGCGACTGCTCTCGGCTGGTGATCGTCACTTCTTTGTTGAGCGCTGCGGTCACCATCTCCAGCACCCACTCGTTGGAATTTTGGTACTTCAGTGCAAATGGGTAGGCCACCATGCTGTATGCGGGGTTGTGCAGAGCGCGCACGGCTGGGGTGGACTGCACCGCTTGCAGCAGGCGCTGCTGCACGTAAGGCGGCGGCAGCATCAACACAGCGTCATAGCTGTGCAGGTCATCAAGGAAAAAATTGCCCAGCCCTTGCAACCACAGGTCTAAAGTTGCTGTGCCGCAGTCGTTGCGCAAGTGCGCCATGCGCCATGGCTGCCCTTCCGCCTTGAAGGCGATACCGGCGTGGGTGTACGTGACCTTGTACTCTGACAAGTCCATGCCGATGCGGCCCACCACAGCAACGGCTGCATTGCGGCGGCTCAGTTCGGCCTGCACTTGCTGGGCAATGCCCATGCCGCTGCGCAGGCTGGTTGGGGTCAAGGCTTTTTCGTTGCAGCTTTGACCAGCATATGCTGCACTCGCCAGGCCAATCAGGGCCAATGCGCTGATCGCTCGCATCATTTGAGCGCAGTACCAAGCGCAACGGGTGCTGCGGGTGCTGCGGGCGCAGCGGGTGCTGCGGGCGCACCGGCAGCACTGGGCATTCTGGCTTGGTACAGCAGCGCACCGCCAACAGCGTTGGGCACAAAGGCCAACACCTTGCCTGCTGCCATCAAGGATGTGCCGGTGACTTCACTGACAGCAGTGATTGCCGTGCCAACAGAGATGCCGGCTGCTTTGGCAGCAGACTCGGCCAGTGTCACAGACAGCCTGGCTGCGTTGCTGGCCGCGTTGGCGGGTGTCAGGATGAGGTTGACCGATGCGTCTTAAGCGCTCATGGCAGTGATCAGGAACGCACCTGCCACTGCGGCCACTGAGTCATTGATCGGGTTCTGGCCCTGGCCTGACACCATGGCACTGCCCACTGGCGCAGCCAGCACTGACAGGGTGGCCAGTGCGACGAAGCTGCCCGAGTTGCTGGAGCCCTGTGCGTGGGCACTGAGTTGAATGAATGACAATGCGCAGGCCAAACTGCTGGCAGAGAAAAGGGTTGTGAGTTTTGTTTTCAAGATGGGCTTTCGAAGTGATGATGCTTGAGTTTGCGTACTGGACAGGCGGCTTTTAATTTCAGCTAAACATAAGAAGGCGGCATTCGTCTTACGACTTTTGAATTGGCTTATTTATGAATACTGCAAGGCCAATCAAAAGTTAGCGGTGGTGCGAATATCCGCTGATATTTGTCAGGTGCTCCTGGTTGAAGCCGGCTTAAAAAGTGCGTGCTGCCGAAGCTGGCATGCCCCGCCAGACGCTGATTGCCAATGTGTTGATGGATATGCGTCAGAGCGATGGCTAGCCACGACGACTTCTGCCGCCTCACTGCAAGTTTGATCGGGATTTGCCGGGATCAACTGCGTGCAACGACAAATCAAAGCAGCTTGCCGACACGCTCAATGTGGCTTAACAAGCCAGGATTGTTGATGTGCTGTAACAACGACAAATCAATCGTGTAAGGCAGCATGAGATCGTCCAGTTCTCTGTCGATACGCAGCAAATCAGACAAGGTCAGTTGTGGCGCATCCAGCGCCAGGTCAATGTCAGATCCTGGGCGGAAATCACCTTTTGCACGCGAGCCGTAAACCAATGCACGTTTAATGTCCCTGTGGTGGCCCAACACACCGCGCAGCAAGCCAAGTGTGCGCGGCGACAACCCAAAATCACTGCTGGCGGTTGTTTGAGGCGTCATTTACAACAGCTGCCATTTTTGTCTCGAATGTTGAAAACAGCGCAGCATAAACGGCTGTAATCTTCTCAACCAAAGCGTTGGCTGTTTCGCGGTTGTAGGTATGTGAAGACAAATTACGACTGACGATCATGTCCATCCACTCATCACCCTGCGCTATCAGATCAGCAGCAAAGGCAGCCCGCGTTGCATCGCGAGAAGCAATCACTGTGTTGTTACCGAGCGAGCGCAAATAATCTTTCATGACGTTCCATGCCAGTTCGTGGGTGAACTCGAATGCTTGAATCAAGCCCTGCTTTTCAAGCTCACTTAAACCTCGCTGCTGACCAAGCTCTACTCCAGACTGCAATTGCTGGCGCGCATTTTTAAAGCTGTCAAGTCGCTGTAGCCAGCGTACATCGTCTGTGTTTGATTCAAGCATGACTATTCTGGTTTTTCAAGTGAATTTAGAGGCCGAGAGCATTTGCAGTATTTAAGCACCTAAAAACCCAAACTTCAGCGCTGGCTTTTGCCCGCTGATCAGTTCTGCCAGCGCCTTGCCCGAGCCTGCACCGTGCGTCCAGCCCAGCGTGCCGTGACCGGCGTTGACCCACAGCTTGCCGACTTTCGTTTGGCCGATGTACGGGATGTTGGTGGGTGTGGCGGGGCGCAGGCCGGCCCAAAAGTTGGGGGTGCCGCCTTCACTTTCCAGACGCGTGTCGCACACACCGGGCAGCACTTGCTCGACCCGTTTGGCCAGCATGGCGCAGCGGGCTTTGGCCAGGGGCGTGCTCAAGCTCAGGTCGTAGCCGCCGACTTCAATGGTGCCGGCAACGCGCAGATGGTCGCCCAGGCGGCTGATGGCGCATTTGACCTGGTCGTCAATCATGCTGACGAATGGAGCCTGATCCGGTTTGAGCAGTTTGAAAGTGGCGCTGTAACCTTTGCCGGGGTAGATGGGCAGGCTGACGCCGACACTGCGCAACAGTGGCGCGCTGAACGAGCCACAAGCCACCACAAAGGCATCCGCCTTGATCACTGTCTCTTCATGAGCATCATTCAGGCTGTCAGCGCCCGTTTTATGGGCGCTGACAGCTACTGATTCAATAGCAGTACCCAGCTTGTTGAGGCGCACCACGTCATGGCCGTACAAAAACTCGACGCCTTTGCCTTGGCATTGCTCGGCCAGCGCCTGTGTGAACACGCGGGCATCGCCGCTTTCGTCGCTGGCGGTGTAGGTGCCGCCCACAATTTGGGGGGCAAATGAGGCCAGTGCAGGCTCGATTTTCAACAAGGCTTCTGTGCTGACCACCTGGCGGTCCACACCGTACTTGCGCATCAGTGCCGCTGCATCCCCGGCGCTGGCGAATGCTTTTGCATCTGTAAAGTAATGCGCAATGCCGCGCTCCAGGCGGTTGTAGTCAATGCCGGTTGCGGCCACCACGTCTTTGAGTGCTTGGTGGCTGTACGCGCCCAGCGCTACCAGTTGCTGCACGTTGCGCTCAAACGCGGCGTCGTTGCACTGGGCCAAAAATTTCAGGCTCCACAGCCATTGGTGCATGTCAAATTGCGGCCTGAACAGCAGCGGCGCTTGGGTCGAAAACATCCACTTCAACGCTTTGAGCGGTGCATCCCGGTTGGCCCAGGGCTCGCAATAACTGACGGAGATTTGCGCCGCGTTGGCAAAGCTGGTTTCCAGCGCTGCGCCCTTCTGGCGGTCAACCACTGTCACGGCATGCCCGCGCTTTGCCAAGTGCCAGGCCGTGCTGATGCCGATGATGCCGGCGCCTAAAACCACAACTTTCATCGCAAACTTTCCAGTTGAACAAACAAGTTTTTACTTTCGGCGAATTTTGCGACAAGACGCGTTGCAATAACAGCTGGATTAAAATAATCGTGTGTTCATCAGTTTTACTAATACTTGTCCAGCATTGCAATTGACTGGCCATGAGCAGTTTTGATCCCATTGCGCTGGAATGTCTGGCTGCTGTCATTGAAGAAGGCGGCTTTGAACGCGCCGCCCAGCGACTGGCGATCACGCAGTCAGCCGTGTCGCAGCGCTTGCGCGCGCTGGAGTCGCAGGCAGGCACAGTGCTGCTGGTGCGGACCCGCCCCTTGCGGCTGACGACTGCCGGGCAACTGCTGCTCAAGCACACCAAAATGTTGCGGCTGATCCGCGCTGACCTGGCCCGTGACCTGCATGACCTGGCACCCCGGCTGGGCGGTGCGCTTGAACACGAGCGCCTGTCGATTGCCATCAATGCCGACAGCATTGCCACCTGGGCTTTGCCTGCACTCAGCGCGCTGGCCCGGCAGGGTTTGCTGATTGAAATCATTGCAGACGACCAGGACTTTACCCACGAACGCTTGCGTGAGGGCCAGGTGCTGGGTTGCGTGACCACCTTGAAAGCAGCGCTGCGTGGCTGCAGCGTCAGCCCGCTTGGGTTCATGCACTATGTGGCGGTGGCGACGCCCGACGTGGTGCGCGGCAGGCTGGCTGGCAAACCGCTGGGCAAGCACAATTTTGACGCGCTGCCTTTCATTGCCTTTAACCAGAAGGACGACATGCCGGGCGAGTTCATTGGCAAGGCGTTCGGGCTGAAAAACGTGCGGCTAGACAAAATTTTTGTGCCGTCGTCCCATGGCCAGTTGCGTGCCCTGCACTCTGGCTGGGGTGTTGCTGTGGTGCCGCAGATGCTGGTACGCGCTGATCTGGCTGCCGGCATGCTGGTCGATGTCTGCCCTGGCACCCGCCTGCCGATTGCGCTGTACTGGCACTGCTGGAACCTGGCCTCCGGCGTGCTGGACGCATTGAGCGACGCGCTGAAAAAATCAGCTGCCGAGCAGCTGGAAAGTGTCTGACACTTTCTGCCAGCGTTGCCTGCGCTGCCAGCAGACACTTGGGTATTGTACCGGTTTTACTACAAATTCAGTGCTGTAGCCCACGTAATATGGGCGCTGGCAGCTCCCTGAAAGATAGCAGTTAATTTGCAGCTTCCCCGCGTTGGTGCTGAAGGAAAAACGCCAGCATGGCTTTGGATGCGTCCGGGCCGTCCGGGTCGGTGTAGCTCCCTTTGGCATTGCCGCCTTACCAGGCGTGCGGGCCTGCGGTGATGCGCCAGCTTTCAACAAACGGCTTGCCTGCGGCGTTGTTGTAGGTTGTGCGCTCGGTGGCCTCGTTCTGACCGGGCTCCATGCTGCCTTTGCTTTTCACCAACTCCTGGCCTTTGGTTTTGTAGGCTGCCAGCGCTGCATCGACCACATATTTGCCGTTGCTGGGGTTGACGGTCTGGTCAGCTGTACCGTGAAAAACGATCGTAGGCATGGCCGAGGTACGGCTGCCCTTACTGCCCTCCTGCATCGCGCTGAATGCCTGCATCATGCTTTGCGCAGCACCTGCAGCCAGGCCCGAATGCACACCCACGGCCGCAAACAGCTGCGGGTACAAATGCGCCACCACCGCCGCCATGGCGCCACCGGCTGACAACCCGGCCACATAAACACGGGTCGGGTCAGCGTGTTGCCCGGCAATCATTTTGAGGGTAAGAGCTGCAATCATGCCGGGCTCACCACGGCCGGTTTGCTGATGGCTAGGGTCAAACCAGTTCCAGCAGCGCATGGCGTTGGCACTTGGCACCTGCTCGGGGTACAGCACCATGGCCTGATGGCTCTCAGCCAGATCGTTCATGGCGGTACCATGTGAAAAATCAAGGGCGTCCTGCTTGCAGCCGTGCAGCAGCACGATCAGTGGCATGGTTGTCAGCTGTTCAGCTGGATTGGCTGGTGAAGCCGGTATGTACAGACGGTAAGGATAGGCGTGGCCTTCAAACACAAATTGATGCGCGGTAAAGCTGGACATGCGAGGTTTTGGTCTACTGTACATGTCTGTCTCCGGGGCTTTTTTGGGCACCGGGATGACGTCAGGCTTGAATGCAGGGTAGGGCTGAACTGCGGCACGCACCACAGGCGCTGCCTGATCGTTTTTTGCGCTGGCTGACTGCAGATTACCTGCGTTTTTGGCCAGCGTGCGCTGGATCAGCCGCGTTGCATCCATCAGCTTGCTGCTGCTGGTCAGCCGCGTGGCTTTGAGCAAGGTTTGAGCAAAGGTTTTTTGCAGGGAAAAGGGGCGCATGGTGTTCCTGAAAGCAGCAAATGCTGCACTGCAACATAGGATACGTCATTTCAATGAATTCACCCGTTGTTTTGCAACGAAAAGTCTTTGTCTGACGTCGTGTTGGGCATTGACAGACGTTCCAGAGTCCCGATGGTCTGTGCCGTCCGTGACGGTCTTATTTGTTCTTTGCTTTGACGTTCAGCAATCAAAGTGAAGCAGTTTTTCTGCTAGGGTAGGTCTGGGCTGACAAGCTACAACTGCACCGCTAAACTAAATCGTGTTGCACTTTTGTCAACTGTTTACAAATTTTCCATTGATGATAAAACCACTTCCCCTTCTGGTATTGGCAACTTCTGTGTTGTTGGCCATGGCGCCCGCTCAGGCTCAAAATCCTGCCGGCGCCAATCCGTTGAAGATTGGCGTGATCGGCCCTTTTTCGGGTGGCTCGGCAGACTTTGGAGTGCCCATGCGCAATGGCATTGCGCATGCCGTGGATGAAATCAATGCAGTGGGCGGCTACCTGGGCCGCAAAATTGAGCTGGTTGTCAGGGACGATCGGGGCACACCTGACGTTGGCTTGAAAATGTCTGAAGAGCTGGTGGCTGAAAAAGTATCAGTTGCCATTGGATTTTGCAACACGGGCGTCGCAGCCAAATCGCTCGAGGTGTTCCAGAAAGCCAGGTTGCCCCTGATCATTCCATGCGCCACGGGCTCACCCCTGACGGCCAAATACCCGGGGCCTGAAAGTTACATATTCCGGACATCAGCCCGGGATGCCTTGCAGGTACCTTTTGTGGTCGAAGATCTTGCCAAACGCGGGCTGAACAAAATTGCTGTGTTTGCAGACACATCAGGCTACGGCGAGGCAGGCCTGAAAGACATTGAAGCTGCGCTGAAGGCCAAAAAATTGAATGCCGTGCAAATCACCCGCTTCCCGCTGGGTGTCAAAGATTTGACTGAAGAGATGAAAACAGCGCGCGCTGCCGGCGCGGATGTCATCTTCAGCATGACAGTGGGCCCGGAAAACGCAGTCATTGCCAACAGCCGCAAAGCCATTGGCTGGAAAGTCCCGCAAGTCGGCGCGTGGACTTTGTCGTTTCCGTTTTTCATTGACGGTGCCAAGGACGCGGCGGAAGGCGCCATGATGGCGCAAACTTTCATTGCCGAGCCCAGCAACGAAAGGCGCGCTTCTTTTCTGACCAGTTATGCCCGCAAATACAAGCTCAGCAAAATCACGGTGCCCATGGCCGCAGCGCAAGGGTATGACGCGGTTTACATTTTGCTGTATTCACTGTTTGGCGTGCGGGACGGCAATTTGTCGGGGCCAACCGTTAAAAATGCATTTGAAAACATGCAGCGTGTGTACTACGGCGTGGTAGCAACCTACGAGCGCCCCTTCACCATTGACGACAAGGACGCAACGACGCCCAACATGCTGGTGATGGGGATGGTGAAGAACGGGGCCGTGACATTTGCCTACCCGGAAGATGCCAAGCGCAATTTGTTTGTGCAGCGAAAGCAGTAATCGGTAAGCAATAAGCAATAAGCAATAAACCAACTTTTGTAAAAATTTACCGCAGACCAGCTTTGAGGAGCGCACAAAGCAGAGCTGTGCTGAACTTGTTCGGCCTGTTTCGCTTATTTGATTATTTTGCTTATTTTGCTTATTTTGCTTATTTTGTAATAGCCAACGTTTCGCGCAGCAATTGCGCTTTGTCTGCATCAAAAGGGCCTTCCACACGCGCCAGCACTTCTCCCTGCCGGTTGAGCACCACAGCAGACGCTTGCTCGATATTCTTTAGCCCTGTGGCTCGGGCGAATGAGGCCTTGTCCACAAAAATAGGCAGCATTCTGGCGCGCTCTAGATCAGCGGTGTAACGCCCGAGCAAACGGGTTTCAGCATCGCTGCGCGCGTCCGGTGTGTTGGCATCGCCCAGCACGGGGATACGAACCCAGCTGATGCTGGGGTCATTTTTCAGATTTAAGCCTTCGATCCAGCTGTCAGCCTGGCTGCGCTGGTCGCGATTGAATGTCACCAGGGCCAGCGTGCGTTCTGAGGGCAAACCTTCGGGCAAAACCACCGGCATGCGCGTCAGGGTCTGGGTGGTGTGCGCTGGCATCTGCCCCATCACGGTGGTGTCGGTGGGGTACCAGACAGCCAATGCCACACAGGCGCCCGCACCTGCCAACCAGGCCAAAGCAATCACAGCGGTGCGGTTCACGGCAGTCTCCTGTTTAAAACCTCAATTGCAACACAAGTAACGATCCTTGCAACAGAACTTCAGGTTAACCCTTTCAGCTATTGGCTGCATCGGGCAGATGCTTAAATTAGAAAGCATTTGTAAGCAAAGTTAAAGCGAAAATTCAAAACCTCTTGGTATTTTTACGGACCAATTGTCTTAAAAATGCGGTTGACGGCTTTTATATGGGCGCTTTGCCTGAAATATTTTCAGTGTGCCTACAATGAGTTATGACCCAGTTAAACCCGAGCCCTCCAGTAAAAATCAGTTTCAAAGCCCAAATGCTTCAAGCGCGTGAAGACGCCATCGTGATTGCTGTCAATCGTCTTTTGGCTGAAAAGGGTTTTGACCTGATGACCGTCGACGAGGTGGCGCTGGAGGTTGGCATTGCCAAAGCCAGCTTGTACAAACATTTTTCCAGCAAAGAAGATTTGGCGGCGGCGGCCATGGTGCGGGTGATTGGGCTGGCGCAGGATTTTCTGGCAAGTTTGAATGCGAAAGCCAGGCCAATTGATCAGCTCAAGGCGATAGCCCGGTGGATGTTACTGCAGCAGCTCAAAGGCGAAATGCCGTCTTTGCCCAGCCAAAACTCCACTCTGCGGGCTAATTTGATGGGGAACAAGGCTTATTTGGACGGTTTGATGCAGATCAGTGATCAGATTGGAGGCTGGATTGAAGCGGCGCAAGCCGATGGCAGCCTGGACGCAAATGTGCCTGCGCTCGTGATGCTGTACACGCTTTATTCAAAAGCCTGTGACCCGGTTCCCGGGTTTTTAAAGGCCGGCGGTCAGCACACCGATGACGAAATAATTGCCATCGTGCTGGGCACTTGCTTTGACGGTTTGGCAGTGCGGTAGCTGTTTTTGTGCATGGGTTTGATTGAACAAACACTTCGTGAAATTCGCTAAGCAGTTACAGCCAACGCTGTCGTTCATTCCGGTTGATCAGTCGTAAGCTTGTTAACCACCGGACTGTCTTCCCAACTTCGTGGGTGTGAAAAACTCTTTGATCTGCGGCCCGAACAAAGCAAAATAAATTGGCTGCCAGCCCAATCAAACAATGCGTGGGCAGCTACTGAAAACGTAGCGCTTTTGCATTGCTTGCCAGCAGCCAATCAATTTCTGATCAATTACTTGGGCATGATGACCGTGTCAATAGCGTGAATCACGCCATTGTCGGCAGCCACGTCAGCGGCCACGACTTTGGCGCCGTTGACAGTCACGCCGCCTGCGGTGGCCAATGTGATCTCGCTGCCCTGCACTGTTTTAACCATGCCTGGCTTGACGTCCTTGGCCATGACTTTGCCTGCCACAACGTGGTATGTCAAAATTTTGGTCAGTGCTGCTTTGTCCTTGAGCAAACCATCCAGCGTTTCTTTCGGAATTTTTGCGAAAGCTTCGTCAGTTGGTGCAAACACGGTGAATGGACCTTTGCCTTTGAGCGTGTCCACCAGGCCAGCTGCCTGCACGGCTGCTACCAGAGTTTTGAAATTGCCAGCTTTGATGGCTGTATCGACGATGTCAGCAGCCTGCGCTGAAAATGCAAAACCGGCAGACAGGGCCAAGGCAATGAGAGATTTTTTCATAAAGGATCCTCTGAAGAAAAGAGTGTTTAAACAAGCACAATAAACACCAAAATCTGGTGTACCCGAACTATATGGGCTAAACAGTACTACATTGAACTGTGTGGTCTTTATTTATACCAATCGGTAACAAAATAAGCCCAGTCACCTTTGAAGTTGCATGAATTTACATGGTGATGCGACTTGAAAGCGTTGCCAAATACGCGTTACGAAGCAACTTTGGTTGCAGCAGTCAATTCAAATCGCCGTACTGTGTGCTGCTGAGGGCAGGCATGGCGGCCGTTTCGGGCATTTCGGTGTCTTCAAATCCTGTGAGCAATGTGTATGAATGGGGGCCGCTGCGGCTCTTGCCACTGGCGTCGGCCAAAAGGATGCGCGACTGGGCACTTTGCTGCATAGAGGCTCCCAAGGCCCGTTTGAAGGCGGTCACTTCGTCATCGTCAATGGGCTCAAAACGCGTTGGCGGTTTTTTGACGGCTGTTGAAGAAACCGGCACCAATATAGGCGTGGAGATCGGTGCCTGTACGGAGGCGGGCATGGGCGCGGCTCGGGGAGCCATTTCGGCGGCAGGTGCCGATGGCGCCGGTTTTGAGTCAAAGCCCGATTGCTTTGACACGCCAGGCTCGGCTTTGGTGTCAATTCGCCAGTACACCGCAGTGACCAAAATGCCAAACTGGAGCCTGGCCGTCTGGACCACCATGGCCTCGGTTTCGATCAGTTTTTCTTCCTGAAGGCCAAGGCTCGGATGCACGTCCATCATCACCATGAACTGGTCGCCGCGCTGGTCCAGGGACAACACCTTGAACTTGAAGCTGGCCGACAGCACGCCTGCGCGGGTCATGGACTGCCGGATTGCCGAATACAACTGTTCCCGGCGTATGTTGCGCTTGGCTTTGCGTTCTTCGCTGCGGTTGATCAGCTCGGGCACAGGGCGCAGATTGACAGACGCCGGCATCATCACAGGTGCGGGGATTAGCTCACTCTTGATGTTTGGCGCAGCGCCTGGCAGCTTGTTGGCCTGCGTGCTGCCAGACTTGTTGGAAAACCAGTTGAAAAATGCCATGGTGCTGCTTTGAATTATGGACGCTGAGTATGGCAAATTACCATCAAAAAAACGCAAAAAAGTTGAATAAGTCACTAAAAATACGAAACTTCAGGCCAGAAACCTCACGGTTCTTGTGATCTTTGTGAACTTTGTCAACTTTCAAATTGTAAGTTAATAGACAGGAATGAACGCCTGTTTTTTTATCGGTACAGCAACAATAAAAGTCCGGATGTTGCCTGTTGCCCGGCATCACGCCTTGACAAACTCCGCGCGCCCGCCCAGCCAGCGCTGCGTGTGGCGCAGCGCCCGGTCGGCATGCGCGTCCAGCATCAACGGTGCCACACCGCGCGCCCAGTCCAGCCAGTCGCTGTCAACCGCCAGGTCGGCAAAGCGCAGCAACGGCGCGCCCGACTGGCGAGCACCCAAAAACTCTCCCGGTCCGCGAATCTCCAGGTCACGCCGGGAGATTTCAAAGCCATCGCCAGTCTCTAACATGGCTTTGAGCCGGGCTTTGGCGGTGTCACCCAGCCGGGCACCATCGCCCAATGAAAACATCAACACACAGGCAGATGCCGCCGCGCCGCGCCCGACCCGCCCGCGCAGCTGGTGCAGTTGACTCAAACCAAATCGCTCGGCATGTTCAATCACCATCAGGCTGGCGTTGGGCACATCCACGCCGACTTCAATCACCGTGGTGCTGACCAGCACGGCCATCACGCCGTCATTGAACAAACTCATCACGGCTTTTTTCTCAAGTGGCGGCATGCGCGAATGCAGCAGGCCGACCATCACGCCGGGCAAAGCTGCGCTCAGGGCTTCGTGCGTTTCGGTGGCGTTGGTCAGGTCCAGCATTTCACTGGTTTCAATCAGCGGGCACACCCAGTACACCTGCCGGCCCTCGGCAATTTGTGCGCGAATGCGCTCAATGACTTCGTCCCGCCGGCTGTCGTTAACCACTTTGGTCACGATGGCGGTGCGCCCGGGCGGCAGCTCGTCAATGGTGGACACGTCCAGATCCGCGTAGTAGCTCATGGCCAGCGTGCGGGGAATGGGCGTGGCCGTCATCATGAGCAGATGTGGCTCTTGAATCAAAGCTCCCTCCCCCGAATGGGGGAGGGTCGGGGTGGGGGCGAGCCCATGAATCGCCAATGGCGTAGCGCAAAGGCTGGCTTTGCTCCGCAAAGCCAGCCTTTGCGC
>JANYGP010000064.1 GCA_025362315.1 Polaromonas sp.
CGGATTAATTTTGATGGCTTGCAGGCGAGCGGTGTGCGTTACCTGCAAGACGGCGTGTTGCACACCGTCAAGGCGCGGCGTGAAGTGATTATCTCGGCGGGCGCAATCAACTCCCCCCAGTTGCTGCAGCTGTCAGGTGTCGGCCCTGCTGCGCAACTGCAATCTCTGGGTATTGGCTTGGTGGCTGACAGCCCGGCGGTGGGCCAGCATTTGCAGGACCACCTGTGCATTGACTACCTCTACCGCTCAAAGGTGCCCACACTGAACAACCAGCTCGGTCCCTGGTACGGCAAGCTCTGGGCCGGGCTGCAATATGCGGCTCTAAGGCGTGGGCCGCTGGCACTTGGCGTGAACCAGGGGGGCGGTTTTTTCAGGTCCCGGCCTGGCCTGAAGCAGCCCAATATGCAGCTTTACTTTTCGCCACTGAGCTACATCAAGGCCAGGCCCGGCAAGCGCGAGTTGATGATGCCTGACCCCTACCCCGGATTTTTACTCGCGGCGCAGCCTTGCAAGCCGACGAGCACAGGGCATTTGCAGCTGCGCTCACGTGACGCCATGGCCGCGCCGCTGATTCACCCCAACTCGCTGGCGAACGCGCATGACATGCAGGAGATGCTTGAAGCAGCCCTGTTTTTACGCCGCCTTGCCGCAACGCCAGCCTTTAGCGCCGTGATAGACAAGGAATTGCTGCCCGGCGATGCAACCGCATCACCTGAACAAATGATGGAAGACATTCGCCAGCGTGCCTCTACGGTGTTTCATCCGGTCAGTACCTGCCGCATGGGGCCTGACCCGCAAACCGCTGTGCTCAACCACAGGCTGCAGGTGCATGGCGTAGCTCGGCTGCGCGTGGTGGATGCATCAGCTTTTCCGGCCATTACCTCCGGCAATACCAATGCGCCCGTGCTGATGCTGGCAGAAAAAGGGGCCGACATGATATTGAGCGATGCCCGCCAGGGCAGGCTGTAAACAAGATGCGTAAAGATGCAAACAACCTGAGACCGGCATGAAAGAAAACTCGGTGGATCTTCTTGAAGACTGCAAGCTGGCCCCCTACTGGTGGGACGATGTTCCGCGCCCTGTGTTTGCCGATGTGCCCTTGCCCGCTACCGTAGATGTAGCGGTGATTGGTGCGGGCTACACCGGCCTGCACGCGGCGCTGCAAACTGCGCGCGGTGGGCGCTCAACCCTGGTGCTGGATGCAGAGGACGCTGGCTGGGGCTGCAGCACGCGTAACGGCGGTCAGGTGTCGACCAGCATCAAGCCCAGCTATGAGCAGCTTGCCAAACGCCACGGCGCACAGCGTGCGTTTGATATTCTCAAAGAGGGGCAGCGCTCGCTGGCATGGATAGGTGCGTTCATCCGTGCCGAGAAGATTGCGTGTGACTTTGGCCCGGTAGGCCGTTTTCATGCCGCCCACAATGCCGCGCAATACGAAGCGTTAGCCGCCAGGGTGGCGCATCAGCCAAAAGGCCTGGAGGTGGAGGCACACATGGTGCCGCGTGCAGAGCAGCGCTCAGAGCTTGGCAGTGACGTGTATTGGGGTGGTGCGGTTTACACCCAGCATTGTTCGGTGCACCCGGCCCGCTACCACCAGGGTCTGCTTGAGCGTGTTGTAGCCGCTGGCGCGCAGGTGATGCCGCGCTGCCCTGTGAGCGGCATTGAAAAACAGGGCCAGCTTTTTCGCGTGACCACGCCAAAGGGCGACGTGCTGGCCCGCAATGTGGTGGTGGCAACCAACGGTTATACCGGCTGCGCCACCCCGTGGCTGCAGCGCCGCGTGATTCCGATTGGCAGCTACATGATTGCCACAGAAGCCCTGCCCGCCGGATTGATGGACCAGCTCATACCGCGCAACCGCATCGTCAGCGACACCCGAAAAGTGGTTTATTACTACCGGTCTTCACCGGACCGCAGCCGTATTCTTTTTGGTGGCCGCGTGTCACACCAGGAAACCGATTGCAGGGTGAGCGGGCCATTGCTGCATGCCGACATGGTCAAGGTCTTCCCGGAGCTGGCCCGGGTGCGCATCAGCCATTCATGGTCGGGGTTGGTGGCTTACACCTTTGACGAGTTGATGCACGTCGGACTGCACGACGGCTTGCACTATGCCATGGGCTATTGCGGTGCTGGTGTGGGCACGTCGAGCTATTTCGGCATGCGGGTTGGGCAGCAGGTTCTGGGCCTCGAACAAGGTCGCACTGCACTCGACGGGCTGGCTTTTCAGACGCGGCCTTTTTATACCGGCAACCCCTGGTTTTTGGCGCCATCCGTGCGCTACTACCGCTGGCGTGATCAGCGGCCCGTTTGATGTGAAAGCAACTCCATGACTATCCAGAAACTCGAATTGCCATCTACCGCAGCAACCTCTGTGCTTGAAGACTGGGGGCCGGTGGGTCTGCCCCTGAGTGAGCCCGCCTGCCAACTGCGAGGCGTCAAAATGGTGCTGCCGATGGCCAACCAGCCCGAGGTAGGTGTGTGGGAATGCTCATCTGGCCGCTATCGCCGGCAGGTACGGTCTTCCGAAACCATGCATGTCATCAGTGGTGAAGCCGTGTTCACGCCAGACGGTGGCTCACCCGTGTCACTGAAGCCGGGTGATGTGTATTTCTTTCCGGCAGAAACCATGGGCACCTGGGAGATTCAGGCCACGATGCGCAAGGTTTACGTCCTGTTCCAGCCGGTTCAGCCTGGATAAAGTCCGGCGTTTTAGCCATTCACGATTGCACTGCTGGTAAGGCGCAGCCTGCGGTCAGCGCGGGCAGCTGATGCCTCTGAATGCGTTACGAGCACCAGCGACGCACCGTGTTCGCGGGTTTGCGCAATCAGCGCGTCCATGACTTTGGCGGCGGTGGTCGGGTCAAGGTTACCGGTGGGCTCGTCTGCCAGCAGCAGACCGGGGCGGTGCACCA
>JANYGP010000077.1 GCA_025362315.1 Polaromonas sp.
GTCAACCCACCGATGCGGCTGGAGGTGGCTCAGCCGGTGCTGAACGTGGCCGACATGCAAAAGCTGCGCGACATCGAGTCGCACACACAAGGCAAGTTCAAAAGCTACACGCTTGACATCACTTACCCACTCGCCTGGGGCCATGAGGGTGTGGAGGCCAAGCTGGCATCGCTGTGTGCTGAAGCCGTTGACGCGATCAAAACTGGCAAAAACATTTTGATCGTCAGTGACCGCATGCTCAGCGCCACGCAGGTTGCTATTCCTGCATTGCTGGCGTTGTCGGCCATTCATCAGCACCTGGTCAAAGAGGGCT
Organism: Polaromonas sp.; assembly: GCA_025362315.1. Taxonomy (GTDB): domain Bacteria; phylum Pseudomonadota; class Gammaproteobacteria; order Burkholderiales; family Burkholderiaceae_C; genus Polaromonas. The sequence goes on from JANYGP010000077.1 coordinate 314, forward strand.
TGCGCACCACAGCAGGCTTGGTGGTTGAAACCGGTTCAGCGCGCGAAGTCCACCACTTTGCCGTGTTGGCAGGCTACGGTGCTGAAGCCGTCCACCCATACTTGGCAATGCAGACGCTGGCTGAAATGCACGACGGTTTGCCGGGCGACTTGTCGACCGAAAAAGCGATTTACAACTACACCAAGGCTATCGGCAAAGGCTTGTCGAAAATCATGTCCAAAATGGGCGTGTCGACCTACATGAGCTACTGCGGCGCGCAGTTGTTTGAAGTCATCGGGCTGAACCGCGGGACGATTGCCAAGTTCTTTACCGGCACGGCCAGCCAGGTTGAAGGCATGGGCGTGTTCGAGATAGCCGAAGAAGCCCTGCGCATGCACCGAGCCGCGTTTAGTGATGACCCGGTGTTGGCCAACATGCTCGATGCGGGTGGTGAATACGCCTTCAGGGTGCGCGGTGAAAACCACATGTGGACACCCGACGCGATTGCCAAACTGCAGCACGCCACGCGTGCCAACAACTGGAGCACCTACAAGGAATACGCCCAGCTCATCAACGACCAAAACCGCCGCCACATGACGTTGCGCGGCTTGTTTGAGTTCAAGATTGATCTGGCCAAAGCCATCCCGATTGATGAGGTCGAGCCCGCCAAAGAAATCGTCAAACGCTTTGCCACAGGCGCGATGTCGCTTGGCTCTATCAGCACCGAAGCACACGCCACGCTGGCTGTTGCGATGAATCGCATTGGCGGCAAAAGCAACACGGGTGAGGGTGGTGAAGACCCTGCCCGCTACCGCCAGGAGCTAAAAGGCATCCCGATCAAGCAGGGCGCCACGCTCAAAAGCGTGATTGGCGACAAGGTCGTAGAAGTCGATTTGCCGCTGCAAGACGGCGATTCACTCCGTTCAAAAATCAAGCAGGTTGCATCCGGCCGCTTCGGCGTGACGGCTGAATACCTGGTCTCTGCTGACCAGATTCAGATCAAGATGGCGCAAGGTGCCAAACCGGGTGAAGGTGGCCAGTTGCCCGGCGGCAAGGTCAGTGACTACATCGGCGCGCTGCGCTATTCAGTGCCCGGTGTGGGGCTGATTTCACCGCCGCCACACCACGACATTTATTCGATTGAAGACCTGGCGCAGCTGATTCACGATTTGAAAAATGTGAATCCGCGCGCCAGCATCAGCGTCAAGCTGGTCAGTGAAGTTGGCGTCGGCACGATTGCCGCAGGCGTGACCAAAGCCAAAGCCGATCACTTAGTGATAGCAGGCCACGACGGTGGAACGGGCGCTTCACCTTGGTCCTCTATCAAGCACGCAGGCAGCCCATGGGAAATCGGCCTGGCTGAAACGCAGCAGACGCTGGTACTCAACCGCCTGCGTGGCCGCATTCGCGTGCAGGCCGATGGGCAGATGAAAACCGGCCGTGACGTCGTCATTGGTGCGCTGCTCGGCGCTGATGAATTTGGCTTTGCTACCGCCCCGCTGGTGGTGGAAGGCTGCATCATGATGCGCAAATGCCACTTGAACACCTGCCCGGTCGGCGTGGCCACGCAAGACCCGGTGCTGCGCCAAAAATTCAGCGGCAAGCCCGAGCATGTCGTCAATTATTTCTTCTTTGTGGCCGAAGAAGCACGGCAACTCATGGCGCAGCTCGGCGTGCGCACCTTTGACGAATTGATTGGCCGCGCTGATTTGCTCGACACGCAAAAAGGCATCGAACACTGGAAGGCCAGCGGCCTGGACTTTGCGCGCCTGTTTTACCAGCCGAATGTGCCGGCTGATGTGCCGCGCCTGCATTCCTCCACGCAAGACCATTCGCTTGAAAAGGCACTCGATGTGCGTTTGATTGAAAAGTCTAAAGCCGCCATTGAAAAGGGCGAGAAAGTCCAGTTCATTGAAACTGTACGCAACGTCAACCGCACAGTTGGCGCGATGCTGTCGGGTGAGTTGACTCGGGTGCGACCTGAAGGCTTGCCAGACGACACGCTGCGCCTGCAGCTTGAAGGTACGGGCGGGCAGTCGTTTGGTGCATTTCTGGCCAAAGGCATCACCATGTATTTAATTGGCGATGCCAACGACTACACCGGCAAGGGCCTGAGTGGCGGCCGCATTGTGGTGCGCCCCAGCATTGACTTCAGGGGTGAGTCGCATAAAAATACCATCGTGGGCAACACCGTGCTTTATGGCGCAACGACGGGCGAAGCGTTCTTCAGCGGTGTGGCGGGTGAACGATTCGCAGTGCGCCTGTCAGGTGCGACAGCAGTTGTTGAAGGCACAGGCGACCACGGCTGTGAATACATGACCGGCGGCACCGTGGCCGTGCTGGGCAAAACCGGCCGCAACTTTGCAGCCGGCATGAGCGGCGGCGTGGCGTATGTGTATGACGAAGACGGCCAGTTTGCAAGCCGCTGCAACACGTCTATGGTGAGCATGGACAAGGTGGTAACGACTGCTGAGCAACACACGCACGACAAATCTGACTGGCATGCCGAGCAAAGCGATGAAGCATTGCTCAAGCGCCTGCTGCAAGACCACAACCGCTGGACCGGTAGCAAGCGCGCGCGTGAATTGCTGGACACCTGGGATCAGTCGCGTTTGAAGTTTGTGAAAGTATTCCCGAATGAGTACAAGCGCGCGCTGCTTGAGCGCCGGGACCGTCGGTTGAATGCCGCGACAGAGACGACGCGGGTGCAGGTGGAGACGAATCGTGAAGCGGTGGGTGCAAAATGAATGCTATAAATTCAGGAGCTGCTTGCGCCCGTATTACCTGGTCTACAGCACTAAAATTTACAAAGTTTAGCAGTAGTGCATACCGCATTTGGTTCACTCCCTTTCCCTTTGCGGGAAGAAGGTAGGGATGGGGTAGCGGCCAATCGCTAAACCGTCATGCATTGTTAGCGGCGCAGACCCTCACCCTAACCCTCTCCCCGCAAAGGGAGAGGGGACAAAGCAATAACCAATTCAGACAGTCAGACAATTAGGAAATCATCATGGGAAAAATCACCGGTTTCATGGAGTTAGAGCGCTTGGAAGAGGGTTACAAGCCCGTGCCCGAGCGCCTGAAAAACTACAAAGAATTCGTCATCGGCCTGGACGACAAGCAGGCCAAAGACCAGTCAGCCCGCTGCATGGACTGCGGCACGCCGTTTTGCAGCACGGGCTGCCCGGTTAACAACATCATTCCGGACTTCAACGACATGGTGTTTCGCGCCGACTGGAAAAACGCGATTGATACGCTGCACAGCACCAATAATTTCCCCGAGTTCACAGGCCGCATTTGCCCCGCTCCGTGCGAAGCCGCCTGCACACTGAACGTCAATGACGACGCGGTGGGCATCAAGTCCATCGAGCACGCCATCATCGACCGCGCCTGGGCTGAAGACTGGGTCACGCCGCAAATCGCAAAGCATAAAACCGGCAAAAAAGTCGCCATTGTCGGCAGCGGTCCGGCGGGCATGGCGGCGGCGCAGCAACTGGCGCGGGCGGGTCATGACGTCACGCTGTTTGAGAAAAACGACCGCGTGGGCGGTCTGCTCCGCTACGGCATCCCTGACTTCAAGATGGAAAAAATCCATATCGATCGTCGGGTAAGCCAAATGACGGCTGAGGGCGTGACCTTCAAATGTGGCGTGATGGTCGGCAGCTTGCCCAAAGATTCCAAAGTCACCAATTGGGCCAAAGAAACCATTACGCCAGAGCAACTGCAAAAAGATTTCGACGCCGTGATGTTGACCGGCGGCGCCGAGCAGTCACGCGACTTGCCCGTGCCCGGCCGTGAGCTGGACGGCGTGCATTTCGCCATGGAGTTTTTGCCGTCGCAAAACAAGGTCAACGCAGGCGACAAAGTCAAAGGTCAGCTGCGTGCAGACGGCAAACACGTCATCGTGATCGGCGGCGGCGACACCGGCAGCGACTGCGTGGGCACCAGTAACCGCCACGGCGCGGTCAGCGTCACGCAGTTTGAACTGATGCCCCAGCCGCCAGTTGAAGAAAACCGCCCCATGACCTGGCCGTACTGGCCCGCCAAGCTGCGCACATCGTCCAGCCACCAGGAAGGGTGCGAGCGCGAATTCGCCATCTCAACAAAAGAGTTGATTGGTGAAAAAGGCAAAGTCACTGGTCTGAAAACGGTGCGCGTCGAATGGGTGAATGGCAAGATGGTTGAAGTCTCCGGATCTGAGCAAACACTGAAAGCTGACCTGGTGCTGCTGGCCATGGGTTTTGTGTCGCCCGTCGCGTCAATCCTTGAATCCTTTGGCATCGACAAAGACAACCGTGGCAACGCCAAAGCCAGCGACGGTTTTATTGGTGGCTACGCAACCAATGTGCCCAAAGTATTTGTAGCGGGTGACATTCGCCGCGGGCAGTCGCTGGTGGTGTGGGCTATCAGGGAAGGCCGCCAGGCAGCGCGTTCAGTTGATGAATTCTTGATGGGATTCAGCGACTTGCCGCGATAGCCTGCCAAGTCAAATCGCAGATACTGCAAAATAAATAGCTGCTTGCGCTCGTATTAATTGGGCTACAGGGAGTTTTAGCATTATTTATTGCAGCAGAGCTGTTTTGTCTTGCGCCAGTTCAAAGATCAATCTGCGAGGCAACGAAGGCCCGTCGCACCAGCCCCGCATCACTTGGCTGCAACACTCACTCGCCAGATTGCATTGCCCACATCGTCGGCCACCAGCAATGCGCCGCGCTTGTCGAGTGCCACGCCTACCGGCCGTCCATAGGCGTCGCCCTCCGGGCTGGTAAAACCGCCCAGCACGTCGATTTTTTTGCCTGATGGCTTGCTGCCGGAAAAGGGAACAAATGTCACTTTGTAGCCACTGAGTGGCGTGCGATTCCATGAACCGTGCTCACCGACAAACACGCCACTGGCCAAAGCGGGTGGCATGGCTTTGCCATCAGAAAAAGCCATACCCAATGGCGCAACATGCGCGCCCAGCGCATATTCGGGCACAAGAGATGTGGCGACCAAGTCAGGCCGCGCTGGCTTTGCGCGTGCATCCACATTCTTGGGCCCGTAATAGGCGTAAGGCCAGCCGTAAAACGCGCCGTCTTTCACGCTGGTCAGGTAGTCGGGCACCAGGTCACTGCCAATTTCGTCGCGCTCATTCACTACGGTCCAAAGCGCACCGCCTTCGGGCGCAAAACCCATGCCGTTCGGGTTGCGCAGGCCGGATGCGAATATGCGGTGCGCGCCTGTTTTGGCGTCTACCTCCCAAATGGCAGCCCGCCCAGCTTCTGCCTCCATGCCGCGCTCACCCACATTGCTGTTGGAGCCAACCGTAACGTAAAGCTTGCTGCCGTCCGGATTGGCAATCAGGTTTTTGGTCCAGTGGTGATTGATCGGCCCGCCTGGCAAATCGACTACTTTTACGGGCGCTGCGGTAATGCTGGTGGCGCCCGGCTCATACGGGAATTTCACCACCGCATCGGCATTGGCCACATAAAAATCATTGCCAACCAGCGCCATGCCAAATGGCGACATCAGGTTTTGCAAAAACACCGTGCGCACTTCGGCTACACCATCGCCGTCACGGTCGCGCAGCAAAGTGATGCGGTTTGCCGACGGCACGGCAGCACCAGCGCGCGCCATCACCAAACCCATCACCCAGCCCTTGATGCCTTTGCCATCTTCGGGCTTGGGCGGCGCGTTTGATTCAGCCACCAGCACATCGCCATTCGGCAACACATACACCCAGCGCGGGTGATCAAGCCCGGTGGCAAACGGCGTCACCGCCATACCTGCCATGGCGGTCGGCATGACGCCTTGCGGCCAGCCCTTGGCCGGTGCAATGTTGACGGTAGGAATCAAACGCTTGACCGGTTGCGGCAGTATCGGGTTGGCACCGGTGTCTTCGGCTTTTGTCAGGGTGGCCGTATCACCGCAGGCGACAAGAGCTGCCAGCACAGCGCCCCCCAGCAAAATGTGTTTTGTCTGGTAGCGATAAGAGCGGTTAAGGCGCATGGTTGATATCCAAAGTGTTTGTGTACGTTAAATCAATCCTTCAAATGGGCTGTCAGCAATGGTCAAGTTTTTAAGTCGGGCAATATCCGTTGTTTAAAAAACAGAAGACGCAAACAGCAATTTTTTTCAATTATGTGAATGCCCGAAATGCACAGCCACTGTCCAAGCGTCAAATTGTTATCAAAAACATAGCAATAGATGCTTTATTCACAAGCGGTGAACGCATAAATAGGGTGTGATTTAGGGCAAAAGCGCCTCAGAAAGTGGTTTTGGCGGATTTTCCAGTGCTGCTGGTTCAGATGCCAAACCAATCCCTTTATGATCAAAGCCAAGACCTTACACCTCCGCGAAACACATGCTTTTACCCCATGCCCCAGTTTGACAACTCCGCTCTGGTTGAACTCAAAGACGTTACGTTCTCCTACCCGGGCAACAGCGATGTGAATGGCGACCGTGTCATTCTGGACAACGTTACCCTGTCAGTGCCGCGCGGCAAAGTGACAGCATTGATGGGTGCATCGGGCGGCGGCAAGACGACGGTGCTCCGCCTGATTGGCGGGCAGCAAAAAGCCAATACTGGCCAAGTGCTTTTCGATGGCAAAAACGTGACCGATTTTCATCAAAAAGAGCTGTATGCTGCCCGGCGCCGCATGGGCATGCTGTTTCAGTTCGGTGCGCTCTTCACGGATTTGAGTGTGTTTGACAACGTCGCCTTTCCACTGCGTGAACACACCGATTTAACGCTCGACTTGATCCGCGACATCGTGCTGATGAAGCTCAACGCTGTTGGTCTGCGCGGTGCCCGCGATCTGATGCCAAGTGAAATCTCAGGCGGCATGGCACGCCGTGTGGCACTGGCCCGGGCCATTGTGCTGGACCCCGAACTCATCATGTACGACGAGCCGTTCGCCGGGCTGGACCCCATTTCGCTCGGCACTGCGGCGCAGCTGATCCGCCAGCTCAATGACACGCTGGGCATAACCTCTATCGTTGTTTCACATGATCTGGAAGAAACCTTCAGAATTGCCGACAAGGTCATTGTTCTGGCCAACGGCGGCATTGCTGCGCAGGGCACACCTGATGAGGTGCGGCATTCTGCCGACCCACTGGTGCACCAGTTTGTCAATGCGCTTGCTGAAGGCCCCGTCAAGTTTCATTACCCCGGTGTCGACGTCGCAACTGATTTTGGCCCGGGCACATTTGCCGGGCGAGGTAAAGAATGATGAAAACTGCCAAGTCAGGTCTTGTATCCAATCTGGGCTTTTCGGTTCGTGAGCAGTTGGCTAATCTGGGTCATGCAGCGCGGCTTTTTATGCGCTTGATGTTCATGATGGGCCCGGCGCTCAAGCGCTTTGCCCTGGTGCGCGACCAGATTTTCTTTCTGGGCAATTATTCGCTGGTCATCATTTCAGTGTCGGGCCTGTTTGTGGGTTTTGTACTTGGCTTGCAGGGTTACTACACACTGCAGCGTTTTGGCGCAGCTGACACGTTGGGCCTGCTGGTCACGCTCAGTTTGGTGCGGGAGCTGGGGCCGGTCGTCACTGCGCTTTTGTTTGCAGGACGTGCGGGTACTGCGCTCACAGCGGAAATTGGCCTGATGAAAGCAGGCGAGCAGCTCTCGGCCATGGAAATGATGGCGGTGGATCCTGTTCAGCGCATATTGGCACCGCGCTTTTTAGGCGGCATTGTTGCCATGCCGCTGCTGGCGGCGGTATTCAGTGCTGTGGGCGTGATGGGTGGCTGGTTTGTGGGCGTGGTCATGATTGGTGTTGACGCAGGCTCCTTCTGGAGCCAGATGCAGTCGGGGGTTGATGTCTGGCGTGATGTGGGAAACGGCATCATCAAGAGTTTTGTTTTTGGCGTGACCGTCACCTTTGTGGCGCTGTACCAGGGCTTTGAAGCACAACCCACTCCGGAGGGCGTGTCTCGGGCCACGACCCGAACTGTGGTGATGGCATCGCTGGGAGTACTTGGACTCGACTTCTTGCTGACAACGTTGATGTTCAGCATTTGACAGCTGACCGTGTCAAAATACACGCAAACGCAGGGATTGGAAACACAGAAAAATGCAACGTTCTAAAAATGATTTGTGGGTGGGTTTGTTTGTGCTGGTTGGTGCTGGCGCCGTGCTGTTTCTGGCTCTTAAATCGGCTAATTTGCTGAGCCTGAATTTTGACAATTCTTACAGCGTGATCGCCAAATTTGACAACATTGGCGGCCTGAAGCCGCGCGCAGCTGTCAAGAGCGCAGGCGTGGTCATTGGGCGGGTGGAAAATATCACATTTGACGACAAGTCTTACCAGGCAAGCGTCAATCTGATGATGCAAAGCAGGTACGCTTTTCCAAAAGATTCGTCCCTGAAAATTTTGACCAGTGGCCTGCTTGGCGAGCAGTACATTGGCATTGAAGCTGGCGCCAGCGATAAAAATATGGCAGGCGGCGATGTCATCAAGCAAACCCAGTCAGCAGTTGTGCTGGAAAACCTGATCAGCCAGTTTTTGTTCAACAAGGCAGCAGACTCCAGCCAGCCAGCTCCAACTGCGGGAGGCAAAGACAAATGATGAAATCCTTCTCTTTAAAAGACAAGTTGTTGAAATTTGCTGCTGCGGGTGCGGTGATGTTTTTGCTACACGGGTGCGCCACAGGACCTGGTGCAAATCCGGTTGATCCAATGGAGCCGCTGAACCGGGCTGTATTTAACTTCAATGACGGGCTTGACCGGGCATTGATCAGACCAGTGGCTGTTGTGTACGACCGGGCTGTACCTGATTTGATTCAGACGGGCGTGGGGAACTTTTTTGGCAACATCAGCGATGTCTGGTCAGTTGCCAACAATCTGCTGCAGTTCAAACCGAAAGAGGCCATTGAGACTTTTATGCGGGTCAGCGTCAACACTGTTTTTGGTCTGGCAGGCCTGGTGGACCTTGGCAGTGAGATAAGACTGGCAAGAAACAAGCAGGACTTTGGCCAAACTCTGGGTGTGTGGGGCATCAACGCAGGGCCTTACGTTGTTCTGCCCATTTTGGGGCCATCATCTTTGCGGGATGCCGTGGGAACAGTTGTTGATACCCAGGCAGATCTGGTCAATAACCTGCGCAATGTGCCGACTCGCAATTCTTTGGCAACAACGCGCATTGTCGACAGGCGTGCCGAACTGCTTGAGACGACAGACGCACTGGACAAGGCGGCACTTGATAAATACACTTTTACCCGCGATGTTTACCTTCATCGGAGGGCTTCTTCCATTGGCAAACAGCCTGAAGTCAAAGAAGAGCGTTTTGACCTGCCAGCCCCCGTTGTCAAATAAGCTGACAAGCGTGTATTCGTCCTGCCTGATGGAACGTTAAGGTAGTTCATGCAACTTTTGAAAGTCCACCATGCTTCGTAGAAATTTTGCACGCGTTGTCGGTTTAATCGCCAGTGCTGCTTTGTTGGCGTCTTTTGCAGTGCACGCCGCTGACGAGTCGGCTGATGCACTGATCAAGCGCGTTTCGTCTGAAGTGCTGGACAATATTAAAACTGATAAATCGGTTCAGGCAGGTGATATGACCAAGGTCATGTCACTGGTGGACAGCCAGATCATGCCTAACGTCAACTTCACCCGCATGACAGCTGCTGCTGTGGGCCGGAGCTGGCGCCAGGCCAGCCCTGATCAGCAAAAAAAGTTGCAGGATGAATTTAAAACCCTTTTGATACGGACTTATTCTGGTGCGCTGGCCCAGGTGAAGGACCAAACCATCAGCGTCAAGCCTTTGCGGGCAACTGCTGCTGATACTGAAGTTGTTGTGCGCACAGAAGTTTTGGGTCGGGGTGAACCTGTGCAGCTGGATTACCGCCTTGAAAAAATCGGAAACGGCTGGAAAATTTACGACTTGAATGTGCTGGGTGTCTGGCTTGTTGAAACTTATCGGACCCAGTTTGCTCAGGAGATCAACGCCAAAGGCATTGATGGGTTGATTGCTTCTCTGGGTGAGCGCAATAAGTCCAACGCTGCCAAAAAACCTTAAAAAAGAAATCGTGTTGACTTTGCCTGCAATTTTGACCTCGGGCCAGGCGCTTGATGCCAGGCAAGGGTTGACGGCGCAAATTGCACTTCAAACCTCGGTGATCATCGACGCCAGTGATTTAATGCAATTTGACTCATCAACCCTGGCGGTTTTGTTGGCGTGCAGGCGTCAGGCAGTCAGTGCAGGAAAAACCTTCGTTGTGCTGGGTTTGCCCGACAAGCTGGCCCAGCTTGCGGGCCTGTACGGTGTGTCGGAACTGGTTTCCTCCAAAGCTTAAGCCTGGTTTGGTTCTGTTTGACCGGGCATACAATTGTCTGCGCTGTCATGCCGGTTTGAGCCCTTAAAATAATCGCCCATGCCAGCTATTTCATTTCAATCAGTTTCCAAGATCTATTCTTCCAAAGGCGGTCAAACAGGCGCATCAGTCAAGGCGCTTGATGATGTCAGTTTTGACATCCGGGAGGGTGAATTTTTTGGTCTTCTAGGGCCGAACGGCGCTGGTAAAACCACTCTTATCAGCATTCTGGCGGGTTTGTCACGCGCCAGCAGTGGCAATGTAACGGTGCACGGCCACAATGTTTTGACCGACTTTGCAACAGCCCGCCGCACACTCGGTGTGGTACCACAAGAACTGGTGTTTGACCCGTTTTTCAGTGTTCGTGAGGCACTGCGCATTCAGTCAGGCTATTTTGGTATAAAAAACAATGACGACTGGATTGACGAGCTGCTTTCCAGCCTGGGCCTGGCAGACAAGGCCAATGCCAACATGCGCCAGCTGTCGGGCGGCATGAAGCGCCGAGTGCTGGTGGCGCAGGCACTTGTCCACAAGCCGCAGGTCATTGTGCTGGATGAACCCACCGCTGGTGTTGATGTTGAACTGCGCCAAACGCTATGGCAATTTATTGCCAGGCTCAACAAACAGGGCAGTACTGTCCTGCTGACCACACACTACCTTGAAGAAGCAGAGGCGCTGTGCAGCCGCATTGCCATGCTCAAGCAGGGACGCGTGGTTGCTTTGGCACAGACATCAGAATTATTGAAGGCTGCCTCATCGAATGTACTGCGCTTCAAAATCGACAATGAGTTGCCCAAAGCGCTGGCTGAGAAGGCTCGCATCACAGGCCGCATTGTGCAGTTCCCTGCGCACAACGCAAACGAGATTGAGCAGTACCTGACTGCGATTCGTCAAGCAGGCTTGGTGGCTGAAGATGTAGAGATACGCAAGGCGGATCTGGAAGATGTTTTTCTCGATGTCATGTCTGACAAGTCTGCACAAGCGGGGATGACGGCATGACGGGATGGCAAACGCTGCTCTACAAGGAAACGCTGCGTTTTTGGAAGGTTGGCTTTCAAACAGTTGGTGCTCCGGTACTGACGGCAGTCATGTACATGCTGATTTTTGGCCATGTGCTGAAAGGCCAAGTCAAAGTGTATGGCACGGTCAACTACACCGCTTTTTTGGTGCCTGGTTTGGTAATGATGAGCGTACTGCAAAACGCGTTTGCTAACAGTTCGTCGTCGCTGATTCAAAGCAAAATCATGGGCAGCCTGGTGTTTGTGCTGCTCACGCCGCTGTCGCACTGGCACTGGTTTTTTGCGTATGTTGGGGCGTCGGTAGCGCGTGGCTTGCTGGTAGGGGCAGGTGTTTTTATTGTCACGGTTTATTTTGGCAGGCCCGATTTTGCTTACCCGCTGTGGATAGTTTTGTTTGCTGTGATGGGTGCGGCGATGCTGGGTGCGCTGGGTGTCATTGCTGGATTGTGGTCTGACAAGTTTGACCAGATGGCGGCATTTCAAAACTTTGTCATCATGCCCATGACATTTTTAAGTGGCGTTTTCTATTCCATCCATTCGCTGCCGCCGTTTTGGCAAACCGTCAGCCACCTCAATCCGTTTTTCTACATGATTGATGGTTTCAGGTACGGGTTTTTTGGACAAAGCGATGTGTCGCCGTGGTTGAGCCTGGGCATTGTCTCGACAGCACTTTTGGCTGTCAGCGCCATTGCCGTCAATATGCTGCGAACCGGCTACAAAATCAGAAGTTAATTTATTTTATATGACCAGCGAAGAACTCCAGTCCATCATCGTCGGCGGCCTGCCGTGCGAACACATTGAACTTTCAGGGGACGGCCAACACTGGTATGCCACCATCGTCTCCAGCGCGTTTGTGGGTCAGCGCCCGATTCAAAGGCACCAACAGGTTTATGCCACGCTTGGCGGCCGCATTCAGACCAATGAGGTGCATGCGCTGTCGATGAAAACCTTTACGCCCGCTGAGTGGGCGGCAAGTCCCCAAAATTAAAGCATGGACAAGTTACTTATCAAAGGCGGTAAAACGCTGAACGGCACCGTGACCATTTCAGGCGCTAAAAATGCAGCGCTGCCTGAGTTGTGTGCTGCACTGCTCACAGCCGACACGGTGACACTGGAGAACGTGCCGGGCTTGCAAGATGTGTCGACCATGCTCAAGTTGATCCGCAATATGGGAGTCGATGCAGAGCGTCAAGTGGGTGGGTCAAGTACCGTCACCATCAACGCGGGCAAGCTTACGTCGCCTGAAGCGCCATATGAGCTGGTCAAAACCATGCGTGCATCGGTGTTGGCGCTTGGGCCGTTGCTGGCACGCTTTGGTGAAGCAACTGTGTCCCTACCCGGTGGTTGCGCCATCGGCTCACGTCCCGTAGATCAGCATATCAAGGGCTTGCAATCCATGGGTGCCGAGATTGTTGTGGAACACGGCTACATGATTGCCAAGTTGCCCAAGGGCAGAACGCGCCTCAAAGGCTGCAGCATCACGACCGACATGGTCACGGTGACCGGCACTGAAAACTTTTTGATGGCGGCAACGCTGGCTGAAGGTGAAACTGTTCTGGAAAATGCAGCGCAGGAACCTGAGATTGTTGATCTGGCTGAAATGCTAATAAAAATGGGCTCAAAAATTGAAGGTCATGGCACACGTCGCATTCGTATCCAGGGCGTTGAGCGTTTGCATGGCTGTACCCATCAGGTGGTGGCTGACCGCATTGAAACTGGCACGTTCTTGTGCGCAGTTGCAGCCACAGGTGGTGATGTGACGCTGTTACACGCAAGAGGCGATCACCAGGATGCGCTGGTTGACAAACTGCGCGAGGCGGGCGCTATTGTGACAGCTACCGAAGGCGGTATGCATATCGTTTCTACTGGCCGGCTGAAAGCACAATCGTTTCGCACCACTGAATACCCTGGCTTTGCAACCGATATGCAAGCCCAGTTCATGGCACTCAATGTGGTGTCGCATGGCGCAGCTACCGTGACCGAAACGATTTTTGAAAACAGGTTTATGCACGTTAATGAAATGGTGCGGCTGGGAGCAAAAATCCAGATTGAAGGCAAAGTTGCGGTGATCGAAGGTGTTGAAAAACTATCGGGTGCGACGGTGATGGCCACTGATTTGCGCGCCTCTGCCAGCCTGGTAATAGCTGGCCTGGTGGCCAACGGTGAAACACTGATTGAACGCATTTACCACCTGGATCGTGGCTACGACCAGATGGAAGCCAAGCTGCGCGGGCTGGGCGCTGACATTGAAAGGGTCAAGTCGTGATAACCATTGCACTGTCCAAGGGCCGGATTTTTGACGATATCTTGCCGTTACTCAAAAGCGCGGGCATTGAAGTACTGGACGACCCTGAACAATCACGCAAGCTGATTCTCGACACCAATCAAAGTGATGTACGTGTATTGCTCGTGCGCGCTACTGATGTGCCCACCTATGTGCAATACGGCGGTGCGGACATGGGTGTGGTGGGCAAAGACACGCTGCTTGAATCTGGCAATAGCTTTGGCAGCAACGCAGGCGTCGCGGGTCTTTACCAGCCGCTGGATTTGCAAATTGCCAAATGCCGCATCAGCGTAGCGGTGCGTGACGGCTTTGACTACGCGGCTGCCATGAAGCAGGGTTCGCGCATGACAGTTGCCACCAAATATGTGGCAATTGCCCGCGACTTTTTTGCATCCAAAGGTGTGCACGTCGACCTGATCAAACTCTACGGCAGCATGGAGCTGGCACCGCTGACGGGGCTGGCAGACGCCATCGTTGATCTGGTGTCAACCGGCAATACCCTGAAGGCCAATCACCTGACAGAGGTGGAGCGCATCATGGACATCAGTTCGCACCTGGTGGTTAACCAGACAGCATTGAAGTTAAAGCAAGCTCCCATTCGCAAAATTATTGATGCGTTTGCTGTGGCCGTCAAAAACAGAACTGAAAATCAGGATTGATTAAACGCTATGACTTTAGTAGCTGCTAGCGCCCGTATGTCAACGGCTTCAAGCACTTTTGAAGCAGATTTTCAGGCTCGTCTGCATTGGTCTTCTGATACTGACGCAGCCATTGAGCAGCGCGTGGCAGACATTCTTGCCGATGTACAAAAGCGCGGGGACGAGGCAGTGCTTGACTACACCGCACGCTTTGATGCACACGAAGTTGCATCGATGAGCGCGCTTGAGCTGACTCAAGCTGAGCTCAAGGCCGCATTCGAAACCATAGCTGCGGTCCAGCGCGATGCGCTTGTCGCTGCAGCCCAGCGTGTACGTACCTACCACGACGCCCAGAAAAAAGCCACCGGTCAAAGCTGGAGCTACCGCGACGAGCATGGCTCGCTACTCGGCCAAAAAGTCACGCCGCTTGACCGTGTGGGCATCTATGTACCGGGTGGCAAGGCTGCGTACCCATCGTCGGTGTTGATGAATGCAATTCCAGCCCATGTTGCCGGGGTTGGTGAAATTATCATGGTGGTGCCGACACCGCGCGGTGAAAAAAACGCGCTGGTGTTGGCCGCGGCCTATGTTGCTGGTGTAACCCGCGCATTCACTATTGGCGGTGCGCAAGCCGTGGCTGCATTGGCTTACGGCACAGCAACTGTTCCCAGGGTTAACAAGATTACCGGTCCTGGCAATGCCTATGTCGCCAGCGCCAAAAAGCGTGTGTTTGGCACGGTTGGCATCGACATGATTGCCGGGCCGTCCGAGATTTTGGTCATCGCCGATGGCACCACGCCAGCCGACTGGGTGGCAATGGACTTGTTTAGCCAGGCTGAACATGACGAGCTGGCGCAAAGCATTCTGTTGTGCCCCGATGCGGCTTACATTGATGCCGTGCAGGAAGCGATTGACCGCTTGCTCCCTACCATGCCACGCGCGGCGATCATCGCCAAGTCACTGACTGATCGCGGTGCATTGATACTGACCCGCAGCATGGAAGAAGCATGCGACATCAGCAACCGCATCGCGCCGGAGCACCTGGAAGTCAGCAGCCGCGACCCGCACCAGTGGGAGCCGCTGCTCAAACACGCAGGCGCGATTTTCTTGGGCGCTTACACAAGTGAAAGTTTGGGCGACTACTGCGCCGGCCCCAATCACGTGCTGCCCACCAGCGGCACTGCACGCTTTTCAAGCCCGCTGGGCGTGTACGACTTTCAAAAACGCAGCAGCATCATTGAAGTCAGCGAGCAAGGTGCGCAGGTGCTCGGCAAAATTGCAGCTGAATTGGCGTATGGTGAGGGTTTGCAGGCACACGCACGCGCAGCCGAAATGCGCCTCCGATAGCAACCAGGAAACCATCACATGAATCCAACCACTTCTTCCGTCCGCCCCATTCGCATCGGTCAGATGGTGCCTAGCTCCAACACCACCATGGAGACTGAAATACCCGCCATGTTGCGGTTGCGCGAGCAGGCGGCGCCTGAGCGCTTTACCTTTCACTCCAGCCGTATGCGCATGCACAAGGTCACGCCGGAAGAGCTCAAGGCCATGAACAGCCAGACCCAGCGCTGTGCAGCCGAACTGGCAGATGCCCGCGTGGATGTGATTTCTACGGCCTGCCTGGTGGCCATCATGGCGCAGGGACCAGGTTTTCACCGCGAGGTGGAGCGCGACATGGCGGCCGCCGTTGCCGAGGCGGGGGCAACATCAAAGGTCATGACGTCGGCAGGCGCGCTTATCCATGGCCTCAAAGCCATGGGTGCCAAAAAGATTTCGCTGATGGCGCCTTACATGGTGCCGCTGACACAGATGGTGGTCGATTACATTGAACACGAAGGCATTGAGGTGATTGACCGCATTTGCTTTGAAATTCCCGACAACCTTGAAGTAGGCCGGCGCGACCCGATGCAACTGTTAAATGATGTCAAGCGCCTGAACGTCGCGAATGCTGATGTGGTGGTACTGTCGGCCTGCGTTCAAATGCAGTCCCTGCCAGCGCTGCAAGCGGCCCAAAACATGTTGGGCATGCCTGTGACGTCGACGGCGGCATGCACTGTGCGCAACATGCTTGACTTGCTGGGCCTTCCTGGTTACATCCAGGGTGCTGGTGCAGTATTTGGGTAACAAGGCTGCTGTCACTTTGTGAGCAACATGATGACGCAGTTACCGATCCTGGCTCGTCTTTGAGGAAGTGTTTTTGGCAGCTGTTTTGGCGACTGTTGTCTTCGTTTTTTCGGTTTTCTCAAAGTCTTACCAGCACGGGCGCTTAAAGCACAATCGAGCGCCAGTGCCGCCCATGGCCGCATCGCATCAGGTGAATCCATTGCCTCTTCAGGGCTGCAGAAGTAGTTCATCGACCTCGGCACGCCCTTGGCCGTGTAAGTGAATATCTTGCAGCCCTCCGCTTCGTAGCGGTTGCGCGTGCTGTCGCCACCCTTGAGCCACAGCTTCTCCCCATCACCCAAGTCCGCAAGAATCGCAATCGTCAACCCGTCGGTACTGAGGGCGTAACCGCCAAACATGCGCTTGGCCACACATCGGCCTGCGCTGGCCAGCAGGTCGCAGCAGTAGTTGGCAAAGTCCAGGTTGGTCGGCATGACCTATTTCGAGTTTATTTGGAATCTGCACTCTGCCCAAGTCAACTTAATTGGAGTCTGACCCCAATTCTTTCCCAATTCTTCCCGCAGTAAAATTTATACACGAATTTAGTGTTGCACGAATTTAGTGTATTATTCAAGCTATGAAAAACGTCACCATCACCGTTGAAGAATCAGCGCTGGAATGGGTTCGCATTGCGGCGGCCAAGCGCAATACGAGCGTTTCCCGTCTGGTCGGTGAAATGCTGGTTGAAAAAATGCAGCGTGAAGATGCCTACGCGCGGGCTGAGAGGGAGTGGCTGGCTGATGACGTGACTTTTACTTCCACCGCGCAGCCTCCTTCACAGTTGTCGCGCCGTGCTGAAATTTATGCAGAACGACATGCCGGAAATGCAACGCGTTTTCGTTGACACCTCGGTGTTCGTCTACGCCGACGACGCGGCTGACACGCAGCGTCGCCAGCAGGTGCGGGCCTGGCTGGCGCATTTGTGGGCTACGCGCACGGGGCGTACCAGCACCCAGGTTTTGAATGAATATTACGTCTGCGTCACCCAACGCATCCAGCCCGGCTTGCCGCAGGGCGATGCACGCGCCAAGCTGCGCCGCTATCAACAGTGGCAACCCTGGGTCACAGACCATCAAACGGTCGAATCAGCCTGGGGCCTAGAGGTGCGCTTGCAGCTGGAGTATTGGCAAGCACTGATGCTGGCATCTGCCATGCACAGCGGCTGCGATGCGGTGCTGAGCGATGCCCTGCCGCTGGAGCGCTATGACCAGCTTGTGGTGATTAACCCTTTTGAAACGCCTCCCCCGATATGACTCACCAAATCAAAACACTCGTTCAAAGTCGTATTCGCCAGGACATTCAGTCCATGCACGCTTACGCCGTTCAAGACTCGACCGGCATGGTCAAGCTTGACGCGATGGAGAACCCGCACCGCCTGCCTGCTGCGCTGCAAGCGCATTTGGGCCAGCGCCTCGGTGCGTTGGCTTTGAACCGCTACCCCGATGGCCGGGTGAACGATTTGCGCCGCGCGCTGGCTGATTACGCACAGATGCCCGAGGGTTTTGACATCATGCTGGGCAATGGGTCTGATGAGTTGATTTCGCTGCTGGCGCTGGCTTGTGATGTGCCAAATGCAGTGATTTTGTCGCCACTCCCTGGCTTTGTGATGTACGGCATGAGCGCGCAGCTGCAAGGCTTGCAGTTTGTGGGTGTGCCTCTGACGGCTGACTTTGAACTCGACGAAGCCGCCATGCTGGCCGCCATCGCCGAACACAATCCCGCCATCACCTACCTGGCCTACCCCAACAACCCCACAGCCAATCTGTGGGACGACGCGGCTATAGAGAACATCATCAACGCTGTGGGCCAACAGGGCGGTCTGGTGGTGATGGACGAGGCTTACCAGCCTTTTGCCAGCAAAAGCTACATCAACCGCATCGCCCAGCACAGCCATGTGCTGCTGATGCGCACTCTGAGTAAATTCGGACTGGCGGGCGTGCGGCTGGGCTACATGATGGGCCCGAAGGCGCTGGTTGCCGAGATTGACAAGGTACGACCACCGTACAACATCAGCGTGCTGAACTGCGAATGCGCGCTGTTTGCACTTGAAAACAAAGACGTGTTCGCAGCACAGGCGCTTGATTTGATTGCACAACGCGCTATGCTTTTAAAAGCGCTTGGCAAAATGCCCGACGTCAAGTGCTGGAACAGCGACGCCAATATGATTCTGGTGCGCGTTCCAGATGCTGCCCAAACCTTCGAAGGCATGAAGGCTAAAGGCGTGCTGGTTAAAAACGTTTCTAAAATGCATCCATTGCTTGCCAATTGTTTGCGCCTGACGGTTGGCACTGCTGATGAAAATCTGCTGATGCTGGCAGCGCTTGAAAAATCTTTATGAACACACTCCTTCCCCGTACCGCCGAGGTGTCTCGCAATACCGCCGAGACCAAAATCACCGTCAAG
>JANYGP010000018.1 GCA_025362315.1 Polaromonas sp.
TCATGAGTTGAACTGCAACGGCGACGGCATCAGCCGCGAAGGCGCGCCTGATTTAAGTGAGTGCTACATCGTCGATTCGCGCAGCAAAGGCGCGCTTTTCAACTACCGCGGCCAACTGTTCGTGATGATAAAGATGAGCAAAGGTCTAGTGGAGTCGCATACGTTTACGACTTCCACCGTTTTGTATTAGTGGCGCTCTGGCGCTAAGTTGCTAGCTTAAATTGCTGATTATTCAGCAGCTGTTTGCCAGCGCCGCCAACAGCGTAAACAGCGGCATGCGCACCTTGAAGATGGATGGTATGGAGAAACTGCTGATTGGGCTGACTGATTTAAAGATGGTTCGGACGGTTTGTAGTAACTAACTTGACTGGATTTGCTATTATTTTAATATCTATTTACGCCCGTATTTATTGATTAAGAAGCATAGAAAGACATAAAAACGCTAAAATTTCTGTTTCATCAGTTCGCTGGTTGAAAGTTAAGCGCACCCACAGAAGAATTGCATTAAAACGCATTTAACTGCTGTTCTGGCTCCCATGCCTAACCTCTAGTTGGTAAAGTGGCTGCAACTACAGACAACTAGGTTCAGAGGCCCAAAAGAAGCTGTAAAAGTGACAAAAATGTCTAACGGTAAAGCCGCTGGGAACAAAACCGTCATTTAAACCGCGTACTTAGGTCAGTAGTTGTCGCCAAATGAGCACTTGTTCACGTTTTGTGAAGGTAAGACTGGCTGGCACGATGCCTGCAACATAGAAACCCGTTAGTCGTAGAAATTTGTGTTTTTCAATCCAAGGAGTTTTTAAATGAAGCGTTCTATTCAAAAGGGTTTTACCCTAATCGAGTTAATGATCGTCGTGGCGATTATTGGTATTTTGGCTGCTGTGGCTCTGCCTGCTTATCAGGATTACACCGTGCGCGCGCGTGTGTCTGAAGGTATGGTAGCTGGGTCAACCGCTAAAATTAACGTTACCGATGTGCTTGCCTCTGGTAATCCCAATGGAAGCGCCTTGGGTTACGCGCTCGGCTACACACCGCCAACAGCCTCACGTAACCTTGCTACTACTGCTATCGCAGCCGGTACTGGTGAAATCACATTGACCATGACTGCAGCTTCTGGCGGAGCCGGCAACATTTTGACAATCATGCCCTACACGGGCGCCGCTCTTCCTGGAACTGCTCTGCCATTGGGAACCGCAGCGTTCACCCCACCGCAGGACTCAGTGAAATTTCGTTGTTCAGCAGCTGGCGTGGCTAATCTGGCAACAGGCCAAACCATTGGTACTTTGCCTGCACGGTTTGCTCCTTCTGAGTGCAGATAAGCATTGGCCATAAACATAAAAAGAGCGCTTAGGCGC
The DNA here is from genome assembly GCA_025362315.1 of Polaromonas sp. GTDB lineage: Bacteria > Pseudomonadota > Gammaproteobacteria > Burkholderiales > Burkholderiaceae_C > Polaromonas. The sequence goes on from JANYGP010000018.1 coordinate 1,356, forward strand.
TCTTTTTTTTAAACTAATTTAAGAGCAACTTTTGATGTGGTCCTTAGTCAACTTCAATTACTATGCTTTGCACTGAAGGTGGTTTATGAAAGATACCGCTCAATATGGCTTTACTTTGATTGAGCTGATGATAGTTGTCGCAATCATCGGAATTTTGGCTGCTTTAGCGCTGCCGGCATACCAAGACTACACAATACGAGCAAGGGTTAGCGAAGGATTAGTAGCCAGCTCATCAGCAAAAACCAATGTAATTGACATGTTGGCATTCGGCAATCCAGATGCTAATGTTGCAGGATATGCGTTAAGTTATTCAGTGCCAACAACATCACGGAACCTTGCTGGGGCCAATATTGCGGCAGCTACTGGCTTGATCACGCTAACTATGACAGCAGCGTCCGGGGGTGCTGGAAGTACCCTTACCATCATGCCGTATTTAGGCGCTGCACTTCCTGGCAACCCGTTGCCAGTCGGGACCGGTTCATTTACTCCCCCTCAGGACTCAGTAAAGTTTCGCTGCGCATCTGCTGGCGCCGTCCCGTTAGCTACCGGCCAACCAGCAGGCACGTTGGCCGCTCGCTTTGCACCTACTGAGTGCCGATAGTATTCTTGATGGGAATAACAGCAGCTGAACTCTTAAGTCGTTTCCAACTCTCAAGTCAATTTTTCAAACATTCTCTTTATGACGGTACTGTCTCGAGTTAAGTTAGCTTTACCTGCGGCCGGCATTCATCTTTTATTGACCCTTGCGGTGGCTGCTGTTGCCGCAATACTCGTTTTCGGCCTATGGTTTCCCTATCCATACCAAGAATTATCTGGCGGCCGCGAGCTCTTCCTTTTGATCGTAACAGTCGATATCGTCTGCGGCCCAATCCTTACTGTAGTGCTTTACAACCGCACAAAGTCAGCGGCGGAACTTTGGCGAGATTTGGGATTGGTTGTCATCGTTCAGCTAGGTGCTCTTGGTTATGGACTCTTTACTGTCTCACAGGCACGCCCTCTGTTTATGGTGCAAGAAGTAGAACGCTTTAAGGTCGTAACGGCCCAAAATGTAGACGCAGAAGCCATCGCCAAATTACAACCGCTCCTGAAGCCAAGGTTTTTTTCAGGACCACTTGTAGTCGCTATTCGGCCACCCATTAATGAAAATGAGCGGGTCAAAGTTTTTGTAGAGGCGTTACAAGGCGGTAGAGATTATGCCGAGCGGCCAGAGTTTTATTTGCCCTATGACAATGCCGGTGCTTTAAAGGCGCTGAATCGCGCCCGGCCACTTATAATTTTTTTCGAAAAACAGCCTAGTCAATCCGTAGCGGGACAAAAATTAGCAGCAGAGAAAAATGCCGATCTTTCTCAATGGATGTACTTACCGATAGTCGCCCGCCAGGACTGGGTTGCAGTACTGGACAAGCAAGGGCGAATTCAAGGGTTTTTGAAGGGGGACGGGTTTTAGGGCTGAAGTAACGCGCCGCATTGGTGTGACAAGTATGCACATCGCATTTAAATTGGCAAAGCCAACTGCACGCGCAGCGCCAACTCAACGGCTTGCAGGTCGGCCTTTGAAAGCGCGTCGATCTTTGACTTCAGGCGTGCTTTGTCTGCCGTCATGATCTGGTCTGCCATTGCCTTGCTTTGCTTGCCAGCAACCAGTACGCGTGCTTCGCCGGGGTAGAGGCGTTCTGTGTTGCTGGTGAGTGGCACCACAATCACTCGGCTCAAATTGCGGTTGGCAGAGTTGTTGCTGACAACAACGCCAGGCCGGGTTTTGCGGATTTCGCTGCCTGCAGCCGGGTCAAACTCAACCCACCACACCTCACCGCGCAGCATTGGCGGCATCTGAAATCAAGCCATTAATCCATTCCGATGCTTCGGCTTCGCGCTGGCTGTCACTGCGCATGGCGCGGTAGCCTTCATCCATTGATGCGTCAAGGACGTGTGGGCGAGCCAACGACTCCAGAAACTGGCTTACTCTGCCCCTTCCTACCACCCGCATCAGTCCGTCATACACCGCTTCGTCCAGGGTGATGGTCATTCGCTTTTGCATGATTTCCTTTCATTACTGCGCAGTGCATACGACACACTCCGTGCATTGTGCATTAATTCGATTCAAAACGGACTAAATTCGACTCATCTGCGGGGCTTTGAGCCACCTGTGAGGGTCAAACACCACCGCTTGGGCCACGAAAAAAACGCCGGGAAGACAGTAGGACTCAGAGGTCAAAGTTAACAGGGGTCAGATCTCAATCGTTTTTGCAAACCTCACAGGCGCCATGACACGCGACTCCATCGGCCCTGTTTGCAAAAGTGGCTTGTGCCGGGCACTAACTGCCCAATTGTTTTGCCTCGGACGGCAGCCGCTTCTTTCAGTGCCCGGTGGCAGCGTTCTGACAGGGTGATGGTCAGGCGTGTCATGTCGCCAGCCTTTTGCATAAAGGTGCTAAAAAACGAATCGCAATAAGCTCGTTGTAAATGTGTTGTCGGCCAATTCACAGACACCTAAGCTGAGCAACGACAATATGACGCTCATGATGCGCTTGCTCACCGTTTTGACTTTCTCGCTGCTGGTTCTGCCTTGGCTTAACCCTTTTGCCCCCGGGCCTTCACCTGCGGTTGGGCCGTGGCTGGTGTCGATGGCTTGCTTTGCCGGGGCCGTACTACTTTTTGTTCTACAGGGCCGCTCACGGGAAAATTCTAGTGCTGCAGCCGCCAACTCTCGTCGCATCAGCAGGCAACGTCTATTGAGCGTTTCGCTGTTGGCGGCTGGCGCTGTCAGCGGTGCGCTGGCGTTGATCCAGTACTTCGACCTTGGAGCGCCATTTGCCCCGTGGATCAACGCCACCGAGCCGGGCCAGGCTTTTGCTAATTTGCGGCAGCGAAACCAATTTGCGTCGCTGACCAATCTGGCGCTGGCTGTTGTACTGGCCTGGGCGATGCGCCGGGGCGATGAAAAAGTGATGGGTCGGGTTGGTGTGCTGGCGCTGGGCGCGGCAACACTGCTGGCCGTGGGCAATGCAGCTTCTGCGTCGCGCACGGGGGTGGTTCAAATTGTTTTGTTGTGTGTGCTGTTTGGCTTGTGGGGCGGCTGTCGCGCGTTCTGGGTGCGGTTGGTTTTGATAACTGCAATTACGGCTTATGTTGCGGCTGCTATTGGCTTGCCTTACGCGGCCGGCTTTGACTGGGCAACGCATGGCCTGTTTGCCCGACTTCAGGCGGGTGACGCGCCTTGTTCCAGCCGCATCACGCTGTGGTCTAACGTGCTGCACCTGATTGGCCAAAAACCCTGGCTGGGTTGGGGCTGGGGCGAGCTGGACTATGCGCACTTCATCACGCTGTATGAAGGCCCAAGGTTTTGTGACATCCTGGACAACGCGCACAATTTGCCGCTACACCTGGCAGTCGAGCTGGGGGTGCCGGTTGCGCTTCTGGTGTGTGGTGGATTTGCCTGGTGGGTGATTCGCCAAAAGCCGTGGGCTGAGCGTGATACAGATCGACAAATGGCGTGGGCGATGTTGGCCATTATCTTGCTGCACAGCATGCTGGAATACCCGCTTTGGTACGGGCCGTTTCAAATTGCGTTGGGTTTGTGCCTGGTTATCCTGTGGCAAAGGCAGGAAGATAATGTAAGCACTCAAAATGAACTGAATCAAGAGTCAAATAGTGCTAAAAGTCATATAAATAGGGCGCTAGCAGCTATGTTTTTCATAGTATCAACGGGTGGGCTGGCTGCTGTTCTGTACGCATCCTGGGACTATCATCGTGTCAGTCAGATTTACCTTCAGCCCGAATCGCGCCACGCTGCGTATCAAAACGACACTTTGGTACAGGCTAAAAAGTCCTGGCTGTTTGCAGACCAGGCGCTGTTTGCTGAACTGATACTGACGCCGCTGTCACCTGCAACAGCTAAATGGACACATGCCAGTGCGGGCCACCTGCTGCACTTTTCACCTGAACCGCGGGTTATTCAAAAGCTGATAGAAAGCGCGGTCATGTTGGGTGAGGATGCGCAAGCTGTGGCTTACCTGGCGCGTTTCAAAGCAGCTTTTCCAAAAGAACACGCTGCATGGGCAAAAGCAATTTAATTGTAGTTATGAGTTGACATAACTGCCGGATTTTCCGCCATGTTTTTCAAGCACTTTCACATCACAAATCGTCATGCCCCGGTCAACGGCTTTGCACATGTCGTAAATCGTCAGCAACGCGATTTGTGCGGCAACCAGTGCTTCCATCTCGACGCCCGTGGGTCCAACGGTTTCTACTGTGGCTGTGCAAGTGACGCTGCTGGCAGACTCGTCAGTATCAAAGTCAACCGCCACTCTGGTGAGCGCCAGCGGATGGCACAGAGGAATCAGGTCGCTGGTTTTTTTGGCTGCCATGATGCCTGCGATGCGTGCTATTGCCAGCACATCGCCTTTTTTGGCGCTGCCGGCCAGGATGATGTCCAGCGTCTGGTTGTTCATCACAATGCGGCCTTGGGCGATTGCGATGCGGTGGGTCGCTGGTTTAGCGGCAACATCCACCATGTGGGCTTGGCCATGTGCATCAAAGTGGCTCAACGGCGTTTCAGACATCATGCTATTACAGAACCTTTCCAACAATCTACCATCATAAGACCATGAATATAAGTTCAGATGTGCAGACAAGTCGCCTCAAAGCCGCCGGTATTCATTTGGGTTTAAGCGTACTGCTGGCGGTGCTCGCGGCGCTGCTGGTGTTCCAGGTCTGGTACCCCTATCCTTACCGAGACATTTCAGGTGGGCGTGACTTGTTTTTACTGGTGGTGGCAGTTGATGTGGTGATGGGACCGCTGTTAACGCTGACAGTTTTTAATCCGAAAAAGCCACTCGCAGAGTTGCGCCGCGACCTGGCGTTAATTGTGGTGCTGCAGCTGGCAGCCCTTGGCTATGGGCTGTGGACTGTAGCTGTTGCACGGCCTGTTCATCCTGTATTTGAAATCAGCCGTTTTGTGGTGGTGCATGCTGTTGACATACCGGCCGAGTTGATGGCCAAAGCGCCCCCCGAATTGCAAAGGTTGCCTTTAACTGGCCCTACGCTGTTGTCGGTACGCGCCTTCAAAAGCAGTGACGAACAATTTGACGCAACCACGATTGCGTTGAACGGGCTGGCAGTAGGCGCGCAACCCAACTTGTGGCAAAGCTATGACAAGGGAAAAGCCGACGTTCTGGCAATTGCGAAACCATTGGCTGAACTCAAAGCGCGCTTTGCGTCTCGCGTGCCCGAGATTGACAAAGCGCTCAAAGCGATACCCGCCCGGGTAGCAGTAGGCTATGTTCCCATGGTGGGCCGGAGTTCATTCTGGACGGTTTTTGTAGATCTGAAAACGGCGGAGGTGCTGGCTTTTGTTCCCATTGACCCATATTAGGGCGGCAGTTCTGACTGCTTTTACGGCTCTGTTTAGTCATGCCAGCTTGCAGGCCCAATCCACCGCCCAGCCTGCCCCCAAACCTACAAGCGCACTACCGGCCATGGGCGACACGTCTGAGCTGCCCGCAGCCAGCGAGCGGCGCATTGGCCAGCGCATCGCGGCCAGCATTTACCGTGACCCTGACTACATTGACGATCCGGTGCTGTTTGACTACGTGCAAAGCATCTGGCAGCCTTTGATGGCGGCTGCGCGCGTGCGGGGTGAGATCACGCCTGAGCTTGACGAGCGCTTTGCCTGGGAGCTGTTTTTGATTCGCGACCGCAGCATCAATGCGTTTGCGTTGCCGGGTGGGTACCTGGGCGTGCACCTGGGGCTGATCAGTGCTGTCAGCAACCGGGATGAGCTGGCTGCAGTGCTTGGCCATGAGCTCAGCCATGTCACGCAGCGGCATATTTCACGGCTGATATCGCAGCAGGGCAAAAGCACGCCGTGGATGATTGGCGCGATGATTCTGGGGGCCTTGGCATCCAGTAAAAACCCACAGGCCGCCAGCGCCTTGCTGGCAGGGGGCCAGGCCGTGGCATTGCAAAACCAGCTTAATTTTTCCCGTGACATGGAGCGTGAAGCCGACCGCATTGGCCTCGGTGTGATGGTGGATGCCGGCTTTGAGGCGCGTGGCGCCGGCAGCATGTTTGAAAAGCTTCAGCAGGCGTCGCGCCTGAATGACAACGGATCGTTTCCTTACCTGCGGTCTCACCCCTTGAGCATGGAGCGGATTGCCGAAGTGCAGGCCCGCCTGCAGTTAAGCCCCACCCCAATGCAGCTCGCAGCGCCAGACAAACGCGAAACGGCTACCCAGGCGTTGCAGCTGCACAGCACGATGGCAGCCAGGGCCAAAGTAGTGGCTGACCCAGGCGTTGATGTGCTGCGTGTGGTGCTGCAGGACGCCATGCGTGCCAACGAAAGCACAGGCAATGCAGCAAGCCGTGTCGGCGCCTTGTATGGCGGTGCCTTGGCAGCGGCCAAACTGCGTGACTTTGCTTCTGCCAAAACTTTGACCAACAAACTGGTCACTGCAGCCGCAGGCAATCAGGCGTTGATGCGCGCATCCAGCCTGCTGGAAATTGAAATTGATTTGCTGGCCAACCGCGTCCCGGCTGCTGCTGCCATTGACCTTAACCAGCCGGGTAATCAAACCCAGGGGCGTGCTGACTTGCTGCTGCAATCCAGAGCCTTGCTGGCTGCAGGCCGGGCAAACGACGTCTCCAGCCGGCTGTCAACCTGGGTTGCCAACAATCCCAAAGACAGCACTGCATGGCAATTGCTGGCAACTGCGTATGGCAACCAAAATTTGACAGTCCGGGCCATTCGTGCAGATGCAGAAAGTCAGGTTGCGCGGCTGGATTACCCGGCAGCGCTTGACCGCCTGAAAGCCGCGCAAAACATGATGCGCAGCAACCCGGCCAGCGGCGACTTCATGGAAAGCTCCATCATCGACACGCGCACGCGTCAGGTCGAGCTACTTGTCCGAGAACAGGCCGCCCAGGACAAACTCGATCGCTAATTGCAGCGCTGAATAAATCAGCGAGCCAATCAGTGCAGCCATAAAGCCATTGACCTTCAGGCCGTCAAGCAAGCTGGCTGCAGCCCAAAACATCAGCGCATTGATGACAAATATAAAAAGGCCCAGCGTGATGATCGTCACAGGTAGGGTCAGCAGCACCAGCAGCGGCTTGACGATGGTGTTGAGGATGCCCAGCACGGCTGCAGCAATCAGGGCCGCAGTGAAGTTGGTGACTGCCACGCCAGGGTAAAGGTACGCCACAGCCAGCAAAGCCGCAGCACTTAAAAGCCATTTGAGGATGAATGTCATGGCGCAAGGATAGCACTGGGATAATCGGGGTGCATGAGTTCAATCTACATCACAGACATTGAGGCCGCCATCAACTACTGGCGCGAAAAGTCCCCATCGCCGGACGGCATCACGCTTGCGCCCGAGTTGCGTGCCTTGGCCGAGGTCTATGCGCTGATGGTTTTCTACCATGAGGAGACGGTTCAGGTGAAGGGTTTTCCGCCCAAAGCCATGGCCGCCTGGCAGACCTGGTACGACACCACAGTCGATGCGCCTTGCATCGCCATTTGCTCCACCAGTCAGGGCGATGAAATGTGCAAAGGCTGCGGCCGCACATTTACGGAGGTGCAAAACTGGCCAGCCATGGACCCGTTTGAAAAACGTGAAACCTGGCACCGTATCACCGCTGAAGGCACGGCCTGGCGGTTTAACCGCTATGCCGACCGGGCGCTCGAAAAAACCTGAAGAATGTGGGTCAGCATTGACCTTTCCAAAATACACTTAACCTGGTCGATTTGAGCATATAAATAGCCTATGGCGCATGTATTATGTGCGCTAGCAGCTACTATTTAAATAGCAATTACTGATTCAACATCATGCGCCGCCTTGCCCAAGCCCCCAACATTGCCATTGCTGCGCTGTGGGCCGACACGCTGGTCCAGGCTGGCTTTTCAGCGTCGGTGCAGCGTTACTTTTTGAGCGGGATTGCTGGGGAGTTGCCGCCTGACCAGTGCCTGCCCGAGGTGTGGCTGGCGCATGACCATGAAGTGCCGGCAGCCAAAGCCATGCTGGACACGCTGCAAAACCTGCCGCAGCGGCGCTGGGTTTGCAGTTGCGGGGAGCTGGTCGAGGGCGGCTTTGAGCAATGCTGGCAGTGCGGCAAGGCCATGCCTGCCTGAATGCGTATTTGCCAACGCCCCGGTTTGAACAACCCGGTCTTGATCGCTCGCATTGAATTTTTAAACCCGTCTGGCCAGAACAGCTGCCATGCCGATGTAGCTGGCCGGTGTCATTGCCAGCAAGCGGGTTTTCTCGGTTTCGGGAATGTCCAGCGATGCAATCAGCGCATGCAAATCAGCAGCCTGAACGGTTTTGCCGCGGGTCACGTCTTTGAGCTTTTCATACGCACCCTGTACACCGTAGCGGCGCATCACGGTTTGAATCGGCTCTGCCAGGACTTCCCATGATGCATCCAGGTCATCATCCAGCGCCTGGGCATTCAACTCCAGCTTGCCCAGGCCGACGTTCAGGGAGCTGTAGGCCAGCACGGCGTAACCCAGCGCCACGCCCATGTTGCGCAGCACGGTGGAGTCAGTCAGGTCACGCTGCCAGCGGCTGATGGGTAACTTTTCGCTCATGTGTTTAAGCAAAGCATTGGCCAGGCCCAGGTTGCCCTCGGCATTTTCAAAATCTATCGGGTTGACTTTGTGCGGCATGGTCGATGAGCCGATTTCGCCAGCTTTCAAACGTTGCTTGAAATAACCCAGGCTCACATAACCCCACACGTCACGCGACCAGTCAATCAAGATCGTGTTGGTCCGGGCGATGGCGTCAAACAGCTCGGCCATGTAGTCGTGCGGTTCTATCTGAATGCTGTAGGGCTGAAATCTCAAGCCCAGGCCCAGCGGCTCAGGCGTTTCAATCACTTTGCGGCTGAAGGCTTCCCAGTCGTGCGCCGGCCATGCAGCCAGATGCGCGTTGTAGTTGCCAACTGCACCGTTCATTTTCGCGTTCAGCGGCACGGCGGCAATCTGGGCTCGGGCATGGCTGAGTCTGGCCACCACATTGGCAATCTCTTTGCCCACCGTGGTGGGGCTGGCGGTCTGGCCGTGGGTGCGGCTCAGCATGGGTTGGCCTGCAAAGGCGTGAGCCATCTCGCGCATTTTGGCAATCACCTTGTCAAGAGCCGGCAGCAACACCAGCTCGCGGCTGCCTTTGAGCTGCAGCGCGTGGCTGGTGTTGTTGATGTCTTCACTGGTGCAAGCAAAGTGCACAAACTCGGCAACAGCCATCAGTTCGGGCCGCGCCTCGAATCTGGACTTGATCCAGTACTCGACTGCTTTCACATCGTGGTTGGTGGTTTTTTCAATGTCCTTGATGCTCAGGGCGTCTGCTTCAGAAAAGTTTTTGACCAGGCCCAGCAGGTAAGTGCGAGCCCCCGGACTGAGCGGCTTGAACTCGGCAAAGCCGGCATCGGACAGCGCAATAAACCAGGCAATTTCTACCTGAACGCGGCGGTGCATGTAACCCTGCTCACTCATCAATGGGCGCAAACTGCCCATTCGGGATGCGTAGCGGCCATCGAGCGGCGACAAGGCATTGATGGGGGACAGTGGTGCTGGTGTTGCTGGTGACATACAAATTGGCCAATTGTAGGCGGCAGCTTTTTGGCTCTGCATGGCGTCAGCAAAAGGAGTCGGTTAAATCACTTTGCCTCGCATCATGCTGTAGGCAATCGTGCCTTGAACGGTCAACCCGCAAGCAAAGTGCACAACACCGGTTCAAGGCTGGTCAGACTGTGAGTAGCTTTTCACCTGCAAAGCAACAGCGCGAATGAAAAACAGGTTCAAACCAGCCTCCTGGACCCCATAAAAACCGGCCATGGCGGGTTTTCAAACTGTTGTTTTTGTGATTTATCGCTGGGGTGTGCCGCATGCCAACTCGATAGAATGCATCAAACTGTTTTCAGGATTGACGCTTTGGTTATGAAATTGATTGGATCCCCCGCCAGCCCTTACGCCCGTAAGGTTCGGGTGGTCATGGCTGAAAAAAAACTTGACTACCAATATGTCACGGTAGACGTGTGGGCGGCAGATTGCGCGATTGGCGAGTCAAATCCGCTGGGCAAGGTGCCTTGCCTGGTGATGGAAGGCGGCGAAGCCGTTTTTGACTCACGCGTGATCGTGGAATACCTGGACACGCTGTCACCGGTTGGCAAGCTGATTCCGGCACAGGGTCGTGAGCGCGCAGAGGTCAAAACCTGGGAAGCACTGGCCGACGGCCTGCTGGACGCTGCGTTGCTGGCGCGCATGGAAAACGTTTTCAGCGGCCGGACGGAGCAGCAACGCTCTAAGGCCTGGATAGACCGGCAAATTGACAAGATTAACGCGGTTCTGAAAGCCATGAGCACTGGCCTGGGCGAGAAACCTTTTTGCAGCGGCGTGCATTTCAGTCTGTCAGACGTGGCAGTCGGCTGTGCGCTGGGGTACCTTGACTTTCGTTTTGCTGAAATTTCATGGCGTGACAGCTACCCGAATCTGAACAAGCTCAATGAAAAGCTGTTGCTGCGAACCAGTTTTATTGAAACTGCGCCAAAGTAGTCTGACCAGGGCTTGATTTTGCATCAATAGTTGCTGCAGCCCAATTAAAACGGGCGCTGGCAGCTATTCATTTAGCAGCAGTTAATTGGCATGTTCAATGGTTACAAACCGGTGAATTTTCGGATCACTGGAAAGTACAGCACCGGCGGCAACAGCGCCAGCGCTTTCATGAAAAAAGTGAAGCGCTTGGGGAAGTGGATTTCAAACTCACCCTTAGCCCAGCCGCGCAAGATTTCTTCAGCGGCTTTTTCCGGCTTGATCAGCCCAGGCATGGCGAATTTGTTTTGCGCCGTGAGCGGCGTTTCAACAAAACCGGGGCAAATCAGGCTGACCCCAATACCGCTGTCTTTCAGGTCAACATGCAGTGTTTCAGCCAGGTTGATCAATGCCGCCTTGGTTGGCCCATAAGCCAGGCTTTGCGGCAAGCCGCGGTAGCCCGCCACACTGCTGACCAGGCTGATGTGCCCTGACTTGCGAGACAGAAAGTGCGGCAACACGGCAGCCAGAACATACAGCGCGCCTACATAGTTGACCTGGTTGTGCTGCAGCATCTGCTGCAGATCAAACTCGGTGGCGCGCATTTCCTTGTAGTAGCCGGCGCAGTAAAGCACCACGTCCAGCGGACCCGTGGCAAGAATCGCTTGGGCCGTTGCCTGAACGGCTGCAGCATCAGAAGCGTCCATGGCCAGCACTGTGGCGCCGGGGTGTTCAGCAGCAAAGGCGTCCAGCGCTGCCTGACCCCTGGCAGTCACAATGACTCTGGCGCCCAGCGCGTGCAGCTGGTGCGCTGTGGCACGGCCAATGCCGCTGGAGGCACCAACCAGCCAGACAGTTTTGCCGCGCCAGTCGCTGATAGGAAGATTGTGTGACATGAAAAATGTAAATGCTATTATTTGAGTAGCTGCTAGCGCCCGTATCTATTGGGTTTAATGCTGTTTTAATGCTAAAAATACATTAAAACAGCTCAACGCAGCGTGAAAAAGTCCAACAAGATGCCTTTCATCGCTTGACAAAAGTCAGTGTTACCTCGCCCAGCCGGAAGCCGAATTTGCTCATTTCAGCTTTGTTCAGCATGACTTTGTTGGTCATCAGGTACATCCAGTCGTCAAATTGCACTTCAATAGTTTTGCCATCCATTGGCAGCAGCAACGTGTAGCCCCAGCGAAAGGCATTGCCCTTGACTTCGCCATTGGCCACGCCCAGCACGTCTGCAGCAGTGCCCTGGTATTTGCCATCCGCATCGCTTTTCAATGTCCAGACCCGGCGGTCTTTGGTGCCGTCCGAGTAAGTGAAGTATTCGTCCAGCACACCCGTTTCCTGGCCAGGTGCGCCCGTCCAGGTGCAAATCATTTCGACTGTGAATCGTTTGACAACCTTGCCAGAGCGGTCCGTGAAAACACCGTAGGCATCAATCGTGCCGTTGAAGTACTGACGCAAATCAAGTGCCGGTTTTTCATTGGCATAGTCGCTTATTTTCTGGCCGGCACAACCTGCCAGCAGGCTGCAAGTCAGGGCAAGGGCGATTGCTGCCGGCAGCATGAATTGGCGAATTGATTTTTGAAGGGACGTCATGAAGTGGCCTCTCTAGCCTGGGACAAAGGTTGAACAATAAAAAAATACAAGGCAGCGCTGGCAGCCAGTTTGAGTGCGCACGGCAACACGCAGTAGGCAATGACCAACGCCTGTAGCGCCTCCGGGCTGCGTGCGCCAGGTGCGTAGCCAAACAGGCTCAACAGTGGCAGCGCCAGGCCAGCGGCAAGCGCCAGGTTGAGTTTGATGGCAAAGTTCCACCAGCCAAAGTAAGCGCCTTCGGATTTGCCAGAGTCCCCGTTGCCCTGAATCACGCCGGCCAGCATGGCACCAGGCAGCGCCAGGTCTGTGCCCAAAGCCACACCCGACAGCGCGCAAATGATCAAAAAAGCGGTGGTCTGTCCCGTGCCAATCTGTGTGGCCCAGCCAAATATGGCGATGCTCAGCGCCATGCCGCACAGCCATGTTCTGGCCAGGCCGATGCGCTTGACAATGGCCAGCCACAACGGAATAGCCAACGCTGCGGCCAAAAAATAACTGCCCAAAAAAAGAGGTTCCAGATTGCTGGGCGCTTGCAGCCTGTCCTGAATAAAAAACAAAATCAGTGTTGCCGGTACGGCGCTGGCGGTGCCGTTGAGCATGAACACCAGCAGCAAACGCTTGAAGTTGCTGTGCTTGAAGGGCAGCCAGATGGCGCCTTTGGCAGGCAGCAAACTGGTTTTGGCCACTGGCTGCACAGCTTGCGTCCACGCAAACCAGCCAACGCCTAAAGCAACAAAAAACACAGCCGTTGTTGCAGGCATGCCCAAGGCAACTGGCGTGACAGAAGCCATCACAACGCCCACCAGCCCCAAGGCTTCACGCCAGGCCACAATGCGGCTGCGTTCAGCTTCGTTGCCGCCCAGCATGGCGCCCCAGGACTGGTGCGACACGCTCAAAAAACTGTACGCCGCATAAGTCACCATCAACATGACGCTGGCCCAGACCACCAGAGCGTTGGTGGATGTGGTTTGCGGGAAAAACAGCAAGGCAAAACCGGCTGCCAGTACCACGCACGCCAGCAAGCCTGCCTTGAGCACGGCACGGCCAGACTGTTTGAACAACCGGTCACTCAGTTTGCCCAGTGCGGGGTCAATAAACGCATCAAACAGCCGCGCGCCCAGCAGCACAGCGCCCAGCACTGCCAGTGGCACGCCAAACTCTTTAGCATAGTAATTGGGCAAAATAACATACAGCGGCAGGGCCACAAACGCCAGCGGCAGGCCCAGCAAACCATAAGCCAAACCGTTGCGTTTGCCAAAGGCGTTGACAGTCACGGCGTCCCTGCCAGCAGTTCAAGCCGCATTTTTGGCGCTGACGTTTTTGGCGACAGCCAGATGCCAAAAAACAGGGTGGCAAACTCAACATCGGCAATCTCGCCGGAAGTTTTGCCATTGACTAAAAATCGCGCACCCACGCCAGGCCGGTGGATGCCGGTGATACGGTCCCCGGCCTTGACGTCTGGAATCACGCGCATCATTTGCTCGGTCCATGCCTTGGCCTGCGGCTCACTGACCGGCGCGGACCGGCGCATCTCGGCAATGGAGCGCGCGGCAATGTTCTGGTTGTCAAAAGACCGCAGATAAGTCAGCTCGAGCACAAAAGGCTGGGCGGCAATTTTGTCTGCCTTGAAGTCAGCCAACGCCCAGAGCCGCGCGTCATAAACCTGAAAGCCCCACACCGACAGTCTGGTCTTGCCGATCAGGCGGGACTGCGGCAGCGCACTGGTGACTTCTGCTCTGGTGTCGCTTGCGCCAGCAGTCGGGATTTCAGAGCGTCCCTCAGCGGGCTGGGCCACGGCCCCTGAACTTGCAGCAAAAGCCAAAACAAGTGCTGCAACGTTCACCTGTGTCATGACGGTTTTCTCAAGGTGTACTGCACCACATCGGTGTTGCCTTCCAGAAAAGCTGCCTCACAGTAGCTCAGGTAGAACTCCCAGATGCGGATGAAACGCCTGTCAAAACCCAGCTGCAAAACATGTGCCTCCTGCGCTGCAAACTGCTCTCGCCAAAGCTGCAGTGTGCGCGCGTAGTCCTGACCAAAGGCAAACTCGTCCACCACTTCAAAGCCGGCTTTGACAGCTTGTGCACGAAACTCTTTTGGACATGGCAGGCAGCCACCCGGAAACACGTATTGCTGGATGAAATCAGTCGATGTCAGATACCGCTCAAACAGCGAATCGGCAATCACGATGCTCTGAATGCAGGCATGACCACCCGGTTTGAGGAGACGATAAACAGTCTGAAAATACTCGGGCCAAAACTCACGGCCCACAGCTTCAATCATTTCAATCGAGCAGATCGCATCAAACGGTGCATCAGGTGCGGACTGCCCCGGCTTGCCGATGTCGCGGTAGTCCTGCAGACGCAGGTCAGCCTTGTCAGCGACGCCTTCGCGCACCATGCGCTGATTGGCCCATTGGAGTTGCTCTGTGCTCAGCGTGACACCCACCACACGTGCGTTAAATTCCCGCGTGGCTTTTTCGGCCAGTGCGCCCCAGCCACAGCCAATCTCAAGCACGCGATCACCAGGCCTCACCCGAACCATCTGCAACGCGCGCCTGACTTTGGCATGCTGGGCATCCACCAGATTTGTCTCGGGCGTTGCAAATATCGCCGATGAATAATTCATCGTGCTGTCCAGCCACAGCTCGTAAAAAGCGTTGCCCAAATCGTAGTGGGCATGGATATTTTTCTGGCTGTTGGCTTTGGTGTTGCGGTTAAGCATGTGCTTGACACGGTAGGCCAGGCGGCCCAGCCACGTGCCGTAAATCACATCTTCAACTTCTTGGCGGTTGACGATGAAGACTTGCAGCAGTTCGGTCAGGTGCGGCGTTGTCCAGTCGCCCGCAATGTAGCTTTCAGCAAAGCCAATATCACCAGATTTAAGCGCTGCGCCGCACACATTCCAGTTCAGCAAATGCAGGCTGGCCTGCGGCGCGTGGCCATTGCCAAAGCGTTGATGGGAACCGTCGGGCAGCTTGACCGTCAATGTGCCGTGTTTCAAGCGCTGCAGCAATTCAAGTGTCGCGCGTGCAGCTGCAGGTGCGCCCTTGGGCAATGCGAATACGCCGCCCGGGCTGGTGCCAGCGCTGGTGCTGGTGCTGGTGTTTTTGGCTGAAGTCTGGCTGGTAGTCATCGCGTCACAAAAATTTCTGGAGGCTTGGGTTTGGAAACAAAAGGCACACGTTTGCGCCACAACTTGAAAGCTTGCCAGTGGATGCGGGCAAGCACACCAAAGGTCATGGCCGGGTAGCGCAAAAATGCTTTGCGCAAGGAAGCGGCAGTAACTGGCTCCAGCGTGCCGCTGACACTTGTCTGGATCAGCGGGCCTGCGCTGTCGTCATAGTCAATACGGGCGACGGTTTTGTCTGTTCCTTCATGACTGCTCCTCATGAAGCGAAAACGATAACTGCCCTCCAGCGTGCAAAAAGGCGAGACGTGAAAGACTTTGTCAGTGGTCAGATCCCGACCGTACTGCGGCCTGTCAAGCAAGTAGCAATGCCGCTCGCCAAATGTATTGTTGACTTCAACAACAATGGCGCGCAAGGTGTTGTCAGGAGCGTGGCAATACCAAAAACTGACCGGCTTGAAGGCGTAGCCAAGCACGCGCGGATAGGTGTGCAACCAGGCCTCACCGCTTGCATCAGCAATGCCTTCACGCTGCAGCAGTTCATCCAGCCAGGCCACTGAATTGTCGCGACCATCACCGTGGTCACTGTCAAAAAAACTGAGCAGGCCCCGCCGGTTGTGCGCCAGCTGATGCAGGGGTTGGTGCGTGTTGCCAGGCTGCGTGCCGTGCATGGTGCGCATTGGCAACATTAAAAAATAGGTGGCGTAGCTGAAAGCATTTTGAACAGGTCTCAAACGGGTGTGCCGCACCTGCCCAAAGCCCAAGAGCGGTGCGGCTGTCATGCTGTCATCTCGCAGACGTTCAATATCTGCTTTGCAGCGCTCATGCCAGACTTCAAACCATCTTCATGAAACCCGTAACCTGTCCATGCGCCGCAGAAATAGGTGTTGTTCTGGCCCTGCAAATTTGAAATTTCGCCTTGCGCACGAATGGCAGCGAGGTCAAAAACCGGGTGCGCATAGTCGTATTCAGCCATGATGGAATTACGCGCAATTTCTTTCAACGGATTCAACGACACCACAACATTTTGCAAAAAAGGCAGCGGCTGAAGCTTGTTCAAAAGGTAGTGCAGGCAAACTTGGGCAGACTCCTGCCCCGTGTGCACGGCGCGCTCATAGTTCCAGGCAGCCCAGGCGATTTTTTTGTGCGGCAATACGGCCGTGTCGGTGTGCAGCACAGCGCGATTGGGCTGGTAGCGAATCGCGCCCAAGGCGCTCTGCTCGGCCACGCTGGGTTCATGCAGCATGGCCAGCGACTGGTCTGAGTGCGTGGCCAGAACGACTGTGTCAAACCGCTCTGTGCCCGTATCTGTTGAGACTTGCACACCTTCGCCGTCGCGAACGATGCGCCTGACCGGTGTGTTCAGACGCTTGTCGGCAATGTTGGCAATGATTTTCTCGACATAGTGCCTGGCACCGCCGCTGACGGTCCACCACTGCGGCCGGTTGGTGACTTGAATCAGGCCATGGTTGTAGCAAAACCGGATCATCGTTGCAACTGGAAATTGCAGCATCTGATCCGTTGGGCAAGACCAGATGCAACCCATCATCGGCAAAAAGTACCAGTCCCGAAATTCTGTTGAAAATTGATGGTTGCGTAAAAAATCAGCCAATGGCTGCATCATGGCTGCATCGGCGTTGGTGCTGGCAATCTCTGTGGTGATCCGGTTAAAGCGCACGATGTCGCGCAACATTCTCAGGAATTTGCCACTGACCAGATTTTTCCTTTGGGCAAATACGCTGTTCAGTGAAGAACCGCTCCACTCCAACTGCTGGCCAGATGCAGAAGGGACCTGCACTGAAAAAGACATGTCCGATTTAGCGGTTTCCACCTTCAAATCGGAAAGCAGCTGAATTAAATTGGGATAGGTACGCTCGTTAAAAACCAAAAACCCGGTATCCACCCCGTGTGTGACTGGCCCATGTTTGCCCGGCAGCGTAACATCAACGGTATGGGTGTGACCACCAAAATAATCGGCCGACTCAAACAGACTGACGTCGGCTTTGCCTTCCAGCACATGGGCCGCGGCTAGCCCGGAGATTCCGGAACCCACAATGGCAATACGCGGAAACGCATGCGAAGCCATCAACGTTGGAAAAATAAAAAAGTTGCGAAGCGCCCCGTTGCGAACAAGGGAGGGAGGGAGGAGGAGAACCGCTCCGGGATTTCGTTAAAAGCCAATCGGCCAAAACGACTTCGCAACCATGAAAATTGACTGCAACGTGCTATCGGGATACCTGCCTGTAAGTTCACGATATGGATAGAAAAGTTCCGTTTGCAGCGTCTCACAATCGCGTAATTTTGTGTGAGCAGATCGGGAACCATCACGCATTATAGGCGCAAAAATACTGATCGGTCAAATTAAAACTAACTGGTAATAAAACGCTTTTGGCGAGTTACCGGACAGCCAGTTGCTTTTCAATTTCCTTGACAAAAGATTTGCTTTTCGGGTCAGCCATCGAGTTGAAACTTTCAACAGCCTGCCCATTGCGGCTAATCACATATTTATAAAAATTCCACTTGGGCGCTGTGCCTGTTTTGGCACTGAGTTGCTTGAAAAGTGGGCTTGCATCCTTACCGGAAACACTGGTTTTGGTAAACATTGGAAATTTGACGCCAAACGTATTTTCACAAAAGTCGGCAATCTGTTTGTTGCTGCCCGTTTCTTGCGAAAAGTCATTGGATGGAAAACCCAGCACCACCAGCCCCTGGTCTTTGTACTTCGCATTCAACGCCTCCAGCCCTTCGTATTGAGACGTGAAGCCACAAAAACTGGCGGTGTTAACCACCACCACAACCTTGCCAGCGTATTGACACAGGGACTGGGGCTTTTCATCTTGCAGGCGCAAGACATTTTGTTGCAGCAAGGCAGGGCAACCTGCGTCTGCTGGGGTGGCTGCGTTGGCAACAGACAATCCAGCCGGCAGGCCAGCTAAAAAAAGGCTCACAGCGCCGGCCAAGGACAAATAGAAATTCATAAAGAACCTTTGACAATTGTTTGAAAAGCTTTTGCGATGAGCGCACTGTAATCTCACAATGGACCCATACGCCTTCTGGGGGTTTTTGGGTTCAATAGCGATATTTAGGAATACCCCTTTGAAATAACACTTGTCACATAACACGCCTAAAATTAAATTTGTATCCAAAACAGGTTTGCCTGCGTAACACAGCAATGACATTGTCAAACAAATTTTGCAGTGCGAGGAGAATTTATGCTTTATCCCGAGTTATTCAAACAGCTTGAGTCTGTCCGCTGGGACATGGACAAGGACATTCCGTGGGCCAGTTTTGACGCATCCCGCTTGACGGATGAGCAAGCTCAGACCATCAAGATGAATGCAATCACTGAATGGGCAGCGTTGCCTGCAACTGAAATGTTTTTGCGCGACAACAAACATGACAGTGATTTTTCGGCGTTCATGTCGATCTGGTTTTTTGAGGAACAAAAGCATTCGCTGGTGTTGATGGAGTATTTGAAACGCTTCCGGCCGGAGCTGGCACCGACTGAAAAAGAATTGCACGAAGTGCGTTTTGAGTTCGAGCCAGCGCCACCGCTGGAGACCCTGATGCTGCATTTTTGCGGTGAAATCCGGCTGAATCACTGGTACCGCCGGGCCAGCGAATGGCACACCGAACCCGTGATCAAGAAAATTTATACGCAGCTGAGCCAGGACGAAGCCCGTCACGGTGGTGCTTACCTGCGCTATATGAAGCGTGCCATCAACAACGTTGGCAATGAGGCGAGGTCTGCATTTGCCAAAGTGGGCGTGCTGATGGCAAGTGCGCGGCGCACGGCGCAGGCGCTTCACCCAACCAATTTGCATGTCAACAAAGACCTGTTTCCGCGCGACACGATCCAGTCACGTTTGCCCAATCCGGAATGGCTCGAACACTGGCTGGACAAGCAGATCAATTTTGATGCAGTGTGGGAGGGCAAGGTTGTTGACCGCATTTTGCACAACATGAGCCTCTTGATGAATCAGAGTTTCAAGACCGTGCAGGAACTGAATCGGTATCGCAAAGAAATTGGCAAGGAACTGAGCCGCGAGCTTGCCGATGCAATCGCTGCATTGCCTGCTGTTTTGCCAGCAGCACTTCCCGGTAAATTTTCTGTTGCAGACGTCAAACCTGCGGGGGTGTGAACAGATTGGGGTTTTTAACCAAAATCGCCGATTGCGATGATGCTTTTGACCGCATCGCCAGCCTACCCAGGCCGATTGTTTTTACCAACGGCGTTTTTGACGTGCTGCACAAAGGCCATGTTGCTTATCTGGAGCAGGCTCGGGAGCTGGGCGCCAGCCTTGTGGTGGCACTGAACACCGATGCATCTGCCAGACGCCTCGGCAAGGGCGCAGGCAGGCCACTGAACAACGAGCAGGACCGCGCGGCGGTGATTGCTGCACTGGCATCTGTCAGCCTGGTGACATGGTTTGATGAAAACACACCGCTCCAATTGATTCAAACCCTCCAGCCCGATGTATTGGTCAAGGGCGGCGACTATGACATGCAAAAACTGGCTGAAACAGCCATTGTTGAAAGTTATGGCGGTCGGGCTGTTGCAATCAAATTTGTAGACGGTTATTCAACCACTGCACTGGTGCAAAAGATCCGCGCGCCGGGATAGGTTTTTAGGCCGATCTGGCAATGAGCACTGCATTTGATCCGCCAAAGGCAAACGAGTTGGACATGACAGCGCTCAGATTTTTAACAGTGCGAGCCTGCAAAGGGATGTAGTCCAGGTCGCAGCGTTCATCGGGTGTTTGCAAAAAAGCTGTCGGTGCCAACTCGCCAGATTGCAGGCTCATCACGCTGGCCACAAATTCCATGGCGCCTGCCGCACCCATGGCGTGACCATGCACCGCCTTGGTTGAACTGACAGGCAACTGCCCCGCATCGTTGTCAAACACCTGCTTGATGGCATTCGTTTCCACCACATCACCCACTTCAGTTGCCGTACCGTGGGCATTCAGATACCCGATGTCGCTGGTATTCAAATGCGCATCAACAAGTGCCAGTGTCATTGCTGCGGCTTGGCCTTGCGCTTCTGGCTGTGTCAGATGATGCGCATCGGTCGTTGATGCATAGCCTGCCAGTTCAGCCAAAATATTGGCCCCCCGGCTTTTTGCCGCTTCCCAGTCTTCCAGCACCAGCATGGCAGCGCCCTCGGACAGTACCAGCCCTGAACGGTCTTTTGAAAATGGCCTGCAAGAGGCATGTGCGCCATCGGCATGTGGCCGGGCCAGTGTGTGCATGGCCTGCCACGCCCGAATGGTGCCTTTGGTCAGCAGTGCATCAGCACCACCTACCAGCATTGCGTCAGCATAACCATGGCGAATTTGACGAAATGCATCACCAATGGCTGTTGCTGACGATGCGCACGCGTTGGACACTGTGCTGCTAGGCCCTTTGAGCCCAAACTCCATGGACAGATGTGCAGCGCTTGCGTTGTGCATGGCCAACACCACTGTCATGGGGCGCAGGCGGGACACCTTTTGCTCCAGCAGCGCGAAGTAGGCAGCTTCCAGTGATGTTGTGCCGCCGCTTCCTGTACCTACCGACACACCAAATCGCTGGGGAAGTTGCCCTTTCAGTTCAGCATCAAAGCCGGCCTGCGCCATGGCCTGACGAGCGGCGACCAGCGCAAACTGGCTGACGCGGTCCAGCGTTAAAAGCCTGGCTTTGGAAAAATGCTCGTCTGGGTAAAAGTCAATGTTTCCCATCAACACCGGTTCGGCGCCAGTTGGGAAATCAACTGTTTGAGCGCGAATGCCGGACTGTGCCGCAAGCAGCGCTTTAAAGAAACTGTCCTGCTGCAGCCCTACCGGAGAAACAACACCCAACCCAGTGATGGCAACCCGACGCATGAATCAAAAACTCAGGTCACCATGGCCGCGTTGAATGGCGGGGTTTTTGGAAGCAGTGGCTCAATCAGCCGGACCATTTCGTCAAGGGTCCGGGGCGGACTGGCCTGATCCGGAATCTGGATGTGAAACTGGTCCTCAATCTGGAACAAAAATTCAATCACTGCCAAAGAGTCGAGGCCAAGGCTTTCCAGCGTCGCGCCAGGCAACAGCTTTTCTTCTGCAATACCAAAAGTTTCAGCAAAAAGATTGATTAATTTTGAATTCATTGACACGAATCGCATTGTCCAAGAAAAAGGTTTTATTACCCCAAACTGAGCTTAACAGTTCTTCAAGTGAGCAAAAAGACAAATCACAAAAGCTCACGGCGTATACATTTGCCTGACCGCATCAGACAAGCTGAACGCGCCCAGCAAATCACCCAAATAACTGCTTGGAGCAGGTGCCAAAGCGAACGTTCCTATTTCAGCACAAAGTCTTGCATTGCTGAACACAGCATCAGCAGTCAAAAACGGCAAATAAGGCTGCAATGCTGCAAACATCCAACGCTGGCGTGCAAAAGTTGGCGCAGGCACAAAGTCACGGCCGCGCATGACCAGCTTTTTAATACCAGGCATGGTGAGCGAGAGCTCATCGGCCAGGGTCTGAAAAGTCATCGATGCCTCACCGGTTGAGACGTGGTAGCAGTCGTGCGCCAAATTTTCCTTGTGCAGCATTTCGGCGAATGCTCTTGCCACAAAATCGACAGGCGCAAAGTCCAGCCGCGCCAACGGGTCCAGCGGCACCTCACCCAGTTCTGCCATCACAGGTATGGCCCAGAGCATATTGCGTGCAAGTTTGGCATCGTCAATGCCACGTGACAACACAATGCCCGGGCGAAGGCTGACGAAAGGCACGCCTGTGCTTCGCAGCAAAGTTTCAGCATCGCGTTTTGAACGAATGTAATCATTGGCATAACCGGCAAACACCATGTCTTCAGTGATGACGCCTCGCGGCTCCATCGTGACAGCGGCAGTGCCGACAAAAAACCCGCGTTGGGATGGCATGAGATTTTTCAGGATGCCTGCAAAATTTGTGGCCGCTTTGATGTTGATCGGGTAGACGCCGGCATCAGGCTTGAACGATGTGCTGGCTGCCGAATGCAAGATCACGTCAGCAGACTGAAGCACGGCAGTTGAAAGGCCGAAGTTGGCCATTTCAATATCACCAGGAACGGCTTGCACCAGATCGATAAATCCGCTTTGCCACAAGGCGCTTTTTTGCAGCCTGTCCAGCAGGCGTGCCCTGGACTGCATTGCGTCCGGTGCCCGAACGATGGCTGTGCTCTGAATGCCCATGGCCGCCAGGACCAGCATCAATTCGCCGCCAATCAGGCCTGTTGCGCCCGAAAGCAGGATGCGTTTTTGCATAGGAACCCGTGAAGAAAAAGACGCTGGATTATAAAGTGGCGGGAGGCGCGTCTTTCATGTCAGCTTGCCCTGGCGCTCTGCTGTTGACATGTCCCGACTGCTTTTTGCGAAAAATTTTTTTCAAAAAATGCTCGGCATCATCAACAAAAGTAAACACAGCCGGAACCACCAGCAAGCTGAGCACCGTTGACGTGATCAACCCGCCAATAACAGCCACTGCCATCGGGCTGCGAAAGCTGCTGTCTGCTGCGCCCCAGCCAAACGCTATCGGCATCATGCCCGCACCCATGGCAATGGTGGTCATCACAATCGGTCGGGCGCGCTTGTGGCAAGCATCCAGCAGCGCATCAATGCGGGACATGCTGGGCGCGACTGGCAGACCATTACTGCCGTCGTTGCCGCGCCGCGCGACGATGGCGTATTCGACCAGCAAAATGGAATTTTTGGTAGCCACGCCCATCAGCATGATGAGACCAATCAGCGACGGCATGGAAAAGCTTTTGTCTGCAATCAGCAAACCGACAAATGCACCCCCTAGCGACAAAGGCAGCGCCGCCAAAATCGTGATCGGATGCAAAAGGTCTTTGAACAGCAACACCAGCACAATGTAGATACACAGCACGCCCGTCAGCATGGCCAGGCCAAAACTGGCAAACAGCTCGCCCATGACTTCTGCATCGCCAGTCGTGACCTGTTTGACGTCTGCTGGCAAATTGACGATGGCGGGCAATTTGTTCACCAGTGCGGTGACGTCGCCCAGCGGCAGGCCTGACAGTTCGATTTCAAACTTCACATCCCGCAGGCGGTTAAAACGGCTGATCACAGCCGGGCCACTGGCAATTTCCAGCGTTGCAACTTGCCCAAGCATCACACTGCCTACGCCTGGTTTGGAGCTGGGTACCAACAGGCGATCGAGCATGGTCAGGTCGGTTCGCGCATCGTTGGCCAGCCGCACCACGATAGGCACTTGCCGGCCCGGTAAATTAAGTTTGGGCAAAGCCGCGTTGTAATCGCCAATGGTGGCAATGCGCAGCGTGTCACCAATGGCGCTGCTGGTCACGCCCTGGTCTGCCATGCGGGCAAAGTCGGGGCGCACCACCAGTTCTGACTGCACCAGAGCGGCTGTTGACGCCACCGAGCCCAGGCCGGGAATGGTGCGCAGGTCTTTTTCAAGCGCAGCAGCAGCGGTTGCCAGCGAAGCTGGGTTCTCGCTGGTCAATGAGAGCAACAGGCTTTCGCCACTGCCACCCAGGCCCACTTTGCTGCGCACGCCAGGCAGCTCGGTCAGCGCCGCGCGCATTTTGTTTTCAATCACCTGCTTGCGTGGCCTGTCGCCGCGCGGTGCCAGCAGTATCGTCAGCGTGGCCTTGCGCTTTTCAGCCGCACCCCCAGGTGCAAACGGGTCGCTACCAGCGCTGCCGCCGCCAACTGCCGTGTACACAGACTTGACATGCTCTACTTTCATGAGCATCAGACGCGCTGATTCTGCTGCCTGCAGCGTATCGGCCAGCTTGGTTCCGGGTGCCAGCTCAAGATACACCTGGGTCTGGCTGTTGTCGTCTGGCGGAATGAATCCGGTCGGCAGCAGCGGGATCAGCATCAGCGAGCCGACAAAGAAACCGCCAGCAGCCAGGCCGGTCAGCCAGCGGTGGGTCAAGCACCAGCGGCTGGCGCGCATGTACCAGCGCATCACCGCGCTGTCTTTTTCAACATAGTCAACAATCGGTTTGAGCAGGTACGCCGACATCATTGGCGTGAGCATGCGCGCCACCACCAGCGATGCAAACACTGCAAGCGATGCCGTCCAGCCGAACTGCTTGAAAAACTTGCCTGCAATGCCGCTCATGAACGCGGTTGGCAAAAACACTGCGACCAGCGTGAAGGTGGTGGCAATGACTGCCAGGCCAATCTCGTCAGCGGCCTCCATCGCTGCCTGGTAAGGCGTTTTGCCCATGCGCAGGTGCCGCACAATGTTTTCAACCTCCACAATGGCATCGTCAACCAGAATGCCAATCACCAGGCTGAGCGCCAGCAACGTCACCACGTTGATCGAAAAGCCCAGATAGTGCATGCCAATAAACGCCGGAATAACTGACAAGGGCAGCGCCACTGCCGTGATAAACGTGGCCCGCCAGTCGCGCAAAAACAGCCACACCACCAGCACGGCCAACAGCGCGCCTTCTACCAGCAGCGTCAGCGACGCGCGGTATTCTTCTTCAACCGGTGTGACAAAGTCAAATGCTTCAACCAGGTCGATATCAGGGTGCGTTACCTTGAGCTGCGCAAGCGCTGCGCGCACGCCGCGCCCTACATCGACTTCACTCGACCCTTTGGCGCGCGCTATTTCAAAACCCACAACCGGCACGCCATTGAGCAGCGCGGCAGAGCGCGCTTCAGCCGTGGTGTCGGCGATATCAGCCAGTTGGGACAATTTGGCTTTGCGCCCATCACCCAAACCCAGTTCCAGCTGCGCCAGCTCGGTGGCTGATTTCACGGCAGCCAGTGTGCGCAGCGGCTGTTCACTGCTCCCAATGTCCACCCGCCCGCCAGCGGTGTCCATTTGCACCTGCCTTAGCTGCTGTGACACGTTGGTAGCCGTTATGCCGAGGGACTGCATTTTTGCGCTGTTCAGCGCTACCCGCACCTCACGCGTGACACCACCAACCCGATTCACGGAGCCCACACCCCGCACGCCCAGCAAGGTGCGGGTCAGCGTGTCATCGACAAACCAGCTGAGGGCTTCATCGTCCAGTGCCTTGCTGCGGATGGTGTAGGCCAGCACCGGCGCGCCAGCCACGTTGACCTTGCTGACCACCGGGTCGCGCAGTTCAGCAGGCATGTCAGCACGCACCTGCTGGATGGCAGATCGGGTTTCGTCCAGCGCCTCCTGGCTGGGCTTTTCCAGGCGAAACTCGGCGGTGATGGTCACCACGCCGTCCTGCACCGTTGTGTAGATATTTTTCAGCCCCTGCAGGGCAGCAATGGCGCTTTCCATTTTGCGCGCCACTTCGGTTTCAAGCTGCACCGGCGATGCCCCGGGCAAACTGGCACTGATGATGATGTTGGGAACATCCAGGTCAGGAAAGTTTTGTACCTTCATGGCCTGGTAGCTAAGCCCGCCAGCAAAGCACAGCAGCACAAAAAACATGATGGCAGCTATTGGGTTTTTAATGTACCAGGCGGAGACATTCATGGCTGTTGGTTCCTGTGGACTTGATTGACGGGGTTCTGGCAGATAGACAATTTGCTATTAAATAAGTAGCTCTTTGCGCCCAATTTATATGGGCTATAAGCCTGTTTGATACAAAAATGAGGTTCAGGCACAGGCGATTTGAATGTCAGCCCACGGAACGCCACGTTAGCGCGCCGGCCTGGCATTTAAACCTGTCGCAGGCTATTTTCGCCTGTTCACAAGCTCTGACAGATTGCAGTTTCAGAGATCTGCCGCCGGCTTCATTGCGATTGTCCAGTCACAGGTATGTGTTTTACCCCAAAACCAGCACAAACCAGGACAGGCTTGTAATATCACCGCATGAATTGGTTGAACAAACTCTCTGGTTTTACGCAAACGCCCTATGGGTTCGAGTGGCGTTTGCTGCGGCTGATGCCAACGATGTGCATCGCCGGAACCTTGTTGCCTGCCTTGGCTGCGGTGCTGGCCCGGTTTGTCATCACGGGCAGCACAGCAGCGGAGCTTTCCCGCCACATTCAAATATTTGACTTTTTGTTGATTGGACTGGTGCTTTTTATCTGGAGCCTGGTGATGACGCTGGCCATTGGTTGCGTGATCGTCTGGCTGATGAAAGGCCCAGCGTATGTTGCTGATGGGTATCCGCTTTCTTACAGCGATGAGCCCCGGAAGCAGTGAGGTGGCAAGACCAAGCAACCTCAAGTACTAAAGCTCCAAGTATTTTAGTCAAATAAGTCTGAAACTTACGTAAATAGTGCGCAAGCAGCTACAAAAATAGTAGCGAATGGTCTGTGTCAATTCAAGTGTTTGCCAACAATACCCGCCTGCGCAAAGATGGACAGTAAACGGGTTTGACTTTCATTTCCTGATGTCATGTTCAGGGTCCTGCCATGTGCTCTGTTTTTTTATCCAGAAGCACCTCCGGTTCCTGGGCTTCCACCCAGGTCTCGTTGTTCAGGCGTGCATTCAGTTGTTCAACATCAAGATCGCCCGTCCATTTCGCAACCACCAGCGTAGCAACACCGTTGCCAATCAGATTGGTCAGCGCGCGCGCTTCTGACATAAACCGGTCAATGCCCAAAATCAACGCCAGGCCGGCAACCGGAACGGTCCCCACAGCTGACAACGTTGCGGCAAGCACAATGAACCCGCTGCCCGTGATACCCGCTGCACCTTTGGAAGTCAGCAACAGCACGGCCAGCAGGGTCAGCTCTTGTGTCAGCGTCATGGGCGTGTTGGTGGCCTGTGCAATGAATACCGCTGCCATCGTCAGGTAGATGGCCGTGCCGTCCAGGTTGAACGAATAGCCCGTTGGAATCACCAGCCCCACAGTGGCCTTTTTTGCGCCCAGGTTTTCCATTTTTTCCATCATGCGCGGAAGCACCGACTCAGACGACGATGTGCCCAGCACAATCAGCAGCTCTTCTTTGATGTATTTGATGAACTTCCAGATAGAAAACCCGTGAAAGCGGGCAATCAGGCCCAGCACCACAAATATGAAAATCAGGCAGGTCAGGTAAAACGCACCCATCAGTTTCCCGAGTGAAAACAGGCTGCCCAGGCCGTACTTGCCGATGGTGAAAGCCATGGCACCAAAAGCGCCAATGGGCGCCAGCTTCATGATGAATCCGACGATGGTGAACAGCACGTGAGATGTTTTTTCAATGAAGTCAAACACCATCGTGCCGCGCCCGCCAAAACGGTGCAACGCAAAACCAAACAAAACGGCCACCAGCAGCACCTGCAAAATCTCGCCTTTTGCAAAAGCATCGATCACTGTGGAGGGGATGATATTTAGCAGAAAATCGGTTGTGCCCACCATCTTGCCCGGACCGGTATAGGCAGCAATGGATTTTGTGTCAAGCGTCGAAGCGTCGATATTCATGCCGGCACCGGGCTTGAAAAGATTGACCAGCACCAGGCCAATGATCAGGGCAATCGTGCTGACCACTTCAAAATAAATCAGCGCAAGGCCGCCGGTTTTGCCGACTTTTTTCATGTCCTCCATGCCCGCGATACCGACCACCACCGTGCAAAAGATGATCGGCGCAATGATCATCTTGATCAGCTTGATAAAACCATCTCCAAGCGGCTTCATGTCTGCGCCCAATGCCGGATAAAAATGACCCAGAGCCACGCCTGCAACAACGGCGCAGATCACCTGGAAATACAGTGAACGATAAAGAGGCAGTTTTTTGGAGGTGGCCATACGGTGAGGGCATCAGGGTGATGCAGCTGTTGAATGAATAACTGCAATATAGTCCTTTTGGAACTGCAGACACACCAGCCCTCGCATGTGCAAATTGTGTTCGGCAGCGCAGTGACTGCCAGGCACATCAAATTCAAACCCTTTAACTCAAATGCTTGCCCACAATCCCGGCCAGCTCAAACATCGTGACCTGCGGCTTGCCGAACACGGCGAGCAGTTTGGTGTCGGCGTTGATGGCGCGTTTGTTGGCCGCGTCTTGCAGGCCTTCGGCCTTGATGTAGTCCCACAGCTTTTTGATCACCTGGGTGCGGGCAACTTGCTCGGTGCCGATGACGGCGGCCAGGGCGTCGCTGGGCTTGAGGCCTGAGGCGGCGGTGGTTTTGCGCGGGGCTTTCACCGCCGGGCTGGCCTTTTTGGCGGCAACCTTTTTGGCCGCCGCGGTCTTGGCCGGGGCTTTTTTGGCGGCGGCAGCGGGTTTCACGGCCACGGTTTTACCGAACGGGGTTTTGACGGTGGCGGGTTTGCCAGCGGCGGCGGCGGCAGCGGTTTTACGCGGCGGGAATTTGGACGGCGCAAACTCGAAGTTGACTTTGCCCGCCTCGGCGTCCCAGGCCAGCATGGCCTTGAACGGGCGACGGGTGCGCATGGA
>JANYGP010000025.1 GCA_025362315.1 Polaromonas sp.
GCGCTGTTCGGGGGACACGTACAAATCTTCCAAATACAAACCATGGCGGCCTTGCCAAGTGGAGTAGTTGAAGAAATAGACAGCAAAGCCGACCGGGGTGGTGCCGCTCAGGCAAATCAGGCCGAACACGCTGGGTTGGGCACAAAACAGGGTTTGTTGCACGTGCTCGGGGGTGGCCAGCACCTCGTGCTCGGCTTTTTCGTAGGCTGCCAGCTCGCGGACGAATTGCAAAATCAAATCGCTGTCAGCAGCGGTGGCGGGGCGGATGGTCAGGACGGTCATGGGGCCATTCGGGGTTGGGGGTGGTATTGAGGCGGCAACGCTACGCGCGTTTTGCTTATTCGCGAGTTGAAAAGGTTCGAGCGTTCAACAGCGCCGGGTCAGCGGTACCTGGCTGCAGTGATGAATTCGCTGAAGGTTTCGCACCAGATGATCACTGCGGCGTACTGGGCGGGGTCAACGCCGGCAGGCACCGGCACCACGAAGTTGTCGAATGTCTTGACGTCGCCGACGCGGACCATGCTGGCTTTCAGGCGTTTGAAGTCGGCCTCAGTTTCAACAAACTGGGGTGATAAGTAGAGCTTGTAGTCAGGCCCGGGTGACAGCTTGCCCGTCAAGGAAATGGCGTTGGGGCCGACCGAGACGGTGCCTTCGCCCCAGTGCAGGGTGTCGCTGTCCTTGAGCGTGCGTTTGAACTGGCCGGTGAACTGCACCAGGGCGGTGGCGGCCTTCAGCTCGGCCCCGGTGGGTGCGTCAGGCGCAATCAGGATGGGTAGGGCGTAAATGCCGCCCGCAAACCCGATGGCGGCGACGACCAAGTGCGACAGAGCGAGCAATGTGGCGGTACGTGTGTTCATGAATGCCTCAGTTTGAAGGTTTGCCATTGGCGCAACGCCAACGCTTGAAGGCCAGCCAAGCGTGGCAGTCTACTCACTTTTAATAGCAGGACAGGCAGCAAATACGGGGACTACAAGCCCTTTTTGGCATAAAACAAGGCCACATGGCCCGTGCAGCACTCGCAGCGGCTGCAGCGCGCCTACAAGTAGATTTTTTGCAGCAATCGAATCAGCGTTTTCTTTTCAGCCGCGCTCAGGCGGCTGGTGGCTTCGTTTTCCAGCGCAGACGCTGTTTGCTCGGCCATTGCCATGGTTTGCGCGCCCTCGTCCGTCAGGTGCAGGCCAACGGCGCGGCCGTCCTGGGGGTGGGGCTGGCGTTGAATCAGGCCGCGCTTTTCAAAGCCGCTGATTTTGGCGACCAGGTTGGGGGGCTGGATTTTCAGCACCGTGCTCAACTGGCGCGAGGTGATGCCGGGGTTGTGGGTGATGAGCGACAGGATGGAAAAATCAACCGGACGCAGGTCGTAGGGGGCCATACGCACAGGGAACAGCTCGATGATGCTCAGCGCTGCCCGGCGGGCGTTGTAACCCATCAGGGTTTCAAGGTAGCGGGTGTCAACGGTGTCCACCGCGCAGGGCGTGGCGTCAGGTGAAACGAAAAGGGGCGGCATGAAAAAGTCAGTCAGGGCAGGAAGTCTGCTGGTCAAACCTCAGATTATCCGCAACCTGCCATCTGCCTGCGCCCACCGCCCGAACCCCACGGGCAAGTGCGGTGGCCAGATTGGGCGTTGGCGCAGCCCCGCGCCGGGGTTAACGTGGCCTCAGGCCTCGGCGGTGAAGCCGATTTTTTTCACAATGGGGCCCCAGCGGTCGAACTGGGCTTTTTGGTCCAGGGCCATTTGCTCTGGCGTGCCGCCCACAGGCAGCAGGCCCTGCAGCGCCAGGCTGTCGATCACGCCCTTGTCTTTCAGGGCCATGTTGATGGCGGCGTTGGCGGCGTTGATGATGGCGGCGGGCGTTTTGGCTGGGGCGTAAAAACCAAACCACTCTTCCACCACCAGGTCAGGAAAGCCTTGTTCGGCAAACGTCGGGATGTCGGGCACGAATGGGGAGCGCTGCTTGCCGGATGTGGCCAAAATGCGCAGCTTGCCGGCCTTGTGCTGGGGCAAAAAGTCACCATGCGGGGTGAACATGGACGCGATTTGCCCGCCCATCACATCGACCACACCGGGGGTGGAACCGCGGTAAGGAATGTGCTTGAGGTCGGTGCCGGTGTTGAGCCCCAGCAAAGCGCCCAGAAAGTGCGGCGTGGAGCCTGCTGCCGGGGAGCCATAGCTGGCGTCCTTGGGGTTGGCTTTGGCCCAGGC
>JANYGP010000027.1 GCA_025362315.1 Polaromonas sp.
TCGGCTGTAGAAAGTCAACATTCGCGCTTACAGCTAGTAAACCGAAGCTTTCTGCGCTTTTAAATTCAGGCAAGCTGGCCTTTGTCATTCATGAACGCGCAGTCGCTAAGTCGCTAGGTTTAGTGGTCTGATTAAAATGAAAGGCACCGAATTTGAGGAGGCTCCAACCCTTGAGAAGATGGAGTCATGAAAAATAAATCAAATTGGTTTTAACCAAAGTTCACGTGCTGGTTGAACGGCAGAAGTAGACCCGTTTTTTTGAACAACATATCCCGATTTATAAGTGGACACAGTGCAAGTTACAAATGATGCAAAGTTGCCTGTTGGGCAGGTCAACTCGGGAAGCATCACAACTTTCATTTTAGGCAGCTATTTTTAGCTCGACTTCAACCTCAACCTGCTTAGGCATCTTGTCTAAATACGCCTTGTTTGGCGTGACCTTATCCAAACTTGAATGCGGCCTTTGTGAGTTGTACCAGCCAAAGTAATCAGCAATGTCGGCTCTGGCAGCGCTGACCGTGTCAGACGCCTTGATGTACACCCGTTCGTACTTCACACTGCGCCAGACACACTCGACAAATACGTTATCACGCCAAGCACCTTTGCCGTCCATGCTCAGCTTGCATCCTTGAGCCAGTACTGCTGTCGCGAACTCACATGCAGTGAACTGACTTCCCTGGTCAGCATTGATAATCTCGGATGTGCCGGACTTAGCAAATGAGTCTTGAAGGATTTCCACAGCATGGCAGGCCTCAAGGGTAATGGCCACTTTATGCGTGAGCACTTTGCGGCTAGCTACATCAACCACAGCCGTCAAATAAACAAAGCCCTTGGCCATGGCGATGTAGGTGATGTCCAGTGCCCAAACCTGGTTAGCCCGAATGATAGGCAGGTGTCTAAGCAGGTACGGGTAGATTTTGTTGCCGGGCTGCGCTTTGCTGGTGCCTGGCTGGGGTGCAATGGCTTGTATATCCATGCGTTGCATCAAAGTCCTAACATGCCTGCGACCTACCTGCAGGCCCAGCGGGCCAAGCTGATCTCGCAACATTTTGGCGCCCATGAAGGGGTGCTCCAAGTGCAACTCATCAATATGCCGCATCAGCACCAGATCGGCTGGGCTGACGGGCTTGGGCAGGTAGTAGACCGCTCCCCGGCTGATCTTGAGCAGCTTGGCTTGCCGGGATACGGGCAGCTCGTGGGCTTTATCAATCATGGCGTTGCGCTTAGCAATCCCGCCTTGGTGAGCGCGCGCTCTAAAAAATCATTCTCCAGCGCTAGCTGGCCAATCTTGGCGTGAAGGGGAACTAAATCGACAATCTCTGGCTGCTCAACTGAGCCGCCGAACACGTCGGCGGCGCGTTCAAGCAATTGCTTCTTCCAATCGGTGATCAGGTTGGGATGCAGCTCAAACTGGGCATACAGCTGGGCGAGCGTCTTATCCTCGCGAAGCGCTGCCAGCGCCACACGGGCTTTGAAGGCGGCTGTATGGGTGCGGCGGGTTCGCCGCGCTGATTTCTTGACCATTGGAAACTCCTTTTAACCCTGAGTTTCCACTTATAGCGCTGTTCAAATTCGTGAGGCCACTTCTCTGCTGTGTGGAGCAAAGACTGGCCGTTGGGACACCTTGGCGACGAGTTTGTGGATATGGTGGCAAGCCTGACGAAAGATGCTTTGCGAAGTCAGGAATAGCTAAGCAGTGCGAAAAGAGATTGGATCTGCGCGGAAGCACAATAGACGCTTACTATGGCGCGGTGGTGAGCTTCAATGCACATCCGGTTTCCATCGAGAAGCTGCTGTGCTGTTAGACCAGCACGCCTCTGGCGTCACTTTTTTCCACTTGGCCCGGCCAATAAAAATACTCAGATTAGGCCAGCGCTAACTTATCTGGGCCTGCGCTAAGGCGGTTGCATCAATGGCATTGGCTGGTATAAAAAATAGTGATGTGAAGCACGAGCAATATGCGTTTACAGCTTTTGATTCAATAGCAGACAATTATTTTTCCGAAGTCTTCAGACCAAGTTTCTCATGGTCTGTGCGGTTTCAATCATGACTGGCAATACGCGTTTAACAGACTCGTCACTGGTTTCAGAACCCATGGGCATAGTCACGCTCAATGCTGCTACAACTGCGCCGTAGCGGTCACGCAAAGGAATTGCAACACCTCGAAAATTGAGATCCAGTTGTTGCTCCGACATGGCCCAGCCCTGCGCCAGCACCTGTTTCATTTGCAGCTGCATGACGTTTTTGCTGGTAACCGTAAATGCTGTGTAACTGACCAGATCATTGTTAGCCAGCCAGTTATCGATCCATTCGGTTGGCCGCAGTGACAGCATCAACAGGCCAGCCGCAGTCACCTGTGCCTGGACGCGTGCGCCCAACACATAGCCAATGTTCATGGCACGGGCTGAGCCATTGCGGGCAATGTAGACAATATCGTCCCCGTCCAGCACACTGACATAGGCGTTTTCCTGTGTACTGGCGGTGACGCGCTGCAAAAATGGCTGCACGATACGCGGCAGACGGGCCGACTCAAGGTAGGAGTGGCCCAAGCGCATGACACGTGGGGTTAGCCAAAACAATTTGCCATCGCTGGCAACGTAGCCCAGATGTTGCAACGTCAACAAATAACGGCGTGCTGCCGTGCGGGTTATAGAGCAGCGTTTGCCGGTTTCGCTGGCAGTCAAACGGGGGTGCGCACTGTCAAAAGCATCAATGACTGCCAAACCTTTTTCCAGGCCCGCGATCCAGTCGCGTTTGTCGATGATCTCAGTTTTGACAGTGGGCGCCCCAGATGTTGTCATCGGCTGAAGGTAAGAAGACAACTGTTGGAAAAGCATAGTGGAAACCCGTGATTTGCGCGATAAACGCTCGCACACATTCGATCATCGCACAGCCTGACCTGCAAATGCTTTGCACCGTTTTGATAATTCAATAAAGTAGACCCAGTTGATTCTTATCCTCCAATAAAAAAGCCACTACTCCTACCCACATGCACTCCACCATTGACGGCAAAACCGACGTTTTTCTGATCGCTGGCGATCCGGTCGAGCAGGTGCGTGCGCCGCATGTTTTTAATCTAATTTTTAAAACAATTGGTATCAATGCAGTGCTTGTGCCGGTCCATGTTGCCGCCCGCGACATCGTTGCATTTGTGCAGACTGTCTTTTTAGCGAAAAATATCAAAGGACTGTTTTTGGCGATACCCCATAAGTCGCTGGTTGCGGACCTACTTGACAGATGCAACAGCCATGGCCGTATTGCGGGTGCTGTCAATGGAATTCGGCGTAACGCAGATGGTCAGTTGGAGGGCGGGCTGTTTGACGGAATTGGTTTTGTCCGTGCGCTTGAATTTTTTGGCATAGCGTACACAAGTAAAAAAGTTTTGATTCTGGGGGCCGGCGGCGGTGCGTCTGCGATTGCGGCAGCGCTGGCAATGACTGGCACTGACGCTCCCGGACTGATTGCACTGTACGACCCAGCCCCGGGCAAAGCTCAAAGTGTTGCCACACAAATTTCTATTGCGATGAACACCGATCGCAACCGGTGTGTCGCGGTTGCCGACAACGACCCGGCAGACTACGACTTAGTAGTCAATGCTTCACCTCTTGGCCTGGCAAGCGGTGACGTCATGCCTTGCGAAGTGTCACGACTGGCCAGCCATGCGGCAGTCGTTGATATTTTGATGAAAAACCAGCCCACGCCGTTTTTGCAGGCCGTACGCAACCGGGGTTTGCAGGCCGAGCCAGGTTTTGAAATGCTGATACAGCAAACTCCTGATTACCTCGAATTTTTTGGCTATGCAGACGCGGCACGCGCAGTGCGTCAGGATGACGGGTTTATTCGTGAATATCTGTACCCGATTGAGATGGCCAAAGAAATTAGACAAGGTACACAGGCTGAGCAAAAAGCAGTTCATAAAGCAACTGAAGCAAAGGCATCAGTACATCATGCAGTTTCGTAAAATTGATTTTTTAACCCCTGAGGAGACACTTATGACAAAAATAAATGCACGTCAATTTGCTATAAAAATAATAGCAACTTGCGCCCTGATGACATCGGCTAGCAGCCTTTTTGCACAAGAATTTATCAAGATAGCCAATATTGTGGAGTTGTCTGGTGGTGGCGCATCAGCAGGCACCAATTTTAAAAACGGCATA
Source organism: Polaromonas sp. (assembly GCA_025362315.1). Taxonomy (GTDB): domain Bacteria; phylum Pseudomonadota; class Gammaproteobacteria; order Burkholderiales; family Burkholderiaceae_C; genus Polaromonas. Next base: position 4,158 of record JANYGP010000027.1, read on the forward strand.
GAGCTGGCGGTCAAGGAAATCAACGCCTCAGGCGGCATTCTGGGCAAAAAAATTCAAACCACTACAGCCGACACACAAAGCAACCCGGGTGTGGCCAAGGGTTTGACACAAAAAGCCATTGACAACGATGTGTTTGCCATTTTTGGCCCGGTGTTTTCCGGCTCCATCATGGTCAGCATGGCTGAATCGCGCAAAGCTGAAGTGCCTAATTTCACAGGAGGCGAGGCCGCCAGCATCACAGAGCAGGGCAATCCGTACATCTTTCGCACCAGCTTTACCCAGGCAACTGCCATGCCTAAAGTGGCACGCTACATCAGCGACCAGGCCAAACTGAAAAGCATTGCCATTATTTATGTGAACAACGATTTCGGCAAGGGCGGACTGGACGCGATGAAGAAAGCGTTGGCCAATGCCAGTACCAAGGTCGTTGCCGAGATTTCAACCGAGCCAGGACAGGTTGACTTTTCTGCTGCGGTGCTGAAAGCCAAGCAGAGCAATGCTGACGGCGTGTTTGCATATTCGAATGAAGAAGAATCTGCCCGTATATTGCGTGAGTTAAAAAAGCAGGGCTGGACCAAGCCGGTGATTGGCGAGACAACTTTGACAGGTCAAAAAGTCATTGAGCTGGCGGGCGACGCGGCCAATGGCGCGGTGGCTCACGTTGGCCTGACCGTCGACGCTCCACTGCCTGCAATCCGCGCGTTTCGAGCTAAGTTCGAAAAAGAATACAAATACATTTCAGACCACAACGGCATGAAAGGCTATTCAGGTATTTATGTGCTGAAAGCAGCGATTGAAAAAGTCGGCAAGCTGGACCGCAAAGCCGTTGCTCTGGCCATGAAAGGGCTAAAGGTCAACACCGACAGGTATCCGGGCGCGTTGATGTACACCGAGTTTGACAACAAAGGGGATCTCGACCGCATGAGCTTTATGGTGGAAGTGAAAAACGGCAAACAGGAAGTGATTGATATGGTTGCACCCCTGGGTTTGGGAACCAAGGATGTAGTCAAGGGTGCGCCGATGTTGGTAACGCCAAAAAAATGATAGAAAAGTTTCCTCCGGTCCAGGAGGAAATGAGATCAGCTCAATGAACCCAAGATGACCGACTTCCTTCAACTCTTCTTTTCAGGCCTGGCCACGGGCAGCATTTACGCGCTGGCTGCGCTCGGCTTCACACTGCTGTGGCAAGCCTCAGGCACCATCAATTTTGCGCAGGGGGAGTTTGTCATGCTGCCCGCCTTCATGCTGCTGGGCTTCATGGCAATCGGTGCGCCACTGCTGGTGAGTTTTGTGCTGACGACATTGCTGGCTGTACTGCTGCTGGGTTGGCTCTTCAAGCGCGGCGTGGTTGACCCGCTGTTCAAGTACGGCATGATGCCCATCGTAGTGGCGACGATTGGCCTGTCCATTGCCATGCGCAATGGTGTGCGGGCCGGTTACAGCGCTGAAGCGCATCCCTTTCCGAGCCTGTTTGCAGACAAGATTTACAACATTGGGGGCGTCACCATCACGCTGCAGGACATGGGCACGTTTGCGCTGGCGATGGTGATTGTGCTGGCCACACAGGCGTTTTTGGCAAAAACCATCACCGGCCGCGCCATGCAAGCGGTAGCGCAAAACACGGAAAGCGCCATGGTGCTCGGCATCAATGTGCCGCGCATGATTTTTTATACTTTCGCCATCAATGCCGTGCTGGCTGTGGCAGCAGCGCTGCTGGTCACGCCCACGTACCTGGCCAAATTTGACATGGGTGAGGGACTTGGCACCAAGGCTTTTTTTGCAGCGATCATTGGCGGTTTCAACAACTCGCGCGGGGCATTGCTGGGTGGGTTGATTGTGGGAGTGTGCGAAAACCTGGCTGCGGCTTACATATCGCCAGCCTACAAAGACGCCGTGGCGCTGATTATTTTCATGGTGGTTATTCTCTTCAAGCCGCAAGGCCTGCTGGGCAAAAAAGAGGAGCGAAAAGTATGACGCTCTTCAGCATACTTTTCAAATCGAAGGCGGCTGCTGCCGCTACTTTGCTGGTCATTCTGTGCTTTCTGGTGCTGCCGCAGTTTTTGAAAAACTACGGCATCTACTTGCTCACCTACTGGCTGGTCTTCATCATTGCCACAATGGGTTTGAATCTGACGATTGGCTATGCTGGCCAAAAATCTTTGGGCCATGCGGCGTTTTTTGGTATCGGAGCCTACACCGTCGCCATTTTGATGAAGGCGGGCTTCAGCTTTTGGCTGGGTTTGCCGGCTGCCGCGGTGATCTGCTTTGCGGTGGGCCTTGTGCTGGGGTTTCCGGCGCTACGGGTGCAGGCCATTTACTTGGCCTTTGCCACATTGGGCTTTAACACCGCCATCTGGCTGGTCATGCGCAACGAGGAGTGGCTCACGGGCGGCACGTTTGGCATCAACAATATTGCACGGCCATCACTGTTTGGCCTGTCACTAGATGGCAACCTGGCTTATTACTATTTTGTGCTAGCGGTGACCTTGGCAACGTCTGCGCTGCTGTTGGGCTTGCTGCGTTCACCGTGGGGCAAGGCTTTTACTGCGTTGCGAGACAACCCAATCAGGGCTGAAAGCCTGGGCATCAACATTCGCAGTTACACGCTGCTGAGCTTTGCGATTGGTGCGGCGTATGCCGGTGTGGCGGGCGGACTTTTTGCGTCGCTGGTGCAATTTATCGAGCCTGCTCCGTTTGCCGTGGGGGCTTCCATCATGATGTACCTGATGGTGGTGGTCGGCGGGGCAGGGTATTTTTGGGGACCTGTGATTGGTGCGGCAGTCGGCGTGGTGTTGCCTGAATGGCTTCGCGATGTGCCGGGTGTTGCCAACTGGTACTTGCCGATGTTTGGCGCCGCGGTAGTACTCCTGATGGTGTGGCTGCCCGACGGACTATTGAGCATTCCAGATCGACTCAAAGCCAGGAGAAATGCAAGGCAAGCTTCGATAAATAGGGCGCAAGCAGCTACTAAATTAGGATCGTCTCAATGAGGATGCCGCTTCTCAAAGTCACTGACCTAAAAAAATCCTACGGTGCGATTCAGGCTGTTGGCGGCGTGTCATTCGAAGTCATGCCCGGTGAAATCTTTGGTGTGATTGGCCCCAACGGTTCGGGCAAAACGACGCTGTTCAACAGCATGCTGGGACAGATCAGCCCGGATACCGGTGCGATTGAGTTGCACGGCAAAACCGTCACGGGTTTGTCACCGCTGGAGCTCAGCCGGCGCGGCGTGGGCCGCACCTTTCAAACCCTGCAAGTGTTTGGCAAGATGACCGTCCGTGACAACCTGATCGTGGCAGCGCAGGAACATCAGGGCAGCATGCTGACACGCATCTTTGCCCCCTGCGATTCAGGCCTGGGCACAAAAGCAGATGCCCTGATTGAGCAATTCCGCATTGGCCATGTTGCAAACCAGCTGGCTGGCACACTGAGTTATGGCCAGCAAAAGCTGGTGGACATTGCAATGGCATTCATGGCCGAGCCTGATCTGGTGCTGCTTGACGAGCCGTGCGCGGGTGTCAATCCAAGTCTGGTGGGCGGTATTTCAACACTGCTTAAAGACTTAAACCGCAATCCAAGGTCTGGCAAGAAAGCATCATTTGTGGTGATTGAACACAACATGGACTTTGTGATGGATCTTTGCCACCGCATCATGGTGATGGTCGAAGGCCGGGTACTGGCCATTGGCACACCTCTGGAGATTCGCGGTAACAAAGCGGTACTCGACGCCTATTTAGGGAACTGATCATGAACTACAACACGAAGGGCATTGCATGCATTGAATTTGACAACGTGGTTGCAGGTTACAAGGACTTCATGATCCTGAACAACCTGTCGTTCAAGGTTGCCACAGGCTCCATCACATTGC
>JANYGP010000063.1 GCA_025362315.1 Polaromonas sp.
GGCAAAGCCGCGCAGCACCGGCCGGGAGATAAAAGCGCCCAAAAAGCCGGCTCGAAACAAGCCGGCCAGTAAAAACAGCCCCCCCGTCAGGCTGACCAGCGCATAGCCCATCGCTGGCCCGCCAATGACCGCCGCTGACGCAAACACCGCCGCCGCAGACGATGTGGGTGCCACCACGGCAAAACGGCTGGTGCCCAGCCACGGGTAAATGCACAGCCCAACCAGTGCCGCCAGCAGCGCGTGCAGCGGCTCAACGCCGGCAATCGCGGCATACGCCACAGCCTCGGGCAGCAACACGCCAGCCACTGACAAGCCTGCCAGCACATCGGGCAGCAGATTCAACCTGACGGGTTGGTTGGCGGCGGGTGTTGCGGCGTGCAAAGCAGGCTACGCCACCAGCGCTTCAGCTTGGCCAGACCAGCCGGGCAAATGCGCTGCCTCTAGGCTGTGGCACAGCGCGATGGCTTGCACCAGGCAGGCCGCCGGGTCGCGCTTCAATTGCGACAATTTGATGCGTCGCCGGAAAAAATCGGCCCACAAAAATTCCGCAAACGGCGTGGCATCTTTTGGAAAGCCGCCTGCGTGACGCACCTCGCCAGCCAGGCTGCGGTACGGGTCATCGAGCAGATCGGTCAGCGCCTTGGGCAGGTCAGTCACGGCGCGCCGTTTGCCCTTGGCGTCGTACGGGTGCACCCACTGGTGGTGGTCCATCAAGGTCCAGAATTCGTCTTTGTCGATCATGCTCAAGTCTTTGAGCAGCACCACATAGCTGCTGGTCACTTTTTCTTCAAGCAGCGCCAGCCCCAGGTGGTGGTGGTCCACGATGTAATGGTTGTTGCCTGGGCCCAGTACTGCCGGAAACCAGTGGTTTTTCAAAAATTCTTGCCTGCGGGCTTTGGCCATGCCCGTCCACAGGCCGCGCTTGGCCTGAACTTCGGCATACCCCACTGTCAGTTGTGTGGGGCGCAGCTTGTGCAGCTCGACTTTGAACAGGTGCTGGTGGCGTGTTGTCATGGCCTGGGTGGTGGTTGATAAAGGTGTACTGCAAAAAACCGGTCAGTATGGATTGGCAATGCCCAGGCCGGACAAGATCGCGATTTCACGCGCTTCCATCGCGTCCGCATCGTGGCTGCTCGTTTCATGGTCAAACCCTTGCGCATGCAGCGTGCCGTGCACCAGCAAATGCGCGTAATGCGCTGCCAGCGTTTTGTTGTTTGCCTTCGCCTCTTTGGCCACCACGGGCGCGCACAGCACCAGGTCAGCGGTGACGACAGGCGCGCGCGTGTAGTCAAACGTCAGGACATTGGTGGCGTAGTCTTTTTGGCGATACTGGCGGTTCAGCGCCTGGCCTTCCTCCGCATCCACGATGCGCACGGTGATCTCGGCATCGCTTGCCAACGCATGGCGAATCCACCGGACAACACTGTGGCGCGGCAAGGCAGCTCGGTGGCGCGCTGTGTCTATAATCGCGCCGAACTGCAGCGACAAAGACAGGGTTTTAAGAGGCATTTTTGCCTCGAGCCCTTGTTTTACGGGCGCTAGCAGCTACTGTATCAGTAGCATCAATGGTACCGGTCGGCGTAGACTGTGCTGCGTCGTACGCATCCACAATCCGCGCCACCAGCGGGTGGCGCACCACATCCACGCTGGTCAGCCGCGTGATCGCAATGCCGTTGACGCGCTTTAAAACCCGCTCCGCATCGACCAGCCCGCTGAGCTGCGTGCGCGGCAAATCAACCTGGCTCACATCACCAGTGACTACTGCCTTGCTGCCGAAGCCAATGCGGGTCAAAAACATTTTCATCTGTTCGGGCGTGGTGTTTTGCGCTTCATCCAGAATTACAAATGCATGGTTGAGCGTGCGGCCGCGCATGAAGGCCAATGGCGCAATTTCAATTTGCTGGCGGTCAAACGCTTTTTGCACCCGCTCAAACCCCATCAGCTCATGCAGCGCGTCCCACAGCGGGCGCAGGTACGGGTCTACTTTTTGGTTCAGGTCGCCCGGTAAAAAGCCCAGGCGCTCGCCCGCCTCAACTGCCGGGCGGGTCAGCACGATGCGCTGCACTGCGCTGCGCTCAAGCGCATCCACTGCACAGGCCACCGCCAGAAAGGTTTTGCCAGTCCCGGCCGGGCCAATGCCAAATGTGATGTCGTGCGCAGCGATGTTGTCCAGGTAAGTGCCCTGGTTCACAGTGCGGGCGCGCAGGTCGGCGCGCCGGGTGGTCAGTGTGGTGCTGCCGTCGGGTAGGTGCTTCAAGGCCGTGTCGCCAGCCATCATCAGCTGAACGGTTTCTTGAGGGATAGGTTGCTGGGCGATTTCATACAACGCCTGAAGCACTTCCAGCGCCTGGGTGGCCCGCGCCTTGATGCCGTCGATCTTGAACTGCTCAAACCGGTGCGCAATCTTCACGTCCAGCCCCACTTCAATCGTGCGGATGTGAGCATCCATCGGCCCGCACAGATGGCCCATGCGGTTGTTGTTCGGCGGCGTGAAGGTGTGGCGAAGGATCAAGGTTAGGCGTCCTGAATGGGTTGAGTTGTCATTGTCGGCTGATATTGCGTCCAAGGGGGCACTGATAACATTGCTACATGATTGGACGAATTCAAGGCTCCTTGGCCGAAAAGAACCCCCCGGAAATTCTGGTGGACTGCAATGGCGTCGGCTACGAGCTGCTGGTGCCCATGAGCACTTTTTACAACCTGCCCGTTCTGGGTGAAAAAGTCAGCCTGCTGACCCATTTTGTAGTGCGTGAAGACGCGCAAATCCTCTACGGATTTGCAACATCGACAGAGCGCGCCGCTTTCAGGCAATTGGTCAAAATATCCGGCGTCGGCCCACGCACCGCGCTCAGTGTGCTCAGCGGCATGAGCGTTGAAGAACTCGCTCAGGCCGTCACCCTGCAAGAGCCTGGCCGCATCATCAAAGTCCCCGGCATCGGCAAAAAGACGGCCGAGCGTTTGTTGCTGGAGCTCAAAGGCAAGCTCGGTGCAGACATGGGCGTGAACGTATCGATCAGCAACGACAGCCAGTCAGACATTTTGCAGGCGCTGGTGGCCTTGGGTTACAGCGACCGTGATGCAGCGCTGGCATTGAAGGCGCTACCCAAGGATGTTGGGGTGTCTGATGGCATCAAGCTGGCTTTGAAGGCTTTGGCTAAGTAAGTTGAAATCGAGGTATTTTTTATGGCAATTCTTGAAGGTATTCAGATAAAAAACTTTAGAGTCTTGAAAGAGGTCACTTTAGGAAAAACGATTTATGAATCGAACAGTGATCCGTTGCCCAGACTTTTGGCTGTAATTGGGGCTAATGGAACAGGCAAGTCAAGTTTGTTAGATGCGTTGAGTTTTCTTGGTGATTGCCTAAAAGAAGGTGTTGAATCAGCATGTGACAAGCAACATCGTGGTGGCTTTGAGCGTTTGCGCACACAAGGTGTTGCTGATGCAATTCAATTTGAAATTAGATTTCGAGAAGAAGTTTCTGCTCGGCCTATAAATTACACGCTTCACATTGGTGGCGATGCAGCCGGTCGACCGATAGTTGTGTACGAGCGACTGCGGCAGCGGCGAAAGGGTCAGAAGCATGGGCAACCTTATCCTTTTGTAGATATTACAGATGGCATTGGTTTTGCATGGGCTGGGGAATCAACCGATGACGGAGAAGGTAATGCACAAATAGCCGTTAACATGAAAGACCGTCAAGTATTGGCTATTTCTACATTCGGCACACTTACCGATCATCCGAGGATCGCTGCGTTCAGAAATTTTCTCGCCAATTGGTATCTCTCGTATTTCGTCCCGCACCTTGCTAGGGAGCCCTCAATGGCAGGGGCTGAACCACACTTAGATCGAGAAGGGAAAAATCTTGCTAAATATTTGCAATTTATTGAGAGAAGTAAGCCCGAAGCTTTCAAGGGAATGCTATCCAGAATAGCAAAGAAGATCCCGGGAATTACGGACATCAAGCACGATGAGTATAAAAATCGTCAACTCGTTCTTGAATTCACATCGGTCGGTTATTCAGAACCTTTTTTTAAAGAGGACATGTCGGACGGCACTTTAAAAATGCTAGCGTACATGCTGCTTATGGAAGACCCTAATCCCGCGCCTTTAATCGGTATTGAGGAGCCTGAAAATGGATTGCACCATCAACTTCTGATTCATCTGGCAATTGAATTGAAACAATTTGCCGCAGAAGAAAAGGGGCCGCAAGTTTTGGTAACAACGCATTCACCGCATTTTGTAGATGCGCTAACTCCTTCAGAGGTTTGGATTCTCGATAAAGGAACGGATGGCTACTCAACCTTGACCCGGGCAGCAGACATTTCCGATATTGTCAATTTTTACAACGAAGGCATACCGATGGGGAGTCTTTGGTATAGCAATCATTTCGGAATTGGTAATCCATGATTTGGCTGGAAGTTCTAGTCGAAGGAATCTCAGACGTTCCGACAATAAAGAAAATTCTTGAAAGAAAATTCGACTTGATTAGCGGAAGAGATTTTGCAATCCACTGGCACTGTGGAAGAGGAAATTTGCCTATTGATCCGCACGCTACTTCCAAGTCAAAGCATTTAGGCTTGCTGGATCAATTACCGTCGAAGTTGCGCGTTTACGCAAAGAGAGCTCCACAAACTGTTGTGGTTTTAGTGGTCGTTGATACTGACAACACGCCATGCGTAGAGCTGTTGCGAGATCTGAACGCAATGCTTGCTGCACTACCTGATAAACCTCAAGTGCTTTTTCGATTAGTCATTGAAGAAATTGAAAGTTGGTTTATTTCTGACATCAACGCGCTACGCAGTGCTTACCCCAAAACGCTTGATAAGTCCGTACTAAAAGGATTAGAACCAGATGCAATCGTTGGGGCTTGGGAAAAGCTTGCCAAAGCATTGAAGCTTGATGAGAGTTCTGCAGGGCCTGGAGTGAAGCTAGGTTGGGCCGAGAAAATATCACCTCATTTGAATCTGGATCAGCCTAGGTCACCAAGTCTGCGCAAGTTCATTGAAGGTGTAGATCGGCTGGTAAAGGGCCGTAACCAATGACCATTCAAACCGACGACTTCAACCTGGCCGACCTGCCGCCCTCACGGCGCGTGATGTCTGCCGCGCCTGACTCTCCCAGAGAAGAGGCCATTGAGCGCGCGCTGCGGCCCAAGCTGTTTGAAAGCTATGTGGGTCAAGTCAAGATCAAAGAGCAGCTTGAGATTTTTATTGGTGCGGCTAAAAAACGCAGCGAGGCGCTGGACCATGTGCTGCTGTTTGGCCCGCCAGGTTTGGGCAAAACAACGCTCTCCCACATCATTGCGCATGAGCTGGGTGTCAATATGCGGCAGACCAGCGGCCCGGTGCTGGAAAAGCCCAAAGACTTGGCCGCACTGCTGACGAATCTTGAGAAAAACGATGTGCTCTTCATCGATGAAATTCATCGCCTGAGCCCGGTGGTTGAAGAGATTTTGTATCCGGCGCTGGAAGATTATCAAATCGACATCATGATTGGCGAAGGCCCGGCCGCGCGCAGCATCAAGCTGGACTTGCAGCCCTTCACGCTGGTGGGTGCCACCACGCGGGCTGGCATGCTGACCAACCCGCTGCGCGACCGCTTTGGCATCGTGGCGCGGCTGGAGTTTTACACGGCTGAAGAACTCGCGCGCATCATCCGGCGCAGTGCCGGACTGCTCAATGTGCCGACAGACGAAGCAGGTGGGTTCGAGATTGCCCGCCGTTCACGCGGTACACCGCGCATCGCCAACCGGCTTCTGCGTCGTGTGCGGGACTTTGCTGACGTGAAGGGCAAGGGCGACATCACATTGGACATTGCCAACCAGGCGCTTGCCATGCTCGACGTGGATCCGCAAGGCTTTGATGTGATGGACAGGAAATTGCTTGAATGCGTGATTCACCGCTTTGACGGCGGCCCGGTCGGCCTGGACAACATTGCCGCCAGCATTGGTGAAGAACGCGACACGATTGAAGACGTGATTGAGCCGTATCTGATTCAGCAAGGTTACCTGCAGCGCACACCGCGCGGCCGCATTGCCACATTGGCTGCGTACCGGCATTTGGGTGTCGCGCCGCCCGTGAGTGGGAATGAACTATTTTCATAGTTCATGGGCAACGAGCTGTTCAGTTAAGTCAGAGCACCACGTGCATCAACCGTGATGATGCGCTCCACCACGCCCTTGAGCAGCCCGCCGCGCACACCAATCATCTCGTTGTGCAGGTTCACCGTTGGGTCGCAATGGCCCGGTATCAACCAGAGCATACTGCCCAGGCTGGGCAAGCGGCTGCTGCCAGCCGCGGGCTTCAAGATGCCGTGCTCGTCACCGCCGTTTGTATATTCCAGCACGCTGCGGCTGCTGAAAGCATGGACTTTGGGCATGCCTGAATCAATGGCGTGGCTTTTGTGGCCTGCGTCGCAAACTGCATGCCCGGCATGCACACTGATCACCTGGGTTTTGACAAACAGCGCGTGTTTGAAGAGCGGCTGGCCTGTAGCAGGCTCATTGGCAGCATAGTCTGCATCCATGAACAGATACGAACCGGCCTGCAGCTCGCCGTACAGTTTGCTGGCCGCTTCCAGCGGTGCTGTACCGGTGCCAGCGCCCGTGATCAACCCAACTGTGATGCCCTCATTTTCAATCAGTTGGCGCGTCTGGCTGACAGCTTCGATGACACTGACGATGGCGTCACGCCTGTCTGCTGCGCTGCGCATGTGCTGCGCCTTCCCGTGATAGGCCTGCAAGCCAGCAAAATTCAAAGCCGGGTGTTTGCGGATTTCCAGCGCCAGCACGACAGCCGGTCTGCCAGGCTCAACGCCGCATCGGTTTTGCCCGACATTGAGTTCAATGAAAACATCAATGGTTGATGCATTGCTGGAAGCAATTTGGCCTTTATGCATGCATTGCGCAAGTCGCCTAACGCCTTCGATGCTGTCGACGCAAATGGCCAGCTTGCCACCCAGCGGTGCCAGCTGGCGGGTCATTGCAGCAACCCGTGCCAGTTTGACGGGCGCAATGACCTGGTTGCTGATGAAAATGTTGTGCACGCCGCCTGCCACCAGCGCTTCGGCCTCAGACGTTTTTTGCACGCACACGCCGACGGCACCCGCGGCCATTTGCAATTTGGCCAGCTCGGCGCTTTTGTGCATTTTGGCGTGTGGCCGCAGCTTGACCTGATGTAGATCAGCAAATGCGGCCATGGTGCGAAGGTTGCGATCCATCATGTCCAGGTCAATCACCAGCGCCGGCGTGTCGATGGCCATGACGCTACAGCCGATCAAAGAATTCATAGAGAACGAAAAACCAGAAAAACCAGAAAAAACCGAGAAACCAGAGAAGCGATTTTTTAACCTGCCGCTTCGTCCAGCACATCTTCATCCAGATGGCGGGTGTCAGACCAGCCCACCAGCATCAAGCCCTCTGGTGTCCAGAGCAGGCGGTTGATCGAAGCATTGCCCAGCGCCCATGTTCTCGGAGCCTGGATGTCAAGGCGTGCTGCTGCGCGGTACAGCACGTCCATCACGCCGCCATGGCCTACCAGTGCGATCTGCTCGCCCGCATGCTGCATTGCCAGGCGGTCAACAGACTGAATCACACGGGCGCGCAGCGCTGTCAAAGATTCCCCGCCAGCCGGTGAAAAGTCAGGATCCCGCGTGCGCCACAACAGCGATTGCTCAGGCAACTGCTGCTCTATTTCCAGAAAAGTCCTGCCTTCAAAATTACCAAAACCGCGTTCACGCAGGCCAATTTCTTTCGTCACAGGCAAACCTTGAGCCTGCCCGAGGTAATGGGCTGTTTCCCAGGCCCTTGCCAGATCACTGGCGTAGATGGCCTGAATCGGTTCATCACGCAAGGACTCAGCCATGCGCTCAGCTTGCCAGCGCCCGTTGGCGTTCAGCGGGATGTCGAGCTGGCCCTGGATGCGCGTGTCAACATTCCAGGCGGTTTCACCGTGGCGGATGGCAATGATGCGGGTGGGCTCCTGCATCATCTTGGAATGTCAACATTGATTTTTCGCGTGCCCGCTGGTGGTTGGGGAAAGCCCAGCAATGCCGAATCCAGCATGGCTGGCAGCACGGCAAAAGCATCACCCCACACACCTTCATGCAAAGCGCGCGTTTCAAACACAACTTTCTGGGTGCCCAGATCACGCATCAAAATGGCCAGCGAACGCTTGTAGTACGGTTCACCACTGCCGCCGATGGGAAATGACAAACCAACGCTGCTGCCAAAGTTGCCAGCCCCCAGGAAAACGCCCGACCCTCCAAAGCCTGGCCCTGCATAGCGCTGAACAATTTCAGTGTTCAATATCACCTGCACGCTGTAACGCGCATCGGTCGGGCTCAGTGCCATGCCTACTTTTGAAAGGCTGGTCGTGGCCAGTGCCTCAATGCGGTCTTGCTGTGTGGCAGCGGTCTGCGACGGCAGCCTTTCATAACGGTAACGCGTGCCAGGAACAGGAGGCGCAGCTGTCCAGGCTGAAAAAGCAGTCACGTCGCTGTCAACAACGCGCATACCCGAGCAAGCTGACAAAAATAGAATTGCTATTAATAAAGTAGCTATTTGCGCACGTAATATTTGGGCTTGCATGGTATTTTCCTTCTAAAAGGACTGAAATTGAACGACTGTTTGGCCGCCAGGCGCCTTGCTTTGAGGCTCCAGATACGCATCTGCGTCAAAAGCCTTGTCGCCATCCACGCTGGCGACACCCGTGGTTTTGATGCCCTTGAAGTCATGTCGCTTGCCATCCATCAAATGGGAGGGAACAATGTTTTGCAGGGCATTGAACATGTTTTCAATCCGCCCCGGAAATTTTTTGTCCCATTCACGGAGCATGTTGCCCACCTGCTTGCGCTGCAGGTTCTCCTGAGAGCCACACAGTGTGCAGGGAATAATCGGAAAATCCTGTACGGCAGCCCAGCGGCTCAGGTCTTTTTCAGGCACATAAGCCATCGGGCGAATCACGATGTTTTTGCCATCGTCGCTGACCAGTTTGGGCGGCATGCCTTTGAGCTTGGCGGCAAAAAACATGTTCAGAAAAAACGTTTGCAGCATGTCGTCGCGGTGATGGCCCAGTGCAATTTTGGTCGCGCCCAGCTCACCCGCCACCCGGTACAAAATGCCGCGCCGCAGGCGTGAGCACAGCGAACACAGCGTTTTCCCTTCAGGTATCACGCGCTTGACAATGCTGTATGTGTCCTGGTTTTCAATGTGAAACGGCACGCCCAGTTTGGCCAGGTAGCCAGGCAAAATGTGCTCCGGAAAGCCGGGCTGCTTCTGGTCAAGATTCACCGCAATCAAACTGAAATTGATCGGCGCGCGCTTTTGCAGCTTCAACAAAATGTCCAGCATGGCATAACTGTCCTTGCCGCCCGACACGCACACCATCACCTTGTCGCCTTCTTCAATCATGTTGTAGTCCACAATCGCCCGGCCAACCTCGCGGCACAGGCGCTTTTCAAGCTTGTGGTCCTCCCTGTCGGATTGGCTTGACTGGACTGCAGCGCCACCAGGCTTGATGTGGACGGGCGCGTTTGTTTCAATGGCAACTTGCATGGGGCTATTTTCGCATTTTGATTTAACCTGTGCGCCGATGAACGATACGCAGGCAATAGCAAGTCAATAGCCAGTCAACAGCAAGTCAACTGACAGCTTGTTGGCAGTGCGCAGAACACCATCACAAACACCAGTCGCTCCGCTTTAAATGGACTTTGCAGATCACAGCTGGTCACACTGCAGCCCCGGATCCATTTGCAATTCAAAATTGTGTGAAATTGTTACAATGCGAAGGCGTGGAAGTCTGGTCTGCGTAACGGGTTTTGAATGCGGCTGTTAAATTTGATGGTTTGCCTGGCAGTGCTTGCATCACTGAAGGCATTTGCCGTTCCAGCCACATCTGCCGTACCCTCAAGTCTGGCAACTGGCTTTGAGCCGCCTTCAGTGGTGCTGCCGTCCCATGCAGCGCGTCTGGGACCAGAGTACTTTTCAGTGCGCACCAATGCACCGCTAGACACCACTGTTGAGCAAATTGCAGCCACCGCTCCTACTGACTTTTTGCCATTTGACGAAGGCAAGACTTATCAGTTGTCCTCGAGCACTGCTCTGTGGTTGCATTTTCGGGTGCAAAACAATGCTTCGAGACCAGAAAATTGGTCAGTCGTGTTGTCCAAACCGTTCATAGATCGCGTGGACTTTTACTTTCAGGACGCGCAAGGCGCGTGGCGCACCCAGGCGGCAGGATCCGGCGTACCGCACCCGCAATGGCCTGTGTGGGGTTTGACGCCGCAGTTTCAGTTGCCAGATGCAAGTCTGCCTTCAACGTCCAGCACTGCGACCGCATCAGTGTTGGGTTATCAGAACTATTACCTGCGGATTCAAAAGTGGATTCCATTGCGATTTGCCGCGACCGTACAGCGCACAGATCTGATTGCAAAAGAAACCCAGCACACTTTTTTCACGGTTGGCCTGATGCTGGGGCTGATGGGTTTCATGGTGGTCTTCAGCAGTGTTCTGTATTTTCTTTATCGCAACACGGCTTACGCCTGGTATGCAGCTTATGTTGCAGCAGCGTTATTGGCCGGTGCCAGCTTCAGCGGTATCGGCGCGTATGTTTTATGGCCAGCAGCCGCAAGCTGGACGGTCATATCGACAATGGTGTTTGTGCTGCTTGGCATGGCAGCACAGCTGGGATTCACAAAGGCCATGTTTATCTCAGCAGATTCTCCCAGGTACATGTCAGCCGTTTCAACTCAGGCGCTGGGTCTGTTATTGACAGCCTGCGCATTGTTTTTGGCGATTGACATTGCACGGGTGCGGGTTGCACTGTTCAGTTTTGGTGTGGTCGGCGGGTTTGCAGTTATTGGTGTGCTGGTAGTGCGGGCGTTGCGCAACGAACGCCAGGTTGCTGGCTTGTACCTGTTGTCCTTTGCGCCCATGCTGGTGGTGGTAATGCTGACGCAGATCGAGCAACTGGGCATAGCCGCATTGCCCTGGCTGCCCTACAACGCGCCCATTTACGGATTGTTTTTTGAGCTGCCGCTGCTGCTGGTGGCGCTTCACCTGCATGCCAAAAAGGGCCACACCCAAAAAGTGCAAAACTCTACTTTGGCCCGCACGGATCCACTGACCGGCTTTGTAGCGCCCAGCTTGTATCTGCAAACACTTGCCAGCATGTGGGAGGCAGCCCGTACAAAGGGCGTTGATCTGACGGTGGTTTACGTCAAGGTACTTGAGACTTCAGCCGATGCCCTTGCAATTGGCAAGCAGAGTACTGACAAGGCAATAACCCGAACCGTGCGAACGCTGCGCACAGTTGCAAGAGACAACGATACCGTTGCTCAGGTTGACGACCAGATTTTTGTCATATTGATGCCCGGTGTCTCGCGTTCAGAGCACCTGGCGGGCAAGCTGGCTCGCCTTGTGGCATTGGGCATGATGGTAGATGCGGACGACCCATCGTCAACCCCCGTGAAATTCAAAATTGTTGCCAGCTCACTGCGCAGTTTTTCGTCTGGCAGTCAGGCACTGGACGCGGCAGCAAAGCAGCTGCTGGCACGCACTGATGGTGCGCAGACTCGGGTCATTCAGTTCATCGATTAAACGGCTGATCAGCCAGCAACGGCTAACGCATCGGCTTTATCAATACGGCCAACTGGCAGCGGCTACCACTGCCCGGTCTCTACCCGTATTGCCACTTCGCAATCGTCAAAAATCTCCAGCTTGGCGATTTTGACCCGCACGCCCAGCACGCCGGGCAGCTGCATCAGGCGGTGTGCCAGTTTGCCAATGAGTGTTTCGAGCAAATTGACATGCTGGGCTGTGCATTCGGTGATGATGATCTGGCGCACCTTGCGGTAGTCCAGCACATGGTTGATCTCGTCGTCGCTGGGCATCAGCGGCTGGGTGCCCAGATTCAATTCTGCATCGACTTGTATAGGCTGCGGTGCAGTTTTTTCATGGTCCAGAATGCCCAGGTTGGCGTCAAAGCGCAAACCCGTCAGCGTCAATATTTGTGTGCCAGCAGTGGTGAGCATGTCAGGTCTTGGTTGTCAGGTGTTGGATGTCATGAGAGAGAAATCCCGTTCAAACTTCATCAGGTGCTGGCCACCATCAACCAGCAACGTGGTGCCGGTGATGGACTGGTTTTCAAGCGCAAATTTGACGGTAGCAGCAACATCGGCTGGTGTGGACGAGCGGCCCAGTGGCGACAGCTTGTGCAGCTCTGCAAATTGCGCATCGCTCAGCATGTGGCTGGTCAATGTCAGGCCAGGCGCGACGCCCACCACGCGTACCAGCGGGGCCAGTGCCATGGCCAGCATGGTGTTGGCGGCCTCAAGCGCGGCTTTAGACAGGGTATAACTTAAAAAATCCGGATTTTGGTTCCAGAGTTTTTGGTCGAGCAAATTGACCACCGCTCCTCTGGCATTGCGGCTGGCCAGATGCGTGTGCAGCGCCTGAGCCAGCAGAATCGGCGCGCCGGTGTTGCTCAAAAGGTGTTTCGCAAGTGATGTGTAGCTGAATGTGGCTGCATCGTCCTGCTCAAAAGCAGATGCGCTGTTGACCACTGCATCAACTTGCCCAAAGTGCGCAATCACACGGGGCAAAAGCGCTTTGACGGCACTTTCATTGCCTAAATCAGCATCAAATAGAGCGCTAGCCCCCATATTATGGGCGCAAGCAGCTACTGTTTTAATAGCGTCCTGCTCCGAGTTGCGGTAATGCACCGCCACACGCCAGCCGCCGGCAGCCAGCGCCAGAGCAATTTCGCGGCCCAGCCGCTTGGCTGCGCCTGTGACTAAAACAACGGGAGCGGGTATCGTAGGCGGCATGTGAAGGAGATGGGTAATCGTCGACAATTCGCGGTGACACGATCGCCATGAACTTCAATATCTTAACGACCCCTCTTCACGTGCAAATTCAGGAGGCTATCGCCCGTGCAGGCGGCTGGCTGGGCTTTGATGATTTCATGCATCTGGCGCTGTATGCGCCTGGCCTGGGTTACTACGCCAATGTCCTGCGCAAGTTTGGCCTGATGCCTGGCGGAGCAACCGACCCACAGATGGCGGGCAGTGACTTTGTGACTGCGCCTGAAATGTCGCCTTGCTTTGGCCAGGCACTGGCACGGCAAATCGCCGAGGCTTTGAGGGCAACTGATACGCAAGAGGTGTGGGAATTTGGTGCGGGCTCCGGCGCTCTGGCCGGGCAGATTTTGCAGGCACTGCCACAGCTTGCGCGCTATACGATTGTTGATGTGTCGGGCAGTTTGCGGGCGCGCCAGCTGCAGCACCTGCAAGCTTTTGAAGGGCGGGTGCAGTGGGCGACAGTTCTGCCAGACACATTGCGCGGTGTGGTGATTGGCAACGAAGTGCTGGATGCAATGCCCGTCAAATTATTGGCACGCGCCCAGGGTGTCTGGCACGAGCGGGGCGTTGCCTTGCATGCAGATGGTTTTGCCTGTGCAGACATGGCGACCGAACTCAGGCCGCCGTGTGAAGTGCCAGGCACGCATGATTATTTGACAGAGCTTCATCCACAAGCTGAAGGCTTAATTCGCACATTGGCCGACAAACTGCAAGCGGGTGCAATTTTCCTGATTGACTACGGATTTCCCGAACACGAGTATTACCATCCGCAGCGCAACATGGGCACCGTGATGTGCCACCGCGCGCATCAGGTCGATGCCGATGCGCTGGTGGATGTGGGCAGCAAGGACATTACCGCGCATGTCAACTTCACTGGCATTGCCTTGGCTGGGCAAGATGCAGGCTTGCAGGTGCTGGGCTACACCGGGCAAGGGCGGTTTTTAATCAATTGTGGGGTGCTAGAAGGCATGGATGATGCAAGCATTGGTGAGCGTGCCATGGTGCAAAAGTTGATCAATGAGCATGAGATGGGTGAGCTGTTCAAGGTGATTGCGTTCGGCGCTAAAAATACGGCAGCCTGGCAGCCAATGGGTTTTGCGGTGGGCGACAGAACGCACACGCTGTGAGCAAACCATGATTCGCTGGATGATTGTTATTTTCCTGATGCTGGTGTTCATCAGTGCGCTCACGCCCTGGCTGAACAAGCTGGGCTTTGGCAAATTGCCGGGTGACCTGCGCTTCAAACTGTTTGGCAAGGAGCGCTACATTCCGCTGACGACCACGATTGTGCTGAGCCTGATTGCCAGCGTGATCTCGCAAATCATTTGAGGAGCGCTGCAACAGCGGCAACCCGCGCTGCATGCACTTTCTGGCCAATGTGCTTGCCCGTCAGTCCTTCTGCCTGCGCTGCTTCAGCAATGTCGCTGGTCACCACCGATTGCGCGACCTGCAGCATGTCAAGCAGCCGCTGACGCTGCGGGTACGCTGAACTCTCCAGGCCCAGCCGGCCGCGCGCATCACACTCGCAGGCCAGCAGCACATCGGCAAAACGCTTTGGCTTGCGAAAGGCATCGCAGCGCTCCAGTAACCGTACCAGTGCCGCAGCGCCAAACTCGCTGCTTCGGTGAATGTTGCCATGCTCCATCGCCACCACATCGGCCAGCTCGCGGCATTCAATGGGCACGCGCAAACGCTCGCACACGAGTTTTGACAGCCTGGCGCTTCGCAGCTCATGCCCAATATGCTTTGGCAGCACGTCAGCGGGCGTGGTGCCCTTGCCCAGGTCATGCATCAGGCAGGCAAACCGCACCGGCAGAGGGGCATCAAGCCGGGCAGCCATGTCGAGCACCATCATCAAATGCACGCCGGTGTCCACCTCGGGGTGGTAGTCGCCGCGCTGCGGCACGCCCCACAGCCGGCTGACTTCAGGCAACAAACGCTCCAGCGCGCCGCACGTGCGCAGCACTTCAAACATGCGGGACGGTGCAGCCTGCATCAGCCCCCGGGACAGCTCCTGCCACACACGCTCGGCCACCAGCGCATCGGCTTCGCCGTGCGCCACCATGTCTTGCATCAGCCGCATCGTCTCGGGTGCCACACTGAAGTCTGCAAACCGGGCGGCAAAACGCGCCACACGCAATATGCGCACCGGGTCTTCGGCAAAGGCATCCGTGACGTGGCGCAGCACCCGGCACGCCAGATCGCGCTGGCCGTTGAAGGGGTCGATCAGGTTTTCAGGTTTCAGGTCAAAATCAGTGCTAAATTGACCTGTAGCCCAATCAATATGGGCGCAAGCAGCTATTGAATTAATAGTAAGGTCACGGCGGGCCAGGTCTTGGCTTAACGTCACATCAGGCGCAGCGTGTACGGCAAAGCCGTGGTAGCCGCGTGCTGTTTTGCGCTCGACCCTGGCCAGCGCGTATTCTTCTTTGGTTGTCGGGTGCAAGAAAACAGGGAAGTCCTTGCCCACTGGCAAAAATCCGCGCGCCGCCAATTCCTCCGGCGTGCTGCCCACCACCACCCAGTCGCGGTCAACAACAGGCAAGCCCAGCAAGGCATCGCGCACTGCACCACCGACCAGAAATATTTCCATCGTCCAAGTTTAGTCGGCTGGTGGCATGCCCGACGGGGCAAGCTCAAGGCCCGCCCAGGCTCAAGGCCCGCCATGCTCAGGGTCCGCCCAGGCGCAGGACCCACACGGCCGCCACAATGAACACCACAATAAAAACAGTCTCGCCTACCAGCATGGCCACGGGCCGCCAGCCCAGCTTGAGCAAATCTTCAAAACTGATTTTCACGCCCGCTGCCGCCAGGGCAACGACCAGCATCCAGCGCGATGCGTCGCTCGCCACCTGCACCATGGGCGGCGTGATGGTGCCAATGCTGGCCAGCATGACCAGCACAATGAAGGCAATCAGAAACCCGGGCACCAGCGGCACGTCTTTTTCAGGCGCATGGACGTCAGCGTGCTGGCGGTACAGCACCGCAATGATCAGCACCGCGGGCATGAGCAGCATGACGCGAAACAGCTTGACCACCGTGGCCGTGTCGCCTGCAACCGGCCCCAGCATCACGCCCGCAGCCACCACCTGCGCCACATCATGAATCGAGCCGCCCAGCACAATGCCCGACTGGCTGGCCGACATGCCAAGCAACTGCAGACCCAGTGGGTACAGCACCATGGCAACGGTGGACATGACGGTAACGCCCATGACAGCCAACAACGTGAAGCGCTCGTTGTCCTTGGTTTGCGGCAACACCGATGAAATGGCCAATGCCGCTGACGCGCCACAAATCGCCACGGCGCCACCCGTTAGCAGCCCCTGCTCACGTGTCGCGCCCAGCCAGCGTGCCAGCAGCACACCTGTCAGAATCGTCAGCGCCACCGCCGCCACCACGATGAATGCGGTTTCAACACCCAATTTTGAAACCTGTGAAAACGTGATGCGTGCGCCCAGCAGCGCCACACCGCAGCGCAGCACCGTGCGGCCACAAAAATTGATGCCCTTGGCAGCCTTTGGGTTGCCATTCAAAAAGTGGAATGCCAAACCCATCAGCAGGGCATACAAAAGCTGCGGGCCGCCATAGTGCTCTGACACAAAAGTCGCTGCCAGCGCAATGACCACGCAAAGCAACACACCTGGAAAGTAGCTGCCCGCAGTGGTGAATACTTTCAATTTCATGCGGCAGGCAAGGGTGAAGCGTTGACATAGTCATGCGCTTGCGTGCAAAGGGTAGAGATGCGGTATTCAACCGGGCGATCCCCAAATGTCAATGCCAGGCGGTGAATTTGCATCACTGGCGCTCCGGCAGAAATGCCCAGTATTTTTGCACTTGTCGCATCTGCTGAAACCGCACGCGCACGCTCCAGCGTACGCAATACCGTGATGCCAAAGTCGGTCTGATAGAGGCTGTAAATAGTGCTTGAACGGCGCGTGAATTTTTTTTCATTCAAACCCTTCAGCAAACCTGAAGACACACAAATTTCATCCCGCATCACCGCGCGCTGGCCCAGCATCAGCCGGTTTTCAAAGACAAATACGCCTTCGCCCCGCTTGATTCGCAAAGCACTGGCCTGGATGTCACTGGCCCGGCTGGATACAAAAGACAGGCATTCAATCGCTGGATATTCAGCAGGCTTTTGCAGATGCATGGCTTCATCGTCGCCAAAACTCCAGCGCGGCTCCACATGAAAAAACTGGAACATGAAGCGCGCCGGGCTGTGAAGCGCAACGTAGGTGCCCTTGCCTTGACGCCGCACCAGCACATGTTCATGCACCAGCTCATCGACAGCGCGGCGCAGCGTGCCAATGCTGACGCGCCATTTTTCAGCCAGCACAGCCTCACTGGGCAGGGCATGGGCTGCGCTGTACTGCCCGGTTTCAATCATTTTCTGCAGAGCCTGCTTGACAACCCGGTAACGCGGGGCATCGCCATGAGGCATCTCCGGTTTGGGTCGGGCGTTGATCTGCTTGGGCATAAGCTGGCATTTAAACACTGTTGCCCGTCTTTGCCCAGGTCATCTATATGAGTGGTTTGACAAGCGGGCCACCGTGCTTAAACTGACGGCTTTTCAACATTACAGCGGCGCTGGTCAAACCACCGCCGATACCGACGATGATTCATTTTGTATTGCATGACGCACAGGATTCAGTAGCGGTCGTGGTGGTCGAAGGCGTGACTGCAGGCACCGCGATGACCGGCTGGATCATGGACGAGGACCGCACCATCAACGTCGAGGCCCGTCAGGACATTCCGATTGGTCACAAGGTCGCCCTGAAGGACATGGCGGTGGGCGACACAGTGCTCAAGTACGGCATTGACATGGGCAAGGTGGTGGCTAATATTCAGCAGGGTCAGCATGCGCATGTGCACAACATCAAAACCAAGAGGTGGTGACTCTCCCCGAATACATGGCTCCCCCCGGAGCGGCTTTGCCGCCTCCCCCCACGGGCGCCGCTGGTGGACTGGCAAAGCCAATAGCTTATTTCACCCCCCGGGCGGCTTTGCCGCTCCCCCTGCAGGGGGCGTCGCTGGTGGACTGGCAAAGCCAGACCCACGGCGACCGCTTGAAAAACACGTTAACTGGTTAAATTTTGGAGAAAACATGACTGTCATCGACAAAAACACCACTTTCCTGGGCTATCGCCGTGAAAACGGGCGCGTTGGCATTCGCAACCACGTGATTATTTTGCCGCTGGACGATTTGTCCAATGCGGCTGCTGAAGCTGTGGCGCACAACATCAAGGGATGCATGGCGATTCCGCATCCTTATGGCCGCTTGCAGTTTGGCGCTGACCTGGATCTGCATTTCCGCACGCTGATTGGTGCGGGCTGCAACCCGAATGTGGCGGCAGTGGTGGTCATTGGCATTGAAGATTCCTGGACGGCCAAAGTCGTTGAAGGCATTGCCAGCACGGGCAAGCCGGTGGTGGGGTTTGGCATTGAAGGCCATGGCGACCATGACACGATTTTTCGGGCGTCCAAAGCCGCGCGCGACTATGTGCAGTGGGCCAGCGAAAAGCAGCGCGAAAGCTGCGCCATTTCCGAGCTGTGGGTGTCGACCAAATGCGGCGAGTCTGACACCACATCGGGCTGCGGCGCCAACCCGACGGTAGGCAATGCTTTTGACAAGCTGCACCCGCTCAAAACCACGCTGTGTTTTGGCGAAACATCCGAGATTACCGGCGGCGAAAAAATCGTTGCTGAGCGCTGCGCCACCGATGCGGTGCGCGATCAATTCATGTTCATGTTCAACCGCTACCAGGACATGATCAACCGTCACAAAACCAGCGACTTGTCGGACTCGCAGCCGACCAAAGGCAACATTGCGGGTGGGCTGACGACGATTGAAGAAAAAGCGCTGGGCAACATCCAGAAAATCGGCAAAAAATGCACAGTCGATGGCGTGATTGACAAGGCTGAAATGCCGACCCATCCAGGCCTGTGGTTCATGGACTCGTCCAGCGCTGCGGCCGAGATGGTGACGCTGTGCGCTGCATCCGGCTTTGCCATCCATTTCTTTCCCACAGGGCAGGGCAATGTGATTGGCAATGCGATTGTGCCGGTGATCAAGATCTGTTCAAACCCCCGCACGGTGCGGCTGATGAGTGAGCACATCGATGTGGACACATCGGGGCTGTTGCAGCGCGACATCACACTCGAGCAGGCGGGCGACAAGCTGCTGGAGAGCATGCTGCGCACAGCAAACGGCCGCTTGACAGCCGCCGAGGCGCTAGGCCACCGCGAGTTTGTATTGACGCGCCTGTTTGAATCGGCCTGACAGCGCTATGGCACGCATTGTCATTTGCGAATTCATGGATGAGCGGGCGGTGGCCCAGCTCGCCGCCCGCCATGATGTGTTGTACGACGCCAACCTGCAAAAAGACGGGCCACGATTGCTGCAGGAAGCAGCCAACTGCGACGCGCTGATCGTACGTAACCTGACGCAGGTGCGGGGTGAACTTTTGGCAGCGCTGGCTGCATCTGGTCGCTGCAAACTCATTGGCCGCTTGGGCGTGGGGCTGGACAACATTGATGTGCCTGGCTGCGTGGCTGCGGGCATCGCTGTGATTCCAGCCACTGGGGCCAACGCCTTGAGTGTGGCTGAATACGTGATCACCAGCACGCTGGTGCTGCTGCGTGGTGCATTCATGTGCACACCGGGCGTTGCCAGCGGCGCGTGGCCGCGTACGGCAGTCAGCAATGGCCGTGAAATGGCGGGTCAGACTCTGGGTGTGATTGGTTTTGGCTCCATTGGCCAGTTAACAGCGCAAAAGGCGCGTGCCCTGGGCATGAAGGTCATCGCTTTTGATGCGATGCTGCATGAGGGTGCCCAAGTTTTTGCGCAGAACGGCGTTTTCCAAGTTGCACTTGACGAACTGATTCAAAAGTCTGATGTGGTCACGCTGCACGTACCACTGGTGGACGGCACACGCGGCCTGTTCAACGCCGCACGCATTGCCAGCATGAAGCCGGGCGCAATCCTAATCAACACATCGCGCGGTCATATTGTTGATGTGGCTGCGGTTGCAGCCGCCCTGTGGTCTGGTCATTTAGGTGGTGCAGCCATTGATGTGTTTGATGTAGAGCCCATGCCTGCGAATGCTCAATTGCAGGACTGCCCCAACCTTTTGTTAACGCCGCACATTTCAGGTCTGAGCTTTCAGTCCAACGAACGCGTGTCGTTCATGATTGCTGAAAAAGTTCTGGCTTGCCTGAATTAAAAACGTCATGACCCAACTTTCAAGAGACGACGCCATTGACCTGGCAACCACTGCCCTGCTGAAAGCCGGCGCCACCCAGGCCATGGCAGCTAGCACGGCACGCGCGCTGGTGCGGGCCGACATGCAGGGCATGCCTTCGCATGGCCTGAGCCGTATCGGCCAGTACACAACACATTTGCGCAACGGCCGAGCCAACGGGCAAGCAGTTGCCAGCGTGGTGCAGCACAAGGCAGCAGCGGCGCTGGTCGATGCGCACAACGGCCTGGCTTTTCCGGCGTGTGATCTGGCTATTGCCACGGCCATTGCCACAGCGCAAAAAAGTGGCGTGTGTTTTGTTGGCATCACCAACAGCCACCACTGCGGCGTGCTGGTTGACCATTTGCGGGCTGTGGCCGACGCCGGCATGGTCGGTTTGGGTTTTGCCAACTCGCCAGCGGCCATGCCTGCTGCAGGCGGCAAGCACCCGATTTTTGGTACCAACCCTGTGGCGGCGGTATTTCCCAGGCGTTCTGGCGACCCTTTGATGATTGACCTGTCGCTCAGCGAAGTGGCACGCGGCAAGCTGATGGTGGCTGCAAGCGCAGGCAAAACCATTCCGCTGGGCTGGGCGCTGGACATCGATGGCAACCCCACCACCGACCCGGCCGCTGGCATGGCGGGGTCCATGCTGCCAGTCGGTGCCAGCAGCAGCCCCAAAGGCGCGATGCTGGCGCTGATTGTCGAGCTGATGGTTACGGCCGTTGTTGGCGCCCAGTTCGGCTTTGAGGCCTCGTCGTTTTTTGTTGAAGCTGGCAACGTGCCGTGTCTGGGCCAGGCCTTCATCGTCATTGACCCGGGCGCTCTGGCTGGCAAGGATGCGTATTTCGACCGCATGGAAGTCATCATCACCGAGATGCTGGTTGACGACGGCGTGCGCCTGGCAGGAGCCAGGCGTCTGGCCCTGGAGAGACAGGCTTTGCTTGGGGGCATCATGATTCCTGATGTTCTGCATGCATTGCTGCTTGAACTGGCTCAATAATCTGGATAACCTGAAAGGACGATCATGAAACGTCGCCAACTTGTTTTATCTGGCGCTGCCATGTCTGGTGCCGCTTTATTCAGCGGTGCCAATCTGGCTCAGGCCCAGACCGCAGGCTTTCCCAAGCCGGGCAGCACCTTGAAATACATCGTGCCGTTTCCACCCGGTGGGCTGACCGACACCATGGCCCGCACGGTAGCGCAAAAGCTGACCGAGGCCTGGAAGGTGTCGGTGGTCGTGGAAAACAAGGCGGGTGGCAATGCACAGATCGGCGCAGAGCAGGTGGCCAAGTCCACGCCAGATGGCTCCAGCCTGCTGGCCATTACCCTGACGCATGCGGCCAATGTGGGTCTGTTCCCGTCAGCACCCTACAGCTTTACCAAAGACCTGCGCCCAGTGGCGTTGCTGGCCGGCTCGCCCATGCTGGTGGTGGTGCCAGCGGCGAGTCCCATCAAGGATTTAAAAGATTTGCTGACCGTTGCCAAAACCAGGCAACTCAACGCAGGCTCGAGCGGCAATGGCACGCCGCCCCACCTGACGATGGCGTTGTTCAATGACCTGAACAAATCACAAATGACGCATATCCCCTACCGGGGCGGTGCCCCTTCAATGACTGACCTGATCGGCGGCCAGCTGGATGTGATTTTTTCCAACTTCCCGGAGTCCATTGCGCATGTCAAGGGCGGCAAGCTGCGGGCCGTTGCGCTGTGCAGCCGGGCCCGCCACCCGATGCTGCCCGATGTGCCCACCACGCTGGAATCCGGCATGCCGGGCCTGCTGGTTGAAAACTGGACAGGTGCAATGATCCAAAGCAAAACGCCCGATGAGATCGTTGAACAATATTCCCGTGAAATGATCAAGATCATGTACACCCCTGAAGTCGAAGAGCGCGCAAAACAGCAAGGCTTCAGCGTCACGCCCAAGGGGGCTCAGGACTTTGGTGTGTTTTTAAAAGCCGAGATTGACCGCTGGAGCCGGATCATCAGGACTGCCAAGATCACGGTAACCTGAATTTATGACGAATAGTGCTTGCAGCCCGTATAATATGTGCGCTAGCAGCTACTGATAATGTAGCGTTAAGTATGTCACGTACTCAGGATTTCAAACGGTAGGGCCCTTCAAAATCACGAAAGTCATTTTCAAGCAGCGCATCGTCAATCCATGCCTTCACACCTGCCGTAGCGCAAAGCCTGTCCATGTAGGCTGCAATGTTCGCTGGCACCGGCAGGCCATAGGTTTTCAGCCGCATCACAACGGGCGCAAAGTAGGCGTCGGCAATCGTGAACGGACCGAACAGCATCGGCCCTTTGTTTTCCGCCAGCAACTCGCCCCACATCGTCACAATGCGCGCCACATCTTTCTGAACCGCTGGCTTGTCACGCCAGATCAGTCGACCGATGTCTGGCAGGCTGGCTTCAATGTTCATCGGGCAGGCAGAGCGCAGGGCACCAAAGCCGCTGTGCATTTCAGCGCAAATGGAGCGTGCACGCGCTCTGGCTTTCATGTCCTGCGGCCACAAGTGGTGATCAGGAAACTTTTCGGCTGCGTATTCTGCAATTGCCAAAGTGTCCCAAATTGCCAATCCACCATCGACCAAAACCGGCACTTTGCCGACGGGCGATATCTCTGACATGGTTTTGCTGAATAGCGAGTCAGCTTCAAACGAGTCGAAGCGCACTTTAATTTCAGTAAATTCAATGCCCGCCCGCTTGAGCATCACCCACGGTCGCATGGACCACGAAGAATAGTTTTTGTTGCCAATGTAGAGTTTGAGCATGCCGGACATCCTGTTTTGGAACACCAATGCTAGCGCACCAGAAGCTGGTGATTCATGCAAAAAACCCAGCCAATTGATGACCTCTAAAACCGGCCGGCCGTTTTCCGCTTGGCCATCAGCCCGCTGCGAAGGCCTTGTGCACCGAGGTAAAACGGTACGATCGCACTCAGTGCCGAAGCAGTGATACCCAAATCTTTCAGCCCCGGCAATTTGCCGCCTGAAATGTTGTCCACCTTCATGGCATCGAGGTTGTCGCGGCTCATGATGGGCTCACCCGGTGCCAGCTCCATCAACGCTGCCTGAATGCGCGCCAGTGCGTCGGGCAGGCCAATGACTGGCTTGTCATGGCCGCTGTACTGGCCGGCCAGTTGCACCAGCTGCTTGAGCGTGAAAACTTCGGGCCCGCACGCCTCATACGTCTGGCCAATGCTTGCGGTGTCCTCAATGCATATGACGATGGCGCTGGCCACGTCTTGTACCCACACAGGTTGAAACTTGGCTGTGCTGCCTGCCAGCGGAATGACGGGAAACACTTTTTGCAGTGATGCAAAAGTGTTGAGAAACTTGTCTTCGGCACCGAAAATCACGCTGGGCCGGATGATGCTGATGTCAAGCCCGGCACCTGCCAGAACCGCCTCGCCACGCGCCTTGCTGCGCTGGTACATCGAGGGTGCGTTGACGTCTGCCCCCAACGAGCTGACATGCACAATGCGCCGCTGGCCGACTGCATTGCAAGCCTTGACCAGCGCCGCCGGCAATTGCACATGGGCTTTGTCAAAAGCGGCTTCCGTGCCATGCAGGATGGCCACCAGATTGACGACTGCATCTTGTGTGGCCACCAACGGCCCAAGTGCAGCTGCGTCGTAAGCCGAGCCTTCCATGATGTCCAGCATCGGCAGCATTTGCAGGTGGTTGGCGTTGGATCGCCGCCGCGTCAGCACTGTGACGCGGTTGCCCCCCGCTGCCAGCTTTTCGCACACATGGCTGCCAACGAAACCAGTGCCTCCGAGGATGAGAATTTTTTTCATGATTTCACTTTAGCGGGTTCAGGGGGACAGTGTCGTACAAAGGGCTTTTCATATGTGTTTTAGTGCTGCAGACCATATATTATGGGCGCAAGCAGCTCCTCTTTAAATAGCAATCAAGTATCAAGGCAACGTCTTGTCCGTCTCAGGCTGGCTTGCATCACGCGGCCCGACCATCCCGAGTCGCGCTTTCAGTGATTGCGGCTGCCCGGTCAAAATCGCAGCATAGTTGGTGGTGTTGCTCAGCACTTTTTTCACATAGTCACGTGTTTCACTGAACGGAATGCTTTCTGCCCAGATGGCGGTGTCAACGGTCGGGCTTCCTGCCTGACCGCGCCAGGTTCGGGGCCGGCCTGGCCCGGCGTTGTACGCGGCTGCGGCCATGCCCATGGAGCCACCCACGTCGTCCAGCACCATCTTCAAATAACCTGTGCCAATCGCGATGTTGGTATCGCGATCAGTAATCTGATCCGCGGTAAATCCTGTCATGCCCAGACGCCTTGCTGTCTCACGCGCCGTGGCAGGCATCACCTGCATCAGGCCCGATGCACCCACGCCAGATCTGGCATCCATGATGAAGCGGCTTTCCTGCCTGATCAGCCCGTACACATAGGCCGGGTCCAGGTTGATGCCCTGCGCACGTTTGACCACTGCGTCTCTGAAAGGCATTGGAAAGCGCTGTTCCAGATCGATCACGCCCTTGGTGCGCTCGCTGGTGTTGATGCAGCGGTCCCAGATTTGTTTGTCGCAGGCAAATTGGGCAGCGGCCAGCAGTTCGCGGTCCGTCATGCCGCCAGGCCTGGCCAGGTTGGTGCTGTAATTCCACTCGCGCACGCCTTCAGACCGCAGGCCAAGCGCAATTGCATAAGCAGCGCGGTTCAGGCCAGCATTCAGGCGGGCGGCTTCTTTTTCTTCCGGGCTGATTGGCGCTGGTTTGGCAGGCACGGTAATTTTCTGGCCCAGCTCTTCCAGCGCCAGCTGCTCATAAAAGCCGCGCACAGATGCAATCGACTGGTACAGCGCGGCTGCTTCCGGGTTACCAGCTGGCGTGGTTGCTGCCAGTGCACGCGCCCGCCAGTAAACCCAGGTCGGGTCGGCTTTGGCGGCGTCGCTCATGGCGTTGATGGCAGCCAGCACATCTTTGAAACGGGGCTGCTTGCCTGCTCGCAACGCTGCACGTACCTTCCAGCCCAGCATGTCGTCCGTCAGGTCAGTGTCTTTGGTGACCTTGCCGAAATAATCAAGCGCTGTGCTGGCAGGCACTGTGCCCAGGCGTGTAGCGGTCTGTTTGCCAATCAGGCCCCACACCCAATTGCGCTCTTCGGTTGTCAGCTGGTTGCCCCACTTGGCGTCCATCATCGCGGCAGCGCTTTCTGCGCCAGACTGGTCAGCGCTGGCCATTTTGACCAGGGCAAGGGTGATGAGCTCTTTGCGCGTGCCGCGAATCGCCACGTTTTTTTCTGTCAAAAATCGACCGGGGCTGTCAATCAATTCAGCAACCAAGCCAGACGATTCAGGCGAGACAATGGCCACAGCATCGCGTGCAGCGCGGGGCCGGTTGGCATCCAGTGCCAGGCGCGCCTTTTGCCACACGTCCTGCGCGTTCAGATTCTTGGTGCCCACCAGGCGCTCGGCAGCTGCTCGGCAACCGTCGTCTGCATCGCGCTGGGCATACCAGTTCTGGCGCACTTCATCAGAAAGGCGGGTGTCCTGCGACGGGTTTTTCAGGTGTTCTACCAGCAGTGCGTAGCAGCGCACTTCCCGGTCATCGCTCATGCGGTAATTGGGGTGCTCCAGCGCGAATGCCGCCCAGTCGCGCCGCTGGCCCAGCAGCAACAGCCAGTCATTGCGCAAGCGGTCTTCCTGGTAGGTGCCCGGGTAGCGGGCGTAAAAGTCCTGTACTTCCTGCGATGTGGCTTCCGGCAACCGGGCTTTGAGTTCCCAGTAAGCTGCATACGGCTCTAGCACTTGGCCTTTGGCCTGTGGCAACAATGCGCTCAATCTTTTACGATCTCCCCGCTTGAATGCCTGGTTCATTTCGACAATCACGCTGTCGCCCAGCGCGCTTTGGGCCACAGCCACAGGGCTTAAAAAAGCTGCGGAAAGAGCAGCAAAAACAGTGGTGACAACAAATTTGTATAGCATCTGAGGATTATGGACAAATTAAATACCCGCAAAGCCCTGATTGATGAACGCTTGAACCTGCCAGACCGCCTTGAGCGCGCTGATTTGTTGCAGCGGGTCATGCGCATCTGGTTGTTTGGCCGCACAGATGAGGTCATTGGCGCCTATTGGCCCATCAAGGGCGAGTTTGACCCGCTGCCTGCGCTGCACCGCTGGAAGGAAGACGGTGAGCTGATTGATCAGCCTCAGCCTCGCCGAATCGGCCTGCCGGTGGTTGACAAGGTCAACAAGACGCTCAAATTTCACGCGTGGTACCCAGGCTGCCCGATGGAAGAAGACGCCTATGGCATCCCCAAGCCCAAAGATACCGAAGTGATTGTGCCAACACTGCTGTTTGTGCCATGCGTAGGCTATGGGCCAGGTGGCTACAGACTGGGTTATGGCGGTGGGTTTTATGACCGGACGCTGGCAGCTTTGTTGCCCAAGCCGTTTACCGTAGGCTTGGGCTACACCAACGGCTGGTTGCCCGACATGGAGCCCGAGCCGCATGATATGCCGCTGGATGCCTTGCTAAATGACAACGGCGTGGTTTGGCCAACCTGACGAACCCCCACGTTCGTTCACTGCGTGTAACTCTCTGCCCCCCGAGGGGGCCGCTGCGCCTGCGGACTGGCAAAGCCAGATCCGCGGCCCCGCTTGAAAAGAATCTGATCTTCAATCGAGGTTATCAACAGTATCCGCATCGGGCACATCGCCAATCGCCTCACGCGTTAACTGTGCCTGCACCCTGAGCCAGTCGCAAAACGCCGCTACCTCAGGCCGGGCCGCATTGCGCGGGCCCACGATCAGCCAGTAGGCCAGCGGCGAATCAATCCGCATGTTGGGCAGGGGCTCGACCAGATCGCCTGATGCCAGGCTGTCTGCGACCAGTGGCATGCGGGCCAGTGCAATGCCCTGGCCCGTTAATGCGGCCTGAGCAATTTGGTGCGCGTAATTAAAGTACAGCCAGCGCTTGGGGGCAAAGCTTTTCAGACCTTGTTCATCAAACCAGCGCTGCCAGGTTAGCCATTCCATGTGCTGGGTGCGGTGGGCGTCGCTGGCTTCTACCAGCGCGTGTTGGGCCAGGTCGATGGGCTTTTTGATGCGTGCGCCGCTTTTGATCAGCCACGGGCTGGCCACCGGCGTCAGCTGCTCCCCAAACAGTCGCACCGCATGGCTGGGCACCTGGCCAGGTCCGCTGTAGCGCAGTGCCAGGTCAACGTCGGTGGTTTCCATGTCTACTGCCACATCGGTGGCATCAATGCGAATGTCGATGTCAGGGTGCGCACGCTGAAACATCTCCAGCCGGGGAATCAGCCACATCGACGCAAATGATGCCCAGGTGCTAATCGCCACACTCTTGCGCCCCGCGCTTTGGCGAATGATGCGCACCGCGCTGTCGATACGCTCCAGTGACGGTAATGCTGCGCGCAGCAGTTGCGCGCCAGCGCTGGTTAGTTCAACAGCGCGCGTGTGACGCAAAAAAAGCGACACGCCGACTTCCTCTTCGAGTGCCTGAATCTGCCGGCTGACGGCTGATTGCGTCAGGGCCAGTTCTTCAGATGCGGCCCGAAAGTTAAGGTGCCGCGCCACGGCTTCAAACGCACGCAACTGGCCTGCGGAAATGGGTCGTGTGCGCAAGTGGGTGGGTGAATGCAGCATGGTCAGGACGTTTCAAGTTAAAACTTGATTAATGCGTTTCAGGAATGAATAGCGTACCCCAATTTCATTGGACTGAAAAGCTGGTCAGCCTGACCATTCATGCACTCCAAGCTGAAATTTTTTTCAGCCGGGGTTTTTGAAAGAACGCCATGCACCGCAGCATTGACCCCAAACTTTTCCCTAAAGCTGGCCTGATCTGCTCGCAGCAAGCCACCAACCAAGTCCCCGCGCACGCGGTGGGCTGCTTCAAGTTAAGCGCCGGCCGCGCCATGAGCCTGACCCCCCAGGTGCCGGGCGAGTTGCGTATGGCGCATGGGCGGGCGTGGGTGACGTTTGCCAACGCGGCGAACGACAGCACGGCGCGGGCGGGGGACCACTTTTTAGCTGCGGGCGACTTGTTGCGGCTACAAGCGGGTCAGCACCTGGTGCTGGAAATGATTGAGAACAATCCGCAGCAATCGGTGTACTTTAGCTGGGAGCCTGACACCGTCCTGAGTTTGGAGGCGTCACCCCGACAGCTACAACTCGGCCAAGCTGAAGTACGGCAACCGCTACTGGACCTGGGAGCTGCGTTGCATCAGGCGGGTTGGGCATTGGGCCGGCTGGTGTATGGGCTGGCTGCGCATGCGGTTTGTACCTTGACGCTCAGGCGCAGCACGCCATAAGCGTTGCAAGGCAGGTTTTACACTTCAGGCATGAAGCCTGATGCTGTTCCTGAAGTTGTCCCTCGTGTGATTCATGTGGTTGTGATGGGCGTGGCGGGTTGCGGCAAATCAGCGGTGGGCCAGCGCATTGCCACGCAGCTGAACCTGCCGTTGATTGAAGGCGATGACTTCCACCCCGCCAGCAACATCGCCAAAATGCAGCAGGGTGTGGCGCTTGCGGACGCTGACCGGCTTGGCTGGCTGCATAAGCTGGGTGCGGAGCTGGCTGGCCGTACACAAGGCGCAGTGCTGACCTGTTCGGCCCTGAAGGCAGACTACCGCGACACCTTGCGCCAATCGGTCGGTCTCCTTCACTTTGTTCATCTGGCTATTTCTGAGGCCGAGTCGCTCAGGCGTGTGGCCAATCGCCCCGGCCACTTTTACCCGCCCAGTCTGGTGGCCAGCCAGTTTGAGGCGTTGCAGGACCCGGCTAATGAGCGGGGGGTGCTGGTGCTTGATGGCCAGATGCCGCTAGATGCGTTGGCCGTTGCCGCAACGGACTGGTTGAAAGGGTGTTGAGGCCATTCAACTAACCGTAATCGATTACGTTTAGTTAAAATTAGGCTAACTTCAAGGATCCATGCATGTCCAAAGCTTTCGCATCCCAGGCCGACCTGGACGATAAAAAAATCACCTTCGAGCAGCTCAGCCCCCATTGCTGGGCTTACACGGCTGAAGGCGACCCCAATTCCGGCGTCATCATTGGCGACAAATTCATCATGGTCAGTGACGCCACGGCCACGCCCGCCATGGCGCAGGATCTGATTGCGCGCATTCGCACCATCAGCAACAAACCCATCAAATACGTGCTGCTGACCCACTACCACGCCGTGCGTGTGCTGGGTGCCAGCGCTTACATAGCCGAGGGCGCGACAGAAGTTATCGCCAGTCAGGGCACGTATGAATTGATCGTCGAGCGCGGCGCGCAGGACATGCAAAGTGAGATGGAGCGCTTTCCACGCCTGTTCCGCAATTCTGAAAGTGTGCCCGGCCTGACCTGGCCAACGATGGTGATTGGCGGCGGTAACCCGACAAAAAACGAAGTACCAGGCAAATTAAGCATTGACCTGGGCGGCGTAAAAGTACAAATCTGGCACCCCGGCCCGGGCCACACGCGCGGCGACACGATTGCCTGGGTAGAGGAAGAAAAAGTATTGTTCTCGGGTGACTTGGTCGAATACGAAGCCGGTGTGTACACCGGCGACGCGCAGCTCGAAGAATGGCCAGACACGCTTGAAGCGCTGCGTGCCCTGAAGGCTGAGGCCATCGTGCCGGGTCGCGGCGAAGCCATGAAGGGCGCGGCCAATGTCAACAAGGCACTCGACTACACCAAGCGCTGGGTGCAAACGCTGTACCAGGCGGGCAAAGAAGCCGCTGCAGGCGGCATGGATTTAAAAGCCGCGATGGCGCATACCCGCAAGTCCATGGACCCTATTTTTGGCCATGTATTTATTTACGAACACTGCCTGCCATTCGACGTGAGCCGTGCGTTTGACGAGGCCAGTGGCATTAAAAACCCGCGCATCTGGACGGCTGAACGCGACAAAGAAATGTGGAACGCACTTCAGGCCTGAAGTGCGGGTGTGGTCATCTTTGCAGAGCTGACGTCGAGTGGTGGGCAAGGCAAACCCTGATGGCAGGGGTGCGAAATATAGCCAAAATTAGCATGCTAACCAACTCGGTTTGCTTACTTTTTTTGGAGACATTGCATGCTGACCCGATTGATTAAAAACCCTTTGTCATTGGCGCTAGCCGCCTTCATGTTCGTCGGCGCAGCAGCTTCTGCGCAGGCCCAAACTGCAGCCCCTGTGACCGGCAAAACCGAACTGCTCTGGCTGGGCCAAGCCAGCTTTCGCATCAAGTCACCTGGCGGCAAAATCATTGTGATTGACCCGTGGATCACTGGCGGCCCCAAAGCCCCAGCGCCTTACAAAACTGACCTGGCCGCCCTGGGCAAGGTCGATGTGCTGCTGGTCACGCATGCCCACGTCGACCATATCGGCGACGCACCGGCGCTTGCCAAACTCAACAACACCAAACTGTATGGCCCGGCCGACATGATCACGCCGATGGTCACGCTGGGCATTTTGCCGGCTGAGCTGACGCACCGCTTTAACAAAACCGGCAGCGTACGGCCCGCGCCAGGCATCAAAGTGACAGCGGTGGCTGCCGAGCATTCGTCTTTGCTGGTGTGGAACAACCCTGCCACCAGCAAAAACGAATCCCACCCGGCAGGCGAAGCGGTGGGTTACATCATTGAGATGGAAAACGGTTTCAAAATCTGGCACATGGGCGATACGGGCCTGTTTGGCGATATGAAATTCATCAGCGAGTACTACAAGCCCGACCTGGTGCTGATGCCGATTGGCGGCAACTTCACCATGGGTCCTGAAGACGCGGCCTTTGCGGCCAACACCTGGATCAAGCCGAAAAACGTCATCGCCATGCACTACAACTCCAACCCGCTGGCAGCAGGCACACTGGCTGAATTTCAGGCGGCCATGAAGGGCAGCAGCGTCAAGGTGGTGCCCATGACGGAAGGTCAAAGCGTCGAGTTTTAAAGGCTATCAGTCGTTGTTGCTGGCGGTTACTTCTGCGCCGCTAGCACCTTGAAGTCCTGCTCATATCCCGCCAGCACCTCGATCGCTTTTTTGCGCTGTTCGGGCGTGGTGGTGTTGTGCAATTCGGCAAAGCTGGCACAGCCCTCCTGCGTGATGGTTTCAAGATAGCTGCGGTAGGCCGCATCTGGCGAGCTGACAGACCTTTGCAGCAAGCTGCGCATGTCTTTCTGCACCGTGGCGGTGTCTTGCGGGCTGGCCATAACCTTAGCCAGCGTTTGCAAAATATCTTTCTGGCGGCGCTGGCGCTCGGCATAGCTTTGCGCCGCTTTGAACTGCGACCTTTCAATCTGCTGCCCAATCAGGCTGCGCTGCCGGTCGTTGATGCTGCCGTACAGCATTTCGCCGCGCTTGATGGCGCTTTTTTGCCGCTTATCAAAAACGTCCTTCGCGCTGCCTTCCAGATAGTCTTCGCGCCAGCTGCTGTTGCCCTTGGCAAACTTGCGCTGCATCGCGTCCAGCTGTTTTGGTGTCAATGTGGCGGCCAGGCTCAGGGTGGCAGGTTCGGCATAGTCGGTCATGGTCAGGGCTTTTTGCCGAATATCGGCAAACACCTCGCAGGCTTGGCTTGCGGTGATGTCCTGCGGCATTTTTTGCTGCATTTTTTGCAGCAGGTCAATATAGGCCGGCAGTTGCGTCTGCCGGTGCCACACATGCATATGGGTCAAGTCATTTTTAACCTGCGTGCTCTGCACGTCATTGAAGTCAATGTAGCTGTCGAGGTACAAATAGGCCAGCGTAGGTGCCTGGTTGTAGGCAATCTTGACCGCGTTGCAGCCTTGTAAGACCAGGCCCAAAAGCAGCAAGCAGATAATTCTCGTCAAGCACCAAAAATTCAAAGGACGTGTCATGACCGCTCTCATTAATAAATCGTCGGCGACTCCGATAGATGTTGTCATCATGGCGGCCGGCAAAGGCACGCGCATGAAAAGCAGCCTGCCCAAAGTATTGCACCGCTTGGGCGGTATTGCCCTGCTGAGCCATGTGGTTGACTGTGCAGCCCAGTTATCGGCTAGAGGCGCGGTCGTCATCACGGGTCATGGTGCTATCGAAGTAGAAGCTGCTTGCGCACGTCTGCAGGGCTTTTCAGGCACTTTTCGTACGCCACTGGACATCCAGTTTGCGCGCCAGGAGCCGCAACTGGGCACCGGCCACGCGGTGCAGCAGGCCGTGCCCTTGCTGGCAGATGATGGCGTGACGCTGGTGCTGTCTGGCGACGTGCCGCTGACCCAGGTCGCCACCTTGCAAGCGCTGATTGACCAGTGTGACGGCCAGCGTCTGGCGCTGCTCACGCTCAGCATGCCTGACCCAACGGGGTATGGAAGGATTGTTCGCAGCGGGCCAGGCGCATCAGCCCAGGTGCGTGCCATAGTTGAGCACAAAGATGCGAGTGATGCCCAGCGACAAATCCATGAAATCTACAGCGGCATCATGGCTGTGCCTACCGTCCTGATGCGCAGTTGGTTGGCGCGGCTGGACAACAAAAATGCGCAAAACGAGTACTACCTGACCGACATTGTGAAGTTTGCCGTGGCTGACGGCGTGGCGGTGGTGGCGCACCAAATTACCGACGCTGCACAAGTCGCCGGTGTGAACAGCCCGGTGCAACTGGCCGAGCTGGAGCGCGTATACCAGCAGCGCCGCGCCGTGGCCTTGATGGAGCAAGGGGTGCGCCTGGCCGACCCCGCCCGCTTTGACGTACGCGGCACCTTGACTTGCGACCAGGACGTCGAGATTGATGTCAATTGCGTGTTTGAAGGCTCTGTCAGCCTGGGGCAGGGCGTGCGAGTAGGCGCTAACTGCGTGATCGCCAACTGCACGATAGCCGCCAACGCGGTGATTCACCCGTTCACCCATATTGACGGTGAAAAGCTCGGCGTGACAGTGGGCGAAGGCGCGCTGATTGGCCCGTTTGCCCGCCTGCGGCCCGGCGCGCAACTGGGTGCAGAGGTGCACATCGGCAACTTTGTCGAGGTCAAAAACGCAACCCTTGCCAAAGGTGCCAAAGCCAACCACCTGGCGTATCTGGGCGACGCCACGGTTGGCGAGCGTGTGAATTATGGTGCTGGCAGTATTACCGCCAACTACGACGGTGCTAACAAGCACCGCACCGTGATTGGTGACGACGTGCATATCGGCAGCAACTGCGTGCTGGTGGCACCCATCACGATCGGCTCGGGCGGCACCGTAGGCGGCGGCTCCACCCTCGCCAAAAGCACCGAGCCCGGCGGCCTGCATGTGGCGCGGGCCAAGCAGATCAGTCTGCCAAACTGGAAACGGCCCCTGAAGGCCCAAAAATAGTGCTATGTAATCAATAGCTGCTCACGCATGAATTTATTGACGTAGAAGCACTTTTGGCTCGAATTTTGAGCGTTTGACGCTAAAAAATGCCTTCACATTTCGAACATTGGCATCTCCTGTGAAGAGGCGCTGGCTCAAAGCCAGGTGGTCTGGCATGTCGGCCACGTGCACGATCAGCACAAAATCTGGCCCCGGTGAGGTGCGGTAGCACTGCTGCACAGCCGCATCGCTTCGCATGCGTTGCTCAAAGGCGCTCAAGTGTTCGTCACCCTGGCGGTCGAGTGTGATCTCAACAATGGCCGTCAGCCCGTAGCCGGTGATGTGTGCCAGTTTGTCGGGGCTGAGCAGCGCAATGTCGCGCTCAATCAGCCCGGCATCACGCAGGCGCTTGACGCGCCGCAGGCAGGTGGGCGGCGATATGTGGGCCAGTTTGGCCAGAGCCTGGTTGCTCAGCGAGGCGTCGGTTTGCAGCGCATCGAGCAATTTGATGTCGGTGACATCTATCTCGACGTTATTTATTTGTTCCATTTTATGAATATATATGAAATAAAAATTCATGAATAGTTAAACGAGAAATTTAATTCCAAAAATAGATAAATATTGAACACATTAAAAAATAAATAAACCTTAGCATCATCATGTCCAATTTTCAGGAGAAGGTTTATGTGCGGCATTGTTGCAGCGGTATCAAGCCGCAATATCGTCCCGGTGCTGGTACAAGGCCTTCAGCGCCTTGAATACCGGGGCTATGACTCTTGCGGCGTGGCTGTGTATGCCGATGGCCTCAAGCGTGCCCGCAGCACATCGCGTGTTGCCGAGCTGCAAGAGCAGGTTGACCTTGAAAAACTCACGGGCTCAACCGGCATTGCCCACACCCGCTGGGCCACCCACGGTGCACCAGCCATCCACAACGCGCACCCGCACTTCAGCCATGGCCCTGGCGTGGTTGGCACGAAGCCAGGCAAGATCGCCCTGGTCCACAACGGCATCATTGAAAACCACGAAGAACTGCGCGCCTCCCTGCAAACCAAGGGCTACGTGTTTGACAGCCAGACCGACACCGAAGTCATCGTGCATCTGGTCGACAGCCTGTACGACGGTGATTTGTTTGAGGCTTTGAAAAGCGCGGTGGGCCAACTGCATGGCGCGTACGCCATCGCCGCGTTCTGTAAAGATGAACCGCATCGCGTGGTGGGTGCGCGGGCAGGGTCTCCGCTGATTCTGGGTGTCGGTGAAGCCAATCAGGAAAACTTTTTGGCCAGCGACGCCATGGCCCTGGCAGGGGTGACAGACCAGATCGTCTACCTTGAAGAAGGCGATCTGATTGACATTCAGCTCGGCAAATACTGGATTCTGGACAAGGCACAAAAAGCCGTGCAGCGCCCGGTTAAAACCGTGCAAGCCCACAGCGGCGCGGCTGAACTCGGCCCGTATCGCCACTACATGCAAAAAGAAATTTTTGAGCAGCCCAGCGCCATTGCCAATACGCTTGAAGGCGTCGAGGGCATCACGCCAGATCTGTTTGGCGACCAGGCTGCAAGTGTGTTCAAAGACATTGACTCGGTGCTTATTCTGGCCTGCGGCACAAGCTATTACAGCGGCTGCACCGCCAAATACTGGCTCGAAGAAATTGCCGGCATCTCCACGCAAGTCGAAGTGGCTAGCGAATACCGCTACCGCACCAGCGTGCCCAACCCGCGCACGCTGGT
The DNA here is from genome assembly GCA_025362315.1 of Polaromonas sp. GTDB lineage: Bacteria > Pseudomonadota > Gammaproteobacteria > Burkholderiales > Burkholderiaceae_C > Polaromonas. The sequence goes on from JANYGP010000063.1 coordinate 35,062, forward strand.
GGTGACCATTACTCAAAGCGGCGAAACCGCCGACACCCTGGCCGCGTTGCGCCACGCGCAAAGCCTGGGCATGACGCAAACCCTGACCATCTGCAACGTTGCCACGTCGGCCATGGTGCGCGAATGCAAGCTGGCTTACGTCACCCGCGCCGGGGTTGAGATTGGGGTGGCATCGACCAAAGCTTTTACCGCGCAACTGGCGGGCCTGTTTTTGCTGACGCTGGCGCTGGCCCAAAGCAAAGGCCGCTTGACTGAAGCAGACGAAGCCGCACACGTCAAAGCCATGCGCCACCTGCCTGTGGCATTGGCTGCCGTGCTGGCCCTCGAACCCCAAGTCATCGCCTGGGCCGAAGACTTTGCGAAGATGGAAAACGCCCTGTTTTTAGGCCGTGGCCTGCACTACCCGATTGCGCTGGAAGGCGCGCTCAAGCTCAAAGAAATCAGTTACATCCACGCCGAGGCCTACCCCGCAGGCGAGCTGAAGCACGGCCCGCTGGCGTTAGTGACCAGCGCCATGCCCGTGGTGGCCGTTGCACCGAATGACAGCCTTCTTGAAAAGCTGAAAAGCAACCTGCAAGAAGTCCGCGCACGCGGCGGCGTGCTGTATGTGCTGGCCGACGCAGGCACAAAACTCACGTCAAGCGAAGGCTTGCACGTCATCCGCATGCCAGAGCACTATGGGCCGCTAAGCCCCATGTTGCACGTCGTACCGCTGCAATTGCTGGCATATCACACAGCTTGTGCGCGGGGGACTGATGTGGATAAACCGCGGAATTTGGCGAAGAGCGTGACTGTTGAATAACAGGGACAGTGCGCTTAGCTATTTATTCTGAGCAATTAAAGTCGTAAACAGGCCATTAAAGTCGTAAACACCGCTTCAGCATCCATGCGGGTTTGCGGGGCGTTGGATTTTGGAGACGCTTTTATAAAGTCGTAAACAGACATGCAGATCTCTATCTTTAAACGGCTGCAATGGGCCA
>JANYGP010000121.1 GCA_025362315.1 Polaromonas sp.
ATGGCGTCTTTGATGAGCTGCGGCGTTGCATGGCGCGGCTCGCCCATACCCAGGCTGATGGGCGCAAAGGCTGGATTGGGCGTCACGTCAGCGTGCAGCAATCGCAGCCGCTCAAAAGGGTAGGGCTGCAGTTTGGATAGCAATGGATTCATGGCCGAATTATCTGGGATGAATTTGCAAACCGGCTTCAATTTCATGCCAGCTTCCAGACAAAATTTAAAAACCATAGCACTCAAGCAGCTTGCCAACGTCCAGACGCGGGAGTTGCAAACTCAGAAAATTCATGCAAAATACTGTATAAATATACAGTTAATTAATTTTGCAATCCGTTCTGCCTTGTACACCTCGCCTTATCAAAATATTGAAAAACCGTCTGCCCAATTGGGGCAACTGGATCATGTTTGGCGTGCCTGCGAATTGGGCACAGCTGGTGTACAAACCGTCAAGACCGGTTATAAAGCCCTTGACAATGTGCTGCCCGGCAAAGGCTGGCCGTGTGGCGCCATGACAGATGTGTTGCAAGCCCAGCCTGGACTGCACGAATGGGGCCTGGTGGCACCCAGTCTTGCTGCACTGCAATTGGCAAGCCCGAGCGCATGGGTGGCCTTGGTAGGCGCACCGCATTGCCCGTTTGGCCCCGCGCTGGGTGCCCGCCAGCTCAACATGCAGCGGCTGATCAACATCAATGCTGCAACCAAAAACAATGACCCTGGGAAGGGCCCAAGCAATGGTCCGGCATTGCTGTGGGCCACGCAAGAGGCATTGCAATGCGCTGACGTAGCGGCAGTGCTGGCATGGTTGCCCGATGCACGCAGCGCGCATTTGCGTCGATTGCAAATTGCAGCTTTAACGCATCACAAATTGCTGTTTGTGTTCAGGCCACTCCATGCCCAGCATGAGTCGTCGCCAGCGCCCTTGCGGTTGACAGTGGCGGGAGCAGCGGGCGTGACAGCTGGATCAGACACCCCATTCAACCTGCAAATCCACGTGTTCAAACGTCGTGGGCCGCTTTTGGCCTTGCCGGTGATGATTGACACCCGTCCCCCAAGGCTGGCCGCGCTGCTGGCTGCCAGCCGGGAACGTATTCACCCACATGTGTTGTTACCCGTGTCCCGTCCAGAACAGGTTGATATGTCGGTCATTTTGAGAAAGCCGCTCCATGCGCTGGATCGCACTGCAAGCCTGCAGTCCTGAGCCCGGTGTTGCCAACGAGGCGGTGCAACGGGCTGTTTGCACCATCTCGCTGGGCTACACGCCGCGCGTGGCAATCTACGCAAATGCAGTTGTTCTTGAAGTTTCAGGCAGTCTTCGCCTGTTCGGCGGCTTGAACAGGCTGGCAGCGTTGATGAAAGCCGATCTGGCGCAATTTTTCAAGTTAAATAGCCTTCCAGCCCATGTATTATGTGCGCAAGCAGCTACATCTTTAATAGCAATTGGACGGCTGCAGCTGCTGCTCGACAACAAAGCTATTCCAAAGCGCGTGGCAGACATGCCGATGCACACCCTGGCAGCCACACATCCACATCTGGCTGTACTTGAACGAATTGGCTGCCGTACCTGGGGCGACCTGCTGGACTTGCCGCGTGACGGCGTGGCCAGGCGTTTTGGCAAAAGCCTGCTGGCGGCACTGGACCAGGCACGCGGCGCGCAGCCAGAACCCTACACTTGGCGCGTGCTGCCCAGCCAGTTTGTGCAAAAAATCGAGCTGAACGCGCTGGTGATTCACGCAACTGCGTTGATGGCTGGCGTCGAGCTGCTGCTGGTGCAGCTGCATGCCTGGCTGCTGGGCTGCCAAAGTGGGTTGTGCGCCCTCAAGCTGGTGTGGCATCTGGATCCGCGCAGGGGAGCCGAGCTGACAGGCGAGATCACCATCCGCACAGCCCAACCGGCACAGGATTTGAAGCACGTGGCCAGGCTCATTGCAGAGCGGCTGAATCAGGAGGTGCTGCATGCGCCCGTTCACAGCATGACTCTGATGTCGCTTGAAACCACCCGATTGCAGGACGCAGCAGGTGCCACTGCCAGCTTGTTGCTGGAAACCCGGCAAAAAGGCGTCAGCGCTGTGCAATTGATTGAACGCCTGAGTGCGCGGCTGGGCTCAGGCAGTGTGCAGGTCTGGCAGCCGCAAGCCAGTCACCGGCCTGAAGCCATGCAGCGTTGGGTCAATGCAGCGTCAGGATTAGTTCAGAGCCGGGTATTGATTGCTACACATTCAGGAGCTGCTGGCGCCCATAATACAAAGGCTGAAGGCCAAAAACACGTAAAAATCAGTCAAAAAACCAGTCCTCTCGATTTTGCCTGCCAAACCATTGGCTTCAACACCCTGAATGCCCTGAATCCCCTGAATGCCTTGAATGCATTCAATCCACTGCTTCCCAGCTGGCTGATGGCCCAACCCCTCAAGCTCACATCACGCAGTGGCGCACCCCAGTACCAGGGCCCACTGGTCAAACTGGCGGGGCCGCAGCGATTAGAAGCCACAGGCTGGTTAATTTCCAAGGAATTTGATCAACCAGACATCGCCCCGGCCATGCGCGACTACTACATTTACCGCAACGCCCAGGGCGCGCTTTTGTGGATTTACAGCGAGCGCCTGACACTGACCCCCAGCAATCAGGTCCAACGTGAGTGGTATTTGCAGGGTGTGTTTGCCTGATGCGTCCATGATGCTGCCTGACTATGCCGAACTGCATGCGCTGAGCAATTTCAGCTTTCAGCGCGGCGCATCGCATGCAGAAGAGCTGGTCGAGCGCGCCGCTGCGTTGGGCTACAGCGCCATTGCCATCACGGACGAGTGCTCTGTGGCAGGTGTGGTGCGTGCTCACGGCGAGGCCAAAAAGCACGGCTTTCAGTTGTTGCCCGGCGCAGAGTTTTTGGTGACATGCCCTGACGTATTTCGCATGGTGGTGCTGCCGCACAACGCCCAAGGGTGGGGCAACCTGTGTGAATTCATTACCCAGGCCAAAGCAGCTGGCGATGTGCTGGAAAAGGGCAGCTACCAGGTCACACCAAGGTCTGATATGGCCCTGTTGCAGGATTGCGAAATTATTGTTTGTATGCTGCAGGGTGCTATTGATACAGAAGCTGCCAGCGCACGTATTGATTGGGCTAAAGGCATATTTGATGCCAATTTATGGCTGGCTGTTGAATTGTTGCAGGGTATGGACGATGCACTGCGCTTGCAGCAACTGCAGCTTTTATCCAGACAAACCGGCGTGCCTTTGGTGGCCAGCGGCGCAGTGCTGATGCATGTGCGCTCGCGCAAGCCGCTGCATGACGTGCTGACTGCCGTGGGCCAGGGCAAAACAGTGCATGAATGCGGCTTTGCCCTGGCACCCAATGCTGAAGCACACCTGCGCCCGCGCATGCGCCTGGCCAGCGTGTACCCGCCCGAGTTGCTGACCGCCACACTTGAAATTGCTCGTCGCTGCAGTTTTAACC
>JANYGP010000061.1 GCA_025362315.1 Polaromonas sp.
CAAGTGCCCCAAGTGTGGCGGCAGCATCTTTGAACATGGCAAAAACTATGTCTGCGACAAGTCCGTGCCCACCTTGGCGCAGCCCACCCCGAGCTGCGACTTCAAGACCGGTCAGGTCATCCTGCAGCAGCCGATTGAACGCGAGCAGATGGTCAAGTTGCTGGAGACAGGCAAAACCGATTTGCTCGACAAGTTCGTGTCGATGCGCACGCGCCGGGCTTTCAAGGCCATGCTGGCGTGGGATGGTACGGCGGGCAAGGTCAACTTTGAATTTGCACCGTCCAAGTTCCCGCCACGCAAGCCCGTAGCGTCCAAAACCGGCACAGCCACCATCAAAACACCGTTTGGCAAAACCGTCGCAGTCAAGTCAGCCGCCAAGCCCGCTGCAAAAAAAGTAGCGGCTAAAAAAGTACCCGCCGCTAAAGTGGCCAAACCCAAAGTAGCTCGGGTTGCCAAGCCAGGCGCTGGCTTAAAACCCAGCGACGCACTGGCCGCCGTCATTGGCAGTGAAGCCGTTGCCCGCACCCAGGTCATCAAAAAACTGTGGGACTACATCAAGGCCGAGAACCTGCAAGACAGCGCCAACAAGCGCAACATCAACGCCGATGCCAAGCTGCTACCCGTCTTCGGCAAGCCGCAGGTCACGATGTTTGAACTGGCGGGAATTGTGGGCAAGCACCTGAGTTAAGCGGTTTTTGCCGGAAAAACCTGGTTTTGGAGGTCTTTTTACCCATTAAAAGAGCCTCTAGGCCAATAAATATATGCGCAAGCAGCTATAAATTAAATAGCAACCGCAAATGCGGGCTGGTAACCCGTCAGCAGTCGTTCTCGAAAAAATCCAGTATCTCGCGGCCCAGCGCGTCTTCGCCGCTGTTGAAGTGGGCCACCACTGACATGTGGTTGTGGCCACGCATCTGCCGGTAACGCGGGGCTTTCCGGCGCGTCAGGCTGAGCTGGTAGGCCATCTCGATGCCGTACACATCCAGCAACGGGTTTTCAAACTCAGCCGTGACGATAAAAACGGGCATGTTGCTGCATGCCGCGTGGCTGACCGGGGAGCGCTGGTCAAACAGCGTGGTGTCGTTACCAAAGTAGGCGCGTACACCTTCGGCATTCGGGTTTTCAGGTGACATATCGGCGCGCAGTCGGCCAGACACCAACACCGCGCCCGCCGTATACCGACCCGAGTAGCCGAGCTTAGGGTCAAACACATAACTGGCCACATGCGTGCCGCCTGCCGAGTGGCCGATGAGGAACAGTTTGGCTGGGTCGCCGCCATGTGCCGCTGCATTCGCATGCAGCCAGGCCATGGCCAGCGCCACGTCGTCAGCCCCGCCGGGGTAGGCTGATTCAGGGGCCAGCCGGTATTCGATGTTGATGCCCAGGTAGCCCTGTTTGGCAAACCAGAACATCAGGTTGTCGTAAATTTCGGGGCTGGCCTGCTTGTCGCCGCGCACAAAAGCGCCGCCATGCATGAACACAACAACGCCCAGATGAGCGCCTGCATTCTGCGTAGCGGGTGGTTGAAAAATATCCAGCACATGCCGCGCATGCAGGCCGTAAGCCACATTGCGCGTGACGCTAATGCCGTCATTGCTGGCCGCAGCCAGCAAAGGTGCGTAGGCGTCTTTCACCATCTGGCTGTGGCCACGAATGTCTGTGCCCCACACCGGCCCAATGCGGGCCATCAGTTGCTGCATGGGCGGGGGGAGCTGGGTCATGAGAGCCTTCAAAAAAGTGGTTAGCCCGTGAGATCAAAACTCAAGGATACCGCGCCAAAGCTACGCTGCCATTAGCCTCAGGCTGCCGGGAGATCCGGTGGAAGCTGTTTCATGAAAACTTCCAGCTCGTCAATCGGCAGTGCCTGACAAAACAGATGCCCCTGGTAACAATCGCAGCCAAAGCGCCTGAGCATGTCGCGCTGGGCAACGGTCTCCACGCCCTCAGCCACCACACCCAAACCCAGGCTTTGCGACAAGCCGATGATCGTACGTGCAATGGCCGCGTCGTTGGGGTCGGTCAAGATGTCTTTGACAAAAGCCCGGTCAATTTTCAGCTGATCCAGGGGCAGGTGTTTCAGATACGACAAGGCCGAGTAGCCAATGCCGAAATCGTCAATCGACAGGGTGACTCCGGCATCCTTGAGCCGGCCCATCTTGGCAATCGTGACGTCCATTCCGGTAGCCAGCAAGCTTTCGGTCAGCTCCAGCTTTAGCTGGTTGGCGTTGATACCCACACGTTTGATGGTGGCCAACAGCACGTCTACAAATTCAGGGTGGCGAAACTGCCGAACGCTGACGTTGACCGCAATGCGCAAGTGGCTTGTTGCGGCTCGTTTGGCCCATTTGTACAACTGGACGCAAGCAGTTTCAATCACCCATTGCCCCAGCTGCAAAATCAGTCCGCTTTCTTCCGCCTGCGCGATGAATTCGTCGGGATACACCAGCCCTCGCGTTGGGTGCTGCCAGCGTATGAGGGCTTCAACACCAAACATGTGGCCTTCGCGCCCGACCTGCGGCTGGTAGTACAGCACAAAATCACCCCGGCGCAGGCTCTGCCGCAACTCCAGGTTCAAGGCGGCATTGGCCGTGACAACCGCCTGCATGGCAGGATCAAAAAAGCATACGGCGTTGCGGCCTGATGCTTTGGCCTGATACATGGCCAGATCGGCTTGTTTGAGCAGGTCGCTCATGCCCTGTTGATGGTTGCTGAACAGCGTCACACCGATGCTGCAC
>JANYGP010000053.1 GCA_025362315.1 Polaromonas sp.
GTATTTGAAGTCATTGGGCGACGACGTGAAGGGCCAGGAAATTCGCGCCATGGTGCCGGTCAATTTGCGGCCACCAAACCTGGATGGCAGGCAAGCCTACCAACTCGGCAACCGCTTTGGCCTGGTGCCGCTGGTGCTGCCGATTGGCGTTGAAAACCCGATTGAGCGCGTGTATGAAGTGCGCCGCCGCATGGCCGAGCTCAAAGGCAGTTACCAGCCACTGCTGGCCTTCAGTTTGCTGGCTGTTGCTGGCCTGATGATCAAGCCTGCGCAGGACATGATGCTTAACTTGTTCGCCAAAAAAACCACAGCAGTCATGACCAATGTGCCTGGCCCAAAAGACAAACTCAAGTTTTGCGGCAGCACGCTGGAGCAAAGCATGTTCTGGGTGCCGCAGTCCGGCGACGTGGGCCTGGGCGTGTCAATACTCAGCTATGGCGGCGGCGTGCAGTTTGGCGTCATTACCGACAGTTTGCTGTGCCCTGAGCCGCAACGCATCATTGATGAATTTGTGCCCGAGTTTGCCAAGCTGTCGGTGGTGACGCTGATGCTGCCTTGGGGCAACTGAGCTTTAAATCCATACAAAACAGCATTGCAGCCCAATTATTACGGGCGCTGGCAGCTCCTGAATACATAGCAATTGGTTTGCTGGCATGTTGTAATGCACGAGCTGCTTGGGGCTTTGCAATTCAGCCAGCTGTGCCTCCAGCGTCCTGACCTGATCTGATCGGCCAGATCAGGCGACCATTAAACTGGCCACCCAACAACACCCATTGCAGCGCATTGCCATCGTAGGCAGAAAATTTCAGGCTGATATTGGCCAGCTCGCCAGTGGTGTGACGCACAACGCCATAGTTATCAAGCATGGTGCTTGCCGGCCGCGCCAGCTCTGGCGTCCAGCACCAGAGTCACCGCCACAGTCGGGCACTGCACCATAAAGTCGTGAATTGCCCGAACTGTCAGGTGGCGCCGCAGCGCCGGCCCGGACGTCACGCAAAGACGGCCCGAAACTTCGACAGTGGGGCTTTCTATGGCGTCCCGGCCTGCATACAGGTCGTTAAATCACACACCCCCGATAAGTCAGCTCTGCCTATGACAGGCTCAGGTGCCGGGTGTCACGCTCAACCAGGCGCACGCCCAAACTGGTCTGCAGCCCGTCCAGGCGGCGGCTGACAGTACTGCGTTGACCCCCAGCAAGGCCGCGGCGCGGGTAAAACTGCCCTGCTGTGCCACTGCTGACAAAGTCAGTGCCGGTGTTGGGTCCATTGCATACAGGGGTGCGCTTTTTGGCGCATCTGTTTTTTTATCGGACTTGCGTAAATTCAGGCCAGCATGCCCACGATTGGGGCGAGTTTGAGGTGAAAAGCAGGCCATCAAGCTGGTGTTTACTACAATCAGTTACACTGAAAAGTGCTGGATTTGACTGCAATTAACGCCTGTGTTCAAGCCCGTTGCCGGTCACCCGGTGTGTTGACATGTGGGTAGGAGACTTTTCAGATTGACTGGTTCCAATAAAAGCAGACGCCCTGCTGTACAGAGCAACTCCGGGGTCAAGGCATGACAATTTATGCCAAGACCAATCCTGGCCGGTTGCTGGCGTTTGACCAGGCGCAGGATGTACCAGCCAATTGGCGTGACATGCTCCGCCGGGTGGATGGCAAAACCAGACAGGAGCAGCTGTTGCTGGCGCCAGGCGATGAAGCTTTGCTGCAAGTGCTTGCCCAGCGGGGGCTGATTCAGGTGGTGTCAACACCCTGGCGTAACAGCATTTCAGATTCAAGATCCCAGGCTTTTGACAGCAGCTTGTCGCCAGACCAAGGTGTTGCTTCCAACACATCGCACAGCGCAAAAATTGACTCTGTCATAGCCCTGATGATCCTGTTTATACAGACCAGTCTGCCGGAATATGCAGATTCCACACTGCGCGAAATCACGGCCCTGAACAACAAGGCAGAGCTGCTGTGCATGCTGACCGGCTACATCGACCTGGCCAACCGCGCTGGCAAAGTAGGGCAAAAACACGTGCAGCAATTGCTACTCGAACTGGCAAAAACCAACACTTGAGCAGCCCGGGGGAACCGGGCAGGCGGCACTGTCTGCGTCAAATGGCAGTTTGCATGACAATCCGGCAGGCACAAACCTGCATCTGCAGAAATCTCACTTTCGAGGCGTGCCAAACTTACCAGGATTCATGATGACCAAACCCAGCAAAATTGTTTATACCGCCCACGCCAGCGCAACGGGTGGCCGTGAAGGCCACGCCGTCTCCAGCGACGGCCTGCTTGATGTGAAACTGATCACGCCAAAAGAAATGGGCGGTGCAGGCGGTGGCGTGAACCCGGAACAATTGTTTGCAGCCGGCTACGCAGCCTGCTTTTTAGGCGCGATGAAGTTTGTGGGCGGCGCGCAAAAAATCACGATCCCGGCAGATACGAAAGTTGAAGGCGAAGTCGGCATTGGCCCGTTTGGCGCAGGCGCAACGCCGGACGGCTTCAACATTGCAGTCGAGCTGAAAATCAGTGTGCCTGGCATGGACAAAGCTGCTGCACATGCGCTGGTTGAGCAAACCCACAAGGTGTGCCCGTATTCCAACGCCACGCGCGGCAACATCGATGTGACGCTGACTGTCGTTTAATCTTGACTTGCATGGCTTGCAGGTTTTAGGTAGCCTCAAGCCATGACTCACATCAGTTTTCAGGTTTTAAAAACCGACCTGCACCAGACCCGCCTGACCAACACAGAGCCTGTACCTCTGCAAAATGGTGAAGTACGTGTTGCAGTCCAGCGCTTTGCCCTGACTGCCAACAACATCACTTACGCCGCATTTGGTGACGCGATGAATTACTGGAAGTTTTTTCCGGCATCTGATGCCATGTGGGGCAACATTCCGGTGTGGGGCTTTGCAGATGTGACCCAATCGCGCTGTGAAGGTGTGGCAATTGGCGAGCGTTTTTATGGTTACTACCCCATGGCCAGCCATGCCACGCTGTTGCCTGCCCGGGTGTCAGATCACGGGTTTGCAGATGCTGCGCCACACCGAGCTGATTTGCATCCTGTGTACAACCAGTACGTCGCCAACCGCACTGACTCACTTTACAGCGCTGATACCGAGAACATTCAGGCGCTGCTCAGGCCGCTGTTTGTCACGTCGTTTTTGATTGAAGACTTTTTGGCCGACAGCAACTTTTTTGGAGCCAACACGCTGTTGCTGTCCAGCGCGTCGAGTAAAACAGCCTACGGAACAGCGTTTCAGTTGGCCGGGCGCAATGGTGTTGAAGTCGTGGGTTTGACATCTGCTGCCAATGCGGCTTTTTGCGCAAGTCTGGGCTGCTACACCCGCGTGCTGACGTATGAGCAACTGGGCGAGATCAACGCAGATACAGCTTGCGTGTATGTTGATTTTGCAGGCAACGCAAAATTACGCCACACCATTCACAGCCGCTTTGCACAACTCAAATACAGCTGCTCGATTGGCGGCGCGCATGTCAATGCGCTGGGCGGAGCCAAAGACCTGCCCGGCGTACGGGCCACGCTGTTTTTTGCCCCTGCACAAATCAAAAAACGCGGCATTGACTGGGGTGCTGCAGGTCTGCGAGACCGCTTGGGCGCAGCATGGCAGGCATTTACTGTGCAAGTCATGCAGCCACACGCACCTTGGCTGGTTGTACAGGAGCATTCAGACAGCGTCAGTTTTGATGCGGTGTACCAGGAAGTGCTGCAAGGCAACGGCGATCCGCGCGTGGGGCATATCCTGACGTTTTAACTGCCTTTTTCACAGTATTTCAGGTCTTTAGCCCATATATAACGGGCGCAAACAGCTATGCTATTTATAGCAATCGCCACAAATGGCAATCAGCCACGACAATGGACGCATGAACCCAGTACCTGCATCCCCACCTGCCGTTCACGCATTTGAAGCGCTGACACCCGTCGTGGTCCTGGATGCGCTCGCCAGCATTGGACTCGCGGGCGACGGCCGGCTGATGGCGCTGTCAAGTTATGAAAATCGGGTGTACCAGATCCATCTGGAAAGCAGCGTGGGCAAGGCAAGCGCGTCGGGTGATGTGGTGGTGGCCAAGTTTTACCGGCCCGATCGCTGGACGGACGCGCAAATCCTTGAAGAGCATTCTTTTGCCGATGAGCTCATGGCAGCTGAGGTACCCGTGGTGGGGGCGCTGCAGCTGCACAGTCGCACCCTGCACCACTTCAATGGATTTGCATTCAGCGTGTCGCCCAGCCGCGGCGGGCGGCGGCCCGAGCTTGAAAGCACCGACGTGCTGGCATGGATTGGCCGCTTTCTGGCGCGCATTCACACCGTGGGCAGCGCCCAACCGTTTGTGCATCGCCCGGCACTCAGTTTGCAAACTTTTGGCCATGCGTCGCGGGCAGTTTTGCTGACCCACAACTATTTGCCACTGGACATGGAATCACGCTGGCTCAAAGCGTTTGACGTGGCCATGCAAACCGCGACTGCTGTATTTGAAAGCGTGGGCGACGTTAAAAACATTCGTTTGCACGGTGACTGCCATCCCGGCAATATCTTGTGGACGCCTGAAGGTTTGCCGGGCGCAGGCCCGCATTTTGTGGATTTGGACGATGCGCGCACGGGCCCAGCCGTACAGGACTTGTGGATGCTGCTGTCAGGCGAGCGGGTGCAGTGCTTGCAGCAGCTGGGCGCATTGGTCGATGGATACGAAGAGTTTCGTGAGTTTGACCGGCGTGAGCTGGCATTGATTGAGCCATTGCGCACGCTGCGCCTCATTCACTACAGCGCATGGCTGGCCCAGCGCTGGCATGACCCGATCTTTCCGATCAACTTTCCGTGGTTTGGCTCAAGTGACTACTGGAAGGGCCAGGTCGACATGCTGGAAGAGCAGACCGAGGCCATGCAGGCAGCGCCGCTGGTGGCTTGAATTTTATGGCTGCGCAGCTGCACAGCGATGCAGCCTGCTGGCTGCGTCAGGTCCATTGGCTCTATCGGCTCTATCACCCCATCAACCCACCTGCCAGACATCACCCGCATCAAGACCTTCATGCAGCTGCAAGTGCGTTTTAGCGGCACTGTCGCCCATCAAATGCGCACGCCACCAGTCTGTAGAAATGCGGGCGATCAGCGCAACCAGTGCAGCAATGCGCGGTTCTTTGATGCCTGGATGACCTGGGTACACCTGCCCACCCACACCCAGAGTAGTTTGCGCACCAAACGAATGGCCCGCCATACCCGCGGCATTGCTTCGTACAAAGCGCCAGGTTTTGTCGATGGTTTGGCGCCTTGCAATTTCATCGAGTGCAAAAACGACATCCTGCAGACGTGCCAGCAACTGCTCGCCACCAGCCGGCTTGCGAAGTGCGACCCGGTCCTGAAAACTGCTGGCAGCGCTGCGCGCCGCATCAAAATCACTGGCAGCAAACCAGCGGCTGATGGTGGTAGTTTTGCGGCATGCCACGCTGACCTGCACGTGTAGCTGTAATGAATTAGACGACCCAAGCACCAGCTTTTGCCCTACATGGAAGCTTTGCCAAGGCTTTGACAATACAACGTTCTTACAACAGCTTCTGAAGCCAAAAAATCAAGGTTTTGGCAGGCAGCACACTTAAAGGATTTATCATGAATTTCATCGTCTGGCTTTTGGTCGGGGGCATTATTGGCTGGATTGCCAGCAAGGTCATGAACACCGATGCACAACAAGGTGTCATCCTGAACGTGGTGGTGGGCATCGTGGGTGCATTTTTGGGTGGCATGTTGATATCGCCTTTGGTCGGCGTGCCCACCATCAACCAAAATGCATTCAGCATTGGTGCGATGGCGGTGTCTCTTGTAGGTGCCATTATTTTGCTGGCCATCGTCAACCTGTTTCGGCGCGGAAAAGCAAGATAACACCTGCAGCCATTCGCCCGGTGGGATGCCACCATTTTTCATAGTTGAGTCATTGTTTGTTTGAACTGCTTTTTTTCTAAAAGCTGTTCAAACATCATGGCACCCATCAGGTTTGTTCGCAAGTAACCGCTAATGCAAGCTGCGGTTTACAAGTGACAATTGGAGCAGTACCGTCAGTTATGACGGCATGCGCAAACACCAGCACAAAGCTCCAATGTCCGTCTCTTTTGTTCCACTTATTGAATATACCCGTGGCCCCCTGACTGAGGTTGTCCACGCAGGCGCCATTGCTGTGGCTGACACGCGCGGCAAATTGATTGCCAGCGCGGGTAATGCCGATGCCCTGACCTTTACCCGCTCAACCCTCAAACCGTTTCAGGCCTTGCCGTTTCTGCAAGGCGGTGGGCCTGGGCATTTTGGATTTACGTCACCGCAAGTTGCTTTGCTGTGCGCCAGCCACAACGGTGAGGACATGCATGTCAAGCAGGTTGATGACATGCTGCAAAAAATTGGCACCACGCACCGCACGCTGCAATGCGGCTGCCATGTGCCGCTGCTGTTCAGCTACGGCGGTCAGTCAGTGCCTGCAGATTTGCAGTACGACGAGCGTCACAACAACTGCAGTGGCAAACACACCGGCTTTGTGGCGCATTGCGTGCAGCACGGTCTGCCGCTTGAAAACCATTTGGACATGGCGCACCCACTCCAAGCCGCCATTCGCACGCAGGTTGCGCGCGTGGCCCAGTGCGATGAATCTGACCTGGTGGCAGGCACAGACGGATGTTCAGCCCCCAACTACGCCTTGAGCCTGGCCAAGCTAGCCTTCAGTTTTGCGCGCCTGGCCAGTGGCGCACAGGACAGTGAATTTGGTGAGCACTTTGAGTTGCTCAGCAGTGCGATGGCAGCCCACCCGGAAATGGTGTCGGGCACAGGCCGCAATGACCTCGACTTTGTGCGCGCAGGGCGCGGCGACTGGATCACCAAAATCGGCGCAGACGGCGTACAAACCATTGCCAGCAAAAGCCGCGGCCAGGCAATTGCCATTAAAGTGATCAGCGGCAATATGCCCGCGCTGTATGCAGCGGCTGTGGTGACGCTGGAGCAACTGGGCTGGCTGGACGATGTACAGCGCGAAATCTTGAAGCCTTGGGGAGAAAAACTGCTGCTGAACGCGCGGGGCAATCCGGTCGGGGAAATTCGGGCGGCGTTTAAATTGACGATGGCTTGACACGTGAGTTTTTTGACTGTGTAAATCACACAAAGCAAAGCCTTTCGCGCCCACATTTATGGTGTCAAGCGCTTGATAGAAAGCATAAAAGCGCCTTTGAAAGATTTCTTTTGCCAATTCTGTGGTGGTACTCATACTGGATGATTGACGCATAGGCCAGTGCGCACATAATAAGTGCATGTGTATTTGAAAGACAGCCATGAACATCACCCTCTCCATAGACGAACAGGTCGCCCAGCGTGCCCGCGAAGCTGCCCAAAAAATGGGCAAAAGCTTGAACCAGGCCGTCCGTGACTACCTGGTGCAACTGGCGGGAAGCGGCAAGCGTGCCCAGCAATGGGACCAATTTGAGGCGCGCTGCTTGCATTCGCCCGCCAAGCTGGGCGGCTGGCGCTTTGATCGCGACGAAGCCAACGAGCGCTGAGCCCGGACTTGCACGCATGGCTACCCGCAGCTTTATCGACACCAACATCCTCGTTTACGCCGAAGCCAGCGACGAACCCGTCAAGCAACGCATGGCATTGGATTTACTAAGACAGTTGTTCGAAAGCACCAGCGGCGTGTTGTCAACCCAAGTGCTGCAGGAGTACTGCAACGTTGCCATCAAAAAGCTCAAGCTGCCGCCCGCACATATCCGCGCGCATCTGGACCTGTATGAGCAGTTTGAAGTGGTGCAAGTCACCCCAGCCATCATTCGCATGGGCCTGGATTTGCACCAAACCCGCAGCATGTCGTTTTACGACGCCATCGTGCTGGCCAGCGCGCAAACAGCGGGGTGCAGCGTGCTGATGAGTGAGGATATGAATGCGGGCGAACTGATCGACGGGGTGCGGGTTGTCAATCCTTTTTTGGATGCAGCAAAAATTTAAATCAAGCTGCAGCGGCGGATTGACAGGCCGTGCGGTAGCCACCCATGCGCTTCACATAGGCCAGCAAGTCTACGAAAAACGGATTACTGCTGAGCGTAGACGAGTCGCCAACCAGCAGCAACTTGCGCCTGGCCCGGGTCATGCCCACGTTCATGCGGCGAATGTCAGAGAGAAAACCGATTTCGCCTTGGCTGTTGCTGCGCGTCATTGAGATAGCAATGATGTCGCGCTCCTGGCCCTGAAACGAATCGACGGTGCCTACGCTGAGCATGCGCCTCTGTTGCAGGCTGTTGAGCGCTTCAATTTCCTCGATGGCGTCTTTTAAATAGTTGATTTGGGCGCGGTAGGGGGCAATGACGCCTATGGTCAGTGGGTTGTGTTCTTGCGCGGTCAAGTCGTATGGCTCCAGCAGCTGAGCAAGGTGCTTGAGCAGTAAATTGGCCTCTTCCGGGTTGGCCGTGGAGCGACTTTCAGGAATGGTGATTTCAAGAAAACCAAGGCCGGCCGTGTCGATAAATTCCACAGGCAGGTCAGGCGCGAAACTCTCGTCGTAAGCCTCCAGGCCGGCGTATCGCACGCTCTGATGCGCCACCAGTTGGCCGCCATAAAACTGCTCAGAGCTGAATGCCATGATTTGCTCGTGCATGCGGTACTGCACGGTAAGCATGCGGGCCGTGTCCGGCTGCCGCTTGATGCACTTTTCAAACAGGGTTTCGCGCAGGCCTTCACGCGCCGCTTTTTCGCTTTTCACAGTGGGGGGTAGCTGGTGGTGATCGCCAGCCAAAACCACGCGCTGGCCTTTGGCAATCGGGATCCAGCAGCCCGGCTCCAGCGCCTGGGCGGCTTCGTCGATAAACACCGTCTCAAAATCAAGGTGGCGAATGTTGCGGTTGCTGGCGCCCACCAGCGTGCTGGTGATGACCTGCACCGAGTCCAGCACGTCGTCAGTCATGAAGCGCTCCAAATCATCGGCTGCTTGGGTCAGCATCTTCGCTTCGTCCCTCAGCTGTCGGCGGTGTTCCCGCCCTTCAAAGCCAAATTGGCGCGCATGCACGTCGGCACTTTGGCTTGCAGTATTGCGGTGCTGCGCGGCGGTGTCGCGCATTGCGCGCATCTTGGCATAGCT
>JANYGP010000057.1 GCA_025362315.1 Polaromonas sp.
TTTTGGGGTCTAGCGCCACAAGCGCACCACGCCGCTCGCCAAACAGGTCCTCCACCATTTTCTGCAGCTTGATGTCGATGGACAGCATCACCGTGTTGCCGGGGCTGGACGGGCTGCTGGCCAGCTTGCGCATTGGCCGCCCGCCGGCTGATGTTTCCACCGAATCAACGCCAGTTGTGCCGTGCAATTGCGCCTCAAAGCTCTGCTCCACACCGAGCTTGCCAATGTAGTCGGTGCCCTTGTAATTGGTCTGCTCCTCGTCGGGCCAGTCCTCCATGGCTTTTTTCTCGGCCTGGTTGATGCGGCCAATGTAACCAATGACGTGGCTGGCCAGCTCGCCATACGGGTAGGTGCGAAACAGCCGCGCCTTGATCTCCACCCCGGGAAAGCGATAACGCTGAGCAGCAAATTTGGCCACCTCTTCGTCAGACAGGCGGGTGCGGATGGGGAGCGACTCGAAATTGCGGGATTCCTCTGTCAGCTTTTTAAAGCGCCTGCGGTCGCGCGCCGTGATGTCCACCACGAGCGCCAGCGCGTCAATCGTCTGCTCTGTATTGATCACCTTGGACGGTGTGATCTCCAGCGTGTAGGCCGAGTAATTGGTGGCCAGCACAATGCCGTTACGGTCCAGGATCAGGCCGCGGTTGGGCACGATGGGCACAATCGCCGTGCGGTTGTTTTCGGCCTGCTCTTTGAGGTCTTCGTGCCGGTACACCTGCAGGTAAATCAGGCGGCTGGCCAAGAGCAGCAGGCAGCCCACCACGAACACGCTGGCCACCAGCACCCGCGCGCGAAAACGCGCCAGATCCGCTTCTACGTTTCGCAGTTCAGTCATAGCCGCAGCGCCGGGCCGCCCCAAGCAAGGCAGCCCCCTCGGGGGGCAGCGCAGTACACGAAGTGACAAGCGTGGGGGTCATAGCGGCCTGTTCGCGTCGCGGTCTGGCGCCCTTCGTTGAGGAACCAATAGCAGCACGCTGATAACCGGCCACAAGAGCGACTCAATCAATGGTGCAGCAAACATCAGAAAGCCGGGGAACGCACCACCGCCCAGCATGCGGATGACCAGCTCAATCGCGTGCATCGCAGCGAACAGCGGCAGCACATGAAAGGCCTGCGACGGCACGCTGAACCACAGCAATCGGCGGTGGATGGCGATGGCGAAAAAGCTCACCACGGTATAAGCCAGCGCATGTTGCCCGAGCAACGCGCTCTGGTGCACATCCATCAAAATGCCACACACGAAGGCGGCGCCAATGCCCACGCGCAATGGCTGGTGGACGCTCCAGAAAACCAGCACCAGCGCCAGCAGGTCGGGCGTCCACGCCGCCCGCCCCCACAGCCCCATGTTCTGCAGCATGTTGAGCGCCAGCGCCAGCGCCAGACTGCCCCAGATGAAAAATGGATTGGCGGGCAGCAGCAGCTGCTGCCCTGGGCGCATGATCAATTGCGCGCTCCTTTTTTGCCGGGCAGCGCGGGCGGCGGGTCTGCCGCAGGGCGCGGCGCCACCTGGTCAGCCACGGGCTTGAGCACCATTACATGCGCCGTGCCCGAGACCAACGCAAAGGGCGTGCAGTAAACGCGGGCAAACGCACTGTCCACGCGCCGCTCAACCCGGTCGACTTTGGCCACTGGCAAGCCCGGCGGGTACACCGCATCAACACCGCTGGTGGTGAGAATGTCGCCGGGTTGGACATCGGCATTGGCCGCCATGAACCGCAGTTCCAGCGCACCCGCGTAGCCTGTGCCGTCGCCAAACGCGATGCCGCGTGCGCCGGTGCGGGAGTTCTGCACCGGAATGGCCTGGTCGCGGTTGGTGACCAGCGTGATCTCGCTCACCGACGGGTAAACGCGTGTCACCTGCCCCAATACGCCTGACTCGTCAATCACTGGGGAGCCGGTGGCAATGCCATCGGTCATGCCTTTGTCAATGATGACCTTGCGGGTATACGGGTCGGCTGCGTCGTACAGCACCTGCGCAGCCTGCGCGGGCGTTGTCACGCGCTCCCGTAACGTGAGCAGCTGGCGCAGCCGCGTGTTCTCAAGCAGCAGTTGCTCAACCTGGTTGGCGCGCTGCGATTGCAGGCCCAGCTTTTGCCGTGCCAGCTCTTCTGACGACTGAGATGAACCCAGGGCCTCAAAATACTTGCTGCCGCCCTGCGCCCAGTTGATTGGCTGCATCGCCACCCATTGCACGGGCCGCAGCGCAGTAGCCACCACAATCCGCAGGGGCTGCGTGATTTTGAATCGCGTGTCCGCCACCATCAGAAACAGCGCCAGCGCACTGAACACCGTGAGTTTGGACAGCGCAGAAGGCCCCTGCCTGAAAAAAGGCGGTGGCGTTCGGTCAAGGGTACCTAAAGGCATGGCCGCTTATTGTCCCGGTTTTTTAAGTCCGCAGCGGGCATGTTGCAGGGCTGTTACCCCGCATATTTTGGGGTTCCAGCCGCACACAGGATGCTCCCGGCGCATGCCAGGGGCGCTTCGCCTATTCAGATGTAAAAATTGAACCCAGCCGGTCCATGCGCTCCAGCGCCATGCCGCAACCGCGCACCACGCAGGTCAGCGGGTCTTCGGCCACCAGCACGGGCAGTCCGGTTTCTTCCGCCAGCAGGCGGTCCAGGTCACGCAACAGCGCGCCACCGCCGGTGAGCATCATGCCGCGGTCGGCAATGTCGGCGCCCAACTCGGGCGGGGTTTGCTCCAGCGCGTTTTTGACGGCAGAGACGATGTTGTTCAGCGGGTCGGTCAAGGCCTCCAGAATCTCGTTGGAAGAGATGGTGAAGCTGCGCGGCACGCCTTCGGACAAGTTGCGCCCACGCACTTCCATTTCCTTGACTTCACTGCCGGGGAAAGCCGAACCGATTTTTTTCTTGATGGCCTCGGCCGTGGGCTCGCCAATCAGCATGCCGTAGTTGCGGCGGATGTAGTTGATGATGGCGTCGTCAAAACGGTCGCCGCCCACGCGCACGCTGCCCTTGTAGACCATACCGCCGAGCGAGATTACACCGACTTCAGTGGTGCCGCCGCCAATGTCAACGACCATCGAGCCGCTCGCCTCGGACACCGGCAAGCCGGCGCCCAGCGCAGCCGCCATCGGTTCTTCAATCAGGTAGACCGCGGCGGCGCCGGCAGCCTCGGCGGCGTCCTTGATGGCGCGCCGCTCAACCTGGGTCGAGCCGCAGGGCACGCAGATGATGATGCGCGGGCTGGGCGTGAGCAGGCGGCGCGGATGCACCATCTTGATGAACTGCTTAATCATCTGCTCGGTGATGACGAAGTCGGCAATCACGCCGTCCTTCATCGGGCGGATCGCCTCGATGTTGCCGGGCACCTTGCCGAGCATTGCCTTGGCCTCGCGGCCGACCGCCTGGATGGTCTTCTTGCCCTGGGGCCCGCCTTCGTGGCGGATGGCCACGACCGACGGCTCGTCCAGCACAATGCCGCGGTCACGTACATAAATCAGGGTGTTGGCGGTGCCAAGGTCAATGGCCAGGTCGGTTGAAACATACCGACGAAAAGCTTCAAACATGGTCAAAAGTCCGGTTAGGGCCTGCGCCAAACTGTGTTGCGCAAGCGCCTTTGAAATAAATCTGCGGGCGCAAAACAAATGCCAGACTGGCCAAACCCCTGTTTCAAGCAAGCAAAATGCGCTTAAAGGGTGCAACCAGACTCGATTTCACACCAAAAGCAGGATAATAACGCATCGCCCTCTAGGCAAATGCGCCAAAACTGCTGGATTTGCCGTTATTTACACTCAACTTACACCTGCATTCAAAGCAGGTCATCTGACGAAACATGGCACTGACACCCCACGACATTGCAAGAGTTGCCAACCTGGCGCGGCTTGAATTGCGCCCGGACGAAATCGAGCAAACCCTGACCCAGCTCAACGGCTTTTTCAGGCTTGTGGACCAGCTGGAGGCAGTCAACACAGACGGCGTCGTGCCGCTGGCGCACCCGGCCGCTATCCTGGGTGAAGTGGCTTTGCGTTTGCGGGACGATATTGTCAGCGAGACCAACCAGCGTGACATCAGCCAGACAAGCGCGCCAGCTGTGGAGCGGGGTTTGTTTCTGGTGCCAAAGGTGATTGAATGAACACGGTTGCGAGCAATTTCGATCTGCATGACCTGAGCGTCTTTGATCTGGCTGCCAAACTGGCTGCGCGGGAATTATCCAGTGTTGAAGTGACCCAGCACTTTTTGGCCCGCATCAAAACCGAGCAACTCGGTGCTTTTCTGGCAACAGATGCAGACGTGTCGCTGCTGCAGGCCAAAGCCGCCGATGTGCGGCTGGCTGCGGGCGAACGCACCGCGCTGCTTGGCGTGCCACTGGCGCACAAGGACGTGTTTGTCACGCGTGATTTCCCGACCACAGCTGGCTCAAAAATGCTGGCCAATTACCGCAGCCCATTTGATGCAACGGTGGTCAGCAAGCTGGGGATTGGGCCTGGCGGGGCTGGTATGGTCACGCTGGGCAAGCTCAATTGCGATGAATTTGCGATGGGCTCGGGCAACGAGAACAGTGCCTGGTTTCCAGCCAAAAATCCATGGGACCCGACCCGCATACCGGGAGGCTCATCTGGCGGCTCAGCCGCAGCTGTCGCCGCGCGCCTGGTGCCTGCTGCCACGGGCACAGACACGGGCGGCTCGATTCGCCAGCCTGCGTCACTGAGTGGCATCACCGGCATCAAGCCCACGTATGGCCGCTGCTCGCGCTACGGCATGGTGGCCTTTGCATCCAGCCTGGACCAGGCCGGGCCCATGGCACGCAGCGCGCTTGATTGCGCATTGCTTTTAAGTGCCATGGCCGGGCCGGACCTGGATCGCGACTCAACATCGCTGGACATGCCAGCCATCAACTACGCTACTGAATTAATAGCTGCCAGCGCCCATAACGTATCTGCTACAGCCCTGAAAGGCTTGAAAATAGGCTTGCCAAATCAGTTTTTTGGTGCAGGTTGCGCGCCGGATGTGCTGGCAGCTGTCCGCGCTGCGCTGGCCGAATATGAAAAGCTGGGCGCCACGCTGGTGGATGTGGATTTGCCGCTGACCGAGTTGTCGATTCCGGTGTACTACATCATTGCGCCAGCAGAAGCCAGCAGCAACCTGAGCCGATTTGACGGCGTGCGGTACGGGCACAGGGCGGCCACCTACAGCGACCTGAACGACATGTACAAAAAGTCTCGCTCTGAAGGCTTGGGCGACGAGGTCACGCGCCGCATCATGATCGGCACTTATGTGCTGTCAGACGGCTACTACGACGCACATTACCTGAAGGCACAAAAAATCCGCCGCCTGATTGCCCAGGATTTTCAAAAGGCGTTCACGCAATGCGACATCATTGCTGGCCCGGTGTCACCCACCGTCGCCTGGAAAATCGGCGAGAAAAAATCAGACCCGGTTGCCAACTACCTGGCTGATATTTACACCTTGTCATCCAGTCTGGCGGGTCTTCCTGGCATGAGCGTGCCAGCAGGCTTTGCTACATCACAAGCTGGAGGCGGCATGCCAGTCGGTTTGCAGCTGATCGGCAATTATTTCAATGAAGCGCAGTTGCTGGGCGCAGCGCATCACTATCAGCTGGCGACGGATTGGCATCTGCGCAAGCCGGGAGGTTCAGCATGAGCACCACTGCATCTTTGTTGGACAAGTTGGTCAATGGCTATGAAGTCGTCATCGGCTTTGAAACGCACACCCAGCTAACCACACAGTCCAAGCTGTTCAGCCGTGCATCAACGTCGTTTGGTGCGGAGCCAAACACCAACGCATCTGCGGTTGACTTTGCATTGCCTGGTGCGCTGCCAGTGATGAACAAGGGCGCTGTGCAGCGGGCGATTGAATTTGGTCTGGCGGTCAATGGGCACATTGCCGGCAGCAGTGTGTTTGCACGTAAAAATTACTTTTATCCAGATTTGCCCAAGGGCTACCAGATCAGCCAGTTTGATATTCCGGTGGTGCAGGGCGGGGCCGTTGAATTTTTTCTGGACGGCGAGAAAAAAACCGTGCGACTGGTGCGGGCGCATCTGGAAGAAGACGCCGGTAAGTCGCTGCATGAGGACAAAGAATTGGGTGCCGCGCTAGGGCAAGGGGGCATGACTGGCATTGACCTGAACCGCGCCGGAACGCCACTGCTGGAAATCGTCACCGAGCCCGACATGCGCGGCAGTCAAGAAGCCGTGGCGTATGCCAAAGAGCTGCACAAAATCGTGACCTGGATTGGCATTTGCGACGGCAACATGCAAGAGGGCAGCTTCAGGTGCGATGCCAATGTGTCGGTGCGCAAACCCGGCGCGGCGCTGGGTACGCGCCGTGAGATTAAAAACCTGAACAGTTTCAAGTTCATGCAGCAGGCGATGGACTATGAAATCCGCTGGCAGATCGAGCAACTGGAAGACGGCCACGCTATTCAGCAAGCCACGGTGCTGTTTGACCCGGACACCGGCGAAACGCGTTCGATGCGCAGCAAGGAAGACGCAGCGGATTACCGGTACTTTCCAGACCCGGATTTGCCACCGTTGGTGATTGGGCGCGATTGGGTGGAGAAGACGCGTTCTGAAATGAGCGAAC
Organism: Polaromonas sp.; assembly: GCA_025362315.1. GTDB lineage: Bacteria > Pseudomonadota > Gammaproteobacteria > Burkholderiales > Burkholderiaceae_C > Polaromonas. The sequence continues at coordinate 6,567 of JANYGP010000057.1, forward strand.
TGCCGCGTGTGATGGCGGCTCGGTTTGTGGCCGACTACAGCTTGAGTGACTACGATGCAGGCCAGCTGATGCAAAGCAAGGCAACCGCTGCGTACTTTGAAGCTGTGGCTGTTGGAAGCGGTCAAGCCAAACTGGCGAGTAACTGGGTCATGGGTGAGTTGACCCGGCGGCTCAATGCGGCAGAGCAAACCATTGAGCAGTCGTGTGTTTCAACGCATCAGCTGTCAGGCCTGATCAAACGCATTGCAGACAGCACCTTGTCAAACAATGCGGCCCGACAGGTTTTTGATGCGCTTTGGCATGGCGACGGCACAGACGTTGACGCCATCATCGAAGCCAAGGGCTTGAGACAAGTCAGCGACTCCAGCGAACTCGAAAAAATCATCGACGACGTGCTGGCAGCGAATGCCAAAAACGTCGAGCAAGTCCGCGCGGGCAATGCAAAAGCCATGAACGCCCTGGTCGGCCAGGCCATGAAGGCGACCCAAGGCAAAGCCAATCCTGCCCAGGTCAATGAGATATTGAAAAAGAAACTGAGCTGATGACATTGCGCCAGATACTATTGCTATTTATTCAGTAGCTGCCAGCGCCCATACTGATTGGCTCGAAATGCTCTTTAGCTGTTGAAAACGGGCCAATTCAGCTTGTCAGCCAGGCGCCTTGCTGGCTGGTTTTTGCAGATTGCCAACAGGCGCACTGGCCATCAGCCACAGCGCTTTGAGCCTGGTCAGTTCCTCGTCAAAGCGCTGGTTGACCCGCCGCTTTTCTCCATCCTGCTCGATGATGAATTTTTGTTGCACCGCGATGCTGTTGTCGTTTTCATCTACCCGCCGTTTGAGTGCCAAAGGCGCTTTGCTGGTGTCTTTTTTGTAGTATTCAAACTCGGCGTTGATAGCGATTCGCTGCTCAGCGAGCTCCAGCGTTCTTTTGGCCGCGGCCTTGATCACTTCGTCAATTTGGCCCAAAGCCTGGCTGCGCTCCTTGTCGTGAGAAGCCGGATTGGGATAGCGCGCCAATATGGCGCGGTCGCGCCGTTTTTCTTCCTGCGCTTGCAGGCGCAGCTCCAGCGCGGCCTTGTCTTTTTCGTCCTGCACGGCACGCTCTTGCGCCGTCAGGGTGGGGCCCAGCACCCGCTTGACCGTGCCTTGCGGCGTCATCTCCTGCTGGGTGCGGTCATTGCAATCCGCAATCGGTCGGTCTGATGTGAGCTTGCGGCCTTTGGCGTCTGTGCAGGTGTAAATGCCCTGCGCCATGGCGTGGCCCGCAGCCCACAAAGCCAGTGTCATGACAACAGGAGATATTTTGATCAGCAATTTAAATTTCAGTCGACACCGTAGCGTTCCCGGTAGGCCATGACTTGTTGGTGATGCTCGCCCATGGCGTCACCTGGTTGCAGGGCAAGGAAGTCCAGCAAGTCCGTCAAACGTGCAATGGCGCTGACCTGCAGTCCCAGCTGGTTTGTAACATATTGGACTGCACTGTAGTTGACATCCACGCCGTTTTCCATCGCTTTTTCCTGCCGGTCCAGCGCAATGGCCACCGCATGTGGCGTGGCACCAGCCGCCCGGATGATGGCAATCGACTCCCGCGCTGCGGTGCCGGCTGACATCACATCGTCGACGATCAACACCCTGCCCTTCAGAGGCGAGCCCACCAGCGTGCCACCCTCACCGTGGTCTTTGGCTTCCTTGCGATTGTAGGCAAACGGCAAGTTGCGGCCCAGCCGCGCCAGCTCGATGCTGACTGCTGCTGCCAGTGGAATGCCCTTGTACGCGGGGCCAAAAATCATATCGAAATGCAGCTGCGATTTTTCTTCTTCCAGCAGCAGTTGCTGCGCATAAAATCGCGCCAGTCGGCCGAGCTTGGCGCCATCGTCAAACAGGCCCGCATTGAAAAAATACGGACTCATGCGGCCGGCCTTGGTTTTGAACTGCCCAAATTTCAGCACGCCCGAATCAATCGCAAACTGCACAAAATCTTGTGCCAGTGCACTGCTTTGTCTTGTTTTTTTTATCTCTTGCCCTGCCATAGGAGTTGCCTTTTGTTCAAGTTAACCAGTCTGAACCTCAACGGCATCCGCTCGGCGACCAGCAAGGGGCTGGAGCCCTGGCTGGCTGGCTACCAGCCGGATTGTATTTGTGTCCAGGAAGTCAAGGCCCAGGCGCCAGACGTGCGGGGCAAATTTGACGCGCTGGCCGGGCTGAACGGCTACTTTCATTTTGCGGAGAAAAAAGGCTACTCCGGTGTGGGTGTGTACACGCGGCACGAGCCCAGCGACGTGATTGTGGGCTACGGCTCATCAGAATTTGACGCAGAAGGGCGGTACCTGGAACTGCGCTTTGACAGGCCAGGCCGAAAAGACATGCCCAAGCTGTCGATCATCAGCGCTTATTTCCCCAGCGGCTCTTCGGGGCCGGAACGGCAGCTCGCCAAATTTCGTTTTCTGGCCGAGTTTTACCCGCACCTGCTGGGCCTCAAAGAAAACCGGGACTATGTGCTGTGCGGCGACATCAACATTGCGCACCAGGAGGGTGATTTGAAAAACCACAAAAGTAACAAAAAAAACAGCGGGTTTTTACCGGAAGAACGCGCCTGGATGACGCGCCTGCTGAGCGAAGCCGGAAAAGTCGACGTGTACCGCCAGCTGCAACCCACCACCACGGATGACTGCTACACCTGGTGGAGCAGCCGGGGGCAGGCCTATGCCAAAAATGTGGGCTGGCGCCTGGACTACCATTTGGCCACGCCGGCCATGGCCGCGCTGGCGCGCAGCGAACACATCTACAAGGCGCAGCGCTTTTCAGACCATGCGCCAATTACCGTGGACTATGACTTTCAGATTTGACCGGAAAAGCAACACGTAACAGCGCATCTGTTCTCAACGTTCCTGACGCTGAAGCCGAATTCAGCCCCACAAAGACTTTCCCTCAGGCTGCCCTGCCACACAATTGCTATTTACCGGCCTGTGCCGGGTGCCGCGCAATTCTTTTTCTTGCCTCGGGTGTTGCCAGCGCCAAAGAAACCGCTTCATACCCAGCACTGCCTGCGAACGGCAGAACAACAAAAGGCACTGAGTGATTTGGCGGGCAATACAAAATGGCTTCGTCAGGACCAACGCTTGCCAAAGCAAGAACCGACGAAGAGCGTGTCATTGCAATGACGGGCCCCGCACGTGTTCTCAAGAGGTGACGCAAGAGTGGCACAAGCGCTTCTTGAGATGGCCGGCTCAAGCCTTCTTCGATCATTTCAATGACCAAGGGTTGATGGCCGCCGCTGGCTTCCAGCGCAACCATCAGCAACCGAAGCGGTTCAATGTCCACTGCGCCTTGCTTTCGCAGGCATTCCAGGTGACTTTCAACCCTCAATATTTCGTCTGGGGTCAGGTTGAGCTTGCGCTCAAAACTGTGCAGGTCGTCGAATCTTTGCAGACCAAGCCACAACGCGTTGGGTAATGTCTTGGAAAGTTGCAGGGCAAGTCGGGTCTTGCCGCTGCCAAGCGGTCCAACCAGATAGGTCAGTGGCGCAAGCGCGGCAAGTATGAATTGCTCGCCGTCCCAAGGCCACGGCAGCTTGAACGCTACCGTGACACTTTTCGGACAGCGGGTGTCGGCCAGATACCTCGGTCGGTGTCCTGGTTCTTGAGCAAGTCCATGACGCAAATGCCGTATGCGCTCACTGGCCTTTTGCAGGGCTGCAAACTGTACGCCCAGTTCCGTTTCGCGGACCGCAAGTGCCTGATCTGTCACTGCAGGGTTGCTGTTCAACACACCCGCAATCTGGGTCAAACTCAGTCCCAACGAGCGAAGTGCCACAATTTCTTGACCGGCGCGTAGATCATCCACGCTGTAACGCCGGTAGCCTGCATCCGTGCGCATCGGCCGAAGCAGGCCTTTTTCCTCATACAGTCGCAGTGCCTTGACCGACACCCCAAGATGGCAGGCTGCGTCGGATGCAAGCATCGATTCTGAACAAATAGGCATCAAGACTTTCCTTCACAACAAATCAGAATCATCAGGCTGGACCCAAGGTGAGGGTCAAGCTGCAAACCACAGATCTGGTTCTGCAACACACCTTGTTGCGAAATTTTGTAGCGCTCTGTGAACTCAATGCGCATATCATACGCATACTTTATTCATCCAGCTGTCAAGAAAAGAGCCATTCAAAATGCAAACCAATGTCGCGTCGGCACGTAAACGGCCTGTGAACCTTACCCTGAACGAGGCACTGGTTATTCAGGCCAAAGCGTATACCAACAACCTGTCGGCCACCATGGAATCTCTGCTGACTGAGTTTGTCAACAGCCAGCAACGCGCACAGCGTAATCGCCAGCAAAAGGCCGATATGTGTGCGGCTGACTGGAATGGGGTGTACGCAGCGATTGGCTCGTTTGCAGACGAGCACGCCACGTTGTGATGGCGCAATTTGATGTTCATCGCAACAAAGGGGCTTTGCGCGATTCGATTCCGTTCGTCGTCATTGTCCAGTCCGCGCAGTTTGACCGCTACCGCAGACGCGTGGTGGTTCCACTTGTACGGCAGACCCTGCTCTCGCAAGACACACCTGCTGTGGGTGCCAGATTGAACCCGGCTTTTGTCATTGAAGATGTTCGCGTTGTCCTGCATCCACTGGACACAGTCTCGGTGGCAGTCGATCAATTGGGCGAGAAGGTTGGATCACTGGCACAAGAAGGGCAAACCATCGCCGATGCGCTGGACGAACTGCTGACCAGGTCTTGGGGTTGATGGATTGCAGGAATTTTGTCTCAAAAACCACTGGCTGGTGACCCCTGCCAGGGCCCCACTGGCGCTCAGCAAACAAATCTACAAAATGCAGCACTTTTGCGACCGCGCGCTGATCACAATGGATGGTGAGATAACAACTTGAGTCTTTATGCTATTTAATATGTAGCTGTTAGCGCACATAATACATAGGCTATGGCTGATTCCAAGTCCTAATCAATGCTCGGAATGGAGAATTCCCGCCGAGGCGGGAATGCCGACGGTGTCTGGCAGCTTTGCGGTTTACTTGGGCACCTTGCCCGTCACACCCATCACGTAGTAGTCCATCTTTTGCATGTCGGCAATGGCCATCGTGCTGCCTGCGGCAACCCGGTCTTTGCCTTCGTTGTCCTTGATGGGGCCCGTGAAAGGCGCTGTCTTGCCGGCTTTCAGGTCTGCCTCAAGCCGAGTGATTTTGCTGGCCACGTCTTTGGGCACGGCCGCATTGAACGGTGCCAGTTGAATAAATCCGTCGGCATACGATCCCCAGGTGTCAGAGCTTTTCCATTTGCCTGCCAGTACATCGCCAACCGTTTTTGTGTAGTACGGACCCCAGTTGTGTACCACGGCTGACAGCTGGCCTTTGGGCCCAAGCTTGGCCATGTCGGACTGGTAGCCGAAGGAGTATTTGCCTTTGGCCTCGGCTTCAATCACGGTGGCTGGCGAGTTGGTGTGGTTGGTCAGCACGTCGGCACCCAAAATGATGAGCGAGCTGGCGGCCTGGGTTTCCTTGCCGGGATCAAACCAGGAGTTCACCCACACCACCTTGACTTCTGCCTTGGGGTTGACGCTGCGCATGCCGGTTGTGAATGCATTGATGCCCTGCAGCACCTCGGGAATCGGGAAAGCCGCCACATAGCCCGCCACGCCTGACTTGGACATGTACCCGGCCGTGACGCCGAGCAGGTAACGCGCTTCATAAAACTTGGCGCTGTAGCTGGCGACGTTGTCAGCCTGTTTGTAGCCCGTGCCGTTGGCAAAAATGACTTTTGGGAAATCCTTGGCGACGCGAAGCGTGGGCTCCATGTACCCAAAACTGGGCGTAAAAATGAGCTGATTGCCGTTTTGGGCCAGCTGGCGAATCACGCGCTCGGCGTCTGGGCCCTCGTTGACGTTTTCAACCGCCTCGACTTTGACCTTGTTGCCGAACACCTTTTGCATGGCCTGAATGCCGGTGTGGTGCTGGTAGTTCCAGCCCAGGTCTGCAATCGGTGTGTTGTAGAGAATGCCGATTTTTAGCGGTGGAGGGGTTTGTGCCTGCGCGGCAAATGCGCTGAAGGCAAACGCCGCCAGCAAAGCGCGGCGAGCCTGGAACAAATGGTTAGGAGTCGTGAATTGAAAAGTCATAAAAAGCCTTGTCTGGTAAGTGATGTTTGCAACGATGGCCATTTCAATAAGAGGCAAGATTGAGATTGCAAGAATCAAGCCCGTTTGAAGAACTGAGCAAAACAATGGTGAAAAGATGACCCAGGAAAGTGAAATCGGCGTGATGACCTACAAGCAGTCAACGTTTGCGGCACTGGCTGACAGGCAAAGATAGATTTACCCTGAAAAATTAATTTACAAATGATTTGAAGAATTCTTATATATGGCCTATCAAAGCATCAATCCGTACACCGGCAAGCTGGACAAATCTTTTGCTGACATTGAAGCAAATAAGCTTGAAGAAAAGCTGGCCCTGGCGCACAGCTGCTTTAAACATGATTGGTCCCAGCGCGATTTTCAGGCCCGCACGGCTGTGCTGAAGCGCGCAGCCAGCCTGATGCGTGAGCGTGCGCAAATGATGGCCGAATTGATCACGCTGGAGATGGGTAAACTGATTGCGCAAAGCCAGGGCGAGGTGGCTTTGAGCGCGGCCATTCTGGACTATTACGCAGACCACGCGGAGCAGTTTTTGGCGCCTGAAATTTTGAAAACACCCAAGGGTGAAGCCATGGTCGAAAGCAGCCCGATTGGCGTGCTGTTTGGCGTCGAGCCGTGGAACTACCCGTACTACCAGGTGGCCCGCTTCGCCGCACCCAATTTGATGGCGGGCAACGTGGTGATGGTCAAACACGCATCGAGCGTGCCGCAATGTGCATTGGCGTTTGAGCAGCTGATGCTGGACGCGGGCGCCCCAACTGGTGCCTACACCAACCTGTTTGCCACCAAAGACCAGGTGGCCCAGGTGATTGCAGACCCCCGCATTCGCGCAGTTGCCCTGACCGGCAGCGAGGCGGCTGGCGCTGTTGTGGCCGCACATGCTGGCAAACAGTTGAAAAAAACCACGCTGGAGCTTGGCGGAAGCGACGCGTTCATCGTGCTGGAAGACGCCGACATGGACAAGGCCATCAAGCATGCCATCAGCGGGCGCATGGGCAACTCTGGGCAGGCCTGTACGGCATCCAAGCGGTTTATTGTGGTGGAGCCGTTGGCAGACGCATTTCTGGAAAAGTTTCAGGCGGCACTTGGCCAGTTTGCGCCGGGCGATCCGCTGGACAAGGCCACCACGCTGGCACCGCTGTCGTCCGCCGAAGCGCTGGACCATTTGCTGGAACAGGTCAGCGGCGCTGTGGCACACGGTGCGCGCATTGCGATGGGCGGCAGCCGGGTTGAAGGCATGCCGGGCAACTTCATGCAGCCGACTGTGTTGACAGATATTGCTGGAGACAATCCGGCTTACCGGGAAGAGTTTTTTGGACCGGTGGCGCTTTTTTTCAGGGTGGCAGATGAAGACGCGGCAATTGCCATTGCCAACGACTCGCCTTTTGGTTTGGGTGGCTCGGTGTTCACGCAGGACATTGAACGCGGCAAGCGCGTGGCTCGCAAAATTGACACGGGCATGGTGTTCATCAACTCAGGCGCTGTGTCTTCGCCGGAACTGCCTTTTGGCGGTGTGAAAAATTCGGGCTACGGTCGTGAACTGTCAAGTGCAGGCATTCAGGAATTTGTGAACAAAAAACTGATTCGGGTGAATTGACACTTAAAGTACAGATATAAATTGCTATTGATTAAGCAGCTGCTAGCGCCCATTTTGATTGGCTCAGCGGCTCTTTTTAATATCAATTCCATCCCAATATTGCCATGTCCTCGGCGTCCAGTGCATCTGGCACACCGCTGGTGATGAGCCTGGCAAAGTCTTCGTCCGGCACCATGGTGGTCAGGCAATACAAACGTGTTGTGCCGGTGTTGCGCACGGCATGTGCATGGCCAGGCCGCAGCAACAGCACCGAGCCTGGTTTGACCTGCAGTGTGGCATCGCCCAGCGTAGCCTCGCCATGACCGTGCAGCACCACAAACACCTCGTCAGCGGCGCGGTGCTGGTTGGGTGGCGTGAAGCCGCTTACGTCAAAAATTTCCAGCACTTGGATAAAAGCGGTTTGTTCAACCAGCGGGTTGACCAGCATCACAAATTTGTTGGTCTCATGCGCAGCGATGCGAAACACGGGGCAGTTTTTTGCCTCGAGGTGGCTGAAAATACTCATGGCAAGAATCCTGTGGACAAGCAAGTAAAACCAAAGCACTGACGCACGTTGTACAGCGTGGCGTCCCAGCAGAAGGCGGGCGACGTGGTGGCAGTGCAGTCTTCCAGCAACACACAGTCGTAGCCCAGAAAGTTGGCATCCATCAGTGTTGCCAGCACGCACTGGTCGGCGTTGACACCGGCAAACAAAACAGTTTTGATGTCCAGGTTGCGCAGCACCGAATCCAGGCAGGTGTCATTAAAACCGCTCATGCGGTATTTGTCGATGCTGATGTCAGCAGGCGCTTTGACCAGCTCTTCCACCAACGCTGCGCCCCAGGAACCTGCCTGCAGCATGTGGTTTTGTGCAGCATGGCAAGGCGCACCCGGCAGCGCATCGCCCAGCCCCACAGAGCGGCCGTCACCGTTATACACATGCAATGCCGACGGGCTCAAGTTGAGTTTGTCAGGGCGATTGCCCCAGTTGACCCACAGCACCGGCATGCCCGCCTGGCGCAACGCAGGCAGCACCGCCTGCAGCGGCGCAATCGGCGTCCGGGCTGGCGCCACGTCCACACCTATCGATGCAAGCCAGCCTTGCGGGTGGCAAAAATCGTTTTGCATGTCAATGATGATCAGCGCAGTTCGGGCCGCGTCGATCACCACATTTTGCGGTTGCGCGTTCAGGTGCAGCGGCTGGGAAACGTGGGGCGCGCGGATCAGGTCGCACTGCGCAGCATTGACGCGCCACTGGTTGCGCGCACTGGTGCCAAGGGCAATGGATTCAGGTGAGTTTGTCATCGAACAGCTGGCTTAAAAAAGTTAACACCTGGCACATAAGCCAGAGCGGTCGACATGTCGGGCAGCATGCCTGACTCCAGGCTGCCTTCAAATGTCAACTCAAATTGCACACCGCTGGGATCGTACACAAACAGCTGCCACAGCGTGGTGCCGGGCACCACCTGCTCGCGCCAGGGCATGCCGTGCGCTTTGAAGCGCTCGCGAAACGCGTGAAAACCGATGCACGCCAGTGACACATGGTCGACTGCAGCGCTGCCCAGAGTTGCCGCGCCGCCCAGGCTCAGTGCCGGACCACCTGCGTACAAGTGAATGATGGCGGCGCCACCTGGCACAGGACAAGCCAGCCACGCACCGGGAAAGCCAAAATCCGGCCGCGCAACTTCCCAAAGGCCCAAAACGGTTTTGTAAAAAACCAGACTGGCCAGCAGGTCAGCAGTTTTGATGGCTGTGTGAAACAAGCCTGTGACAACTGCCTGACCCGCTTCTTCAGTTGTTGTCGGGATCGTCAAGGCAGTCATGCATCCATCCAGCTGACGTGGGCAGACACCACGCGCCAGCCGCTGGCAAAAACTTCACCATCGAACTTCACCCAGGTTTGTGACTGACGGCCCACCCGCGGCTCACTGCTGCGCGAAAAAGTGACGTTGGCCACACCCATGTGCGTGCCAAAGGTCACGATGTGCCGATCTAATATGTCACGGGTCAGACCAGCACCTGGCCGCGAAGCCCGAAAGGCCTGAATCTCGGCATAGCCGTTCAGGTTTTCCTTTGCGCCGTATCGCAGGGTGTGTGGACTGTCCCAGAACAATGCGTCCAGTACATCCACCTTGTTGTGCACCAGTGCATCCTCATACATGTCAAAAGCATGGTTCAGCTCGGCCAGCGCTTGAGTAGCGTTGATTGTCAGATTGGATGTCAGGTCTGCCGTTGCAATGGTCAAGTGAGTGCCTTTGTCAATCATGTTTCAAGTCGATGCCCTCAGAGTCTACGCTCAGCCAGCGACGGTAAAAAAGCGTCGGTGTAAACATTGGCTGGCGTGAGCTTGGGCGGCAGTCCATAGGCGTCTTCAATGGTGCGAATTGCGCGAACCAGTCGGGCAGGATCAATCACCGACAAACCGTTTTTACTGACGTAATCAGACAGCATCATCCGCTCGAAACTGATGACCTGGCGCTCGGCCTCAATCGCCACATCAGTCAGTGGTTCGATTTTTTTCAGCACTGCAATTGCTTCAGCGCGGTTGTTGTTGGCATAAATCAGCGACTTGAACAACGCCTTGAGCGAATTGCGCACCACAGCCGGGTTGGCCGCAATAAATTTGCGTGTGGTCAGGTAGCAGTAACCGTACAACTCTACGTTGAAGTCACGGTACATCATGATGCGTTGCTGGGAAGTATCCAGGCCAATATTTTTAAGTGACATGCTGGTGGATGTCACAGCGCCAGTGATGCCGTCTGCACGCTTTTGCAGCAGCATGGGCTCACGCAGGTCTGACGTGACGGTCATCCAGTTGATTTTTGCCATGTCAATGCCGTTGGCTTTGGCAAACGCAGGGAACAGCTGACGTCCGCTGTCAGTTTCTGGCGCTGCCAGTGTCTTTCCTTCAAAATCTTTGGGTACCTTGATGTTGCTGTCAGCGCGCACGGTCACGCTCATCAGTGACTTGTCACCCCAAATCGCCACGGCTATCAGATCAGTGTCCGGATTTTGTGCCATGAATTTCAGGGTGGGGCCCATGTCTCCCTGGCCCATGTCGTAGGCGCCAGAGGCAACATCGACTGGCACGCGGCCCCCACCAAAGCCCCGGTCGATGGTGGCATCAATGCCAACCTCCCGAAAAAAGCCTTTTTCCTTGCCCAGATCCACGTATGCATTGGGTCCCTGACGCGCCCAGTCCAGACAAAATTTCATTTTTGCCAATGGCGGGGTTTGCGCCAGCGCAGGCAGGGATGAGGCTGCTGCAGCAGCAGCTGATGTGACCAGTTGACGACGAGAAATCATAACGCTACTCCTTTGAATGAAACCACAAGAATTACCAAATAAATCAGCTCCGGCCGCGCGTGGCCCAGCCTGTCACGCGGTTTTCTATCAGCCGGGCCAGCACATACATGCTGACGCCCATGACAGATGTCACCACCAGCCCGGCAAACACCAGCGGCACATCAAAGCGTGAACTGGCCAGCATGATGAGGTGGCCAATGCCCTTGTTGGCGCCCACTGTTTCGCTGACGATGGAGCCCACAAATGCGAAGGTAATGGCAATCTTGAGCGACGCAAAAAAATACGGCATGGCGCGTGGAATGCCAATTTTTTTCACGATGTCCAGCGGCCGGGCTCCGAGGGCACGCAACACGTCCCGCAGCTCGGGCTCCACCGTGGCTATGCCGGTTGACACGTTGACGGCTATCGGAAAAAATGCTATCAAAAATGACGTGATGATGGCCGGCGTGGTGCCAATGCCAAACCACAGCACCAGGATGGGAACAATCGCAACCTTGGGCACCGACTCAAACGCGATGATCAGGGGGTACAGGCCGTGATAGACAAGGGTGCTGGAGCCAAGCGCAACGCCCAGTACCAGCCCCACCACAACCGCTATGGCAAAACCTGCCAGGGTGGTCATCAATGTCTGGCCTGCATTCATCAGCAGGGGCGACCACCACTTGACCATGCTGGCTGCGACCGAGCTGGGCGGCGGTAATACGAATGCCGGGATCTTGAAAGCGCGGCACACGACTTCCCAAACGACCAGAACGCCAATGGCGACCAGCCACGGCAAGGCTGCCTGCAGCCGCTTGCGACGCTTGGCAGCCAATGCCATGGCCAGGTAGCGGTCAGATGCAGGCGTGCTGGCAGACACTGCACTTTCAATAGCAATGCCCGCAGGATTTGTGCTCAGGTTCAGGGTCAATACAGCATCAGACATGGCTGGCCTGCGCAGGCATTGCTGGCCCGTTTTCGGTTTCGGCCTTGCGTGCAGCGCTGATGTGCATGCGCAGCTCCTGTACCAGTTCCTGATACGGCGCGGTGTACAGATCATCGAGCTGGCGAGGGCGCGCAAAAGGCACGTCCCGCTCGGCAATGATGCGGCCCGGCCTGCTGGACATGACCAGCACCCTGTCGGCCAGGTACACCGCCTCACGCAGGTCGTGGGTGACCAGAATGACGCTGGGTTTCAAATTGATGCACAGCGCCTGAAGTTCAAACCACAGGTCTTCCCGCGTGAACACATCGAGCGCGCCAAACGGTTCGTCCAGCATCAGCAGGCGCGGCTCGTGGATGAGCGCCCGGCATAGGCTGGCGCGCTGCTGCATGCCGCCTGACAGCTCGTGCGGGTAACGTTTTTCATAACCCTTCAATCCCACTAGGGCCAGCAGTTTTTGGGCTTTTTCTTCATACATTTGCCGCTGCGCGCGCAGCTGGCCGCGATGTGGTTCGACCACCTCCAGCGGCAGCATGACGTTGTCCAGAATCGTGCGCCAGGGCAGCATGATGGGGTTTTGGAAGGCCATGCCTGCTTCTGAATGCGGGCCCCACACTTCCCTGCCCGCCACGATCACGTGGCCCTCAGTGGCGGGCCACAAGCCTGTGACCAGGCGCATCAGTGTCGACTTGCCGCAACCCGAAGGGCCGACAACAGATACAAACTCGCCAGGCTTGACCTTCAGGCTGCAGGCTTGAAGCGCCAGCGTGCCGCCCTCGAGGCCGTAGCGCATCGAAACCTGATCCACTTCAACAAAATAGGAAGAATTCATGGCTCCAGTATGTGCAAAGCACGCACACACAACAACATCAATATATGACACGGACTGCACACAAAATGTGTGCAGTCTTTCAGGGCACCGCGGTTTGTGTCAGGCGGGCCAGGGTTTGCTCAAGCAGGGTCGCAAAAGACTGCGAGGCAATCGGCAGCGTCCTGCCAGTTCTGACTGCCAGCACCAGCCGGGTCTGTGCCAATGATCTGTCAACCAGCGGGATTGCCACCAGCTCCCCGCGTTGCACAGCCCGGCGCGTGCCGATCTGGTACTGAAAACTAACCGCATCCGTCTGGCGGGAAAACTCCTTGAGGGTTTGAACCGTGCTGCCTTCGAGCACCACCTTCAAATCAATGCTGGAGCGGGCCACTATGGCATCAATCAACTGACGGCTGCCAAAGCTCTGGTTGCCGAGAGCCACCGGGTACTTCTGGCAATCGGTCAGGCGCAGTGCAGGCAGGCAGGCCAATGGATGGCCAGGCCGCACCATGGCGCACAGTGGCTGGCGCATCGACGCCAGCACCTTCAGCTGGTCAGACGGCAGCGGGTCGTGCACCAGAATCAGATCCACTGTGTCCTGCAGCAAACTGGCCACCAAATTGGCGGTGACCCCGCTGACCATCTGGAACTGCACGGACGGATGGGCCTGCTGGTAATGCGCAATCGAGGCGGGTATCAAGTCAGTGCCGACCGATTCAGCACACCCCAGGCGCACCGTGCCGCGGACCACACCCCGCAGATGTTCGATGTGTGACACAGCCGCTTTCACGTCGGCCATGCTGCGGCGCACAGCGGCCACCAGCACCTCACCCGCGGCGGTCAGGCGCACGCCGCGCGGCAAGCGCTCAAACAGTGGCGTGCCCAGGCTGTCTTCAGTTTCCCGGATTTTGCGATTCAGCGCTGTTGCAGCCACATGCAACTGCTCGGCTGCCTTTCGGATCGACCCCGCACGGGCGACGGTGTCAAGGTAAACATAGGCTCGGGGTGGGCGCAGCATGGGTTGGCCGACTTGCCTAGCGGGCAGATTGCCGCGCCATGTGGACCTGGTGCAGTGTGATCTTGCGCACCTCGGCCTGGCTGATCTGGATGTGCGTGCGCAGCAGCAGTGCCGCCTGCTCGCCACGTTTGAGTTCGATGGCCTGAAGGATTTGCGCGTGCTCGTCGTACGTGGCATCGATGCGGTTTTGCTGGGTAAAGTCCAGCCTGCGAATGATGCGGATGCGGTGGGTGACGTCCTGGTGCACGCGCGCCATTTCGGCATTGCCCGCGCTGGCCACCAGCGAGCAGTGAAAGGCCTCGTCCCACACCGCGACTTGCGCAGCATCACGGCTGCGCTGGCTTGCAGGCACGCGCCAGATCGCTGACAGGCTGGCAATTTGCGCGTCGCTGTGTGCGGCAGCCTGTGACGTGCCCACAGGGCTGGTGCACAGCCGGTGCACCGCTGTGGTCTCCAGCACCTGGCGCAAATCATAGAGCTGCTCAAACCGGTCGAAGTCGAACGGCAACACACGCCAGCCGCTTTTGAACAGCACCTCTACCAGGCCTTCTTGCTGCAACTTGAACAGCGCCTGCCTGACGGGCGTGCGGGACACATTCATGCGCAGGCTGATGTCGGTTTCTGTCAGTCGGTCGCCCGGTATCAGGGTGAAGTCAGACACCTCCTGCCTGAGCTGCTGGTACACGGCGTCAGCGCAAGACCGCCGCTGCGTGATGTGCGCCGGGGCCGCTGCGTTCATAGCAGCGCCAGCAAGCCGCCGCTGGCTGCCGTCCAGCCAACAATGCCGCCCTGGGCATGCACCATGGCCAGCGCAGCTGCCTTGAACTGGGGAAAATAGCTGTTAGTGCAGTCGGTCAGCAGCAGGCAGTCGTAACCCCGGTCGTTAGCTTCGCGCAGGGTGGATTGCACGCAAACCTCGGTGGTCACGCCCATGACTATCAGGTGCGTGATGCCCGCTTGCTGCAGCATTGTGTGCAGGGATGTTGCATAAAACGCGCCTTTGCCCGGCTTGTCAATGATGATCTCACCTGCAAGGGGTGCCAGCTCGGCAATGATCTGGTGGCCGGGCTCGCCCCGTATCAAAATGCGCCCCATGGGCCCGACATCGCCAATGCGCAGTGTGGGCTGACCCCGGTTAAGTTTGGCAGGCGGGCAATCTGACAGGTCGCCCAGGTGCCCTTCACGTGTGTGAACCACCACGCCGCCTGCAGCACGCCAGGCATGAAGCACAACCTGGCAGGTGGGCACAATGCGGGCCAGCTGGGACACATCGTTGCCCAGTGTTTCACCAAAACCGCCCGGCTCGACAAAGTCACGCTGCATGTCAATGATGACCAGCGCGGTGCTCGCAACTTGGAAGCCGAAGGCAAATGGCAGCGCAGCAAGTTGCAGCGTGTGGCGAGTTGTCATGCAGCAGCCTTATGTGCGGGATTTTCGTGGCTGCCGCCCATGTGTTCGCCAAGAACGCGGCGGTCTGCGCTGGCCGCCAGCGTCTCGAACACCACCCGACCCTCGCTCATCACCACAATGCGGTCGGCCAGGCCCAGCAGCTCGTCGAGGTCTTCACTGACCAGCAGCACGCCTGCGCCGCGGGCCCGCACCTGCCGAAGCCGGTCATGGATGTCGCGCACAGCAGCAAAGTCCAGGCCAAACACCGGATTGGCGGCGATCAGCACATCAATATCGCCCGCCAGCTCCCTGGCCAGCACAGCGCGCTGAAGGTTGCCGCCCGACAGGCTGCGAACGGGCGCGTCTTCGCCCTGGGTTTTGATGCCGTATTCGGCAATCCAGGCTTTGGCCCGGGTACGCCACTGGGCAAACTTGAGTACGCCATTTTCAAGCAGGGGGCTCTGGTCAAAGTCCCGCAGCGCCATGTTCTCTGCCACCGACATGTCGGCGACGCAGGCGTTTTTGAGTGGCTCTTCGGGCAGGCTCCGCACTTTGAGCCGGTGGTTTTCTTCGCGCGTGGCGTGGTACGGCGCGCCCTTGACATGAACCGTGCCCGCCAGGCGCGGCCGCTGGCCCACCAGGGCCTCTACCAGCTCGCGCTGGCCGTTGCCAGACACACCCGCCACGCCCAGAATTTCACCACAGGCCACGCTCAGGTCAAGGCTGTGGACAGCCGTCGTGGCGCGGTCGCCGAGTGCCGACAGGCCTTTAATATACAGTGCAGGCAAATGTGTACTTGCTATTAATTCAGGAGCTGCTTGCGCCTTATTTATATGTACTAACGGCTTATTTACTTCAAAAAATATGTTTTTTTCATTCAAATTCAGATCTGCCAGCCCATCACCCGCGATGGCTTCGCCCATCATGGCCCTGGCCAGCAGGCTGGGGCTGGTGTGTGCCACGTTGCAGTGGTGTACGGCGCGGCCACGGTGCAGCACGGTCACCGTGTCGGCATAGGCCATGACTTCACGAAACTTGTGGGTGATGATGATCACAGTGCACTGGCCGCTGTGGGCAAACTCGCGCACATGGCCCAATACTTCGTCGGCCTCTTGCGGCGTCAGCACGGATGTCGGCTCATCCAGTATCAGCAGGCGCGGCTTCAGGTAGAGCTGCTTGAGTAGCTCGAGTTTTTGCTTTTCACCCGCCGCCATTTCAGCGGGGCAGGCGTCCAGGTCCAGACGAAAAGGCGTCGTTGCTAAAAATGCGTTGAGCTCCGCACGTTTGGCGCGCCAGTTAATTAGCCGGGGAACCGCTCTGGACGCGAGAACCAGATTTTCGGCCACCGTCATGCCGGGTGCCAGCGTGAAGTGTTGATAAACCATGCCAATGCCCAAGGCTCCGGCGACCACCGGGTTTGCAATGGCTTGCTCGCGCCCGTCAATCATGATGCTGCCCTGGTCTGCGTTTTGAAAACCCGCCACGCACTTGACCAGCGTGCTTTTGCCAGCGCCGTTTTCACCCAGCAGTGCATGAACCGTGCCGGCTTCAACCCGCAGGCTGACGTGGTCCATGGCGACCAGGCTGCCGAAGCGTTTGGTCAGCCCATAGGTTTCAAGCGCCAGTCCACCGCTGGCTGGCTTGGCGGGCGGAACCAGCTGTCTCATGATGGGTCGGCGCTTGCCAGCGCCTTGAGCAACTCTTGCGAGGTGGCATGCGCACCGAACACGCCGCCCTGCATCGTGATCATCTTGAGCGCCGCCAGATGGTTGCCATGGTCGGTGGCTGCTGTGCAGTCTGAGAGCACCAGGCATTCAAAGCCGCGGTCGTTGGCTTCACGCAATGTGGTGTGCACGCACACATCGGTCGTGATACCCGCCAAGATTAAATTGGCAATGCCGCGCGTGCGCAGCACCAGTTCCAGGTCGGTGGCATAAAACGAGCCCTTTCCGGGTTTGTCGATGATCACCTCGCCCGGCAAGGGTGCCAGCTCGGCAATGATGTCCCAGCCGGGCTCGCCGCGTACCAAAATTCGCCCGCACGGCCCTGCATCGCCAATGCCCACACCGCCTGCGCCAACTCGCTGTGAACGCCAGCGTTTGTTGGGCGGCAAGTCGCTCAGGTCAGGGCGGTGCCCTTCCCGGGTGTGAATGATGGGAAAACCAGCTGAACGCATGGCCGCCATGACTTTTTTGAGTGGCTCAATCGGCGCGCGCGTCAAGGCGATGTCGTAACCCATTTTGTCCACATACCCACCCACCCCGCAAAAATCAACCTGCATGTCGATGACCAGCAGCGCCGTGTTCCCGCGGTGCAGGTCGCCGTTGTACGGCCACGGGTAGGGGTTGGCTGCGACCAAACTCATGGCGCGCCCTGGTACCGCCGCGTGGGTGCATCAAATCCGCAGGATGTTCCGTCGGTCACGTCGACTGGCCACGGCAGTTTGTAGTTGCCTGCAGCCATATCGGCCATGTAGGTATAAGGGCAGTCCTGTGCACCGCCTTTGACGGCCACATAGCCCCGGTGGTAGAGCTGGTACATGTTGTTTTCCACCCCCCAGCCAGTGCGGGCTTCGCTGACCAGGTCGGGTCTTAATTCGGCGCTGACGATCTCGTCTGCGCGGCCGCCGCCGCGGGCCATCACCGTGCCGTCAAAGCTGCAAAACATGCCTTCGCCCATCGAGTCAAAACTGCCGTCGCTGCCGCACATGCAAACGCTGGCGGTGTAGGCCAGGTTGCAAAACGCATTGGCCTGGTTGGTGATGTGCCAGGCGTGCTTGATGGGGGCGGTGTAGCCCGCCGTGCGCAAAATAATGTCTGCACCCTTGTAAGCGGCTTCACGCGCCATTTCCGGGAACATGCCGTCGTGGCAAATGATCAGTGACAGCTTGCTACCGTTCGGGCCGTCACACACGGGCACGCCCAAGTTGCCGGGTTCCCACGGCTCCACTGGCACCCACGGATGCAGCTTGCGGTAATACAGCTTGATCGCACCCGTGTTGTCGATGATCAAACCGCTGTTGTACGGGTTGCCACCGGGGTTGGCCTCCATGATGGAAAAGCAGCCCCAGATGTTGTTGTCAACACATGCTTTTTTAAAGGCCGCTACCTCGGGGCCATCAAGCGAGCACATGATGACCGGATTCGTGTCCATGCTCAGGCCGTGCAGCGCGTATTCGGGAAACACCACCAGGTCCATGGTGGCCAGATTACGGCGTGCTTTGGCGACCAGCTCGCAAATGCGTTCGGTCTGGCGCGCCAGGTCAAAAGGGGTTTGGGTCACTGGCAGCTGCAGCTGCACCAGGCCAACAACAACACCTTTTTTTGATTTGTTCAAACCACCCAGTCCTGACATGTTTGACTCCAATACAGTTGATTAACGGGTTGCGGGCAAATGGTCAACGCGTTGTTGATGACAGCTCACCCGGGCTGCCCAATGCAGCGCTGCCGGGTTTGCAGGTGAGAACCAGAATCACCAGCGTCAGCACATAAGGCAGCGTGCTGATCAGGTGGTAGCCCCAGCCGATACCGGCCGACTGCAGTGCCGGGCCAATGGCACCCGCGCCGCCAAAAAGTGCCGCCGCGCCAATGCAGCGCAAGGGGCTCCAGCGCGCGAAAATCACCAGCGCCACGGCGATCAGGCCCTGCCCACTTGAAATGCCCTCGTTCCAGCTGCCGGGGTAGAACAGCGTGAGCGACGCGCCGCCCAGTCCGGCAATCATCCCGCCCAGCGTGGTAGCCGCCAGCCGGATGCTGCCGACCGAATAACCCAGCGCCCGCGCTGCATTGGCCGAGTCACCTGCCATGCGCACCAGCAAGCCGTAGCGCGTGTATTTGAAGCCCCACCACATCACAGCTGCCAACACCAGTCCGGCAGGCAGCAGCATGTTGACCTGCAGCGCAGAGCGGATCACAGGCGAGTCAGACCAGAACCCCAGATCGATCCCCGGGATTTGCAGTGCTTGCGGTTGAATCAGCGGCTTGCCAAAATAAAAAGCCAGGCCGGTTCCCAGCAGCATCAGGGCAATGCCTGTGGCCACATCGTTCACACGGGGCAGCGCGCAAAGTGCGCCGTGCAGTGCTGCCAGCAAGCCGCCGGAAACAGCGCCGGCCAGCACACCCACCCAGGGTGAGCCGCTCAGGTAAGCACCGCCAAAAGCTGTCATGGCGGACAGCACCAGCACACCTTCCAGCCCCAGGTTGATCCGGCCCGATTTCTCAGTCATGCATTCACCCAGACTGACGAACAGAAAGGGCACGCCCACCCGCAGCGCGCCGCCCACAACGCCGGCAAACAGGGCGATCCACTGGTCAGGCGTCATACAGATTTAACCGGTTGGCTTGCAAGCGCCGGGCCGGGAGTTTTAAACAGTCGGGCCAGCTGGGCTTTCCAGTTCACATCACGCAGTGCTTCGCTGGCCAATATCAATACAAAAGCAATGCCCTGGAGCACCAGCACCGACGCATCGGGCAAGCCCAACCTGCGCTGCAGCAGGCTGCCTGCGGCGGCAAAGCCGCCAAACAATATTGCCACCGGAATAATTGCCACTGGATTGTGCCGCGCAATGAATGACACCAGAATGCCGGCATAGCCATAGCCGGCTATCAGCGCCGCGTTGGCACTGCCGTGCACCGCCGCTACTTCCACTGCGCCTGCCAGGCCTGCGCAGGCACCACCCAGTGCGCAAGCCAGCAAAATCAGGCGGCTGGCGGGCAAGCCCACCAGTTGCGCGGTGCGCGGGTTGCCGCCTACTACCCGCACAGAAAAGCCCGAGGCGCTCCAGCGCAACCACACACCGAGTGCCAAACAGGCGGCAATACCCAGTACCAGCCCCCAGTGAATGCTGGAGCCAGCAATCCCGCCGATCATCACGCCTTCGGGCAGCGGGGCGGTAGACGGTTTGTTCAAACTGGCCGGGTCGCGCAGCGGGCCTTCGACAAAATGCTTGAATAGCCCCACCGCAATGTAGGCCAGCAGCAAGCTGCTGATGGTTTCGTTGATGCTCCGGTATTGCCGCAGCCAGCCCGCAGCGGCTATCCACAGCGCGCCAGCGACAGCGCCCGCAGCGCAGGCCAGTAACGTGCCTGCGGCATTGTTAGGCAGCGGGACAAAATAGGCCAGGCCAGCGCAGGCCAGGCCGCCCAATACCAGCGCACCTTCGCCGCCAATGATGATCAGCCCGGCGCGCGCCGGGATCGCCACACACAGTGCTGTGAGCATCAAGGGGGCAGCGCGCTGCAGTGTGTTTTGCCACGAAAACCAGCTGCCAAAAGCACCTGTGAACAGCAGCTGCCACAGCTCCAGCGGATTAACACCCGCCAGCGCCACCAGGCCGCCAAAAATCAGCAGCGCCAACGCAATGGCGCCTATGGGCAAAAGCAGATCAGCAAAGGTGCTGCGCATAACAAAAGCAGGTAGAGCGCGGGTGAGTTAACACAAACTGATTCGCCCGCCACTGATGGTGATGGCTTTAGATCGAGCCAATCACGCCTTCAACCAGGTAGTTCATCTTCTCCAGCTCTATATCGGTTTGCTTTTGGGTTTTGCCAGCTGCAATCACGGTGTTGCCCTTGTTGTCTTTGAGCGGGCCTTTGAACACATCAAACGTGCCGGCTACCATCTTGGCCTGGGTGTCATCGGCCTGCTTTTTGGCAGCAGGCGTGACCATGGCGCCGTAGGCAGACATCTTGACAAAGCCTTCTTTCAAGCCGCCGCGAATAAAGTTCGGATGTGGCTTGCCAGATTGCGCGGCTTCAACGATGGTTTTGTAGGCCGTCAGCCAGTTCCATTCGGCACCGGTCAGGTAAGCATTTGGCGCGAGTTTGGCCTGGCTGGCGTGGTAGCCGCAGACCATCTTGCCGCGCTTGGCAGCGGTTTCAATGATGACTTTCGGGCCGTCAACGTGCATGCTGATGACGTCGCAGTTTTGGTCGGCCAGGCTGTTGGTGGCCTCGGCTTCCTTGACGGGCATGGACCATTCACCGGTGAAGATGACATTGCAGGTGATGCCTGGCTTGACCGAGCGCGCACCCATCAAAAAGGAGTTGGCATTGCGCAGCACGGTGGGGATGGGCTTGGCCGCCACAAAGCCGATTTTGTTGGTCTTGCTCATGTGCGCGGCCACCACACCATTTAAAAACTGGCACTCCTCGATGTAGCCGTAAAAGCTGCCGGTGTTTTTGGGGTGCTTGCCCTCTGTCCACAAACCGCCGCAATGCGCAAAACGGACGTTCGGGTTGGCTGCGGCAAGCGCCAGCATGTGCGGATCAAAATAACCAAACGAGGTTGGCATGATCAGGCTTGCACCATCTTGCGCAATCATGCCGCCCATTGTTTTTTGCACAGCCACGGTTTCTGGCACGTTTTCTTCTTCAACCACCTTGATGCCGGGCATTTTTTTGAGCTCTGCAGCAGCAACCGCCTGGGCCTGGTTGTAGCCAAAATCATCGCGCGGGCCAACGTAAATCACGCCAACTGTCAGCGGCTTTTGCGCCAGCGCCTGGCCCTGCCAGCCCAGCGTGCCTGCAGCTGCAAGCGCAGCGATGGATTTGAGGGAATCGCGGCGGTTCAAAGGGCTCAGGCTCATAGAAATATTCCAAAAAAGTGAAGTGGATGGTCAGGAAAGCTTCAAAGCAGTGCAGCTATCAGATGTACCGTCTTGAATACAAGATTCAAAGCAAATAGCGTGCCCCAAGTGCTTATTCGGCCCTTGCCCCTGTTGATCTGGCAATGTCTGCCCAGCGCCTGGAGTCAGTTTTTAGCAGTGCAGCGAAACTGGCGGCAGGTGTAAATGAGACTTCAGCACCGCGTTGCCACATCTGGCCACGCATCTGTGTGTCCAGGGTGAAGACTTGAACATCAGATTCAATCTTGCGCACGATCGCGTCGGGTGTGCCTTTGGGCACAAACAGGCCGTACCACTGGTCAGACGCAAATCCCAGATAGCCCAGGCTGGCAACCGTGGGCACACCCGGCAGCCGCGACGCAGCGCGCGCGCCTGTCACCGCCAGCGCCCGCAGCTTGCCGCCTTCAATCAACGGTAAGGCTGAGACAATGATGTCCATCATGACCTGTGTTCGGCCTGCTATCAAATCAGGCAGAGCCTGCGCGCTGCCGCGGTAGGGCACATGCATCATGCTGATTTTGGCAAGCGACAAAAACCACTCAGTGGTCAGGTGGGGCAATGAACCGCTGCCGTTGGATGCATAACTTAGCTTGCCCGGGTTGGCTCTGGCAAAAGCCACCAGCTGGGCAAACGTTTTAAATGGCGATTCAGACGGTACAACCACTACCAGCGGCGACGTTGCAAAGCCTGCAACGGGCAGCAAATCGACCAGCGGGTCGTAGCCCAGTTTGGGGTAAATATGTGGCGCAATCGTGATGCCTGCCGGGATACCCATGACCAGGGTGTAGCCATCGGGAGCGCTTTTGGCACCCATTTCAGTGCCAATGGTTGAACTGGCTCCGACGCGGTTTTCAGGCACCACAGGTTGGCGCCAGGCCTGGGCAAGTGCGTTGCCGACTGCGCGTGCTGCATAGTCGGTTGCCCCACCTGCGGGGAAGGGGATGATGAGCCTGGTTGCCCGTGTTGGGTAGGCGGCGGTTTGCGCAAAGCTGGTGGGCAGCTGCGCTGCAAGCGGCAAGACCATTGCGGTCTGAAGCAGGTGGCGACGCGCTTTAAATAAAATGGGCATCGCACTTTCGGCGTTCTTCATAGGGGCTCCTCACCAATCAGCAAACACCACGCAGGGCTCATGCCAGCGACGCACTTTTGACATGCGCAACGCCAGCGTCCTCAAGTGCCTGTGCAGCACGAAATACCAGGTCTTCGCGCCATGGTGCGGCAATGATCTGTACGCCAATCGGCATGCCGCCAGTGCCCGCTGGCCACAGGGGTGCGGCCGCAACCGGGCAGCCCGCAAACGAAATCGGCTGGGTCAGTAATCCCATGGCGGCGCGTGCCGGGTGCTGCGTGCTGTTGATGTCCAGCCACTCGGTGCCAATCACGGGCGCGCTGACGGGCGTGGCGGCTGTGAGCAGAATGTCCCAGTCATTGAACAGTGCGTTGACCTTGTCACGGTACATGCGGCGTACCCGGTGTGCCTTGATGGTCCAGTCGGCGGGCTGCAAAGCTCCCGCGATAAACCGGTCAACCGACAGCGGCTCAAACTCGTCAGCACGGGTGCGCAGTTCGTTCAGGTGCAGGCTACCGCCTTCGCTGGCCGTGATGATGAAAGCCGCTGCACGACTCAATGCGGCATCGGGCCAAATGACTTCGTCAGTTGCTCCCAGTGTCATGGCTGCCAGTGCCACCACCTCTCTGGCGGCTGGGCTGGCATGGTCTTGAAAATAGCCGCCGAGAATGCCTATGCGTAAACCATCAATACCGCGGGCCAAGTGCGGCATGACAGGCTGAACTTCAAGCGCATGACAACCGGCATCGAGCGGGTCGGGGCTTTGCAGCGCGTCATAAGCCAGTGCCAGACCAGCCAGACTATTGGCCATCGGCCCCAGGTGGTCAATGCTGTGCACAAACGGGTAAGTGCCGCGCCGCGACAGTCTGCCAAAAGTCGGCTTCAAGCCCCACACGCCGCACAGTGATGCGGGTACACGTATGGAGCCGTTGGTGTCTGAACCCAATGTGATGGGTATCTGACCCGCTGCCACCGACGCCCCGGAGCCACCCGACGAGCCACCCGCAATCCGGCTCAGGTCGTGCGGGTTGCAGGTAGGGCCGTAGTGGGTGTTTTCCGTGGTAAACCCATACGCATATTCGTCCATGTTCAGCGCACCGACCAGCACCGCGCCAGCGACTTTCATCTGGCTGACCAAAAAGGCGTCTTGAGTAGCTGCTGAATGACTGCGATTGACGCTTGAGCCCGCCAGCGTCACCAGGCCTTCAATGTCAAACAGGTTTTTAACTGCGTAGGGCACACCCGCCAGCGGGCCAAGCGCGTGACCTTTGGCACGGCGTGCGTCGACGGCATCAGCTTCAGCAAAAGCGCGATTCAAAGTCTTGTCAGTGAAGGCATTGACGAGTGGGTCGGTGGCTTCTATCTGGCTCACACAGGATTCAAGCAACGCACGCGCCGTTGTTTCGCCAGTGGCAATGCTGGCAGCCATGGCAGGCGCATCAAGTGCTCTATTATTCATAGCTGCTTACGTCCAATTTCATTGGGCTTGTATGCTGCAGGGCAATATATTTCGGCCAGTTCAACATCTACAGGCAGGTCTCCCGCATCCAGCAGCGCGGCCATGGCAACGGTGCGTTGCAGGTGCGCCGCGACTCGTTCGGCTCGCGCTGCGTCCATGGGAATACCCAGCAATTGCGCCGTGCTGTTGACGTAATCCAAAGTTGATTTTTGATTCATGGCGATTTTTCCAACGGCAATTTCTGACTCCCTCTCCCAGGGTGGGAGAGGGTTGGGGTGAGGGTGCTGTTTATCGCCGCACTTCACGCTGAAAAATCTCCAGACTGCGTTTTTTGGCGGTGATAAAGCTGGGCTCTGACAAGGTCTCAGTTGAACGCGGTCTGGCGTCGTTGTAATGCAATATTTCAGCCACCCTGGTAGGCCGTTTGGTCAGCAGCAGCACCTGGTCGGCCAGGTACACCGCTTCTTCGAGATCGTGTGACACCAACAGCATCGTCGTGCCCGTCTGCATGAAGACTTCCTGCAGCTTTTCACGAATGAAAAGTGTCATCTCAAAGTCAAGCGCTGAAAACGGCTCATCCAGAAACAGCACCTCGGGCTTGGGAGCCAGCGCCCGCATGATGGAGGCTGTCTGCTGCTGCCCGCCTGACAGCTCGTACGGGTAGCGATTCAGGTCAAACTTCACATCAAACGAAGCCACCAGCTCTGCCATCCGGCGGTCAACTTCAGCTTTTGATTTTCCTTCCAGCTTGAGCGGGTAGGCAATGTTGTCGATGGTGCGCATCCACGGGAACAGGGCCTCGCGGTAGTTTTGAAACACATAGCCAATCTTGGTGTCTTTTAGCGACTTGCCATCAAACAAAATCTCACCCGCATCTATCGGCACCAGCCCGGCAATCATGTTGATCAGGGTCGATTTGCCGCACCCGTTGGGGCCAAACACCGACACGATTTTGTTCTTGGGAATGTCCAGGTCGAAATTTTCATACAGCGGCCAGCCCGCAAAGTATTTGGTCAAACCGCGAATGGTGATGTGCGTGCCCGCTGGGCCCGGCTTGAATTGACGGACAGGCATATCGGCAAATACAAGGGAATTGAGAACTTCAGCCATGACGCACCCCGACAAGATTCGATGTTTTGATTCTTCCCTTCAAGCAGGGGCCGCAGAACCGGCTTTGCCGGGCTGCAGGCGCAGCGGCCCCCTCGGGGGGCAGGGCGCTACGCGAAGCGAGCAACCGTGGGGGCGACATCATCTTCCGCTCCAGTGAACGATGCGTTTTTCAAACACCAAAAACAAAACATTCAGCGCATAACCCATCACACCCGCCGACAAAATCGCGGCGTACATGTCTTTGACGCGCATGACCTGCTGCGCATTGATGATGCGGTTGCCCAGACCGTTGTCTGCGCCAATGAACATCTCGGCCACGATCACAATCACCAGCGCCATTGACACAGCTGAGCGCAGGCCGACAAACGTCGGTTGCAGGCTTTCCCACACCAGCACGTCTTTGAAAACCTGCCAGCGTGATGCACCCATGACTTTGGCGGCCATGACGCGCTGCTTGCGGGCGTTCATCACACCATAAGCGCTGTTGAACACCACAATCAAAAATGCGCCGAACGCTGCAATGGCCACTTTGTTGATGTCTGAAATGCCGAAAATCATCATGAACAGCGGGATCAATGCTGACGACGGCGTGGAGCGGAAAAAGTCAATCAAAAACTCGACACTGCGGTAAGATTTTTCATTGCTGCCCAGCGCAATCCCCAAAGGCACACCGACCGATGCAGCAATTAAAAAGGCCTGCACCGTGCGCCACAGCGTCACACCAAAATCAGTCAGCAATGGGCCACCAGCCAGACCACCGATGAGTGCTAGCACGGTATCAATCGGCGGCGGCAACAGAATAGCTTTGACCAGGCCAAGGCGGACAACCAGATCCCACACCAAAAGCAGCAATACCGGCCCCATGAAGGGCAGGGCCCGGTCCCGGGCGGGCGTGTTTGTCACGACTGCAGCCGTCGCTGTTTGCGGCGTCCAGGGTGTGCCCGCCGGGCTTGTGGGCACTTTTGTGGCTGCCAAGGTGTCCGTGGTCATGGACTCAAGCCCTGTACATCATCGAGTCCACCATCAGCCGTGATGCGAACACACCGCGCTCGGTGAACAGGTCAAAAAACTTCTGAAAGTGGCCGATGTCAGCGGTCGTGAATTCATTGAACATCGTGTACGCCGCCAGCGGCACTTCTGCAGTCAGTGGTCCTTCAATGGCGGTGTAGCCTTTCAAAAATTGCCGCGCCTCCACATTTTTGCTGCGCACATAGTTCACACCCTTGGCGTAAGCGGCGATATATTTTTTGGCATCATCCGGGTGTTTTTTGATGAATGCTGACGTCAGCGCAGCAGAGCCGCCAAACCAGGGAGCCATCGGGTCGCCCAGCACGTATTTGGCAATCACACCCGTCTCAACCGTGCGGGTGGTGCCGTTCAGCCGTCCAATGGTGCCAGTGGGCTCCAGCGTGTAGCAACCGTCCAGCTGGCCCGCAGCCAGCGCAGCAACGTGTTGACCAATCGGCAGCTCGGTGACTGTTGCACCTGTGGCACCGCCGCGCTCCAGAATGGTTTTGGCCAGCGTGACGTTTTGTATGCCGGGGCCGGAGCCGATTTTTTTGCCTTTCAAATCAGCAATGGTTTTGACCGTGCTGTTGATGGGCACGATGACGACGTCGAGGACATTTTTAACGTTGCTGGGGTTGGCACAAAAGATCTTGAAGCTGCCAGGTGCCGCCAGTTCGCCCACAGCGATGTTGCCGGAGCCTGTGCCATTGGCGCAGCCGTCCATGCGGTCGGCTAGCATGCCTTCCATGATTTGCTGCGCGCCCGCCAGGCGGATGACTTCAACGTTGACGCCGGCTTCTTTGAAGTAACCCAGTTCAACCGCGGCGTAGAAAGGCAGCCCGGCTGCAATCGGCCAATAGCCGACGCGAATTTTGGGGCCGCTTTGCGCGCGCACAAAGGCGGGCGCTGTCAGTACGCCAAGGGCGGCTGCGGACGTTTTCAGGATTTGACGGCGTGACGGGGGGTTGGTGTGAGACATCTTGGATAACTCCTGGTGATTGAAATAGAACGTGATCAAAACTTATTTTTTAAGCGACTGTACGTAGGCTCGCCAGCCGCCAAAGGATGTGACATCCTGAGCCGCATCGAGTGCAAAGCCTTCGCAGATAAACCCCGTGACCCAGCTGCCATCGGCCAGCTCAACCTTGCCCAGGCCTAGCGGTGCGGGGATCAATGCAAGAAAGCTGCCAACCTGGGCCACTGGCACCTCCCAAACCTCAACGGCTATTGCAGCGCCGCCAGATGCCACGCGCTTTAAACCGGGTTTGGGTGGGGTGGTGTTGGGCAAGGCGTATAGGCGGTAGTGGGCTGCGGTGGTGGTGGCCTGCGCGAGCTGCGCGCTTCGCTCTGCCAGTTGTCCGTTGAGAGGCATACCGGTCAGGTGCGCACCTACCACGGCCAATGCAATACTTGCTTCTGTTTTAATAGCTGCTTGCGCCTGTATTAATTGGGCTGGAGGCAGATTTAACGCTGTAAATCCTTGTTTTAACCCGGTTGAATGGTGCAGTCGCTGACCCAGGTCGACCAGTTGCCAATCACTGCCGCACGGGCCAATCAGCGTCACGCCAAACGGCAAGCCATCAGCGCGGATGCTGCTGGGCACGGCGATGGCGGCGTAGTCCAGCAGGTTGACGAAGTTGGTGTACTCGCCCAGATTGCGATTGAGCACCACCGGGTCGGCCTGCATCTGCGCGACGGTGTAATGCGTTGGCGCAGTGGGCACCAGCAGCACGTCAATGTCATGCCACATGGGCGCGGCCTGCTGGCCATAGACGCGCAGCAGGGTTTGTGCGGCATACAAATCAGCGGCGCTGTAGTTCCGGCCCCTGGCAATGATGCTGCGAACCGGCTCCATGACCTCGGACTCATGCGCATCAAAAAAAGGCCGAATGGCGGCGTAGCGCTCGGCCACCATGGCGCTGTTGTACAGCAGGTCTGCGGAGGCAGCCAGCGGAGCGTAATCAATGACAACAGGCGTGCCGCCCAGCGCCTTGAGCTGTTCAATGCTGGCAACAAATGCAGCTTCGGCCAGCGCATCACCAAAAAAATTCAGAGTCGATGGCACACCAAACCGAAAACTGGCTGCCCACATGTCGGTCTTCAAATCGAGCTGCCGCGAGTAAGCGTCTTGCGCGTCGTAACCCGCCAGAACTTCCAGCACGGTAGCCGCCACGTCCACTGTGCGGGCAAATATGGACACACAGTCCACACTTTGCGCGGCCGGCAAGACACCGCGTGTGCTGACCAGGCCTTTGGACGGTTTGAAGCCCACGATGTTGTTCAGTCCCGCAGGCACCCGGCCCGAGCCAGCGGTGTCCGTCCCCAAAGCAAAATCAACCTGCCCGGTGGCCACCACATAGGCTGACCCTGAGCTGGAGCCTCCTGACACATAGGCCGGGTTGAGCGCATTGGGCACGACACCGTACGGAGAGCGCGTGCCGTTCAAGCCGCAGGCAAACTGGTCCAGGTTGGTCTTGCCCACCAGAGTTGCACCGGCGGCCAGCAGCTTGTGCACCACCACGGCGTGTTCATCAGGCGTGAATGCAAAAGCCTGGCAGCCTGCGGTGGTAGGCATACCTGCAACATTCATGTTGTCCTTGACCGCAAAGGTCAGCCCCGCCAGCGGACCGCTGCTGTGCGTGACCAGCGGCGTGTTGCAGCGCGTGATCCACGCCTCCGGCGCGTGATTTGACACGCCTGAACCGGCCCCGTTTCTGGAAGTTGAACTGCCCTCATTGCTGTGCACCATTTTTGTGAATCCAATCTTGTATCCAAGATGCACGCAAAAGCTGTGCCAGCACACTGTTTGGCGGCCAGCGGACATCCAGTCAGTCGGCCAATGCAGGCTGTTGGCTCAATCTGCCTGTCCAGAATCGGCCGGAATGCGGACAACACGCCAGCGGCAATGCGCTGCTCCAGGGCTGGCTGGCGACTTGCAGGATGGTGGAACTGCGGGATTGAGGGGTCAAAAACAGCGGCTTTGGCGCAGGCATGCGTAGGCCGCGACAGCCGAGCCTTGTCTTGATGCTGCCAGTCAGGAAGCCGCCTCAGGTGCCTCCTGATGGGTCAATTGGCCTATAAAAACGCCGCCACTTCCAGCAAAATCAGTTCATTGTCATCGGCTTTGTTTGGCTCGCGGCTGCTTGAAAACGGCAAGTTGTTGTCATTGCCGACCACGATGTGCGTGCTGTCGACCACGTCGACATTTTCAATCGTGAAAAACGGAAATGTCAGCACGCCGCTGGTCAAAGGCTTGCGCGCCAGCCTGGCCGGGTCGGCAATGGCCATCAGGTCGATGTAGCCGATTTTGCGCATCACGCCGCCCGCGTTGGCATCGCTCATTTCAATCTTGTAGACACGTTTGAATCTAGCAATGTCGTGAAAGCAGTCGCTGCGCTTTTGGCCTTCAGGGCAAGCCTTGTCCGCCGTGCCTTCGCCGTTGTCACGTTCAATGATCAAGCCGGTCAGCTTGTCTTTGTCAGCGTCAATCATGTTGAAGTCGCCAATGGCATGGCTGTTGGCCTCCAGCACATATTTCCAGTGGCGGCCGGTCCAGCTTTCGGTTTTGACATCGAACTCGAGCACGCGCAGGTAGTCCTTGCCGCCCAAATTTTCATTGGCTTGGGTGGCCGCGTCATACAGGGCGCCTTCCAGCAGCGCGTACAGCTTGCTGCCGTCTCTGGATGCAGCCATGCCCTCAAAACCTTTAGAGCGCCGCACCTGAAAATTAATTGTTCCGCCGGGCGCTGCGGGCGTTGTCAATGCCGGGTTGTCGGGCGAGCGCACCACCTTGCCGTCAACCAGCGTGTCGAACACGGCCAGCACCTTGCCCTTCAGATCAGCCTTGATGAGAAACGGTCCAAACTCATCACCGATCCACAGCGCACCACCAGCAAACTGAAAGCTCTCGGTGTCAAAGTCGCTGCCTGTCAGGTAGCGCTGCTGCGTGCCTTCGTGAACAATGCGAAAAGGCACTTTTTTGTCCGGGTCGTGCAGAAAAATGGTTTCCAGCCTCTTCATGCTGCTTGCTTTGAAGTCAATGGCATAGCGGTTCAGGTACAGCATGGCGTCAGGTGAGTTGACCTTGCTGCCAAAGCCGTTGTCGGTCAGCAGCCAATAGCTGCCGTCCGGCATTTTCTTGATGCCCGAGTGGCCTTGCAGCGGCTGGCCCATGAACGGCAACGACACACCAGTCGGGCGGCCGCCAGAGGTTCCTTCCACCGTGCCCAGAGCCCCAACCCGCTTGCCGGAGGTGAATTTGCCGCTGATCTGCAAATCGGCGGGTGCGTCTGCAGGCGCGTCGATGAACGATTGCGCAGACATCACCACATGCCCGGCCAGCGTGGCGGGGAAAGCGGTTTGCGCTTGCATGGGCAGGGCGGCGGCTGAACAGACGATGACGATGAATATCTTTGAGAGTAGGCGATGGCTCATAGGCTGTTTGCTACTGGTTTTAAAAGCACCATGCTGCACGATGCGTGTTTCGATTTGGTGACAAATCAAGCTTTTTGAATTCAAGATAGGGCAAGGGGCTGGTCGTCTAGCTGGAAGCGCTTTGCTTTGTGGGGTGTTTGCAATCATCGTCAACGCAATTCCATGCCAACTTCAACACTGATCAGCCTACAGGAAAAAGTTTTCACCAGTATTTAATGATTTAAGACCAAGCTAAAAAGCGCCAGTAGCTCATTTTTTTGTAGCATTTTTAGATTCAACACAAACTTTTCGGTCTGGTTGCACCCGACTTGTAGGAATCTGTAGTTGTAAAACATTGCATTTTTAAAACTTCTGGAAATTTTTTATATTCGTCCGTATGACAACACTCATTTTGCTTAACGAAATTGAGAATGTAACTTTCGTTTCGATACTTTTGTCATATTTTTGCCATTGGTCCAAGATAACGTGAAATTGTGAACGGCAGACCAAAGCCATTCATAACTTCCCTTTTGAACCTATTTCTCAACCAACTTTTTGGAGTAGACATGAAATCTTTTAATGCTCGTTACATCAAGCCTCGCGTCCACCAGGCGGGTCAGGCCATGACTGAATACATCATCATCGTTGCGCTGGTCGCGATTGGCGCAGTCGGTGTGTATCAGGCCTTCGGCACGATTGTTCGTGGGCAAACGTCCAAGGCTGCTGCAACCCTTTCAGGCGGTGCCTCAGGCGGTGCTGCAGCTGCTGTCACTGCTGCGCAA
>JANYGP010000080.1 GCA_025362315.1 Polaromonas sp.
GCTATCCAAACTGCAGCCCTACCCTTTTGAGCGGCTGCGATTGCTGCACGCTGACGTGACGCCCAATCCAGCCTTTGCGCCCATCAGCCTGGGTATGGGCGAGCCGCGCCATGCAACGCCGCAGCTCATCAAAGACGCCATCACCCACAATCTGGCTGGGTTGGCCGGTTACCCCGGCACGATTGGCGAGCCCAAGTTGCGCCAGACGATCAGTGACTGGCTACAGCGCCGCTATGGGCTGGCGGTAGATCCCGCTAACCAAATATTGCCTGTCAACGGTTCGCGTGAAGCGCTTTTTGCTTTGGCGCAAACGGTGATAGACCCAACCAGGCTGGGTGCACTGGTGATATGTCCCAACCCGTTTTATCAAATTTACGAAGGCGCGGCTTTGCTTGCAGGCGCTGACATCCGTTTTGTTGCCAGTGATCCGGCGCGCAATTTTGCGATTGATTATTCAGCTGTGCCTGACGCGATTTGGGCCAAAACGCAGTTGCTGTTTGTGTGCTCGCCAGGTAACCCTGCGGGCGCCGTGATGACATTGCCCGAGTGGCAAATGCTGTTTGAGCTGAGTGACCGTTATGGCTTTGTCATTGCGTCTGACGAGTGCTACAGCGAGATCTACTTCTCGGGCGAACCGCCTCTGGGCGGTTTGCAAGCAGCAGTCAAGCTCGGCAGGCTTGACTTTAAAAATCTGATTGCCATGACCAGCCTGTCCAAGCGCAGCAATGTGCCTGGCTTGAGGAGTGGGTTTGTAGCGGGTGACGCTGCACTGATCAAGCCGTTTTTGCTGTACCGCACGTACCACGGCAGCGCCATGAGCCCTGTGGTGCAGGCTGCCAGCATGGCCGCCTGGGCAGATGAGGCACATGTTGTGGACAACCGGGCTAAATACCGGGACAAGTTTGCGCGCGTCACGCCTTTGCTGGCAGCTGTGATGGACGTCGCATTGCCTGATGCAGGCTTTTACTTGTGGGCAAAGCTCCCGGCTGTGTTTGATGGGGACGACCAAGCCTTTTCACGCGAGTTGCTGGCTGCCTACAATGTGGTGGTTTTGCCCGGGAGTTACCTGGCCCGTACTGCATCAGGCGGCAACCCGGGCACCGGCCGGATACGCATGGCACTGGTGGCGGAAACTGCTGAATGCGTAGAAGCTGCGCAAAGAATCGTTCTATTTATCCAAACTTACAAACATTGACAATTCCCGAATCCAACATGACAACTGACAACACGAAACTCGAAGCCCTGATCAATGCCGCTTGGGAAGACAGAGCCAACCTCGCCGCCAAATCCGCCCCGCAAGACATTCGCGATGCGGTTGACAACACCATCACCCAGTTGAACAACGGCAGCATTCGGGTGGCAAGCCGGCAAGCCGTGGGCCAATGGACGGTACACCAGTGGATTAAAAAAGCGGTGCTGTTAAGCTTTAAATTGAACGACAACGAATTGATGCGGGCGGGTGAGCTGGGCTTTTTTGACAAGGTCAAAACCAAGTTCAGTCACCTGAGTGAATCCGAAATGCGTGAGACCGGCATTCGCGTGGTGCCGCCTGCTGTGGCGCGGCGCGGCAGCTACATTGCCAAAGGCGCAATTTTGATGCCCAGCTACGTGAACATTGGCGCTTATGTCGATGAAGGCTCCATGGTCGACACCTGGGCAGCGGTTGGCTCATGTGCGCAGATCGGCAAAAACGTGCATTTGTCGGGCGGCGTTGGCATTGGCGGCGTGCTGGAGCCCATGCAGGCCAACCCCACCATCATTGAAGACAACTGCTTTATTGGCGCACGCTCTGAAGTGGTGGAAGGCGTGATCGTGGAAGAAAACTCGGTCCTGTCAATGGGCGTGTACATTGGCCAGAGCACGCCAATTTATGACCGCGAGCATGACACCGTGAGCTATGGCCGCGTGCCGGCAGGCTCTGTGGTGGTGTCTGGCAACATGCCCAAAGCTGGCGGCAAATATTCTTTGTACTGCGCCGTCATTGTGAAAAAGGTGGATGCCAAAACACGGGCCACCACGAGTTTGAATGATTTGCTCAGAGACTGATGGCATCCATCAGTGCTTGAAAAGGCGCGAGCTGCACAGCAGGCAATGCACTTTTTGCAGACGTGAATTTACTTTTTGACTTTTTTTCTTCCAATGGATTTTTGACTTTTAAGTGGGCTGAACATGAGCACAATGGCAAGAATCCTGCAGTTGATGAAAGAAAAAAAAGCATCGGATGTTTATCTGTCTGCCCATTCCCCTGCACTGATCAAGATCAACGGTCAGGCACTCCCTATCAACAGCCAGGTCTTGCCTGCAGACGCGCCGCTCAAACTGCTGTCTGAAGTGCTGCCGCCTGAACGGATAGAAGCACTCAAGGAGCTGGGTGAGCTGAACATGGCCTTGCCGATGGAAGGCGTCGGCAATTTCAGGATCAGCGGCTTCCGGCAACGCGGCACTTATGCAGCCGTCATTCGCTACATCCCCAACGATGTTCCCAAACTTGACAGCCTGAATGTGCCGCCAATTCTGGCGGAGCTGATCATGGAAAAGCGCGGACTGATTTTGATGGTGGGCGCAACCGGCGCTGGCAAAAGCACCACCCTTGCAGCCATGATTGACCACCGCAACAGCAACACATCGGGTCATATCCTGACCATTGAGGACCCCATTGAGTATCTGTTCACCAACAAAAAATCAGTTGTGAACCAGCGCGAAGTTGGCGCCGATACACAGTCCCTGCAAACAGCACTGAAAAACGCATTGCGCCAGGCACCTGACGTTATTCTGATAGGCGAGATACGTGACCGCGAAACCATGTCAGCCGCAATTGCCTATGCGCAGTCGGGCCACCTGTGCCTGGCCACCATGCATGCCAACAACAGTTATCAGGCACTGAACCGGATTTTGAGTTTTTACCCTGTCGAAGTGCGCACCACCATGCTGGGTGATCTGGGCGCTGCCTTGAAAGCCATCGTGTCGCAGCGTTTGCTGCGCACGGTGTCAGGCAACCGCACCCCCGCAGCCGAGGTGATGCTCAACACCAAGCTGATTCAGGAGCTGATTGAAAAAGGGGATTTTTCAGGCGTCAAAGAGGCGATGGAAAACTCGATGGCCGAAGGCTCGCAAACCTTTGAACTGGACATTGCAAAAATGATTGCAGATGGCCGCGTGACCCGAAAAGAAGGTTTGCTTCATGCCGATTCACCTACCAATTTGATGTGGCGGCTTGAAAATGACTTTCATTCAGCCAAAGCAGCCGCAGAGCCGCAGGAAGACCCGGATGACACCCCGTCGTTTACCGAGATCACGCTGGACGTCAAGCATTGACTGGCCAGAAAACGGTCATTGAGCTGATCGAGCACGTTGCAAAGCAGCTGATACAAGCGGGGCTGACACTGGCCAATGGATTTGGCCAGGGCACCCTGAATGCGTTTGACGAGGCCGCATGGCTGGTGCTGTGGCGGCTTGACTTGCCTTTGCACGATCTGGATTCGGTAGCAAATCAATCTGTAACGCATATAGATTGTGCGCTGGTAGCTACTTTTTTGGAAGCAAGAATCAACAGTCGAAAGCCGCTGGCGTACCTGACAAACGAGGCATGGCTGCAGGGTGTTCCTTTTTATGTCGATGAGCGTGTCATCATTCCGCGCTCTTTTATTGCCGAGCTGATTGTTGATGAAAGCATTGACCCGTGGCTGGACGAAAACACCCACCGCGTGCTGGACTTGTGTACCGGAAACGGCAGTTTGGCGATTTTGGCCGCGATGGCCTACCCGGATGTGATGATTGATGCAACCGACATCAGCCTGGACGCGCTGTCAGTTGCGCGCATCAACGTTGACAGGCATGGCATGGCCGGGCGCATCGCGCTGATGGCGTCCGACGGCCTGAATGCCTGCACTGGCCTGTATGACCTGATATTGTGCAACCCGCCCTACGTCAATGCACACGCCATGGCCGCTTTGCCAGCTGAATTCAAAGCGGAGCCTGCGCTGGCTCTGGACGGCAATATTTCGAGCGGCACGGACGGCATGGACTTCATCCGGCAGCTGCTGCTGACGGCGGCGGCGCATATGAGCGAAAATGCGGTGCTGGTGCTGGAAATAGGCAACGAGCGCGCAAATTTTGAACGCGCCTTCACAGCGCTCAGGCCTTTGTGGTTTGAGACAAGCGGTGGTCCAGACCAGGTGCTGCTTTTGACTTGGCAGCAGCTGCAATAAACATTGATTCGTGTTTCCTGAACGCGGGTTTGCGTCTTTTTCTTGGTGAGTTGAAACATGATTACCCTTAAAAATGTGGTGCTGCGTCGCGGCGCCAAAGTGATTCTTGACAGCGCATCTGTCACGCTGAACCCTGGCGAAAACATTGGCCTGGTGGGGCGCAATGGTGCGGGCAAGTCGTCTCTGTTTGCCATGCTCAATGGCGGCCTGCATGAAGATGGTGGCGAGTTTTTCATCCCCTCCCAGTGGCGCATGGCGCAGGTAGCGCAGGACATGCCCGAAACCGAGCAAAGCGCGACCAATTACGTGATTGAAGGCGACATTGTGTTGCTGGCCGCACAGGCTGAAGTAGCAGCAAGCGAGAAAAGCGGCGACGGTGACCGCATGGCGCACGCCTACATGGAGCTTTACGACGCTGGCGAACATGATGCCAAGGCACGCGCACAAGCCCTGATTTTGGGTTTGGGCTTCAAAGTGTCAGAGCTTGACAACCCGGTCAACAGCTTTTCAGGCGGCTGGCGCATGCGCCTTCAGTTGGCGCGTGCACTCATGTGCCCATCCGACTTGTTGCTGCTGGACGAGCCCACCAATCACCTGGATCTGGACGCGCTGGTATGGCTTGAAGCTTGGCTGAAACGCTACCAGGGCACGATGCTGGTCATCAGCCACGACCGTGAGTTTCTGGACGCCGTAACCGACGTGACAGTTCACATTGAAAGCGCCAAGCTGACCCGCTACGGCGGCAATTACAGCAAGTTTGAAGACCTGCGCGCTGAGCAGATGGCACTGCAGCAAGGTGCTTATTCAAAACAGCAAGACAAAATTGCACACCTGCAAAAGTTCATTGCGCGTTTTAAGGCCAAGGCCAGCAAGGCCAAGCAAGCCCAAAGCCGCGTCAAGGCATTGGACAGGATGGAAAAAATCGCACCGCTGCTGGCGGAGGCTGACTTCACGTTTGAATTCAAAGAGCCAGCCAACCTGCCCAACCCGATGCTGTCGATGCAAAACGCATTCTTCGGCTACCCCGCACCTGAGGACGCACCAGCAGGAACAAAGCCAACAGTCATTGTGCAAAACGTCAGCAAGTCAGTGCTGGCAGGCCAGCGCATCGGCATATTGGGTGCCAACGGCCAGGGCAAGTCAACGCTGGTCAAAACCGTGGCGCGCGCCTTGTCGCCCATCAGTGGCGACATGACCGAAGGCAAAGGCCTGAACATCGGCTACTTTGCCCAGCAAGAACTTGATGTGCTGCACCTGAACGACA
This sequence comes from Polaromonas sp., assembly GCA_025362315.1. Classification (GTDB taxonomy): domain Bacteria; phylum Pseudomonadota; class Gammaproteobacteria; order Burkholderiales; family Burkholderiaceae_C; genus Polaromonas. Next base: position 5,473 of record JANYGP010000080.1, read on the forward strand.
ACCCGCTGGAGCACATGATTCGGCTGGTCAAGGAAGTGACTGCAGCCGGCAAGCTTGGCAACCAGCCGACGCGCGAGCAAGATTTGCGCAGTTTTTTGGGCAACTTCAATTTTGGCGGCGACATGGTCAAGCAGGCTGTAGGCAGCATGAGCGGCGGCGAAAAAGCGCGGCTTGTCCTCTGTATGATCGTCTGGCAGCGCCCCAACCTACTGCTGCTGGACGAGCCTACCAACCACCTGGACCTGGCCACCCGCGAAGCACTCAGCATGGCGCTCAACGAGTTTGAAGGCACGGTGATGCTGGTCAGCCATGACCGGGCACTTTTACGCGCGGTGTGCGACGAATTCTGGATGGTGTCCAAAGGCGGAGTAACCCCCTTTGATGGCGACCTGGACGACTATCAAAAGTACTTGCTGGACCATGCCAAAAAAATGCGTGAGGACGCCAAAAAGGCCAGTGCAGCACCGGTTGGTAAATCACCAGTTGCTATTGAAAAAGAAGCTGCTAGCGCATATGATACGTTGGCTACAAGCTCTTTTGATGCTAAAAAGGGCGTCAAGACAGGTAAAACAGATGCTGCAAAGCCGCTGCGCAAAGAACTCGACAAGGTTGACAGCCAGATACAAGCTTTAAACCTTGAAAAGAACCCGCTGCAAATCCAGCTGGCCGAAACCAAAGCGCCTGCAGAGCTTGCACAAATCGGCAAGCGCCTGAAAGCCGTCGATGCTGAAATAGGCTTGCTGGAAGAACGGTGGCTTGAGCTGACCGAGCAGCTGGAAACCGCCGCAGTGTAGAGTTGCAAGCAAGGAGGCTCAACCTATGCCAACAGCACTTTCAATGGCTCTTGACAACGCTGACATGCAAGCTGCAGTCAAACGCAGCCGCAAGATGCTCCACAAACGCGCTTTGCTGGCAGGCGCTGTCAGTGCCGTGCCTATTCCCGGTCTGGACTGGGCAGTTGATGCTGCCATGCTGTCCAAACTGATTCCAGAGATCAACAAGGAGTTTGGCCTGACGCCCGAGCAATTGGACAGCTTGAACCCCAAAAAGCGCGAACAGGTGCAAAAAGCCGTTACGCTGGTGGGCTCGGTGCTGATTGGCAAACTCATCAGCAAGGATCTGGTCATCAAGGCAGCCACCAAAATTGGCATGCGGCTCACCACCAAGCAGCTGGCTAAATATGTGCCTTTTGCTGGCCAAATTGTTGCCGCGACGGTAGGTTATGCCGCCATTCGATACCTCGGCGAAGAACACATGAAAGACTGCATTCGTGTTGCTCAGCAAGCGCAGCTGGATGTACCGAGGTTGGGGTATTCCGGCTGAAAATGGCGGTTACAGAATCCATAAACAGCGCACGCTGGTGCGAATTTCTGACAGTTGGATTTATCGTTGCAGTGGTGGGTCCAACCCGTCGGCTTGCCTGCAACAATCAGTCAGCCCAATTGCGTCAAAAACAGCAGCAGTCATGACAGCTTAAGACTTTTGCCCTAGACATTTTTGGCCATTGTCAAGCGCTGCAATTCATTGCTTATCTCACGCGAAAGCTGCTGGCAGGAAACTTGCCCGACGTGAATGAGCCAGTGCAAATTCTTTGAAACAAACTGGTAATTTCCATAACTTGTACGCAAAAGTTAATCGTGTACATTTTGCTGCATCCCCTCTTTTTGGAGTGAAATGTCGTGGCCTGTCTTTCTGGTGTTTTTAAAGCTCTCACCACCGCCGGGCTCACACTCGCGCTACTCTCGCCCGCCGGCATGGCGCTTGCGCAAGGCAAAACCCTCAAGGTCGTGCCGCATGCCAATCTCACGGTGCTTGACCCGATGTGGACAACGGCCTTCATCACACGCAACCATGGCTACATGATGTACGACACGCTGTTTGGCACCGATCTGGAGGGCAAGGTCAAGCCACAGATGGTGGACAAATGGAGCGTGTCAAAGGACAACCTGCTGTGGACCTTCACACTGCGCGACGGTCTGGAATTTCATGATGGCAAGGCCGTTAACAGCGAAGATGTGGTCGCCTCGCTCAAGCGCTGGGGCAGCCGCGACAGCTTTGGCGGCGCGCTGATGCGCAGTATTGACAGCTGGGCGACGCCAGATGCAAAAACTTTCACCATCAAACTCAAAACGCCGTTTGGCGTCATGCTGGAAGCACTGGGCAAACCCTCCAGCAATGTGCCCTTCATCATGCCGGCCCGCATTGCTGCAACGCCCGGCACCGAGCAAATCAAGGAGCACATCGGCTCAGGCCCGTACAGATTTAACCCCGCTGATTTCAAAGCGGGCGAGCGTGTGATTTACACGAAGAACGAAAAATACAAGCCACGCAGCGAGCCAGCAAACGGTACAACGGGCGGGAAAGTTGTCAATGTTGACCGCGTCGAATGGATCATCATCCGCGATGCACAAACGCAGTTCAACGCCTTGATTGCGGGCGAGGTGGACATCGTCGAGCAGCCCGCCTTTGAGCAATACGCATCGCTCAAAGCCCAAAAAGACATTGCAATTTTTGACATGTCGCCCGCTGGCAGTCAATATATTTTCCGTTTCAACCATTTGCACAAGCCGTTTGACAACGTGAAAATTCGCCAGGCCGCGATGGTGGCGCTGGGGCAAGAAGCGCATTTGAAAACGCAGGTAGGTACGCCTGGCCTTTTCAAATTTTGCAAGAGCATGTACCCCTGCGGCACACCTTTTGCCAGCGACAACACCGGAATCTACACCGGAACCGCCGACCCGAAAAAAGCCGCGCAGATGCTCAAGGACGCAGGCTACGACGGCACACCGGTGGTGCTGATGCGACCCACTGATCTGGCAGCGATTACCAAACTCCCCCTGGTGGCCAAGCAGCAGCTCGAGGCCGCAGGCTTCAAAGTCGATATGCCGCAAATGGATTGGGCCACTTTGGTGGCCCGCCGTGCCAAAAAAGACGCCCCAGGCGCTGGCGGCTGGAATGCCTTCATGACCGCCTGGACCGCTGGCGATATCCTGAACCCAGTCACCATGGCCATGATGAACACCACTGGCGACAAAGGCTGGTTTGGCTGGCAAGACGACAAGCAGATCGAAGACTTGAAAGCCAAATTCATTGGCGCAAGTACCGATGCCGAGAAAAAGAAAATCGCCGAGCAGATTCAGCTCCGTGCGATGGAAACTGCGACGCATGTTCATCTTGGTCAGTACAACAACCCGGCTGCACATCGCAAAAATATAACGGGCATTTTGGGCACAGGTGCGCAGGTGTATTGGGGCGTGACAAAGAATTGATGTTGCTGTGATGCCTGGTTGACGCTGTCCGATATTACGCAATGTGCAATGCTTAAATTCCTTTTCCAGCGTTTGCTGGCCATCGTCCCGGTTTTGCTGGTGGTGGCCGTCGTCGTTTTTTTGATCTTGCGGCTCACGCCCGGCGATCCGGCAGCAGTCATCGCAGGTGACAGCGCCACCAGTGAGCAAATTGAGCAGATTCGTGCGCAACTGGGCCTGGCTAAGTCCTTACCCGTGCAATTTGGCATCTGGATCAGCAATGTGCTGCAAGGCGATTTGGGCTTTTCGTATTACATGAACAAGAGTGTCACGCAATTGGTCGCCCAGCGCATTGAGCCTACGCTGTCTTTGGCGATTGGCACCATCCTGATTGCCATTTTTGTGGCGATTCCGCTTGGCACAATCGCCGCGTGGCGCATGGGTGGCTGGCTCGACCGTGCGCTATCGATGTTTTCGGTGGCAGGCTTTTCGGTGCCGATTTTTGTGGTCGGCTACTGCTTGATCTGGCTGTTCGCCATCAAGCTCGACTGGTTTCCCGTGCAGGGCTACAGGCGCATTGCCGAAGGCTTCGTGCCCTGGGTCATGCAGCTCATATTGCCGTGGATCACGTTGTCCACCATCTATGTCGCGCTGATCGCACGGGTCACGCGGGCCAGCGTGAGCGAAGCACTGACGGAGGATTACATCCGCACGGCGCGCGCCAAGGGCATCCGGGAGAGCGCAGTGCTGCTGCGACATGCGTTGGCCAATGCGGCTGTGCCCGTGGCCACGATGGTGGGCATTGGCGTGGCGTTGTTGATTGGCGGCGTCGTGGTCACTGAGACGGTATATGCCATTCCAGGCCTGGGCTCGCTCACTGTTGATGCCGTGCTCAACCGGGACTTCCCGATGATTCAAGGGCTGGTGCTGCTGTTCAGCGCAGCGTATGTGCTGATTAATTTGCTGGTGGATGTGAGCTACCTGTTTCTTGACCCACGGATCCGTTATTGATGAACACCTGGCAACAGTTAGTCAAAAATTCGGCGATTCGTTTCGGTGCCATTGTCATGGGTATTCTGGTTTTTGTGTCTATATTCGCACCCTGGCTGGGCACGGTTGACCCTTCATTGATGGACTCCTCGCACATCAACACGGCAGCGGGTGAGCGCGGTGCCTTTGCGCTGGCGGATGGCAGCTCAGCCATGCATGCGTTCTGGTTTGGTGCAGACAGTTTTGGCCGCGATATTTACAGCCGGGTGCTCTATGGCACGCGCGTCTCGCTTCTTGTGGGGGCAAGCACTGCTGTGCTGGCAATCGGCATTGGCGCAGTTCTGGGCATGCTGGCGGGTTATTTTCGCGTCCTCGATGCCATTTTCATGCGCTTTATGGATGGCCTCATGGCCATACCGTCGATCTTGCTGGCGATTGCGCTGGTCGCTGCGCTAGGCGCGCAGGTCTGGACGTTGGTAGTGGCGATTGCAATCCCAGAGATTCCGCGCGTCACGCGCCTGGTGCGCTCGCTGGTGCTGACCCTGCGTGAAGAGCCGTTTGTAGAAGCGGCCAAAGCGCTGGCCACGCCCACACACATGATTTTGCTGCGCCATATTTTGCCCAATGCGCTGGCACCGCTGATTGTGCAAGGCACGTTTGTAGCGGCAAGTGCGGTACTCACAGAAGCCGTGCTGAGCTTTCTTGGCCTTGGCCTGCCGTCTGACATTCCCACCTGGGGCAACATCATGGCCGAAGGCCGCGTGCAGTTCAGCCAATACCCCGGCAACGTGCTGTTTCCCGCCATGTTCCTGGTGCCAGCTGTGCTGGCCATCAATCTTCTGGGCGATGGCCTCCGCGATGTGCTGGACCCAAAGTTTGCGAAGCGCTAAGCGCTGAGTGTTGAATGTGGACCATGCCCGTTCTCGCCATAGAAAATCTTCACATTGCCTTACCCGCAGGCGCAGACCGTCCTTACGCAATCCAAAACATTTCTCTGACCATCGAGGCCGGCAAAACGCTTTGTGTCGTCGGTGAATCTGGCTCAGGTAAATCCGTCATGGCCACCGCTGTCATAGGCTTGCTCGCCAAAGAACTCACAGCCACGCAGGGCGGCATTTCGCTCAATGGTGAAGCACTGCTTCAGGCCAGCCCCAGACGCCTGCGGGATTTGCGCGGCCGCAGCATGGGAATGGTTTTTCAGGAGCCGATGACGGCGCTTAACCCCGTGATGCGCTGCGGCGACCAGATTAAAGAGCTGCTGCGCACGCACACCGACTGGAGCGCTGCCAAACGCCAGCAAGAAGTACTGTCGGTCTTGCAGCGCGTCAAGCTTCTTGATCCTGAGCGCATGATGCGCAGCTTTCCGCATCAGCTGTCTGGCGGTCAGCGTCAGCGCATCGTGATAGCGATGGCCTGCATTTTGAAGCCGGCGCTCCTGATTTGCGACGAGCCCACCACCGCGCTGGATGTGACCACGCAAAAAGAAATCCTGCGTCTGATTGATGAACTGCAACGCGAGCAAGGCTGTGCCGTGCTTTTTATCACGCACGACATGGGCGTGGTGGCAGAAATTGCCGATGATGTGCTGGTCATGAACCAGGGCCTGGCAGTGGAGCTGGGTGCTGCAACCGAAGTGCTGAAAAACCCGCAGCAGGCCTACACCCAGATGCTGCTGGCCGCCGTGCCCAGCATGCAGCCGCCGCCGGCCCGGCATCCCCGTGCAAGGGAGCCGCTGTTGCGCGCTGAACGCGTTGGCAAAACTTACATCAGCCGGGATTGGCTGGGCCGCGCGCGCCATACCCAAGCGCTGCACGACACCGCGCTGGAGCTGCGCGCAGGCGAAACGATTGGCATCGTGGGCGAATCAGGCAGCGGCAAATCAACACTGGCGCGCTGCATCATGCGATTGATTGACCCGACCAAGGGCGAGATTTACTGGGGCCCAAACAAAATTGGGACCCTGCCCGAGAGCCAGCTTCGTCCACTTCGAAGCCATATTCAGGTCGTGTTTCAGGACCCCAATCGCTCGCTCAACCCGCGCCGCAAAATCATTGATTCACTTTGCGAAGGTGCTATTAATTTCGGAGCTTCTCGCGCCGATGCTATAAGCGCTGCAAGTCAGATTCTACATAAGGTCAAGCTCCCGCAGGAAGCTTTGCAACGCTATCCCAGCCAGTTCTCGGGCGGTCAGCGCCAGCGTTTGGCGATTGCCAGAGCGCTCATGTGCAGGCCCCAAGTGCTGGTGGCCGATGAAGCAGTAAGCGCGCTCGATGTGAGCGTTCAAGCGCAAATTTTGCAATTGCTGCGCGAAGTGCAGGCCGAGTTGGGCCTGGGACTGCTTTTCATTACCCACGACTTGCGCGTAGCCGCCCAACTCTGTGACCGCGTGCTGGTCATGCACCAGGGCCGTATCGTCGAGCAGGGCAAGACAGCCGACTTGTATGCCAGCCCGCAGCAGGACTACACCCGGCGTCTGTTCGACGCTGCACCCAAAAACATTTAAGACCAAACATGCGCATCTTCATTGCAGGTTTTCAGCACGAAACCAATACTTTCGCACCCACGCTGGCAGATTGGGCGGCGTTCAATGCCGGACACACGTTTCCGGCCTATCGGCGGGGGCAGGCACTGATAGACACCTTTGCCGGCAAGAACATTCCTGTCAGTGGCTTTATTGCGGCGGCGCAGGAGCGCGGATGGCAGCTGGTGCCCTCTGTTTGGGCAGGTGCCACGCCATCCAGCTATGTGACCGAAGGTGCGTTCGAGCGCATCTGGACGGATATAGAGGAAGACCTTTGCGCGTCTGTGGCGCACGGCCTGGATGCGGTTTATCTCGATTTGCATGGCGCGGCCGTCGCGCAAAACGCAGACGATGCAGAAGGCGAGCTGCTGGCGCGAATTCGCGCTGTTGTGGGCGACAACGTGCCAATAGTGGCCAGCCTGGATTTGCACGCAAATGTGACCGAGCGCATGCTGCAACTTGCCGATGCGCTGGTGAGTTACCGCACCTATCCGCACATTGACATGGCCGATACCGGGCAGCTGGCCGCCAAACTGCTTGAGCGGCGTATCGCTCTGGGCCGCAAAGAGCAGCTGCACCACCAGCGTTTTGCGTACATGATTCCACTCAATGCGCAAAGCACCTGGATGCAGCCTGCCAAGCGTTTGTATGAGCAATTGATTGCCAGCGATGCAGAGCACGGCGTTGTGCTCAGCTTCTGTATGGGGTTTCCGGCTGCGGATTTTGCAGAATGCGCGCCGATGATCTGGGCTTATGGCAGCCAGGCTGAACTCGCTGTAAAACAGCTGTTTGCAAGCGCTTCGCCGCCTAAGCAGTGGGACCCCGGTGTGTTGCCAGTGCGTGAGGCTGTAGCTTTGGCCCTAGAGCGGGCAGCCCAGTCAGACAAACCCATCATCATTTCTGATACGCAAGACAACCCCGGCGCGGGCGGTGACAGCAACACCACCGGTGTGCTGCATGAGTTGTTGCGTCAAGGTGCTGGCAAGCGCTTTCCAGGCCAGGTGGCGCTTGGCATGTTGTACGACTCCTCAAGTGCTGAAAAAGCGCATAACTTTGTATCAAATCAGCCTCTAGCCCGTGTAATACGTGCGCAACCAGCTATTAATTTAGGAGTAATTCATTTGCAGCTGGGAACGGCTGTCCCCACGTTCACGGGCCAGTTGAGTGATCCACCTGTGCAGGGTGAATTCACCATTGAGCAACTTGGCGATGGCGTGTGCACTTACAAGGGCCCGATGATGACGGGCGTGACCGCGCATCTGGGCAAGAGCTGTGCTCTGAATATTGAAGGCATTCGCATCGCAGTGGTAAGCGGCAAAGCACAGCTGCTGGACCGAGAGCTGCTGCGCATGGTGGGCATTGAGCCCGAGCTGATGAAAATCATTGTGGTGAAAAGCTCTAATCACTTTCGCGCAGACTTCACGCCGCTGGTGGCAGATGCTGCGCTTGATGTGATTGTTGCGAAAGCGGCCGGGCCGATGGCAGCCGACGCAGGTGATTTACCCTGGACGAAACTCCCGGCATCCATTTCGCCTCGCTTGCCGCTGTAGATCAATCATCTTTGAACGCAGAGCACGCGAATGTTTCGTAGGGTTTCGTTGGGTTTCGTTGGGTTTTGCACAGGGCAAAAGAAATACCGGAAGGAATTGTGATGTCTCAAGATCTTGCAGATTGCACAGCAACAGAGCTTCTTGCTTTGTTTAAATCAGGCGCCGCCTCCCCTGTCGATGCACACGCGGCGGTCATGCGGCGGATTGAGTTGCACAATCCAGTTTTGAAGGCTTTTTGCCACCTGGCCCATGAAGTATCTGCGCAGAGCGCTATTAAAAGTGAAGCTATTTGGGCGGAGCATCGCCGAAGTGGCGCGCCAGTGGGCGCCCTTGAAGGTGTGCCTGTTTCAATAAAAGACATCATTCTCACGCAGGGCATGCCCACCTTGCGCGGCAGCCATACGGTTGATGCAGATCAGCCCTGGGAAATTGATGCACCCGTGACTGCCCGGCTGCGCGATGCCGGCGCTGTGATTCTGGGCAAAACCAGCACGCCAGAATTTGGCTGCAAAGGCGAGACGAACTCGCCGCGCACCGGCATCACCCGCAATCCGTGGAACACCGCCAAAACGCCAGGTGGTTCAAGCGGCGGCACGGCGGCGGCTGTGGCTGCAGGCATGGGGCCACTGAGTGTCGGCACAGATGGCGCGGGCAGTGTGCGCATCCCCGCCGCATTTTGCGGCAACTTTGGCCTCAAACCCAGCTTTGGGCGTGTGCCTGCCTATCCCCTTTCTCCTTTTGGTAGCGTGGCACATCTGGGGCCGCACGCCATGAGCGTGCGGGATGCGGCGCTGATGATGAATGTGATGACGCAACCCGACCCGCGGGATTGGACATCTTTGCCTGATGACGGCGTTGACTACACTCGGAATCTGGAAAAAGGCATTCAAGGCCTGCGCATTGCCTACTCACCTGCACTCGGCTGTGCAAAAAACATTCATCCCGAAGTAGCCGCTGCTGTGGCACAGGCTGCTACAGATATGAAAGCACTCGGCGCACATGTTGAAAGGGCTGATCCAGGTTTTGAAGACCCACTGGAGATCACCACCGGCTTGTGGTTTTTGGGCGCGTGGACGGTGTGGAACACATTCAGCCCAGCGCAGCAAGCTGTCACGGATCCTGACTTTCGTGCACAGGCCGAGTTGGGCGCGCAACTGTCGTCGCTTGACATTCAAAAGCTCAACGCACGCCGCGGGTTACTGGGCAGCCATATGCGCCAGTGGATGAAATCATCCGGCCACCCGCAAGGCTTCGATTTGCTCATCACGCCTGCCGTGTCCATTCCGGCCTTTGATGCAAAACCTGCGGGCCACAGCCCCATGACCCCTGAGGCCATGCTCGGCTGGACACCGTTTAGTTACCCGTTTAACCTGACGCAGCAACCCGCCTGCTCCATCCCCTGCGGCCTCACAAGTGATGGCTTGCCCATCGGCCTGCAAATCGTCGGGCCTATGTTTGGCGATGCACTGGTGCTGCGAGCTGCGCGTGCGTACGAGAAGCTGCGCCCAATCACCAGGCCGCGCCTGTTGCAGACCTGACCAAAACAATGTGAATGTCAAGAGGAAACGCAGCCCACCAAAACCTTGCCGCACCATGCCCTATGAACACTGACCAACTTTTGCAGCGCATCGAATCCAAACGCGACGAGGTGACCGCACTCACACAAGAATTGGTGCGTATTCCCACCGTCAACCCGCCTGGCGATGCCTACGAAGCCTGTGCGCGCTTTTTGGGCGAGCGCCTGGCAAAGCGCGGATTTGCTGTGCAATACATCCGCGCCAAGGGCGCGCCAGGCGACAGCGACGCCTATCCGCGTACCAATGTTGTCGCGCGCTACGAGGGTTCGCACAAAGGCGAATGCGTGCATTTCAATTCTCACATCGATGTGGTCGAAGCGGGCAGCGGCTGGACATTTGAGCCTTTCGGTGGACAAATACAAGATGGCAAAATTTATGGGCGGGGCAGCTGCGACATGAAAGGCGGCCTGGCCAGCAGCGTGATCGCGTGTGAGGCTTTGATTGAAAGCTTGGGCAGCGGTGTGGCCCTGCATGGTGCGCTGGAAATCAGCGGCACGGTCGATGAAGAGTCGGGCGGGTACAGCGGTGTGGGTTATCTGGCCGAACGAGGCTATTTTTCAAAGCCCAAAGTACACCATGTCATCATTCCCGAGCCATTGGGTGTTGACCGTATTTGCCTGGGCCACCGGGGTGTCTACTGGGCAGAGGTTGAAACCAAAGGGCGCATCGCCCATGGCTCGATGCCGTTTTTGGGCGACAGCGCCATCAACCACATGAGCGCCTTCATCCACTTGCTGGAAACCCAGCTTGGTCCGAAATTGGCGCTAAGACGCACCCAGGAGCCGGTAGAACCTGTTGGCGCACGGGTAAGCACGCTCAACATCAACAGCGTCCACGGTGGCCAGGTCGTGCAGCGTTACGCGGTGGACGCACGTGGCTGGCCCACCGCTGATCTGCCCGCTCCCACGGTGGCGCATTCTTGCAAGGCAGTGCTTGACAGGCGTTTCATCGCAGAAGAGCAACTGGACGACGTCAAGCGGGAAATCCTGGACATGCTGCAGGAGCTGCAGCGCACCCGACCGGGGTTTGATTTCAACATCAAGGAAATCATGAGTTTTGTGCCAACTGCAACGCCAACAGACGCGCCTGTGGTCGCGGCTACCGCGATTGCAATTGCCCGCGTGCTGGGGCGCGAGCCCAGTTATATCTCCAGCCCGGGCACCTATGACCAAAAGCACATTGTGCGGTCTGGCCATCTGCGTGATGTGATCGCCTACGGCCCTGGCATTTTGGATTTGGCACACCAGCCCGACGAATATGTGGGCATACAGGAGCTGGTGGACAGCGCGAAAGTCATGGCACTGGCTGCGCTGCGGTTGAGCGCTGGCACAGCCGGGGATCTGCACTGAAATCTGTTGCAAAATGAAAAAGCCCCGCAATCATGGGACTGCGAGGCTTTTGATTCTGGTGGGACCTGCGGGGGTCGAACCCACGACAAACGGATTAAAAGTCCGCTGCTCTACCAACTGAGCTAAGGTCCCTTTTCTTGATTGCCGAAAAAGCAATCAAGCCTCAAATTATAACGTGATTTAAGACTGCTTTACAAAACTGCGCGTCGCAATGTGGTTGAGCAACCAACCTGCCGCGCACATGCCGAATGTCGCTGTCACGCTGACCACAGAGCCGTAGCCGTGGCAGTTCAAACTGTTGTCTGATTTGTCATTTTCAGTGTCGACATCTGGCTGCAGCACCGCCTCGCGGCTGAACACACAGTTCACGCCAATTCTGCCTTTGCGACTGGCGCTGTGTTCTTTGCGCAGTCGATAGCGCAGTTGGGCCAGCAAAGGGTCATGTGTTGTCAGCGCAAGGTCGTCTATCTCTACTTTGTGTGCAAGCCTTTTGCCACCAGCAGCGCCCACTGTTATGAAGCTGGCCTTGTGCCTGCTTGCCCACGCAGCCATTGCCGTCTTGGCTTTGACCTGATCGCACGCATCAAGCACTGAAACGTCGCTGGTCAAGTCCTGACCAGCACTACAGGTAATTTCAGGCCAATTCGCTGCATCAACAAACTCTTCAATACAGCGGACGTCACACTGGGGATTGATATCAGCAATGCGCTCCTGCATGGCCTCGACTTTGGACTTGCCAAGCGTGGTGCCCAAGGCGTGAATCTGCCGATTGATGTTGGACTCGGAGATGTGATCAAGATCAATCAGCGTCAGGCCTGCAACCCCGCTGCGTGCCAGTGCTTCAGCGGCCCAGGAGCCCACACCCCCAAGGCCCACCACCACCACATGCGCAGCGCGAATGCGGGCTGCTCCATCTGCGCCATAAAGTCGACTCAAGCCGCCAAACCGGCGTTCAATATCCACAAGTTCAGCAGACAATTCAGACACTGGTTCAAACACTGATTCGGACATTGAACGAAAACTGGACGCCCAAAACTAGACGCTTTGCTCAAGGCGCCAAACCTGATACTTCAAGGCAGCTACAGCGCCCATAATAATGGCGCCAACCGCTACAAAACTGGTAGCACTCAAGGTAGACAGGCCAGACAACCCCTGCCCTACCGTGCAGCCCATGGCCGCCACGCCACCAATGCCCATCAGCACTGCGCCTGCCAGGTGACTGGCGGTGTCTTCGGCGTCCCGAAAGCCTTCCCAGCGAAAACTGCGGGTGGCTACTGCGTAAGCAGCAGAGCCGGCCACCACGCCAAAAACAGACACGATGCCAAGCGTCAAAACCTTGGCTTTGTCACTGAAAAACATCACCCAGTCAACCGTGTAAGCAACGGGCGATACAAAGCTCAAGGCCTCCATCCGGCCAGAATTGGTTGCCAAAAAAGCCTCTTGCAATGTGTCCGGGTGCTCTGCAACATAACCCAGACGCCCACTGACCCACCACATGCCAGCAATGATGGCACCCAGGCCGAAACCTGCTAGCAAATTGTCAAACTGCATGAAGTCACGGCTTTTGAAAGCCCAGGCAATCAAACCCAAACCTAAAACCAGCGACAAAACCAACCCGGCATTGGCAGCACTGATTCCGACAAAACGACCAAACCAGTTTGGCAAAGCTGCATTGCCTGCAAATTCAACCGCCACCCGGTCCACGGTGGCCACACGCAACACCGCGGTGATGCCTTTGAGTGTGGCAAATGCTGCAACCCCCATGACCACAAACACCACCACAGACTTCAGATTGCCACCGCCAATGCGTACTAGAGTCTTGCTGCCACAGCCCGATGCCAGCACCATGCCAAAGCCAAACATCAAGCCGCCTACCAAGGCTGACAACCAGATAAATCGATTCGATGCATAAAGTGTTTTGGCAGGGTCAATCAAACCGCTGCTGGCCAGTGCATAAAAACCCACCATGGCCACACCGACAGCCACGCCCCACTGGCGCATGCGTGTCCAGTCGTTCATGTTCACGATGTCACTGACAGCGCCCATGGTGCAAAAGTGGGTTCGCTGGGCAATCGCACCGAATAGCACGGAAAGAATAAAAGCGGCCCACAAAATTTGCGTTGTGAGGGTCTTGAGTGTTGAAATGTCCATGCCCTGATTTTAAGGCTATGGTACGGCGCGTTACTTGAGCTTGGTCAAACGGTCTTTGGCAACCGATGCGGCTTCAGATTGCGGATAGACCTTGATCAGATCCGTCAGGGTTTTACGCGCAGATACCATGTCTTTTAATTCGATTTGGCAGTTGGCAATAGAC
>JANYGP010000105.1 GCA_025362315.1 Polaromonas sp.
AGCAAAGAGTCGTTTGTGCTGGCAGCGGCATCATTGCCGGGCAATCCGTATGACGGGCACACGCTCAAGCAGTGCCTGGATCAAGCCAGGCGCACTTGTGGTGTAGCGGCTAGCCAAGTGTTTGTGGACAAAGGCTACAAAAGCCACGGCTGCACCACGGATGCTTGCAAGGTGTACATCCCAGGTGCCAAACGGGGGGATCACGCCAGCTTTGAACAAAAAGCTCAAACGGCGAAATGCGATTGAGCCGGTGATCGGGCATATGAAAACGGACACACGGCTATCGCGCAATTTCCTTAAAGGTGAGCGCGGCGATGCGGTCAACGCGCTGCTTTGTGCGGCTGCACACAACTTGCGCGAGATCCTCGCGAAGCTACGGCTTTATTGTGCCCAATTGGGGATCAATTGGTACGCGCTGTTGATCCAAATTCGCACTCAAAGGTCGCTGGCTTGAACTCAATTACTTGAAAAAGTGACTTTCTCAGGGACGACTAATTAATCGCTGATCGATCTAATCGCGTTGACTTCTTGGCGCAGCGTTTCTGGCTTTCGCACAATCAATCTTTTTAAGTCTTTCTCCACTACTCCGCGCTGTATCAGCACCTGCATAGCTCTTGAGACGGTTTCGCGGCTGGTGTTGACCATAATCGAAATCTCCTGTTGAGTCGGTAGCCGGTCGATGACCACCAGCCCTCCAGGACTTGTTTTTGCCAGGTAATCAAGCAGCGCATAAACTCTTTGGTAGGCATTTGGTATGCCCAGAATGGTTCTAAAACCAGATGCTCTTCGAATACCGGAAGCCAGCCTTTTAAACATTCTTTCTGCAATCAATGGCTGGTTGTGCATTAGCTGCAGCGCATGTGCACGCGGCAGCAAACCATAAATGGACGGTTCGCACGCGACCACAGTGGCTGACCGGGGTAAACCATCTATCACAGACAGCTCCCCAAAATAATCGCCTGCCTGCAAGAAAGCTAGCCCAATTTCGCGTCCGTCTTCAGTAATATCTACCGCCTGCAAACGGCCTGACAGCAGAAAAAGCAGGTTGTCTCCAACTCCACCCTTATGCAAAATCGGTTGGCCTTTTGATGCACTCCGCAACTGCAATACGCCCGCTATGTTTTTCAAGGCAGTCTCGTCAATGCCCTCCAAAAGCGGAAACTTATTGAGTTGAACCGTAACGACTTTTTGTGGTCTGCCGTCATCTCCAGGGATTTCTGCTTCATAAGCGGTTTGAACGCCTGCCCTTGTCATAATTAAAGCCAGTGGCTCCAGCTCAATCCTGGCTTACCCGCACCATGTCTGCGTCCACCATCCCGGTAATCAGAGTATTCAGATCGGTCTTAGCTTCCCACCCCAGCTTGGCCTTTGCTTTTGCCGGACTGCCCAACAAAACGTCCACTTCGGCTGGGCGATAGAAAGCGGGGTCAATTACTACATGATCCTGATACGCTAGGCCAACGTGCGCAAAAGCAATAGCACACATATCGCGCACCGTCGTTGTACGCCCGGTAGCGATTACATAGTCCTCGGCCATATCCTGCTGCAGCATCAGCCACATCGCCTCAACATAATCTCCCGCGAAGCCCCAGTCGCGCTTTGCATCTATATTGCCTAATCGCAGTTCCTTTTGTTTTCCCAGCTTAATCCGTGCAACGGCATCGGTTACTTTGCGTGTGACAAATTCAATTCCGCGCAACGGCGACTCATGGTTAAACAAAATACCACTTGACGCATGCAAGCCAAAGCTCTCGCGGTAATTTACGGTCATCCAGTGACCGTAAAGCTTCGCCGCACCATAGGGGCTGCGTGGATAAAAGGGCGTTGTTTCGCTCTGCATCGCTTCTTGAATAAGGCCAAACATCTCGCTAGTAGACGCCTGATAAAAGCGAGCTTTCGGGTTAACTGTACGGACGGCCTCAAGCATATTGACAACGCTCACACCCGTCACGTTGGCAGTCAGTATCGGTTGCTCCCAGGAGGTCCCAACAAAGCTTTGCGCCGCCAAGTTGTAAACCTCGCCGGCAGCCGATTTTTCCATGCAACGCAGCAGCGAGGGCAGGTCCGTCATATCGCCTCCCAGCAGTGTCACTTCTTTTTCGATGCCTAAATAGCGCAGGCGCCAAAGAGCATCAGTAGAGCGGCGGGCATGCACACCATAAACCTCATAACCTTTGTCAATCAGCAGTTTGGCGAGATATGCACCATCCTGACCAGTAATACCCGTAATTAATGCTTTTCTACTTTGCAATCTTTTTCTCCCAATAGCGGTAAAGGTTCAGTAATGTGTCGTCGATAGGAATCTCAGGTTGCCAGCCAGTGTCGCGTTTCAATTTATTGTGACTGCCACACACTCGTGATTGGTCTGCTGGTCTGTATCGGGCCGGATCGCTCACGATCTCAGCCTTTACTGCAGCCAGCTCCAGTAACCTTTCAAGCAACATCCGTATCGAGCGTTCAACGCCCGAGCAGACATTGTAAATCTCGCCGTTTCGTCCTTGAACGAGCAGCAATTCGTAAGCGCGCACCACATCCTTGACGTCACTGAAATCGCGGGTAACGTCGATATTGCCTACTTCTAATATTGGCGACCGAATACCAGCGGCGATTTCTGCAGCCTGGCGTGCAAAATCCGACAACACAAAATTTGGTGACTGTCCCGCACCAATATGATTAAAAGGGCGCGCAATGACAATTTCAAAAGGGCAGGTCAAACTCCACTGGTAACAAAGCAGCTCAGCTGCCGCCTTGCTGACAGCATAAGGGTTGCGTGGCCGTAAAGCGTGGTCTTCACAAATTGGAAGCTGGTCCTCAGGAACCAGACCATAAGCATCCCCAGTACTTACATATAAGAAACGTCCAGTGAAACCTGTCTCCGCCAAAGCTTCAAACAGTCGCAAAGTACCCAAAAAGTTAACATTAAAAGTTTTTTCAGGAAATTTGAATGAATCCGGTACGAAGCTTTTGGCTGCAAGGTGTATTACCCCTCTTGGCTGAAACTTTTCAAAGCACTTAATCATTGCGAGTTTGTCGCAAATGTCAATATTATTTGACAGGCTCGATAATCCTGTCGCAGTCTGCTGATGGGCTAAAGCATGTTGGCCGACAAAGCCTTGATCTCCGGTTATCAGCAGGCGAGTCACGTTTTTACTGGACATTATCTATTTCTTTAGTCTGGGGCAGAACATAACCAGCAATCCTACAAATGTTGCTTTAACCGAGCTAGTGTCTGAAGCATTCCGTAAAGTCTATGGCTCAGGATGGAATAGCGGTGCGCAGCGCACCAATGCTCTGATGCGATTTTCTTGACACGAATATTTTCAGAACCAGTTGCCATCGCCTCAAGAACTTGCCCGACTCCCAACGTAATTTGCTCAGGACTACACCCCGGAAGCGTAAATACTGCAGGAGCAACGTCGTCAAAGATTGATAAAGGGGTAACTGCCACCGGCTTTTCTGCAGTCAAGCCGCCACGCACAGCTGCACTCGATGATTCGCCCGTTTCCTGGTAAGGATAAACAATTAAATCGGCCTTGGATAGCAATGCCAGGCTCTCGTCATCCGGAAGATAACCCGTGTGCATGTCGATCCAGCTGCTTAGTCCTAATTCTTTGATTTTCTCTCTTGCAGCCTGAATCAACAGCACAGACTCCGGCACTGGGTATTCAGCGTTCACCATCACAAGCCGAACTTTTTTGCCCGACTTATGCAGCAGGGATACGGCATTGATCAACTCCAGCAGGCCCTTGTGCGGCAAAAAATAACCGTAAGATGCCAAAGTAGGCACCGTAACGGGTGTAGCCGCTTGCACCACAACTGGTGTGTAATCCCGAATACCATGAGGAAAGAGCGTCACGTTGTCAATCAGGCCCAAAGTCTTGAGTCGATTCAGATCACTTGGCGAATGAACAAGCAATCGGTGACAACGAGCCAACACCCTCTTTAAAATGTGTAAGCGCTTGTTCGGATCATGCACCGGATCGATAGTGGCGTGCAAAGTAATCACCACTGTCTTGCCTGCATCTAATTGGTGCTTCAAAAAGTCGGCAAATTTTTCGAAGTCAAAGAAGTTGTAATTGAATTGAATGACTAGGGTGTCAATTGACACCTGTTCGATGACGTTGGAAAGTTCTGTTAGTTGATCCTTAGTGCCAGCGTCCCAGCAGCGGATGACCTCTGGCCCATCGGTCGAAGTGAATTGAGCGGTTCTGGCAGCCAGAATGGTGACGTCAGAAGGTATGTTCTCTACCAGATTGGCAGAATAGGACGCAATACCGCAGCGGCTGTTCCACGTGCTAACCCAGCCAATTTTTGGTATGGGAAAAGCAGGCATTCTTGCCCACTCCCGAGCCGAGCTCACCAGCCGCGAAGAAACGTCTGACCACCGGAAATCGCGCAGCAAAAGCTCTTTACCCTTCGCCGACCGCTTGCCTCGTAAAGACGAATCGGTGTCGTGAACATCGCGCATTGTTTTGGCAAGATGGGCAGTGTCTGGCATCGCCCAAACCGAGTCAAACAAACCAAAATGCGTTCGAGCAAGCTCAAATTTATAGTCAACAAGCCAGGCTGTCTCGTCGTTACAAAAATCAGTCTGCCCGCCCCAGCCAGTGGTGATAACCGCCAACCCTGAAAGCATGGCCTCTGCCATTGGCAAACCGAAACCTTCAGCCTTGCTGGGCGCAATCAGGGCGTGGCATTTTGCATAGAGCGCCCGAAGCTGCGAGTCACCAAGATCATCATCAATAATCAACACATCGGGAAAATTGTGATGTTCAGCCTTAGCACGTGCAAGCCAGCTGTGAATCTCGTTGTGCGGGTTTGGGAACGTTTTAATAACGAGAGTGACATCGTCTTGAGCAGAAAAAACTAGACCATACGCCTCGAGCAACAGATCTGCACCCTTACGCGGAAAACATGACGATACATGCAGAAATCGAAACGTCTTTGCGGTGATGTGAAAGGTTTTATCTGCTTCAATGCGTTCCCAATGATCAACACCGCAACCTGACACCGCCATTGGGACGGAAACGCCATGGTCAATCAATATCTTTTCTACATGGCGAGAAAGGCAAGTAACGCCTTGAAGGTGTTCATTAAAATTTTCTACCCACTCTCTCGGAAAACCTGATTCCTCCCAAGCGTAGTGATGCAGCAGATTTTGGCGACAAGTCATGTCGTTTACCCGTGGTGGGTAAAGGTTCCGACTAGTAATGTCGGCATCATTTTCAGCAATATTTTGCGACGCAACGTAGCACGCATTTATATCTAAATTTGCACTGAGAAACGCGGCGCTTGGCACAAAGTCGCCAGGGCCCTCAGTGGAATGGAGCGCAACCCGATGGCCCTGCTGCGACAGCGCACGCGCTGTTTCTCTGTTCAAAAGCGCAAGGCTATAGCTGCTGTCAAAAGGCCCCTCAATTCGCCACGTGATGCTGTCGGGTAGTGTTTGCGTGCGAACAATTGCTTCTGTATGCTTGCGATTATGGTCAATACACCGCGCTATGCCCATCAAATCCAGCTCGGTCGGCGTGTAACTATCTTGGTTGATGGCACCTATTGCATCAATCAACTGCCTGTAACTGTCACCACGAGCTACAACAATTTTTGCCCAGTCAATCAACTTGGCCGGTTGTGCAGCACCATGTTGTTCAAAAGCCGCAACGGCGCGCTGCGCACATAAATCCCACGAAAACTTTTTAGCCTGCACGAGGGCATGCTCTCGCAGCGACTTTAGAAAATCATCATTCGTTAATACCTGGGTAATTTTTTCAGCCATATCGTCCGGGTCTGACGGATCAAACAGGGCGTCCGCGCGTCCAATCACTTCGGGCACACTTGTCGTTTTTGAGCCAATCGAAGGTGCTCCACAAGCCATAGCCTCAAGTGCCGGCAGGCCAAACCCCTCATGCAGCGACGGAAATACAAATAGCGCACAGTGACTTAGAAGCGTCACCAAATCTTCGTCAGCTATATGCCCCGCTAGAACAAATTGAGGAGTAATACCCAACTGCGAGGCAAGCGTGTCCAGGTGCAGGCGATCAAAATCCGAAACCTTGCCTACAAATAGCAATTGATGCTTCGATTGCAGCTCTTTTGGTAACAACGCAAAAGCCTTCAATAAGCGGTCTAGATTCTTGCGCGACTCCAGAGCGCCGCTATACATCAGATACGGCAAATTTAAACCGTAACTAGCTAAGACTTGTTGTTTTTTAGTCCCGTTTAAAAGACAAGGGCGGAAGTTATCCGTATGCGCCGCAGAAATAGTAACTATTTGCTCCCCCGTCAAGCCTAGTGCGCTCATAGCCTCCTGCCGGGCACTGTCGGAAATGGCCAAAAGCAAATCTGCTTGTTTAAGACTGCAAACCTTATCCGTGTACCACTGCCGAACCCACTCAGCACCAAGATAGCTTGTAGGGTTGAGCAGCGGGATCAAGTCGTAAAGCGTTATGGCAGTAGGCGGGTGCTGACCTAAAGTACCCAACGAGATAACAGCATTACACAGATTTGACCCCTCAAAAAGGCTGGATACGTGAACCATATCCGCTTGCATCTCAGCGAGAAAACTTTCACGGATCAATTCGGCTGCACGCCGACGCCAACTGTTCTCCGCGCTTTCCCAAGACACCAAAGAGGGTACGTCGAACACCACCACACGATTCGGTGGGATAAGTCCCTTAAAAGTTGCTCTGATACTTTCGATTGTTTCGGGAAAGTTGCCGTTCAAGACCACCCAGATCTCATGGCCATTGGCATTGCGTGTAATTGCTTGTGCAAGCGCGAGTGAATAGCGCCCGATACCGCGAAATCGGCTTTCGGTTTGCGCACCTTGCAAGTCAAGAACGAGACGCATCAAATACTCTCTTTATTTTTCTTTATGGCAGCCTTGACATCAGAAAAAACTGCCACTTGTCTTGGCGTCAATTGTGATAACTTGCTGGACTTATTTAGAAACTGAGCGAATTCAGGGGCCGCAGTCACCATATTTTGGCGGCCCACCAAGCGCCTCTGAATTGATCGTAGCAACTCATCAAAACCCAGCTGTTTTGCCAAAATCGAAACCCGGCTTTTGAGAGCAGGACGTGCACCGATAAACACGACGCAGCGCAGCAAAAAAGGCCGGACTGCCTTTTTTATGACGACTTTGGTGCCAGGCCACAAAACGCCAGCGTTTACTTTTCGCAGCTGCACCACGCTCCAGCGCAAAGGCGCTGTGACACGCCAAGAGCGGCTGTTGAAAACATCTTGCAGTTGCTGACGAGCTTGCTGAGCCTGGGTTTCAGCTTGCAGTGCGGCATTGTGTGCCTGCTGAGCTTTAATTTCCGCTTTTTGAGCCGTGTGCACAGCTTGTTGAGCTGTGTCCACAGCTTGCTGAGCCGAATCCACGGCTTGCTGAGCCGCTTTGGCTGATAGCTGGGCAGTGTGTTCGGCTTGTTGTGATGAATTCTGTGCTTGTAGAGCTGTGGCTTGAGCTTGCTCAGCCATGTGCACCGCTCGCAATGCAGTAGTTTGTAGATGCTCAGTCCGTGCAGCCGCTTGCTCTTGGAATCGCGCAGTCAAACTTTCAAGACTCAAACCGTATTCTGCGGAAAAAGGAGAATCCAGTTGCTCCAGCAAAACTTTTGCGGCCGACTTTTGCGTTACAACTGCATAGTCGGGACTGGCACCACCCAGCACATCTTGCAAAGTTAAATGTGTGTGTTGCGCCAATTCCTTGGACTCCTGCAGCCGGACAATCTTTGCACGGGCAAAGCCGTAAAACTCAGCAATAAAAAATAAAAGCCCCGGTGGAATAGGGCGCTGATGGGTTGGATCGAGATAAAAATTTCGGGTTGCAACAACAATATTTTCCGGATTGGGCGTTTCCATGATGAGAAGACCCCCCGGCTTGAGGACGCGGTGAGCCTGCGCAACCACCGCTTGTAATTGCTCAAAAGTCAAGTGCTCAACCAAATGGAAAGCCGAGACAACTGACAGGCTGTCGTCCGTTAAGCTTTTTAGATACGAAATGGCGTCCCTTGTTTCTACCGGCAAGCCCAATGCCCGACACACCAGCAACATGCCTTCGTCCACATCAACACCACGGCTGTCAATGCCGACTTCTTGCATCAGCTCAAGCCATTCGCCACGGCCGCAGCCCAAGTCAACTGCGTTAACATCAGGATGAATATTTTTCAGTGATTCGACGAACGGTAAATAAGCGCTCAAACGCGATTTGATAAGCGCCCGAGGCCCTCGATGTTCATCTTCAAATGTGCGATAAAAGCTGCTGCTCAAAAAAAGCCCCAAGAATTGAAAAAACCATGTTAAAGGTCGATCAGTATCGCATCTTGACTTGTTGCTTTCGCCAATTTTGCATGAACTTCATCCTGTAGTTGTTCATGCTCGGCACCGCGCGTCTTTTGCTTGCTCTTGCCGTAGCTGCAAGTCATGCCAAGCTTTTGTTGTGGGACCTAAATCCTGGCGTGATTTCTGTTATTTGTTTTTACTTGATCTCCGGCTATGTCATGAGCGGACTAATTCGGCGGCACTACAGCCAGCCATCCCTCGCATGGGCCTTTTACGCGGACAGGACCATTCGCCTTTTGCCGCAATACCTGTTTTATGCCTGCATGACTCTTGTTTGGCATCTTTATAGCCAAACCAACACACCTTTTTTGGCTCGTAGTCCATCATCCGGCGATCTGCTGAACAACCTTTTGATCGTACCTCTCAACTATTACATGTTCAACGGTAGCGACCTCTACACCTTGATTCCACCTGCTTGGTCGTTAGGAGCAGAGCTTCAGTTCTATATCCTTGCGCCCTTTTTGCTGCTTTGGCCCAAGCGCCTATTTGGCATCGGCTTGATTGGATTGGCCGTTTACTTAGCAGCGTTGTCTGGCGTGATCAACAGCGACTGGTTTGGCTATCGGTTGTTACCCGGCGTGCTGCTGTTTTTTGTGTTGGGCGCTTGCCTGCAGCATCAACACCAAAACCATCAGCATGGTCATGCACGCAGCATGACAGTTGGCGTCGCAGCGGCCGTTGCCTTAGGGGCGGTGCTGCTTAATTTCAATGGCATCCTGCGAACACCCTATAACTTCGAAACTATGCTTGGGTTAATACTTGGCTTGGCACTGCTGCAAACCGTGGCCAAGCGCACAGCTAACCGATGGGACAGCTTCGCTGGCGACATCTCTTATGGCGTGTTCCTCAACCATTTCCTCATTTTATGGACGGTATTTCCGCAAGGCGTGACAAGTACTCAATGGCCTGTATTTTTAGCATTCAGCGTCTTACTTTCATGGTTGAGCCAACGGTTGATAGAGCAGCCTCTGATCAAACTGCGCCATCGGTTTAGAAAACCATTGCCGATAACGCGCCATCCAGCCGCGCTTTAGCTCATGAGTTTGTCGACGGACGTCCGCGCCTCCAGGCCTAGCTGGTATGAAATGCTCATAGCTGCCGTGCTAGCAGCGTCGTTGTACATTTACCTTTTTGGCGCTGACACCCTTGCGCCCACGCATTACACATGGTTGTTACAGGGTGATCCTGCGCAGCATTACCTTGGCTGGCAATTTTTTCGGCATGAGGCTTGGCAATGGCCTCCAGGGCGTATTCAGTCTTTTGGCTACCCATCGGGTTCGGCCATCGTGTTTACCGATTCCATTCCGTTACTCGCCCTGTTTTTTAAGCCATTTTCACAGCTTCTTCCTGCCGAATTTCAGTACTTCGGTGCGTGGATGTTGGCTTGCTATGTTTTGAACGGCTACTTTGGCTTGCGCTTGATCTCGCGCCACACCAGCCATTCAGGTCTGCGCATCGCCGCAGCCAGTTTTTTTATTCTTAGTCCGCCGTTGCTGCTTCGGGGTTACGGCCACGAAGCCTTGATGGCGCATTGGCTAGTACTGGCCAGCTTAGACACTTGCCTGCGCGGGTGGAGCTGGTGGCGCTGGCTATTGTGGAGTTCAATCGCAGCACTCGTACACCCCTATTTGCTTGTCATGGTGCTGGGGTTCTTAGCGGCCGGCTTTGGTACAACGGTGTGCGTTGATAAAAACCCGCCTTTGCGCCTTGTGTTGCTGCAATGCGCAGGCATTGGACTCGTTTTAGTGTCGTTGATGGAGCTGGCTGGTTATTTCAGTAGCGTGGGGTCTTTGCAGGCAGACGGCTACGGCTTCTACAACATGAATATTCTTTCCTTGGTGGATCCCCTGCTAAATTGGTCCCGCTACATTCGACAGCGTCCGATTCACCCTGAATATGCTGCCCTTGGTAATTTTGGCCAATATGAGGGCTTTCTTTATTTAGGCGCCGGAATGATCTTGCTGTTCATCATGGCGCTCGGGTTATTTCTCATGCGGCCCCCACAGCTGGCACGCCGTATCTGGCCAGTATTTGCCGTAGCGCTCATCTTTTGGCTGCTCGCACTGTCCAACGTTGTCACCTTTGGTGATCAGACGCCGTTCACGCTGCAGATACCAAAGGCACTGCATCAAACACTTTCTGTCTTTAGGGCCAGTGGCCGTTTTGGCTGGCCCGCTTTTTACTTGGTTAACCTCGTGGTGCTGGTGCTGGTCATTCGTCACCTTCCAACGCGCAGCGCTTTGGCAGTGTTGCTGGCTGCGCTGGTGCTGCAAGTTGCTGACCAAAGCGACAAATACGTTGAATTTAGGGGTTTGATCCGCCAACGTATGGCTTGGCAAACTCCGCTGCAATCACCGCAATGGGCCGCCATGGCCCAAAAAGCCAACGCACTTGTCATGATCCCGCCACTTCCAGACATCGCCAAGACTTACATTGCCTTTGCCCACCTGGCCGTCGCCCACCGGCTAGTCACCAATGCCGCACAAATCGCCCGTGACGACCTAAAACGCACCGAGGCATCCGGCCAAGCCATGGCTGAAAGCTTGGCTCAAGGCGTTTATAACCCGCTTACCCTTTATGTTTTTTTACGCCGTGAAGGATGGGCGAACCTGCCTCCCGACCTGGCCGGTCAGGTGCTTGCGCTAGACGGTTACTTTGTCTTACCACCGGGCCTGCGGCGCCTCCAGTAAAAAAGTTTGCTCAGCCTAACCTTGCAGGCCCGTTTTAAGATGATGCTGTTCCCGCGGTGGTCGCGCGAACGGCGTGGGCCCGAGCGCCGTGGTCACCAAGCATCATGTATAAAATAATTCAAAGTAAAACGACGATAACTTCAACCCCGCATGGCTCACTCAAAAAGCTGCTAAAACGCCATCAAGCTGCTAAACTGGCAGGAAATTTGCAGGCTACAAATATCATGCGCCCCACCATCTTCAAGCAACTTTTGCGTGTCATCACCTTAACCTTTCTTGGCGTCGGGTTCGCGAACGCACAACAAACCGGTATTGGGACAATTACTTTTCAGATCGGTGACACCCGGTTAGAGCGCGACGGCACATCCACATCGATTACCAAAGGTCAGACGTTAAAAGAAGGCGACCGCCTCATTACAGGCGCTGATGGTCACGTGCATGCCCGCATGTTCGATGATGGGTTTATCAGTGTTCGGCCATCGTCGCGTCTGTCCATCAAGTCTTACGTCTATGCCCCGCAGGATCCCGCCGCCAACCGTGTTGGCTTGACGCTTGAATCTGGCGTGTCTCGCACCATTTCCGGCAAGGCAGGCGAGGCCGCGCGCGAAAACTATCGTTTCAATACCCCGGTAGCAGCCATCGGCTTGCGCGGCACTGACTATGTTGTACAGGCTTTGCCAGAGATCACCCGCGTGACGGTGTCTAAAGGTGCCATCACCATGAGCGCATTTGGGCCTGGCTGTCTCGCCAACAGCCTGTCGCCGTGCACCGGTCCACTCGTGCGTGAACTGTCTGCCGCCATCCCCCACGCCTACATGGAGGTCCGCACGCAGGGTGGCCTCCCGGTCATCGTTTCTCCGGGTAGTGGTCGGGATGCGCCAAATCGAACAGTGCCACCCCGCCCTGAAGAACTCCGTGTGTTTGTAGAGCGCCCCCTGACCACTGCGCTCGCCAGCGAATTGCTCGGCAACATTCCCACACCACCTGAGGTCACCCCTCCCGTCGTGGCCCCACCGATAGTGGTCAAAGCCATCGTGACCCCAGCGATAGTAGCCAAACCCATCGTTCCCGAAATAGTGTGGGGACGTTGGAGCAGCGTTGCGTTAAACAACGTACCTACCATTGCAAGTTTCGCCTACAGCGATTTTGAAATTACCTTCAGCAATCCTTTTTTCGGGCTGCTGCGTCCCAGCAATTCGTCCAGGTTCCCTGATTCGGGCGTGATTGGCATGAATCTGCTGCAAGGCGATGTTTATTTGCAAACTACAAAGCCCAGCCTGGAAAAAACCCTCACGCAAGGGCAGGTTGCCAGCGGCCTGTTGCAGCTTGACTTTAACAAGCGCCAGTTCTCAACCCAGCTCAACACGGTCGCTAACGGTACCCCTTATGAATTGAACTCTCTAGGCACCATCTACTCGCAGGGTATGTTTGTGGGAGATGTAGCGCGGTCCAACATGAATGTCTCCGGCGCGATGAGTAACAACGCCAACGAGGCCGGTTACTTGTTTGATGCTTCAGTGGCACCCAATCAAAAGCTGGTCGGTGTTACCCGCTGGGGTCGCTGATTCGCCCACATGCCCTGTGGCGTCTGGTTGGTGTTTGGCTGCTGTCCGCTTTAAGTGCGGCTGCCGCGCAAGACACGAGCGCGCTTGGCCAGCAAATCAACGCCAGCAACGACCCTGAAAAACTTTACCAGCTGGGTTTAACCGCGCTGTCGGTGAACCAGCCTGCGTTAGCCCGTATGGCGTTTGAACGGGTGGTTGGTTTAAATCCAAGATTTGCTGGCGCGTGGCTGGACCTGGCGTTAGCCACCGAGCGCGCTGGCGACGCCGCTGCCGCTGTTGAGCATCTTGAATACATTCGCAGTCAATTCACGCTTTCTCCGGCGCTGGCCGCCCAAGTGGTCTTGTGGATTGATCTTTGGCAAACTTCCCCGCAGGCAACGCAGCACGCGGCGTCAGCAAGTCATGGCTGGCAGGGTGAAATTACGTTCAGTCAGGGCCGTGACAGCAACGCCAACGCCGGACCGCTCCGTCAGCAAATTCCGCTTAGTTTTTCCACAGGCAGCACTTTGTTTGATGTTGACAAAGCCTTTCAGCCACGTGCCGCCAGCTTTAACCAATTAAGTATCAGCCTCAAGGGGCCAGTACAGTCATGGGGTGAAGGCAGGCTCAGCCCGTTGTTGCTGCTGCGCAGCAAAGAACTGTCCAGTGACGGCGCCTTCAGTCCCCTTGACCTGCAGTTTGGGCTGCTCTACCAGCAACCGGCAGGCACCGGCACGCGAGACGACACTTGGCAAGCCAGCTTATTTGCGCAACATTACCGGCTGGGTGGGCAAACATTGTTTAACAGCTTGCGCGTGGGTCTGCAGCGCAACACCCCGTGGCGAAACTGCCTGGCCAGCGCAGGCAGCGAGATCGAGGCGCGGCACCAACAGCGCTCACCTATGCTGAGCGGCACGCTTTACAGCGTCAGCGCTGGCTTTTCCTGCCCGTGGCCGAGCGGTAGGGACAAAGCCGCCATCAGCGGCAACATCAAAGCTGGTTTCGAGCAAGCCAGCTTTGAACGTCCCGGCGGCAATACCCGCAGCACTGAACTCAATGTGCGGTATGACTTGCCCCTCAGCGCCATGCAAAGCCTGCAAGCTAGCTGGCAAATAGCCAACACCGCTGACCAGACCGGCTACAGCCCTTTGCTTGAATTTGACGCCGCGCGCCGTATCCGGCGTCAGACTGTGAGCTTTGGGCTCAGGCAAAGCCTCAGCCGCGCCTGGGAAGCCCGCTTGAATGTTGAGTATTTTCAGCAGCGTTCTAATTTGCCCCTGTTTGAGCAACGGGGCACTGTCTGGATGCTGGGCCTGGGTTGGCGGTTCGAGTAAGAGCAGCTATACTCAAATGTTGGTAGCAAGCAACATATTACTCAAAATGTGATGTTCATCACACATTTAGGTTAATCATTTGTGCATACTCGCCATCACGGCCAAAACGCCGGTTTTCGAAAACTGTTTTTTTTAATGCCTTTTTAGGAGAAATCTAATGGCTATTTCTGTAACCGCACAAAATCGTGCGGATGTTTCTGATTTGTATGTGGCCTTGTTTGGTCGCGCACCTGATGGCGAAGGCCTGGGTTATTGGAGCAACCAGTTGTCCGGCGGTCAGTCGCTGACCCAAGTCGCCAATGCGATGTTCAACACAACGCCAGCGCGGGCTTTTTACCCCACGTTCCAGACCAACGCAGACATCATCAACAGCTTTTACAGCAACGTCTTGGGTCGCACAGCCGACACCGAAGGCGGCGCTTACTGGACTGGTCAGCTGAACCAGCCAACAGCCACTCCAGGCTCTGTCATCGTCCAGATGATTGCCGCCATCAAGAATTTCGCGCCGTCAGGCAGGCCAGCTGATGCCGCCTCTGATGCCTTGGGCACGGCCTCGAAAACTTTGTTCTTGAACAAAGGAACCTTGGCTTTGGCATATGGCCTGAGCAATGGCACCGCTGAAGGCGCAACCAATGCACTGACCGGTGCCGCCAACAGCATTAACCTCACAGTGGGTGCAGACGTGCTCAACGGCACTGCTGGCAAAGACATTTTTACGGCAAACGTGTTGCAAAATGCGATGGGCGCACAGGTCAATAGTTTTGGTTCTGGCGACAAACTCAATGGCGGCGCCGGTATCGATAGTTTGATGGCCAAAGTAACGGCTGGCGCGTACATCAATGGTCAAGGTAACTCCACTTTCCGAGACACAATGCCCATTGAGGCCATCACCAAATCCGTTGAAATCGTGAAGTTTCAAGCCAGCGAAGCAGGCATTTATGGTCCTGCAACCAACACGAATGTCTATGTCAACGCCAAAGACATGGAAGACGTGACACAGATGTGGTCAAGCCGCTCTGATGCTGACTTGGTTATTCAAAACTTCACCACCAAAGGTTTGAGCTCGTTGCCGCAGCAGACCCTGGGCATGGAATACACAGGCAATGCAGACAGCCGTTGGGGTGCGTCTGATTACACCGTCTATTACGACCAAGACTACCTGACCGCTGGCACCACACGCACTGACGCGATTGAAATTCGTATCGTTAACAACCTTGAGTTGAAAGTCAACAACAAGGGTTTGGTGGCTTTCGAGAAGGTTAGCTTTGCTGTCGCTGGCGTGCTTGTGACTGTCAACATCACACCTGACATCAAAAACCTGACTGGTAATGCCGCCTACAACGCTTTGGTTGTTGCCATTCAGCAACAACTCGTAGCGCAGAACATCACCGGTGTGACCATTTCTACCTTGCCAGTTCGTACTGCCGTTTTCACCGATGATTTGATCGAGAACGGGATCACCTACCCAAGAGGCACTGAATCTGGCACCTACACACCTATTTTGGTGACCAGCACCGGTGGCGCGTTGACCCGTGGTCAGGCAAACGTTGACAACACCACGTTGAACTTCAACGGATTGAACACCCAGCTGTTTGCTACCAATTCCACCGACGATTTGGTCACAGTCAATGTTGCACTTGAAAAAGTTGGCGTGGCTGGTGATGGTGGCGCGTTCACCGCAGGTAGCATGAACAAAAACTCAACCAACACCTGGAACGCCAAGACCACTGTTGTTGACGGCACCAAGTCTGGTATTGAGCAGTTCAATGTCTCGGTGGGTGGCAACAACACCAAGTCCAGCTCATTGGCAACTATGCAATCTACCAACAACAACTTGAAAGTTGTTAACGTGTCTTCTGCTGACACCACGTTGCTTGGCGGAACCTTTGCTAACTTGACCATCGGCAACTCAAACACGCCAGGTTATCGCACAGATGTCCAGTTCCAGGACAAGTCATACCAGGTTGATCGCCCCGACGTGAACAACCAGTTTGCTCTCAAAGACGTGAAAACCTTTAACGCTGCTGGCCTGAAAGGCGACTTGAAGTTGACCGCTGCGCTGACGCAAGAAGTCACTGCCAAGTACTTGAACGTTGTTGACAATGGTCCCAATCCTACGACCGACAATGTTGTATTTACCTACACCTCTGGTTCTGGCAATGACTACGTCAACCTGTACCTCGACCCAGCCAACTTTCCCCAGCCAGGCACAGTGACCCGCGAAGACATGAGCTTGATCATTTCCACCGGTCTGGGCAATGACGAAGTGGTAGTGGGCACGGGCACTCTCAGTGGTGAGGGTGGCAGCATAACAGTCAATCCAAACTGGTATGAAAACCAGCACATCAACGCGAACCTGAAAATGGTAGGCGGTGCGGCAACGGGTCAACTGTTGATCAACACCGGCGTGGGCAATGACATCGTCCGCACATTGGGCTTCGGCGACTATGCTATCAACGCCGGCGATGGCCTGGACACCGTGTACCTTGACAACACAGGCGGCCGTGCTGTCTGGACCATCAATGATGTCAACACCAGCCCTTTGAGTAACCTGTTGTCGCAGCCTGCGGCTGTCACTGCACCAAAAATCGCCAATTTGTTCCTGAACGTGGCGTTCAAGGGTTTTGACTCAAAAGTGCCGGTTGGTGGGAGCAGTGGCTCCGCAACGGGTGTCAGCGTGAATGACCTGACGATTAACCAAGCCATCAAGGCTGCTATCAATCTTGATCCAGTGTTGAACAAGTTGTTGATTGCTGAAGACGGCCCTGGCCGTACTTTGGTCATCACATCGTTGATCGACGGCGTCCAGCAAGATGCCAATTTGTTCAGTGACGTGGTGATGTCCTTGTCGACTGAGCTGTTGACACCGTCGCAATCGGCAGCCTTCGCGTTGTCTCCAGCACAGGCAACAGCCTTGGGCTTTGGTGTTGCGACAACTGGCGGCTTTGGTGCCACCTTGGCTGGTCGTTTTGACGCCAACCTTGAGCTTACTGGCTCACAATCCGCTGCTACTGCTGACAACCTGGTTGTTGGTGGTTTGGGCAATGATGTGCTGGTATTGGGCACGGGTGCAAAAAGCAACGACACTGTTGGCTACTCGGGTTTCGGCAACGGGACTGACAGCATTGTGAACTTTGACACCACGTTCCTCCCGGCTGGTGCTATTACGTACAACGGCGGCACCAAAGAATCTGTTAACTTGACGTTCGCTGTTTCTGATGGTAGCCCGACTTCAGAAACCATCGTTTTTGACGGTGTTACGGTAGTTCTTGCTGCACCTTCCCTGACAGGTATCATTCCGGCAGCCGATGTTGCTAACCAGTTTACGGATCAATACAATCTGGCTGCAGCATCGAACGGTTGGTCAGCTGTTTACACCGGCGGAGGAAATGTGACGTTGACACGTGACATTCCTGGCAATGTGACCGACTTGACCCCTGCGGACTTTACTGGCACCTACTTTGGAACCGCCAACGGCAACGGTTCGGTGACTACAGTAGTAACGCAGGGCACTGATGTTGCTGTTCCTGCAACTAACTCGACGTATACGGTGACTTACACCACCGCAACGACGGCTGTGGCAACACCAACACTGACAAGTGTTACTGGCGAGAATGTTGGTGACGGCGCGTTTACCTTAATTGGCAAGGCGCAAGCCTTCCCTCCAGCTGGTTATACTGCCGGACCTGTGGTAGCTGCAGTTGATGGAAGTTCCTACAGTGTGAAGTTCACAGCCTCAGCAACTGGTGCAGTTGTCCTGCCGACTGACGCGTCGTATGGCGTTGATGGTGCATCAACATCAGACGGTGTCAATGGCACCTATGTAGGTACGCTTGGTACGGTGGCGACGACAACGACGCCAGTGGGCACACCTAGTACGCTAGCAGGTCCTGGCCCAGGTGTGGACGCTCTGGACTTCACCAGCTATGCTGTGAAAGCCGTGTTTGTGGGTGCTGGTTTGGTCAAAGGTGTCGTTCCAGTGTTGGGTGAGACTTACATCCTGATGACCCAGTCAACAACCAATCCTGGCGAATACAAGATGGAACAGTACACAGAAGCTGGCGCGGTTGACACGTTGGTTGGTGTTGTTGGTATTGCTGACTTCGGTGCAACGCAAGCCTTTATTCCAGCCAACTTCGTCATCTAAAGCAACACTGGCTAATCTGCACCTGAGGGCGCAGGCTGGTCAGATGGCTTGATCAACAGAAGTTGATAACCAAAAGCCTCACGCTCCAAAAGAGTGTGGGGCTTTTTTACGCCTTGAGACAGGCTTCCAGCTGTGACACATGTCAAAACGTCAATATTGGACTCGACATTGATGGACTAAAATGCTATATAAACAGTAGCTGTTTGTGCCCGGTTTACATCGCCTGGAACCTGATTTGATGCCTGATTTAATGCACTACTTGATGCGCTGTTTCATACTGGTGGTCAGCCAACTGCAATGCAAGCTGATTGACCCGTGCGTACGGTTTGCGCCACATTGACCGTGTACGCAATAGCCGATAAACTCGCGTTTTGTTTCAGTTCGCCAGCGATGTAGGTTCACTTTTTGACAATCATGCCTATGACGTTTACGGTGTACAACCCAGCCAATTATTGGTCAGCGCAGGTGGTTCATCCCATCTTGGCACCCAGCTCTGGGATCGTTGTGGTGCCGAACTCAAGCACGCTAAAGCACGGCTCTGGTTCTGGCTTTGGCCTTGGCCTTGGCCTTGTCGCTGGTGGCTGTCAATGGGTTTGATCTTCAGGTGGTGTGACAAGCTAGAAAAGATGGATGTCTTAAAGACGTTTAAGGACGTTTAAAGACGTTTGAAGCGATTGATGAGCTTCAATGAATAATGAATGAGTCATAAATTGATAGCTGCTTGCGCCCGTCTTATGTGGCTTGGAGGCCAATATGACCGGTAGGGCGGATGCCATAGACGCTAGCGTAACAGCAGTGATTAAAAAGGTTTAACCCATGGCAACGACATCTGACGTCAACAGCGTCACTTATTCAAACGATTTCCGGGTGGACAGCTTGCTCGACAACTCCGTCGACTGGAATTTTTTGCTGCCGACCCGCACCACCTTGTACTACACGTTTGATGTGACGCCGACCGAAGCGGCGCGGCATGTGGGCACCACCTTTTTCAATTCGGCGCAACAGAGCGCTGCCAGAGCGCTGATGAATTATGTAAGCAGCGTCACCGGCGTTTTATTTGCGGAGGTGGCCAACAGCGCTGCAGCAGATTTTCACTTTGCCGCCTGCAACATTACCACCAGTGCGTCGACCGCGGGCTTGGCTGAAACATTCGAGTCTTGGTCGTATACATCGGGCAATACGCTGACGTCGTACACCGCAGAGGCTTATGTTTACCTCGATAACGTGGAGTTCGCAGGGGTGAACTCTGCGCCAGTACAAGGCAATACCGGCTACGAGATTTTGCTGCATGAAATTGGCCACGCCCTTGGCTTGGGCCATCCTTTTGAGGGGCCTTACCCGCTGTCAGCCAGCAACGACAACACCACCAACACCGTGATGTCTTACACCCAGGTTGGGCCCATCAAGTCAACTTTTCAGCCCTATGACTTGCTGGCTTTGCGGTGGATATATGGGCAAGATGGCTTGCGCGGCACCTGGGGTTTGAATTCTGCCAACGGGGCGTCATTGACATTGGCGGCCCCCGCAGACACTGCGCCGCCGACGGTCAGCAGCTTTAGCCCAGCAAATGCATCGGTTGGCGTGGCAGTGGGCGCTAACATTGTGGTCACGTTCAGCGAGGGCATTCAGCGGGGCGTGGGCACTGTGGTGGTTAAAACCGCAGCAAACGCTGTGGTGGCCAGCTACGACGCGGCCAGCAGCGGCAACTTGAGCATTTCAGGCAACATACTGACCATCAACCCAACGGCAAACCTGAGCTACAGCACGGGCTACCGGGTTGAGTTGTCACCCGGCGCGGTGCAGGACCTGGCCGGCAACGCCTATGCGGGCACGACCACCTACAACTTTTCAACCGAGCTTAAAACCAACAGCGTACCCACAGGTGCGGTCAACATCGCGGGCGTGGCGGCGCAAGGCCAAAGTTTGACAGCGTCCAACACGCTGCTAGATGCCGATGGCCTGGGCCTGATCAGTTACCAGTGGCGGGCAGCGGGTACCGACATTGCTGGCGCTACCGGCAATGTGCTGGTGCTGACACAAGCGCAGGTGGGCAAAACCATCACGGTGCAGGCCAGCTACACCGATGGCGGCATGACGTTTGAGCAAAAGACGTCTGCTGCTACGGCAGCAGTCGCCAACGTCAACGACCTGCCCACCGGCACAGTCACCATCAACGGGACGGCGCTGCAAGGCCAAACGCTGACGGTCAGCAACACGCTGGCCGATGCAGATGGTTTGGGCGCCATCAGCTACCAGTGGAAAGTTGGCGGTATGGCGGTGGCTGGTGCCACAGGTAACAGCTTTGCGCTGTCGCAGGCGCAGGTCGGCAGGCCCGTTCAGGTGCAAGCCAGCTACCTGGATGCTGGCGGCACAGCCGAGAGCGTTAGCTCAAGCCCGACATTGGCAGTCGCGTCTTTACTTGCCAATACGGGGGGTAGCGTTGTGGGCACGGAGGGCAATGACGTGCTGGGTACCCAGGCCATCAATACCACCCTAAACACCACCCTTAACACCGTCTTTGTGGGGCTGGGCGGCAACGACCTGATCATCGGCGGCGCGGGCAAAGACATCTCAAGCTACAGCGCCGTGTTGTCCAACTACACCGTCCGCAAAACCCCTGGCGGCTACACCGTGACCGACAAAACCGGCACAGACGGTACCGACACCCTCATCAGCATTGAGGCCCTGAGTTTTTCAGACAAGTCCATCAACCTGCAAATCCAGGCCCAGGCGGCTTCAGCCCCAGCGGCCGATGTGGTGCGCTTGGCAGAGCTGTATGTGGCTTTTTTCAACCGCACGCCAGACGCAGACGGGCTGGCTTACTGGATTGGCCAAAAAACAGGCGGACTGAGTGTTGACCAAATCGCCGAAAGTTTTTACAGCGCCGGCGTGCAGTTCAGCAGCCTGACCGGCTTTAGCAGCACCATGGGCAACGCCGCCTTTGTCAATGTGGTCTACAAAAATGTGCTGGGGCGCCCTGACGGTGCTGATGCGCAAGGCCTGGCGTACTGGAGCGGCAAGCTAGCGGACGGCAGTGCCAGCCGGGGCGCGCTGGTGTCCACCATTTTGGACTCGGCCCACACCTTCAAAGGCAACGCCAGCTTTGGCTATGTGGCTGACTTGCTGGACAACAAGATCGCTGTTGCCAAAACCGTAGCGATTGACTACGGGCTGAACTACAACAGCGCAGATGCTGCTGTGTCAAACGGCATGGCGATTGCAGCGGCAGTCACGCCCGTCAGCATTGCATCGGCCATTGCGCTGGTGGGTGTCAATGGGTTTGATCTGCAGCTGGTGTGACAAGCTCCAAAATGACTCATGATTTGATAGCTGCTAGCGCCCGGTTTACATGGCTTAAAGCGTAATATGACTGTTAATTTGGCACTCGATTTGACATTCAATCTGGCAATCGATCTGGCAGTCAATCTGGCAGTCAGTCAGCGCTTGACCGGACATTAACCGACAGCGCTGTCTTGCTGTAAATGAACCCTCGCAGTGAATAAGTGACTGGCCCCTCATTTTGAGCCACTCCAAAGACCCGTTTTTCAGCTGGCTGGGCTTTCATGCGGGTTTTGCCCGGCTCGGCGACCCGCTTGGCGACAAGCTGGGGCAGTCGCGCGTTTGCGCTTATGGGCTGATGCTGTTGGGGGCGCTTTGCCCGCTGGTGCTGTTGAGCGCGGGCGGGTGGCCGTTTAACCACGAGTTTTTGTCGTTTGTCACCCGCAGCGAGGTTTTTGCGCGCCATTTTGCGGCGGGGGACTGGCTTCCTGTGTGGTCAACGCTGGACAACTTTGGGTTTGGCTCACCACAGCCGATTTTTTATCACAAGCTTTTTTATGTTGTATCGGGGCTGATTCTTTGGCTCACGGGCTCTGCCAAAGCGGCGCTGGCTGGCGCAGTCGTTGGGTTTTTAGCGCTTGGACTCTTGGGTATTTACCGCTGCTTGCGTGACCAGGGCCTGGCCCGTCTGGCGGCTGCTGTCGGTGGTGTTTGCTTTGCCTTGGCCAATTATTCGACCACCAATTGGCTGGTGCGGGGCGCATTGGCAGAGTTTTCAGCGGCTATGGTGTTGCCGTGGGTGCTGCTGTATTTTTTGCGCTTGTTGCAGCAAAGGCGCTGCGCGGTGGGGCTGGCTTTGAGCTTGTGGCTGACGTTTCTTGGCCATTCTGTGCTGGCCTACTATGCCGGGGTACTTTTGGCGTTTGTGTTTTTGGTCAACAGCGGCTGGTGGTTGGCGGCGCCGGGTCATTCTGGCGATCCTTCTCGTTGGTCTGTGGTTCGACTGCAGGTGACCCGCGCTTTGGGTGCCAGCATGTTGTTCTTGTTTTTGTGTGCGCCTTGGCTGCTTGCATTGAATGCCTTTTCCCCTGACTACGACATTGCCAGAATTCTGCCCGACGACTTTTTGCCGCGCAACCAGTTCCAGCCTTGGTGGCGGTATGTTTGGGACAGCAACTACCTTTTTGGCGAGCGTTGGGACACCTACACGGTTCAGCTGGACACGGCCTTGCTGGTGTTGGCCGTCGCAGCCGGTGCAAGCTTGGCTGTCAAGCGTCAAAAGCTGGCGGGGGCTGCGCCGCTGTTGCTCTTGGTGGCGGCTGCGCTGCTGTTGCAACTCCCTCTGGCAGCGCCGTTTTACAGCTATTTCCCGGGTGCGGCGTTTATCCAGTTCCCCTGGCGTCTGTTGGCGCTGTTGACGCCGTGCCTGGTGTTGCTGGCTTTTGTGGCAGCAAACCAGGCGTGGCAGAAAAGCTGGCCAGCCCTGGCCATCACTTTGCTGGTGTCAATGGCCCAAAGCGGTGCGCTGGCTGGGCTGCACTACCAACGCTTTAGCGCCGACGACATGGTGCAGGCTCGAACGCAACTTGCAACAGCAACCGGCACCTTCAGCGCTTTTGGTGAATACGTCGACAAGCAGCTGCCTTTGGCGCTGGTGTCGACCGTTGCGGCCGTCAAGACTGACGCGCCGCTCAGGCAAGCCATGGCTGCATGGCTGGACGAACGCGGCTGCACGGTTGACATGACTGCCCAGGCATGGGAGTGGCAAACAGCCGTCTTTCTCGTCAACTGCAAGGCGGCTGGGCCGGTGGTTTTGCCACTGCTCACCTCGCCCTATTGGACACTGACGGCCAACAACGCAAACTTGCACTGCCAAAGTCTTAGTGCCAACGCCAACGCCAACGCCAACAAGCTGCCGGGTTTGTGCGCCGTGCAGGTGACGGCGGGACAAACGCGAATCGCGGCGCGACCGCCGACGCTGTGGTCTGTTCTGCAACAGTTTCTTTGATGAACCGTATTGCTATTTTATAAATAGCTGCTAGCGCCCGTTTTATATGGGCTGAGAGGCGATTTTGTTCGCTATATGACGGCTTGTTGCAAAGGCTGGCGTCTGTGTGGAGCGTCAAGCTGCACTTGCCAAGTCGCCCGCACGCAGCGCGGCCCAAGGTGCCAGCGCCTGCACCAGGCTGCGGGTATTGGCGCTCAGACTGTGATGGGTTTGCCCAGCCCGGTAGGCTTTAGCTGAAAAGTCGGCATAAAACGCCTCGTCGTCATAAAACCTGATAGGGGTGTTTGCCAGTGGCTCCAACGATGCCAAAGCGGGCAACACGTTGTACGGGGCTTCGTGACATCTTGGGAGAAATCTCAGCTTGACGCCGCCGTCCTGCATCATTTCAGGCAGGCCGCCGTGGTCGCAAACGATGGCCGGGATGCTGTTGAGCATGGCCTCGCCCAGGACACGGCCTGCTGTCTCCCAACACAAACTTGGCGCAAGCAGGACGCGTGTGCGGCCGTAAATGGGCCGCATGTCGCTGGTGTTAGGCGTGACCACCCCGTTGCTGAGCGCGCCCCTCGGTGTGCCCACGGCCTGGCTGAACTGTTCAAGCAGCACTTGCCAGTTGCCGCGTGATTCGACCACTTCAAAGACGATGTCGTGCTGGCGCGTTTCCAGCAGCAAGGCCAGTTGAATCAAAATACCGACGCCTTTTTCAGCTGACCCGTTGACCAGCAGCACGCGCTCGCGGCTCTGGTGGCTGACTGTCACTGCCGATGGCTCAATAAACACCCCAACTGGGATGGCTGTGTAGCCCAGCGATCAGCCTTTCAAGCACTTGACCACCGTAGAAAAACACCACATCGGGCTTGAAGGCCTCAAGCGTTTCTTCGTACAGTCCAAACCAGCGGGCTTCTTCTCTGGAGGTCATGTGGTCGCGCTCGGTACTGGCGGTGACAACAAGGCGCTGCGTCAGTGGATCATCGTCAATGGTGAGCACGCCGCCTGTGCAGGCCTCTGCGGTGGCCCATTTGGGCTGCAGCTTGCGCGTGCCGAGCGGGTGGTCAAACACTCTCGCACCGAGCACCTAAACTTCGTAGCCATGGGCGACCCGTTGGCGCAGCATTTCGCGCGTTGCCATGCTGGTGCCGCTGCACGTGTCCAGCAGGCAGTAGGCACTGGCCCACAACAAACGCGGTTTGCGCGGGGCTGCTGGCCGGGGAGATTTGCCAGCGTCTGTCACCGACGTTGTGCCTGTTTGATGCGGCCGTGCAGGCTCGCAAAAAAGGGCTAACCTGACGGGCGCGTGATGAAACGGCTGAAAATGCCTTGCCTCGCCAGGGTCAAGTATCCGGTTGGTTTTGAGCATTTGACAGCGCTTATTGGTGATAGCTTTATCCATGCCTGTCAGCGCACGCATCGTTCAAACCAACCGCCATAAAGGGGGCCTGGCAAAGGCCTCGCGTGACTCCAGGAAGAATGACCTTGAGCGCTTGCCGCAGTTCCGCGCGGGGGCCATAACACCTGCAGCCGGTGCATTGCCTGCCGCTGACAATTCGCGTACGGCATATTAATCTCGGGAAGGGCCACATGAACACACCCACCATTGCATACGGGCCATCACAAGTGTTTGACAACTGTTTGCCTGAGTCGCTGTACCAGTCGTTGTTGACTGCGGCCAGTCGTATTGGATGGCGCTTTGACTGGAGCACGCCGTCCAACCCGCACAGCCGATATTGGCACCACGAGGTGGGTTATGGCAACAAGGAAAATACCGTTGACGTGACAGACCGCGTACGCAAACACCCGTTGCAAGAGTTCGGCCAATACATCGACTGGTTGCGCAGCCACATGGTGTCGCCAGGGACTCGCATGCTGCGTTTTTACCTGAACGCCCACACCTTCGGTACCGACGGCTGGCCGCACAACGACACCGACAGGGGTGAAGAGTTGACCACCATTTTGTATTTGACGCCTTGCTGGCAGCCCGAATGGTGCGGTGAGACGGTCGTGTTCAACGCCCAACGAGACATTGAGACGGCAGTGTTACCGCGCCGAAACCGTTTGCTGAGCTTTGCGTCGGATCGCCTGCACAGCCCGCGTCCCTTGGCTAAAGCCTTCGGCGGTTTGCGCGTGGTGCTGGTGGTCAAAATGGGCTCGCCTGACGGCTTGGGTGCTTCGTTTAGTCGCTTGCTTCAGCCGACACCCGCTCGCACGAACTGAACTGACACTTATCATGAAACCGAACGGGTTGACTGCATGATTGGCCAAGTCAAGGTTTCCGGGCTGACCTTTTTCGCGGGGTGCAGTTCGGTGCTGGATGAGAAAACGGTGCTGCTGAACTTGCAGTGGACCGGGCAGCTGGACGCGCAAGTCGACTGGGCGGCGCGCTGGGCTGGGCACTTGGCAGAACTGCGGCCTGGTGATCCGCTGTGGGAATTTGCGGCGCCGGGTTTCCCATCGGATTTTCTGGCACCGGGCAGTCTGCCTGATGCGCCGCCTTTTGTTGTCTGGGTAGCAGCGCTGACGGTGGCGGTGCAACGATGGGCGCGCCAGCCAGTCTGGCAGGGCGCAGTGGTGGCATGTAACGACAATCAGGCCGAGCTTGCGCTGCCTTACCACCGCAATGATGTGTTCAAGCCTGCTCTGGAACATGCTCTGCGCTTGTTGCTGAAGTGGTGCAACACCGGCACATCTTCTATTGAAACCCAACAAATGGCCGATGCGCTGCAAGCGTGGCTGGAAACAGTGCAGGACCAAGGCTGGATGCCCAACACCTTGCGGTTTTTTGGCGCAGCCCGCCAGCGTGGTATTCCTACAGCCAACCGGCTGGGTATGCTGCAGCTGGGCCAGGGCTGCCATACCGAGCTGCTTGACGGCAGCTTTACCGGGCGTACCAGCGGCTTGGCCGGACGGCTTGCCAGCAGCAAACAAATGACCAGCTACATCCTGGGACGCGCGGCTTTGCCCGTACCTGCGCAGCAATTGGTGGCAACAGTGCAGGCGGCAGAAGAAGCCGCACAAGCGTTAAGCTGGCCGGTGGTCGTCAAGCCGTCAAACCAGGAGCAAGCCCGGGGAGTCACGCCAAGTATTCGAACGGTACACGCACTGCGGCAGGCTTTTGATAAGGCTGCAGCTTACAGCCCGGCGCAGGTGATTGTTGAAAAGCACATTGACGGGCGGGATCACCGCATGCTGGTTGTGGGTGGCAAACTGCGCATCGTCACGCTGAGAACACCGGGCGGTGTGGTGGGCGACGGCGGGCGCAGTGTGCAAACCCTGCTTGATGCGCTCAATGCCGACCCGCGACGCGGTACTGACAAGGACAACCTGTTGGTACATATTGCGTTAGATGCGCAGGCGCTTGACTGCCTGGCTGAACAGTCGCTCACGCCGACTTGCGTGCCTGCCGCTGGCCGCTTTGTTCGTCTCAGGCAAACCGCCAACATTAGCAGTGGCGGCACAGCCCACGACGTGACGGATCGTGTTCATCCCGACAACCGCGCTCTGGCTGAGCGCGCGGCGCGCCTGGTGGGGCTTGACATTGCGGGCGTGGATTTTTTGTGCCCCGACATCAGCTGCTCTTGGCGCGAGGTGGGAGGGGCTATTTGCGAGGTCAATGGGCAACCGGGATTCCGCCTGCACTGGCTGAGCACGCCTGACCGCGATATCAATGGGGAGGTGCTGGACTGGCTGTATCAAAACAAGCCGTCGCGTGTTCCGACCGCAGCTGTTACCGGGACTTATGGCAAAAACGAAGTGGCGCGCTTGTTGCAACACATGTGGCGTGCCTCTGGCAAAACTGCCGGGCTGTGTACGCCCAAGGGGGTGTGGATTGGTGACGATG
This sequence comes from Polaromonas sp., assembly GCA_025362315.1. GTDB lineage: Bacteria > Pseudomonadota > Gammaproteobacteria > Burkholderiales > Burkholderiaceae_C > Polaromonas. Next base: position 27,181 of record JANYGP010000105.1, read on the forward strand.
TGGTGAGCAACGACGATTTGACAGACTTTGACGGGGTGCGCTTGCTGCTGGACGACCCGGCGACTGAAGCTGCGGTGATGGTACTGACGACGAGAGGCCTGGCAGCGGCCGGCAACCCTTGCGACCGCTATGACGTTGTGGCGCTGCTTCATGCGCAGGCTGACCCGAATGGTCAAAAACCGAACGGTCAAAGGGATGTCAGTGGAGGGGCTCAAAGCGCAGACTCGATCAAGCTGATGGCGCAGACACTGGCGCGCGCGCGCCACGCGGTCGTGATCAACGCTGACGATCCCTTGTGCCTGGCCATGCGCGAGCGGCTGAAGCCCGGCGTTCGCCAAATTCTGGTGGCAAGCGGTGAACGTCATCTGGCTGTTGAGGCGCACCTTGCTGCCGGTGGGATGGCAATATTTGTTGCACAAGTTGCGTCTGAGCCTTGGGTGGTTTGGGCCGATGGCGCGGCACAAACGCCATTGGTACGCCTGGCGGCGATATCTGACGCCACCGACGGGTTACCGCGTACTCCCGACATCCATGTGTTGTTTGCAATGGCACTGGCTGGTGCACAGGGCCTGCCTTGGCCCACAGTGTGCAGCGCGTTGGTCGGGTTCAACGCACCGGGACAGGCAACCCAAGCCGGGTTTGTTTCTCCGTCGGCGTGAGAACCGGGCATTGCGCATGGGTATGAAACCTTCGATGCAACGCTGCCGCCGAGTGGCTTTTGACTTTGTGTTGCCTGCATCGCCGGCCATATAAAACTTGAGGAGCTGGCGTTCGGTTTTGACAGGCGACGATGGTTTGAAGGAGAACTTCAGTGTGACTGCTGATATCGACGCTGGCTGTGCTGCATGCAGCTTTTGAATTGGGCGTTCCCTTTTCGCATCTGGGCGGTGGAACTTACCAGCTGGGTTGGGGCGTAAAAGCGCGCCGGATCAGTCGCAGCAGCACCGATTGCGATTCAGCCATTGGCGCGGCGGGAGTCAATCGCAAAGATGTGACCGCCAAGCTGCCGCGCACCGCTGGTTTGCCCGCGCCAGTACATGAACCCGTGAACACTTTAAAAAGTGCGCATGCGGCGGCAAAGCGCATCGGTTGGCCGGTGGTGGTCAAGCCCGCCGATGCCGAGCGCGGTGAGGACGTGCGGGTTAGCCGTACAGGCCCGGGAACTTGACATGACTTTTAACCGGCCTACGAGCATTCGAGCGCCCATTTGGTTCTGGTTGAGCGCCAAGTACCAGGGACTTGTCACCGCATTTTTTAACCGGCGGGCAATGGCTTTATGCCGTGAAACGGCTGCCCATGGGCGTGTAGGGTGATGGCAAGCTGACTGTGGCCCAACTGGTTGATAAAGCCTGTGAAAGCGATCGACGTTTACCGCCAGGCAAGCGTTCAGCTCTGCAGCCGATGGACGTACTGGCGCTGACAGAGCTGGTCCGACAGGGCTTGCAGATTGATGCAGTGCCCGAAGCGGCGCAATTTGTCGCGCTACGCCGGATTGAGACGACCGCTTGGGGCGGCGTGGACGAGGATGTGACGGCGACGATTCACCCCGAGAACTTGCGCGCTGCATTGGCATCGGGTGCGCTTTTTGGCCTGGACGTAGCGGGCATTGACATGATCAGCGATGACATCACCGTACCCTGGCCTGCCAACGGAGCGGTGATCAACGAGGTTAATTTCGCGCCAACCTTGGGGCAAGGCGTTGTTTCCCGGCTTCATGTCAAGACACACCTGACCCGCTTGCTGGGCGGCGACGGCCGAATTCCCGTGGAGGTGTATTCGGGGAATGCTGTTGCGCTGACCAATGCCCGGCAGGCCGTGACCAGACTGCGCGGGCGACCTCGCTGACAACGCACCAATGGACCGAGGCGCCAGACGGCTTGCCTTGGCACATGACTGCTGAGGGGCTCCACGCGCGGGTCAGGGCTTTGGTGATGTCAAACCAGGTAGGTGCCCTGGTGATGGTCGTGAAGACCGACGAACTCGTTGACCGTGATTTACCGCTTGAAGACGTGGACGCAGTGTATTTGGTAAACGAAGAATGGATCAGTTGCCAACCTGAAGCGGCTTTGCAGCATCAGCGCGAGTTGCTGCGGCTGCTGCAAGCCTGGCAGCATGTATGACAGAGGCATATTGGTATACTGCATTCATAAAATTGGTGAGCAGGAAGGCGGATTTTTGCCGGCTTCCCGACTGATTACATGCAACCTCAGCGATTGTTTTTTTCTGAAAACCAGCCGCTTTTTTAAGAAAATTTCCCTATGGCCACCATCACCATCAACAACCAAAACTTTGACTCTGAGTCCTTGTCAGACGAAGCCAAGGCGCAGTTGACCAGTATTCAATTTGTTGACGTAGAACTTCAACGAATAAACGCACAAATTGCCGTGCTGCGTACGGCGCGTACCGCTTACGCCAATGCCTTGCAAGCGGCGTTGCCCCTGATACCCACAGGCGACACCATCAAACTCAATTAAACCGGGCCAAATACTGCGTCATGGCCTGTCGAAAATTGCGGTAGTCATCTTTGCAGTTATCAGCCTGTTGAGTGCTGATGGGGGCAGCAGCCTGTTATTTTGAGACAACCAGCAAATGGCCTTGGCAAAAGTCAAGTCTGCTGCTTGCATCAAACAGTTCGTATTTTGGGTGGGCGTCACCTACCTTCCTGGAAAGTAACAAATTAGTAACAAATTAGGGTCAGACTCCAATTAAATCCGCAAATTAGCGCAAATTAGGGTCAGATTCCAATTAAATCCGCACAAACTTCAATTTTTTTATAAGACGACTGATTGATGATCTCGTCATGGAAGTAATCGTCAGGAAAACGTCGTTACAGAAAGTTGTCTCACCATCACAGTGCCGCCCGACTTCAAAGTGCGTCGCGTTCAGCAGGGCAAGTTGCCGAGGCCGATACTTTTCAAGATGAAGTCTTGTGCTTTGCAACTCCGGCGCCATTATTCGGACCATTAACGGAAAAACGTTGGAATATCGTGCGTGCAGCGCAGGGCACTAAAGATACTTTTCCGCGTGTTGGCATAAATGTTAGCCGTGATGTCAAGCGTGTTCATGACGACATTGTGAATTTTGTCGAACTCGGTTTGCTTCAACGCACCGAAAGCGAAGGCGTTATGTCTCTACACACATTCACGCATATCGATATGTGCTCGACGGCAGTTTGTTCTTGTAAGCTGTCGTCAGCTTTCGGCTCATGCCGAAGCGTTTCTGACCTCGGAAAGCAGCGCTGGTGTAATTCTCCACAGAACCACAGAACCACAGAACCACAGACTCCACAAGTAGCAGTGTTTTCGCTTTTATGAATACAGAACCTGAACGTGAATACGGATATGCCAAACCCTATCGTAAACATCCACGACTGCGACTTCGATTCTTTACCAAGCCAGGTTAAGGAGCAGATTATCAGCCTGCAATTTGTAAATGCCGAAATTGCCCGCCTAGCCGCGCAACCAGCTGTGCTGTAAACTGTCGACTCGAATGGTGGTGACGCCCTGTCAGCGGCGTTACCAATCTATGTTAGTGACACCATCAAATTTAATTAACTGGCTTTGGCGCTATGTGACAGAAGCGCGCCTCAGTTTATGCACCCTAATAACGACAACAGTGCCAACGGCGCCAACAACCTTGTTAACGTTGACAGTTTCAACAGTGTCAACGTTTTTTACCCCGAAGATTTTCTGGAAGAGTTCAAAGCCATTCAGGCAGAGTCTCTTGGGTGGATACCGCTGGAACAGGGCGTTTACCTGCATTGCGCTGGTCAAACGGATGCCGAGCAAGTCGCTGTGGTGCATGTTGTCGGTCAGGCTGATCTAAGCATGGCCGACAGCCATGTACTCTGGCTGGTGTTTTAAAACACAACACGCCCATTCAATCCACCCGCTTAACATATCCACTGAATATGCACTCAGCAAGCGCATGCAGAGGGTTGACTGTTACAGCCGTAAAAATAATGAAAGCATAGTTATGGCTTATTTCCTGAACTGCGCAACTGTGTTGGCATTCGGCGCCGTATTGACGGCGTGTGGTGGTGGCAACGGTGGTGCGGGTAATCTGGATGACAACCAGCAAATTACCACTGTACAGGCACGTACCCTTTCGTACAGTCAGCAGGCGGTCATTGTGGTGGGTGGTTTTGACTTGCGCAACACCATGTCGGCCGTGACAGGTGTTTGTAAAAACCCGGTATTTAACGAGGCGCAAAGCGCCCCGCAGTTGGCCATCATCAACTGCCTGGTGACGGCAACCGGGGAGCAACCTTTAACCATCCTTGGCTCAAATGGCAAGGTGCTGTATTCCGGCACCGTTGCCGTGCCGCTGCCGCAGGTTGCCGTGGTCACGTCAGAGGGAAGCATCACGCTGGAGCTTAACCCTGTAGCGGCTCCGATCTCAGTTGACAACTTTCTGGCTTACGTCAAAGTCGGCTTCTACCGCGACACGCTGTTTCACCGGGTTATTGCCAACTTTGTGGCGCAGGCGGGTGGCTACACCAGCGGCATAGTGAAAAAGCCCGGCCAGCGTGCGCCCATAGCGCTGGAGTCCAACAATGGTTTGTTGAATACCCGCAGCACACTGGCCATGGCCCGGACTAATGTGCCCAACTCCGCTACGTCAGAGTTTTACATCAATCTCATCGACAACGCTTTTCTTGACTACAAAAGCGATGCCAACCCGGGCTACGCCGTGTTTGGCAAAGTCATCAAGGGGATGGACGTTGTCGATAAAATCGCTGCGTTACCGACAGCAACATCAAACGGTTTTGCTAATGTGCCTCTTGTTGATGTCAAGATTCAGCTGGTGCTGCAAATCCAGTAAACATGCTGGCGCATGTCAATCCAGTTACTTTCTTACTAAGCCAATTAGCCGCCTAGCGGCATGTCTGCCGGTTTTACCCTTATCGGCACAACTGCGTCCGTGGTGTTAACGGGCCTTACCGCTGCTGGGACGGCCATGCCGTTGGTGACTACGTCGCGGATGCTGTTGTAGCCAACGCCGTGGTTGATGGCCGCTGTTTTAACCACTGCTACCTGGTTGTCCAGCAGGTCGGTGACCTGCCCAAATGTTGCGTCACCGTTGGACGTGTGTGCGGCGTCTAGAACCGACGACACCAGCGAGCCGCTGATGGCACTGCCGTCGGTCAGCTTTTGTGGTTCCCGCTATGCCCACAAACACGTTACCCGCAGAGTGCGTCAGAGCGCCGGTTGATACATTAACGCCATAGCCCGCACCAGGCCTCAGGTCAGCTGCAAGATTAATGGTGATGGTGTCGCCCCGCGATACTGATTTGCAACGCATCTCTCACCAGCACGATACGCGCCATCATGCTGTTGTTGTGGTGTACCGTAATGCTGCCACCGCCTGCCATTACGGCTTTACTTATTGTTAGCACCAGCCTGGCAGTGGCGGCAACCTTTTTAACGTTATCAGCAGGCGAAAAGCCCAACACAATTGGAGCAACCCGGTCAGTCGACAGCAGCCGCGCAGCATGTTGTTGAGCTCGACCAGCTCCACACCAAAAAAATGCAATCACCGGCTCTTGCCCCTGAAATGGTGTAGTGAATGTTTGCGGGATCATACGAAAACTGAAGCAGCAAAATGCGCCAGCAAAAACAGCGGTGCCGCTGCTCGCGCCACCGTCCAGTTGATTGGCTGCACTGTTGCCGCGCGGTGTATCGTTGCCCGCACCGGTTGCTGCGTTTTCTACTACCCAGGTGTAGGCGAATGCAATGTTGTTACATGACGAATAGCCTTCAGGTAGAAGGTTGAAAAACGACGGGCTGCTACAGCCGCTTAAGCTCAGGGCGTTGTTACCAGCAAAGTCAATCAGCGTCAGCATGGGGTTCAAGTTAACGGTGATGTCGTACAAACTGGCCAGCGTGCCCGTCACGTTGCCGAAAAACCCGTACACCGTGTCGCCAGTGCTGGCGGTGGTGGACGCTCGGTAGATGTGTTGGATCGCGAAAACGTCGTTCACCAGCGGTGCGCGAGGAGAGTATGAGGTATCCCCCTGGCCGCGGTCCAGTCGGCACGCATGACCTCATTTGAACCAATGCCGCTTCTGGGGCCAAAAAACGACATGACGGACTGGACACGCGAGTCTCACAACGAAGAAGGCGTCCAGTTGCCCGAGCTTGTAGTCGCCCATGTGTTCAAGCCCCAGCGTGTGCCCGACATCGCACAAGGTGGCGTAAAAACCAGAGGTCAACCTTGGTGGTTGATAACTCTGGGCCTGTCAGGAACCAGGAGCTACCGCTGGCCAGGGAATATGCCTTGGCATAGCTGATGTTGATGGTGGTAAAGCCGAACTGGATGTTGGAACCGGTGGGAATGGTTTGCTGGAAGGTCTGCGTTATCAGGTCGTCCCAGTACTGTGTGGCTTGAACAAAGACGGGTCGCTGGGCCTTGCTGACGGCTCGAAACCCGGCCGCCTCGCCTTGGGAGTAAAGCCCCGAACTACTTGTCGGACATGCGTAGGCGTAAATGCGCAGGCAATGGTGGTTCTGACTCAAGTGCGACCTGCATTGAGCTGCTGAAATACTTGATCGGGTGTCCAGTTCGCCGCCATCACAAGCCCCTCGTTTTAACATGCCGCCTTACTGCATTTCCAGCGCAGATGGGACAGTAAATTTAGGTCAGCTTGTAGTAGCAAACCACAATTGTTTCAAAAACGCCATGTTCAGCCTGTTTGGCCTACGCGCTGGCACAGCAAAGAGTGGGTTTGGCGTACCCGGCACAAGCGATTGAAATGTACCGCGAAGACCTAGATATTGTCCTGTGGTTGCAATTGGTCTGCTACCTGACTGCGCGAATCGACTAGGCAGTCACTTATCATACGCATCACAACGTTTAAAAAAATCTGTTGAATTTAACGTGGCATATTCGCATTTTGTTGCGTTTGTAAAACCTGGGCCCATACCATCGATATATGGCATCCATAAAAAATAAAAATTGACCAAACACCTGACATGCTGGTTTTAGCCTTATTTGCCTTCTTGATGTCTGTTGGTTTGTGCCTGGTGCTGATCGTGTTTGGCAAAGGATCGGCGCGCACCTATGGACGGCATAAGCCGCAGAGGTTTCACCACGGGCATGTGCCGCGCGTCGGTGGGCTGGGTATAGCGCTGGCATGCGGGCTGGCATGGTGTCTGGGTGCAGGCGCGGTGGGATTGGGCCTGAGCATCAACGCGGGCATCAAATGGTTTGATGTGGCAGTGTTGTTGCTGGTGCTGGCGCCGGTGGTGGGCGCTGGAGCCATTGAAGATAACACCCACAAAATAAAAGCAGTCTGGCGTCTTTTTGCAAGCCTGCTGACAGCAGCGTTGGGCTGCGCGCTCTTGCACCTAAGCGTTCAAAGTCTGAGCCTGCAAAGCCTGGGATTGCCAATGCTGGATGCCATGTGGCAGTCCATGCCCTGGCTGGGTATTGGCCTTGCGTTCGTAGCCCTGGCTGGCTTGCCGCACGCTTTCAACATGATCGATGGTTACAACGGGCTGGCAGGCATTGTGGCGGTGCTGGTGAGCTGCGCATTGGCTTATGTTGCATTGTTACTGGGCGACAGGATGCTGGCTGGCACGCTGCTGGCATTGGTGGGGGCAACGCTTGGCTTTTTGTACTGGAATTACCCACGAGGGCTTATATTTGCCGGCGATGGGGGTGCGTATTTATGGGGTGCGGTCATTGCTGTTACCAGTATCTTGCTGGTGCAGCGCCATGCTGTTGTGTCGCCCTGGTTTCCCATGCTGCTGCTGATCTACCCGGTTTGCGAAACAGCGTTTTCAATCTACCGCAAACTGGTGCGTGGCGTGTCGCCAGGTGTGGCTGATGCACTGCATTTTCACCAGCTGATTTACCGCCGCATTGTGCGTGGCGTGGTGCATGACGACGCCTCGCGCCGCATGCTGATGCGCAACAATCGCACGTCACCATATTTATGGAGTTTTACCTTGCTGACTGTTTTGCCCGCTGTTTTATTCTGGCAAAACACACCGGTCTTGATTGGCTTTTGCAGTTTGTTTGTACTGATGTATATCTTGGTTTATATTGCCATCATCCGATTCAAGGTACCTTCCTGGCTTCGGCGGTCATAACATTAATTTGGAAATCTATTTAAGGTTAACTAAATGAACAATTTGTTAGATATTCAGGCCCAAATTGAAAAATTAAAAAAGCAAGAACAGCAAATCAAAGCCAAGGACTTTGCCAAAACAGTCCAGGATATTCAGGAAAAAATGCAGGCTTTCGGCATTACCTTGAAGGATTTGCAGTTGCCCAAATCAGCCAGGCGGGTAGGCACCCAAAAAGCCCCGGCTAAAAAGCCAGGCAAAGCAGCGAGTCGCTCGACAGGCAGCAAAGTCCCTGCCAAGTACCGTGGCGTGGAAGGCCAAAGCTGGAGCGGACGGGGCTTGATGCCGCTCTGGTTGAGGGGATTGATCGCCGAGGGGCGCAGCCGGGAAGAATTTCTGGTGGGGTAATCAAAACGCAGTGATCTTCATGTTTATTTTTTAATATTTTTTGTATCCAGACCATGACTCTTGCGAATGACCCTGATCTGTCCCATATCAGTCCGCGTGACAAAGCCGAGATATTGGCGCAAGCGTTGCCCTACATCCGCAAATTTCACGGCAAAACCATGGTTATCAAATATGGCGGCAACGCCATGACCGACCCGGCTTTGCAGGCTGATTTTGCTGAAGACGTGGTGTTGTTGAAACTGGTGGGCATGAATCCGGTGGTGGTGCATGGTGGTGGCCCGCAGATTGAAACTGCACTGAACCGCCTGGGCAAGAAAGGCGAGTTTGTGCAGGGCATGCGCGTGACCGATGACGAAACCATGGAAGTTGTTGAATGGGTATTGGCCGGGCAGGTTCAGCAGGACATTGTGGGCCTGATCAACCAGGCGGGCGGCAAGGCTGTGGGGCTGACAGGGCGCGACGGTGGGTTGATCCGCGCCCAAAAGCTGAAGATGCCGGACAACCAGAATCCGGGCAAAGAGCACGACGTCGGCTTTGTCGGTGATATTGTCAGCATTGACCCCAGCGTGGTGAAGGCGTTGCAGGACGACGCATTTATTCCAGTGATCAGCCCGATCGGTTTTGGCACTGACAATGAAAGCTACAACATCAATGCCGATGTGGTGGCCGGCAAGCTGGCCACAGTGCTGAAAGCTGAAAAGCTGCTGCTGCTGACCAACATCCCCGGTGTGCTGGACAAAAACGGCCAGTTGCTGACCGACCTGACCGCACGTGAAATAGACGAGCTGTTTGCAGACGGAACCATTTCAGGCGGCATGCTGCCCAAGATTGCAGGCGCGCTGGATGCTGCCAAAAGCGGCGTGAATTCAGTTCACATCATTGACGGCAGGGTGCCACATGCGCTGCTGCTGGAGATTTTGACCGAACAGGCGTTTGGCACGATGATCCGTAGCTATTAGTAACCCCCCCCCGACGCGCCTGTGGCGCGTCCCCACAGGAAGCGCCGTCCCCCAGGGGGCGTCACCTGCAGCCCGGCAAAGCCGGTTTCGCGCTGGCACTTGTCAATGCCCCACCACTTCACCGACTGCCTGCATGCGCCTTTTGTTAGTTGAAGACGATCTGATGGTGGCCAGCGGCATCAAGCTGGGGCTATGCCATGCAGGCTACGCTGTAGACTGGGTCAGCAACGGTGAGCGTGCGCTGCAAGTCATGCAAACCGAGAGTTTTGATGCGGCCGTTGTTGACCTGGGTCTGCCGCAGATGGACGGGCTGACTTTGACCCGCAACATCCGGCAAAGCGGGCAAACCTTGCCAGTGTTGATACTGACTGCCCGGGACGCCCTGCAAGACCGTGTACAAGGCCTGGACGGCGGGGCAGACGACTACATGCTCAAGCCGTTTGAACTGCCGGAACTGCTGGCCCGGCTGCGCGCATTGCTGCGCCGTTCGCAGGTGGCAACCAGCGCCACTTTGAGCTTTGGCCCGCTGGAGCTTGATTGCGCCAACCGCCAGGCGCATGCCAATGGCCAGTTGATCGACCTGGGTCCGCGTGAATGGACGGTGATGGAATATCTGCTCACCCATGCCCCCAAACCATCGGCCAAAGACAAACTGCTGCAGGCGCTGACCGGCTGGGACAAGGAAATCACGCCAAATACGATTGAGGTGTACATCTCGCGCTTGCGTACCAAGCTGGAGCCGCACCGGGTGGCAGTGCGCTCGATTCGCGGTTTTGGTTACCGGCTGGAGATGATGACAGCAGCAGTGACAACCGGCACCGGCACCTCCCCCGCGTTTTGAAGACTGCTGCCATCAAGTCAGGCTTGCAGCGGCGTTTGCTGTTGCTGCTGGCCTTGCCGCTGGGCCTGTTTGCGCTGAGCAGCGTTTACTTTGATTACCAGACCGCAGGCAGCGTGGCGCTGCAAAAAGACCAGCAACTGCTGCGCCTGATACCGCTGCTGGCTGACTCGGTTTTGCCACCAGGCAGTACCAAAGACGCTGCGCCAGTGTTGATGCTGGCCCCTGAAATTGCCGCTTTTGTCAAAGACAGCCAGTCTTCAGCGGGATTTCGCATCTCAAATGCTGCAGGTGACTTTCTGGCTGGGGAATCCTGGATTGACGGCGTTGTGCCGCCCACCAGACAGCCCGAGTTCCACAGCATCAATTACAAGGGCGTGACTTACCGCATTGCCGCCCAGCGCGTGCAAACCGCTGCCGGCGAAGTGATTGTGCAGCTGGCCGACGGAGCAGACGCGCGCCAGCAATGGGTGCAATCCATCTGGTTCAAGGTGCTGTTGCCCAACCTGGTGTTGCTGCTGGCGGCGGGCTTTGCCGTGAACTGGGCGGTGGTGCGCGCCCTCAAGCCACTGCTGGATGTGACCCACACGGTCGAGCGGCGCAGCCCGCGTGATCTGAGTGCGCTGGACGCGCAGGCCACGCCGATTGAAGTCCAGCCGCTGGTGCTGGCACTGAACCGCCTGTTTGGTCTGGTGCATGCCCACTCTGAAAGCCAGCGCCGCTTTGTGGCAGATGCGGCCCACCAGTTGCGCACACCGCTGGCGGGTCTGCAGGCGCAGGTTGAAGCCTGGGCGCAGGCAGCATCAATTGCGCAGGCAACATCTGCCAGCGGGCAGGCCAGCATCACGCTGGCTGCTGACACTGTGATCAAGCTGCGCTCTGCCACGCGCCGCACATCGCAGCTGGCCAATCAGCTGCTGGCCCTGTCGCGCGCCGATGCGCTGGACACCACCGACCAGGCAATGCAAAAGGTGGATTTAAAAGAGCTGTGCGAAGCAGTATTGGCCATGTATCTGGACGCTGCGCAGGAAAAAGGCATTGACCTGGGGCTGCAGGCCGAGCCGGTTATTGCTGCTGGCCATGAATGGCTGCTGCGCGAGCTGCTGTGCAACCTGGTGGACAACGCTGTCAAGTACACCCCGCCGGGTGGCAGTGTGACCTTGCGCTGCGGCGTGCAAGGCGCTGACAGTGACTGGAGTGGGATTTTTAATGGGAATGGGATTGGGAATGGGGTTGAGAATCGGAATGGAACAGGAGCGAACGCAACAGACAAGGCAATGGCTTTTCTGCAGGTGCTTGACGATGGACCGGGCATTGCCATTGGTGAGCAGGCCAAAGTACTGGAACGTTTTTACCGGGTGCAGGGCACACACGGTGAGGGCAATGGTCTGGGCCTGGCGATCGCTGACGAAATCGCGCGGGTTCACAACACCCAGCTGGTGTTAAACGACGCCAGTGACAAAACCCGGCTGCCCAGAGGGCGCAACGGGCTTTGCATCACGCTCGCGCTACAGCTGGAAAACCCCCACACTGCCAGCTGAAAAGGGTCTTGGGGCTGTGAGAGAATCATTTGCACACGCTTTTAGCCCTTCGCGACAACCGCATCCTCCCCACTTTTATTTATGCCTGAACTAGCGCTTGATGTCGATCTGCCTACCAACAGCCTGCCGGAGCAAAGCGCTGTTCGCAAACGCCCCAAGCCTGGCGAGCGCAGGGTGCAAATCCTCGAGGCGCTGGCCACCATGCTGGAGCAGCCCGGTGCAGAGCGCATCACCACATCGGCTCTGGCAGCCAGACTGGACGTGAGTGAGGCCGCACTTTACCGCCACTTTGCCAGCAAGGCACAAATGTTTGAAGGGCTGATTGAGTTCATCGAGCAAAGCGTTTTTACCCTGGTCAACCAGATCGCCGAGCGGGAGGCTGACCCAGGCGCCAGAAGCCGCCGTCTGGTCACCATGGTGCTGCAGTTTGCAGAGAAAAACCCCGGCATGACCCGCGTAATGGTGGGCGATGCGCTGGTGTTTGAAAACGACCGGTTGCAAGACCGCATGAACCAGTTTTTTGACAAGCTGGAATCCAGCCTGAAGCAAAACCTGCGTGATGCAGCAACTGCCAGCGGCGCGGCCACGCCCACGGTGGATGCGCAGATCAGGGCGTCGGTGACTGTGGCGTTCATGGTCGGGCGTTTGCAGCGGTTTGCGCGCTCAGGCTTCAAGCGCCTGCCGTCCGAGCATCTGGAAGCCAGCCTGGCCATCGTGCTGGCTTGAAGGGTGTTTTAATTGCTATATAATTAATAGCTGCCAGCGCCCGTTTTAATTGGGCTAGAGCACCAGATACACCCAAGATTAGTGGTATTGCGACAATATCTGGCAACATCCCTGCAACATATCAGTAGTTAGACGATAGATCCCGTTTTGCCGCCAGGCAGGTAGACTCAAATCGATTCCACTTGAATCCCAGAGCAATTGAAAACCAAGCACCCACCAACGCCGCAACTCATCGAGGAGTTGCGAGCCGGGCAGTCAATTGAACTGCTCAAGGAGCTGCACATCCTGACGCGGGAGGGCAAGCTCAATCAGGACACACGCCGCAAGCTCAAGCAGGTCTACCACCTGTACCAGCTGATTGAGCCGCTGCTCTACCAGGTGTTGAAAACCCAGGCAACTTTGACGCTGGCTGACCACGGCGCCGGCAAGTCGTATTTGGGGTTCATCCTGTATGACCTGTTTGTCAACGTTGCGCGGGCAGGGCGGGCAGCCCAAGCCTCAGACGGTCCAGACAACCTACCCCCAGTTTGCCAAATTTACGGCATTGAAACCCGCCCCGAGCTGGTTGAAAAATCACGGTCACTGGCAGCGCGGCTTGGCTTTGCAAACATGTCATTTTTAAATGCCAGCGTGCAGCAGGCAACAAGCTCCCCGGAGCTGCCTGCAGCGATTGACATCGTCACGGCACTGCATGCCTGCGACACCGCCACCGATGACGCCATTGCTTTTGGCCTGGCCAAAAACGCTGAGCACATGGTGCTGGTGCCCTGCTGCCAGGCCGAAGTGGCCGGCGTGCTTAAAAAAAGCAGGGCACTGCAACTCAACCGCACCCCGCTGGCTGAGCTGTGGCGGCATCCGCTGCACACCCGGGAGTTTGGCAGCCAGATCACCAACGTGCTGCGCTGCCTGCAATTGCAGGCTCATGGTTACAGCGTCACAGTGACCGAACTGGTCGGCTGGGAACATTCAATGAAAAACGAGCTGATACTGGCCAGCAAGCCGGCCCGTGCAGATCACCGCGACATGCTGGATGCGCAAACCCGCTTGCAGGAAGTGCTGGAAACGCTGGGGTTGAAGGACGAGCTGACGAGGTTTGCAACTCACAAATCGGCGGTTGCCTGATATTGACTGTTCTAAAATCAAAAAATCAAAAAATCAAAAATCAAATCCAAAAAAGGGCAGAACACGCTACATGTTCTGCCCCTGAAAGCTAAAAGCTAAAAGCTAAAAGCTAAAAGCTAAAAGCTAAAAGCTAAAAGCTAAAAGCCAAAAGCCTTGAACTCTGTCCGGCATTTTGGCCATGCCGGAAAATTCAGTCTAGGGTGCTTGTTACGGCTTTGGCAATATCACGCGGTCAACAGCATGAATCACGCCGTTCTTGGTCAGCACATCGGTGGTCACAATCGTGCTCAGGCGACCGCGCTGGTCAGTCACCTTGAAGTTTGCGTCCACAGTCAATGTGTCGCCTTGCAGCGTTTTCACCGGCACTTGCAGCGGTACATCCACTTTCAAATACAGGCCAGGAATGACGTGGTACGTCAATACCTTGATCAGCAACGCCTTGTCTGCCAGCAGGGCAGCCTTGGTGATTTTCAGTTCTGCCAGCAAGGCGGCAAACGCCTCATTGGTTGGTGCCAAAACGCTCAATGGCCCTGTGCCCTTGAGCGCACCCGACAGGTCGGCTGCGACCACTGCCTCAACCAGAATGCTGAATTCCGGCTTGAGTGCCAGCGCAGTTTCAACAATGTCCTTGTCCGCTGGCAAGATTACTTTGTTAATGATGTGCACCACACCGTTTCTGGCGGCAATGTCGGTTGCAGTGATTTCAGACTTGCGATTTCGGCCGTCATTGATGATGAGTTTCGCGCCCACCATGTCAATTTTGAAAACGTCTTTTCCTTCCAGCAATGGATCAATCGGTTTGCCAAAAGGAATTGATGCCTTGGGCACTGTCACACCCAGCAAGTGGTACTGCAACACCGATCGCACCAGTGCCTTGTTGGCCGGCACCAGCAAATCGGTTGCCGTTTTGCCGGCACCCAGCAGCTCTGCGGCCAAAGCGTTGAAGGCATCGTTGGTTGGTGCAAAGACGGTGTAAGTACCGCGTTTGCTCAGCAGCTTGACCAGGTCACCGTCGTTGCTGGCAAAGGTAAGTGCTGCCACCAGGCTCGACAGTTCAGGTGTCTTTTGCGCAATTGCCACAATGGACTTGCCCAGCATGGGTTTGGGCGGCATCAGCGCGTTGTCAATGATGTGAATCACACCGTTGCCGGTCAGGATGTCAGCCAGCTTGATGGTCGCAACACGGCCCTGGCCGTCGGTGATGGTGATCACACCACCCACAACCCTGATACTAAGGAAAAATTTGAAATTGTTCAGTCTGTCCAGCGTGCTGGTGCCAGTACCCGCCGGTGTGGTGACCGTACCTGTTCCAGTGCTCACGCTGACAGTTCCGCTGCCACTGGTGGTGACTGTGGAGCTGACACTGACGCTGGCCGTACCGCTACCGCTTGACGTTGACGTTGAAGTCGAAGTTGCAGTGGCACCAGTCGATGCACCTGCCGCAAGTTCAACCGTCAGGCTGGTGCCATTGACCAGACTTGATTGCACCGTGCGACCCATCATCAGATTGGTTTTAAGCACGTCGCGCAAATCGTCCTTGTAGTCAGGCGTCAGCAGATCAGCTGCTTTGCTGCCCGGACCCATCAGGTCAACTGCAAGTTTGTCAAAAGCGGCGTTGTTGGGCGCAAACAGTGTTTTGTCGCCAGAGGCAGCCAGCAAGGGCATCAGTTTTTCGTCGCTGCCCTCATCGACATAAGCCACCGATGCCCTGAGCGAAGACAAATCCGGGGTGTCCATCACCGCCTGGGCAATGGTTGCTGCCTGGGTTCCTGATCCAGTCGACGCTGTGCCGGAATTTCCGCCACCGCCGCCGCAAGCAGCCATCAGTGCGGCAGTACCAAACGTGGCCATCCATTTCAGTAAATTTCTTTGCATGTTCAACTTCCTTGAAAAGGTTGTTTGACGCCTGCGCAAACCGCGGACAAACAGGCGGAGCAAACGGTTTAAAACACGTCCACGAGCCGCACTATATTCACAGCGATGTGAATAATCACCCATTGGTAATCAGAAATGCCAACTACTTACCTGCTGATTCACGAGGCCACAGAAATGTCACCGGAGATGCATCAAAAAGTGAAAATGCGCGACCAGATGCACAGGTCTGGCTTGCCATGAAGCTGGCAGGGCGCAGACTAAAGATGTCTGTTGACGCAGCCTGAAAATCTCTGTGTCACAAAGCAGTCAATGCTACTCTTTCAGTAGCTGCTTGCGCCCATATCATGTGCGCTATAAGCTTAAAATACTAAAATTAATGCCAAAAAAGCACACGCAGTTTCAGCTGCGAAACCGTTTGCGTGTCAGCCCCAGCGCAACCCAGAAACCCAGCACGGCATACGCCGCAAGCAGGACAAAGTTCTGCGCAAAATGCGCTGGCCATTGACCCAGAAACAGCGGCCTGACCAGCTCAACGGCAGCGGTCAGCGGCAACCAGTCCGAGATCACACGCAGCACGCCTGGCAACTGGTCACGCGGAAAAAACACCCCGCTCAAAAACATCGTGGGCGTGAGAAACAGCGTGAAGTAATAGGTGAAAAAATCGTAGCCCTTGGCCAACGCATTGAAGATCAGTGCAATGCACGAAAAGGTCACGCCGACCAGCCCCAGCAGCGGCAGCGCCAGCAGCAGCATGGGGCTGCGGCTGATGTCTAGGGCCAGCATCACTGCCAATATCACTGTGGTGGTGAACATGGCCTTGAACGCAGCCCACAGCATTTCTGCAAACAGCACATCGTCCAGCCGGACTGGCGCGTTCATGATGCCGTCCCAGGTGCGCTGCACATGCATGCGTGAAAATGCAGAGTAAAGCGCTTCAAACGACGCGGCATTCATCGCGCTGGTGCACACCGAACCACTGGCCAAAAACAAAATGTAGGGCACAGCAGTTTCGCCCAGCTTGACTTGCCCGATCAGCATGCCCAGCCCGTAGCCAAAAGCCACCAGCGTGATCAGCGGCTCGGCAATGTTGCCCACCAGGCTGGGGATGGCCAGCTTGCGCCAGACCAGAAAATTGCGCCTGAAGACTGGCAGCCAGCGCATGCCGATGCGGGGCAGTGACCAGAGGGACAGGTTGCTGGGGGTCATCATGCGTCCTCCCTGATTTGTCTGCCAGTTAGTTTGAGGAACAGATCCTCCAGATTGGCAGGGCGATGCAGTGTACGCAGTTGTGGGTAGTCCGTTAGGGCCTCTAGCAAGCGCTTGGAGTCCTGGGTGTAGAAAAACACCGTCTCCCCACTGACTTCCAGCCGGGTTGCCATGTCTTTGAGCGGCGAGTCCACCAAGGCCAGCGCGCCCACGCCATACACCTCCACCACATCGGGCTCGAGGTTGTCGGCAATCAACTGGCGCGGCGTGCCTTCGGTCATTTTTTTGCCGTGGTCCAGCACCAGGAGGCGGTTGCACAAGCGCTCGGCCTCGTCCATGAAGTGGGTCGTCAGCAAGATGGATTTGCCTTGCTGCACCAGGCGTTGCAGGCGCTCCCACATCAGGTGCCTGGCTTGTGGGTCCAGGCCGGTGGTGGGTTCATCGAGCAACAAAAGCTGTGGGTCGTTGACCAGCGCCCGCGCCAGTGACAGCCGCCTTTTCATGCCGCCTGACAACTCGCTCAGTTTGGCATTGGCCTTGCTGGTCAGCGCGGCAAATTCCAGCAGCCGGGGAATGCGCTGCCTGATGACTGCGTCCTTCAGACCAAAGTAACGGCCAAACACCAGCAGGTTTTCAGCACACGAAAAGTCCGGGTCCAGGCTGTCAAACTGGCTAACGATGCCCAGCTTGTCCTTGATGGCCAGCGCGTCAAGCGGCATTTGCAGTGTGCTCTGCCCCGGCTGGTAAAAAGACACACTGCCCGCATCAGGCGCGGTCAGCCCCAGGCACATGCGGATGGTGGTGGTTTTGCCTGCACCGTTGGGCCCAATCACGCCCAGACATTCGCCGGGTTTGATGTCAAACGACAAGTTGTTGACAACGGTGGCTTCACCGTATTTTTTGGTCAGACCTTGAATGGAAAAAATCGGCGAAATCAGTATTTTGCTGGCTGGATTCATGCCCTAATTGTGCCTTGTGGTGGCTTCTGGGGTAGGCACTGACAGGTAAACTTGCCAGCGCGATCTGATCTTTTATCTGTCATCCATGCACATCTGGAACCGCCATGACCACCTTAGGAACACCCCTGTCACGCCATGCCACCAAAGTCATGCTGCTCGGCTCCGGCGAGCTGGGCAAAGAAGTGCTCATTGCACTGCAGCGCTTGGGGGTGGAAACTATTGCCGTTGACCGCTACGACAACGCACCGGGCCAGCAGGTGGCGCACCACGCCCGCACCATCACCATGAGCGACCCCGCGCAGCTCAAAGCATTGATCGAGCAAGAAAAGCCGTACCTTGTCGTGCCAGAGATTGAAGCCATAGCCACCGCCATGCTGGAAGAGCTGGAAGCCGCAGGCACTGCTCGCGTCATACCCACCGCGCGCGCTGCCCGCCTGACGATGGACCGCGAAGGTATTCGGCGTCTGGCTGCAGAGACGCTTAACTTGCCTACCAGCCCGTATGTGTTTTGTGATTCGCTTGCCGACTTGCATACAGCCATTGACAACAAGATTGGCTACCCCTGCATCGTCAAACCCGTGATGAGCTCATCAGGCAAAGGTCAAAGCAAAATCGCCGGGCCTGATGATGTGAAGGCAGCGTGGGACTACGCGATGGCCGGTGGCCGTATCAAGGGAGGCCGCGTAATTGTTGAAGGCTTCATCGACTTTGACTACGAGATCACGCAGCTCACCGTGCGCGCGCTGGGCTCTGATGGAAAAGTAGAAACCCACTTTTGCGAACCCATCGGCCACATTCAGGTCAGCGGCGACTATGTAGAAAGCTGGCAGCCACACGCTATGCGCGAAGCGGCTCTAAAACGTAGCCGCGAAATCGCCGAATCGGTCACAGACAATTTGGGTGGCCAGGGAGTCTTTGGCGTTGAGTTGTTTGTCAAAGGCGACGACGTCTGGTTCAGCGAAGTCAGCCCCCGCCCGCACGACACCGGCATGGTCACCATGTGTACACAGGTACAAACCCAGTTTGAACTGCACGCCAGAGCCATTTTGGGCCTGCCCGTCAACACAGCCCTGCGCACACCAGGCGCCAGCGCTGTCATCTACGGCGGGGTCGAGGCCAAAGGCATTGTGTTTGACGGCGTGGCCGAAGCATTGCGCGTGCCCAACACCGACATCCGCCTGTTCGGCAAACCAGAAAGCTTTGTCAAACGCCGCATGGGTGTAGCGTTGGCGTTTGATGCCGATGTGGAAGTGGCGCGGGTGAATGCGAAGAAAGCTGCGGGGCTGGTGAAGCCGCGGGTGGCTTCTTGAGGTTTTGCTGATGTAGTTCAACGCCTGAACCAGCTCAAGCCGCGTTAAGCTCTTCACGCAAAACGCGCCGCAAGTCAGCCACCGTTACAGGTTTTGGCTGCTTGGTCAAAATTTTGCCTCGCAAAGCCTCGTTAATCAGCGTTTGGTAGCCCAAACCCTGGTCTTGCGCCTGTAGCCGAAAAGCTTCAAGCACGGCATCGTCTAGGTACAGCGTGATGCGGGTTTTGCCCTTAGCGGGATGAACAGGCCTGACACCTCCGCGCTTGGCATTAGAAAAATCGTATTCAGCTTTCATAGTGAGTGCGCTCCTTTTTGGTTGCAAGACGTGCAGAAATCAAACGAATTTTTGGCTCACGTAGGATGTAGCAAAACATCACAACCCGGCTCAAAACGTCGCAGCCAACTGTCAACCAGCGAGGTTCGCCCGTTGCATCAGGGTCTGGTTTTGTCAAAGCATAAGGGTCATCAAAAACTGGCTCCATGTCTTCAAAGCGAACCCGGTGCATTTGCCAGTTGGCTTCGGCTTTGTTTGGGTCAAATTCAAAAGACATATATGCACACTATACATATATTTTTTGGATTTCTAGGCACTTGCCAGCACCCGCGTTGAACTCATGGCCAAAGCGCCAGCGCTGTCATTTACGGCGGGTCTGAGGCGAAGGGCATCGTGTTTGACGGCGTGGCCGACGCACTGCGCGTGCCCAACACAGACATTCGCCTGTTCGGCAAACCAGAGAGCAACGCCCGCCGCCGCATGGGCGTGGCGCTGGCGTTTGATGCGGATGTAGAGGTGGCGCGTGTGAATGCGAAGAAGGCCTCTAGGCTGGTGAAGCTGCGCGCGATGTGAGCGCAGGGTTTTGAATCTGATTAATGAACAAGCAGCTGCTCTAATTGCAGCACTTTCAGGTGTACTCCTGACTTGATTCCTTTGTCGTTTGTCACAAAGTAAGCGCATTGATTTTGGATGGCTGTCGCCATGTGCAGCGCGTCGATAAATTTCACGCCCCCTTTTGCAACGAGCTGGGCGGCTGCATCAAAGGTTTGCCCATCGTGGGTAGCAATGGTTAAAAAATTCTTTTGTGAAAAGAACAATTTGAAGCGGGCCGCAAGCGTTGGGTCTGCCTTCTTGTAAGCACCGACCATAACCTCCGCAACAGCGGCATCGCCTGTAAAACCGAAGATGCTGGACTCAGCGCAGGCGTTGATAACGACTGACGAGGCTTCGAAGTACGTCGGGTGGCGGCTTAAAAAATAGATAAAAACGTTGGTGTCGATGTAAACACGCTGGCCTGCCATTTGCTCCAAAAGAGATTGCGCCAAGGCTAGCGCTCCCAACCGGATTTCATGTTGTCCAGATTCTGGTCAATGTCCTTTGCCGAGCGGCCCCACAGCCCGCTCGCAATGCCAGCAAACGCCATGATGTCCGTCTGATCTTTGCCCACTGTACTCGGCGTCAAAATAATGCTCCCGTTGACATAGCTCACATCCAGCTTGTCGTCCAGCTTGATATTGGCTTGCCTGACCAGGCTGGCGGGCAGTGTGACTTGGTGCTTGGGTCGCATACGAATTTCAGGCATGTGGGTTCCTTCTTGAGTAAGTTAGATATTTTACTTTTAAGTTGGAATTCGTACTTTTCCGAACGAGCGCGTAGCGCTGGCGTTTGATGCCGATGTGGAGGTGGCGCGGGTGAATGCGAAGAGGGCGGCCGGGATGGTGAAGCCGCGCGTGGCCTGAGAAAGCCCAATGGTCTTAGCTTTCCAATTGTTTGCCAGCAAGACTGAATACCTCAAGCTGTCCCGCGTCTGCCACATCAGCGGTAGGAGGCGGGGTTGACGAGCGCTCCTAAATCAGGAGCTGTTCGCGCACGTATTCATTGGGTTAGAGACCTAAAACATAGTTAAAAACGGCCTCAAATTGGCATTTTGAAGTGTCAATACAGTCCAAATAGTGCCGAGAAGCGACTGGGAAACTGAAGAACAGCCGATTTAGAGTGCCGAAAGTGGCTCCAAGCCAATGAACATGTGCGTAAGCAGCTATGTTTAAAAGAACGTTTAGACGGGTTTAATTGGCGTCTGACCCTGATTTCCCCCGCAACCCAGATGAATCGAATATCCATACGGGTTGGCAGCAACGTTTATGGTGTGCAAATTACGAGCCTGAAGTTTATATTGACTTCCGATTTTGCAAATATGCGGTACTGCGCAAGACTATTCACGACATTGATATTTAACCGCCAACCGTTCCAACAAATATCAACTTTGTGTTGCCCAAATATCAAAAGCCGTTAGAGCAAAAAGGCCTTCCACGGGAAGAAGGCTTTTCCATTTATTCGATGATAGACCGAACGTTTTATTGGCAGAGTTGCTAGCCTGATCAGATTGGCGCGCCGTTAACGGTAGCTGACTTCAGCTGGATAATTTGAGCGCCGCCTGCTCCAGGCGTCGATGACTTAATCACGAAGCCGCGGTAATACCAGCTGGTATTTAGTGCCACCACGTTACCTGCATTCAACGAGCTGAACTCGTATTTGCATGCATTGAACGTACCAGCCGGAACGGTGACGCTTTCTTTCCCAATAAACTTTATCGTGACCGTAGTAGTAAATGGGCCTGAGCCGGGGCCAGATGTCACGACATTTCCGGTCTGGGTAACCGTACTCGTTTCGCCGACCGCCAGGTTGCCGATTCCGTCAACATAGGGAGGTGTGTAGGTGGTGGTGCTGGTAACGCTTTGCCCCAGGATAGTGGCGGTTGCAGCGGCTCCGTATGTAGCAGTGGTGGTAGGCGAAAGTATTTTGTAATAGGATTTACCCACTGTGTCGGTGCGAAGATCAAAACCGCTGACAGTGTTGATGCCCGTGGTGAGAATACTGATTTCAGTCAAATTCGGCACACCATTAAACGTTGCGTTTAACGAAGTAAGTCTTGACTCGGTGTGTTGCGTGCCCGTCAAAGCTCCCTGGTAATCGACATCAGTGATGATCAGATTACCGACTGCTTGAACGTAATTTTCAAAACAACCAGAGTTGCCCGAGCCGCCGGGCGCTGGTGCTGGAGCAGGTGCTGGCGCAGGAGCCGGCGCGGGTGAAGGAGCCGGTGCGGGTGACGGAGCTGGAGCCGGTGCAGGTGAAGGAGCTGGAGCCGGTGCGGGAGCTGGAGCAGGTGCTACTACAGATTGAACCTCACCGCCACCGCAGGCCGCAAGCGATGCAGCAGCCAACAGTGATAAGGAAAATGAACGAACAGAAAAACGTAAAGGCATAGAAAATTCCTTATGCTAATCTAGGTTAACAAAAAAGCTGAACAAACACTTGTCAAGCATCTCGTACAGCCAAGTATTACCGGCATTACGTTTTAAAGCAACCATTACGTTTAAACACAACGCACCCCTTCATAAATTTCAAATTCTTAAGTCCTGAGTTCAAATTAATTACTGTTAAACTTTGGATGAAAGGATTGGGAAGAAAAAATTGGGGTCAAGAAAAAATTGGGGTCAGATTCCCATTGTTTTCGGGTCAAGTAATTGGGACGGATCCCAATTGTTTTTGAACTTGATTGATGCACGGGACAGCAGAAGCAGTTTTTACTGAAACGCCACCTCAGAAAAACTCCGCAACTTCCTCGAATGCAACTGGCTCGACCCTTCGGCCCGCAGCAACTCAATCGCCCTCATGCCGATGCGCAGGTGCTGGTCAACACGTTCGCGGTAAAAGTGGTTGGCCATGCCGGGCAGTTTGATTTCGCCGTGCAGCGGCTTGTCGCTCACGCACAGCAGGGTGCCGTAAGGCACGCGAAACCTGAAGCCATTGGCAGCTATCGTGGCGCTTTCCATGTCAAGCGCCACGGCGCGGCTTTGGTTTAATTGGAACTTGAGGTCACCCGGATTTCTGGATTTCTCCTTGTCATCAAGCCGCAACTGAGTGCGCCGACAGGTTGACTTGAAGCCTCCCGCGGACAGCTTGAAAAATAGCTGCCAGGTTGTCCATACTGGGGTTACCCGTAGGAGACAACATCCTGTGCAGGCTTTTGCTGGGCTTGGCTGTTAATGTCGCAAGCTGCTCAAACCCAAGCGTGGCGTTGACCAGGTCGCGCAAAATCAGGCGTGCAGTCTCTGGTTCGCCGTTGAGGAACAAGGTCGCGGCCTCGTCTAAAAGAGCTTGCGCAAATGAAGCGTCACTTTGCACACGCTGCAGGACGGTTTCTTTGAAATTTCTGGTGAGTGCCATTGCTTTACCCCTTGTGCTTACCGGTTGATTTGATAGTCATCGCCTTTTTGCGAGCTTTGTACTCCGCCAGCAACGCTTTCGCTTTGTCAATGTCCCGATGTTGACCTCGCTTGGTGCCGCCACCGAACAGGACGATCAGCGTGTCGCCATCTTTGGCGAGATAAATTCTGTAACCGGGTCCCCAGTCGATGACTTACTCACCCATGCCGTCAAACCACTTGATGCTGGACGTATTGCCCAACTCCATACGAAGCTTGGCGACGGTCACCTTGGCGGCTGCCTGAGATGTCAGGCCGTCAAACCACTGCTTGTAAGGGCTGGATGCATCTTCGCGAATGTATTCTTCGACATTGATCGGCATGTTTTATAGTAACACATTCGTTACCTTCAGAGGTATGGAGCGTGGTTTCAAGTAAATCCGTTGGGCGAAAATTGCGAGCCAACTTAACGCAAGTAAATCACTGAAACGCCACCTCAGAAAAGCTCCTCAGCTTGCGTGAAAGCGCTAATTGGGGTCAGATTCCAATTAAGGGCGGAATTGGGTTCAGATTCCAATTTTTTACGAGCCAAATTACTCAAAAGCAAACTGCCAGCTTTAAAAAATGCGCAAAAACACTATTTAAAAGCACTTTTACACCATCAAAAGTGCCTACAGACCAATGAATACATGCGCAAGAAGCTCCTAAAAGCATAGTAATTAGCAAGCTTCTGAACGCAAGTTGGTGAACGCAAATTAGTGAACGCAAATTAGGGTCAGACTCCAATTAATAACCCACCACCACCATCAGCTCATTCGGCAACTCAGAAAGATTTACCCATTGGCGCATGGGCGTGGCATTGGCGTCTGATCTGAACGTGTAGGGGTGCAATGCGAAGAAGACGGGCGCCTCAATTTAGTCATGCACGGCTTAAAGACTAAAATCAAGACGATTAATCTCAACAAAAAGGAGATCACATGCAAACTATTTCGCCTCTGAATGCCAAGGCTTTAGCGGCCTTGTATGACACCGATTTATACGCCTGGGCCAATACCAATGCAGACTTGCTGCGGCAGGGCAAGTACGAGCAAATGGATGTAGCGCATTTGATTGAGGAGATTGAAGACATGGGCAAGAACGATCAACGCAGCTTGGCCAGTCACTTGCGAAACCTGCTCATGCATCTTTTAAAGTGGCAGTATCAATCCGACATCCGAAGCCAAAGCTGGCAGTCTTCAGTGATCAATTCACGGCTGGAGATTGACCAACTTTTGCAAGACAGCCCTAGTCTGCGGGTGCGGTTGCCGCAACTCCTCCTCACTGAGTACGTTGCTGCGCGGAGACTGGCAAGCGTTGAAACTCAGTTACCCATGAAAACATTTCCGACCGATTGCGACTACAACTTGCAACAGGTGCTGGATCAAGATTGGCTACCGGGGTAAGCACGCTGTCCGAAGTGCGTTGCCTACTGAAACGCCACCTCAGAAAAGCTCCGCAGCTTTCGCGAATGCAACTGACTTGAGCCTTCGGCGCGCAGCAATTCAATCGCCCGCATGCCGATGCGCAAGTGCTGGTCTACCCGTTCTCGGTAAAAGTGGTTGGCCATGCCGGGCAGTTTGATTTCGCCGTGCAGGGGTTTGTCGCTCACGCACAGCAGGGTGCCGTAGGGCACGCGAAACCTGAAGCCATTGGCAGCTATCGTGGCGCTTTCCATGTCGAGTGCCACTGCGCGGCTTTGGCTGAAACGTCGTTGCGGCTGGTTGCCGGGCAGCAGCTCCCAGTTGCGGTTGTCAGTTGATGCGACGGTACCCGTGCGCAAAATGCTTTTGAGTGCAGGGCCTTCCAGACCCGTCACATCTTCAACTGCCTGCTCCAAAGCTTTTTGAATTTCAGCCAGCGCCGGAATCGGTATCCACAGCGGCAGTTCTTCGTCCAGCACATGGTCTTCACGCACATAGCCGTGGGCCAGCACATAGTCGCCCAGCTGCTGCGTATTGCGCAGGCCTGCACAGTGGCCCAGCATCATCCACGCATGGGGCCGCAGCACGGCAATGTGGTCTGTGATGTTTTTGGCATTGGCCGGGCCCACGCCAATGTTGACCATCGTGATGCCACTGCGATCGGCGCGCATCAGGTGGTAAGCAGGCATTTGCGGCAGGCGCGGCGGCTGTGTGCCTAATTCATCACCTGCGATGGCTGGCAAGCCTATACGGCGTGTGACGACGTTGCCAGGCTCTACAAAGCAGATGTAGTCGCTGTTGGGGTTGGCCATCTCGGCATGGCCCAGGCGCACAAACTCGTCAATGTAAAACTGGTAGTTGGTAAACAGCACAAAGTTCTGAAACCAGT
The DNA here is from genome assembly GCA_025362315.1 of Polaromonas sp. Taxonomy (GTDB): domain Bacteria; phylum Pseudomonadota; class Gammaproteobacteria; order Burkholderiales; family Burkholderiaceae_C; genus Polaromonas. The sequence continues at coordinate 52,749 of JANYGP010000105.1, forward strand.
CGGGTGATGTGCCGGTGTAGTGGCGCAGGCGCTGCAGCGAGTAGTCAACCCGCGCTGCCGTAAAAAGCGACAGCGGCTGCGGCTCGCCGGGGCGAGCTTCAAAGGTGCCATTGGCAATGCCGTCGTCCATCGCGGCCAGGTCGGGCAGGTCAAACACGTCCCGCATCAGCATGCGGCGCTCGGTGCTTAAATTGCCTTCAATGTGGTCATGCTCGGCGAATGAAAAATGCACTGGAATGGGCTGCGTGCTGGTGCCAATTTCAAGTGCAACGCCGTGGTTTTGCAGCAGCAGCTTGAACTGCTCCAGGTAATAGTCGGCATACAAATCCGCGCGGGTGAGGGTGGTTTCAAAGCGGCCTGGGCCTGCGACAAAGCCGTAGCTGAGCTGCGCGCTGTCGATAGTTTCTTGCACTGCACGCGAAACTGTTTCAGTTTGAATGCGCACAAACGGGTAGCACGCCCTGACATGTCCTGGCAGTGTTTCACCCGCCACAAAGCGCTGCATGGCGCTGCGCAGATGGGCAATTTGCTGGTTATAAATCAGTTGTACTTGCGCAAGTGCTGCTGCTGCGTCGCTGTATCTGGTCGGGGCAATAAAGCTGGGTAGGTAAGGCATATTCAATATTTAACCGCTTCTCTCATCGTCACAAACTCCTCGGCCAGGGTGGGGTGAATACCAATCGTGCTGTCAAACACAGCTTTGGTTGCGCCCGCCTTCATGGCCACGGCAAAGCCCTGCACCACTTCACCCGCGTCCGGCCCCACCATGTGCAGGCCGACCACGCGGTCGGTGGCGTCGTCCACGACCAGCTTCATCAGCGTTCGCTCGGTGCTGCCACTCAACGTGTGTTTGAGGGCTTTGAAGTCAGCACGGTACACCGTGACCTTGCCAAATTCGTTGCGCGCTGCTTCTTCTGACAATCCGACCGTCCCGATGTTGGGGTGCGTAAAAACAGCCGTTGGAATCAGGTCATAACTCATGGACCGCGGCGGCTTGCCTGCTGCAGGGCCAAACAGTTGGTCCACCACCACCATCGCCTCGCCAAGTGCCACAGGCGTCAGCTGCACACGTGCTGTTACGTCGCCCAGCGCATAGATGCCGGGTACGCTGGTCTGGTACTGCGCATTAACTTTGATGGCGCCTGCTGCGTTGACATCAACGCCCACAGCATCCAGACCCAAACCGCTTGCATTGGCGATGCGGCCCGTGGCGTACAGCACGGTATCAACCGTCTGGCTTTCACTGCTCCCCTTGAATTTGACGTGCAGGCCGTGTGCGGTTTTGGTGATGGCTTCGACTTCGGTTTTGAATTTGAAGTCAACACCGGTCTTGGCCATCTCGGCTGCGATAAAGCTGCGCACGTCTTCGTCAAAACCTGTCAGCACTTTGTCGCCTCGATGGGCCTGCGTCACGTGTGACCCCAAGCCGTTGAAGATGGATGCGAACTCGCACGCAATGTAGCCGCCGCCCACTACCAGCAGTCGCTTGGGGAAGGGGGCAAGGTCAAACATGCTGTCTGATGTAACCGCATGCTCATGGCCTTCAACGGCGGGGACCAAGGCCGTGCCGCCGGTTGAGATCAAAATATTTTTGGCAGTGTATTGCTTGTCACCCACTTCAACTGTGTGCACGTCCACCAGCCTGGCCCAGCCTTTGATGACTTCGACTTTCGCACCATGAAGCAGCTGGTCATAAATGCCATTGAGCCGTTTGATTTCCTTGGCGCGGTTGGCTTTGAGCGTGTCCCAGTTAAAGGTGGGCGCTACGCCTTCCCAGCCAAACCCATGCGACTCTTCAAAAAAGTCGGCAAAGTGCGCAGCGTAGCTGTAAAGCTTTTTCGGAATGCAACCCACGTTCACACACGTGCCGCCCATGTCAGCCACTTCAGCTACCGCTACTTTTGCGCCGCGCTGCCCTGCCATGCGCGCAGCCCGCACGCCGCCGCTGCCACCACCAATCACGAAAAGATC
>JANYGP010000114.1 GCA_025362315.1 Polaromonas sp.
CTGGCGGAATCGGAGAGATTCGAACTCTCGATGAGGCTCTACACCCCATACTCCCTTAGCAGGGGAGCACCTTCGGCCACTCGGTCACGATTCCACTTCTTGAATTATGTCACAACCCGATTCAGGCAGCGGCCTGGTCCAGGTCAAACGCTTTGTGCAGTGCACGCACGGCAAGCTCCATGTATTTTTCGTCAATCACCACCGATGTTTTGATTTCGCTGGTGGAAATCATCTGAATGTTGATGCCCTCTTCAGCTAGCACCCCGAACATCTTGCTGGCGATGCCCACGTGGCTGCGCATGCCGATGCCAACAATGCTCACTTTACAAATTTTGGCGTCGCCGACGACCTCTGTTGCTTTCAGCTCAGGCAGCACTTTGGATTTGAGCAAATCCATCGCTTTGGCATAGTCATTGCGGTGAACGGTAAAGCTGAAGTCAGTTTTACCCTCCTTGCTGATGTTCTGAATGATCACGTCCACTTCAATATTTGCGTCGGCTACAGCTCCCAAAATCTGGTACGCGATCCCCGGTGTGTCGGGTACACCCAACACGGATATTTTGGCTTCATCGCGGTTAAATGCAATGCCCGATACGATGGCTTGTTCCATTTTTTCGTCTTCCTCAAAGCTGATGAGCGTGCCAGATTTGGCTTCTGTGTCAATGTCAATGTCCCAGTCAGTAAAGCTGGACAAAACCCGCAATGGCACTTTGTATTTGCCGGCAAATTCCACTGAACGGATTTGCAGGACCTTGGAGCCCATGGATGCCATCTCCAGCATCTCTTCAAAGCTGACTGTCTGCAAACGCCGAGCTTCTGGCACCACACGCGGGTCGGTGGTGTACACGCCGTCAACATCGGTGTAGATCAGGCATTCATGCGCTTTGAGTGCTGCAGCAATTGCCACAGCCGATGTGTCCGAACCACCCCGCCCCAGCGTGGTGATATTGCCCACAACGTCTACACCCTGAAAGCCGGTAATGATGACGACCTTGCCTGCCTCCAAATCAGCCCGCACTTTTTTATCGTCAATGGACTCGATGCGGGCCTTGGTGTGAGCGCTGTTGGTTTTGATGGCAACTTGCCAGCCTGCATAACTGACCGCTGACAGGCCTTCAGCTTGCAGCGCAATAGCGAGCAATGCGCTGGACGCCTGCTCGCCCGTAGCAGCCAGCGCATCAAGTTCGCGGCTGTGCATGTCACCCGGATTGGTCAGTGAAAGCTCTTTGGCCAGTCCCAGCAATCGATTGGTCTCGCCCGACATGGCGCTGGGCACCACCACCATCTGGTGGCCAGCTCTGGCCCACTTGGCAACGCGCTTGGCAACGTTTTTGATGCGTTCAGTTGAACCCATCGACGTTCCGCCATACTTATGAACAATTAAAGACATTTTTTATTCGAATTGAAACGCATTTGCTGCAAATGGCAAAGCTGCAAATTATAGCCAGCGGCTGACGAGAATCAGGGTAAATAAGCAAGCAGCTCACCCTGGCGCTCAACGTAGCCACTAGCCACTTTGATGCGCAGTTGCATGCGACGATCGGTGCAGTTGGCAATCTGGCTTTGCAATTGGGCCAGTTGGGCGGTGCTGGGGCTCGCTTGGTAATTTGCTTTTAACCAATAGCGCAAAACATTGCCTTGCCGCTCCAAAGTCAGGCTTTGAAGCGCAGCAACGCGCGGTGGGTTGCCTGTGCTAGCAATGTCTTCAGCCGCCACTTGCGCCAGTATCAATTGAGCCTTGGCCGCATGTGCAGCTGACCTGGCAAAAGTCTGCCGGAACTGCGGGAAGGTTTTTTCCAGCGCGGGCATCAACTCGTGGCGAATGCGGTTGCGGGTAAATTGCGTGTCGACGTTTGTCGGGTCTTCCACCCAGCCCTGACCAACATTGGCGCTGCCTGGATGCCGCATGGCCAAGCCATGCTCAGCCAAATACAAGCGAATCGCCAATGATGTCATGCCCAGCAGTGGGCGTACAAACTCAATGCCATCACGCTGCCAGCTGGCCGGCATGCTTGACAAACCCGGAAGCCCTGCCCCACGGCTGAGCGCCAGCAATAGCGTTTCAATCTGGTCATCTGCATGCTGGGCAATTGCTACTGATTTAATAGCTGCTTGCGCCGATTTTTCAAAGCCTAAAGCACTATTTAATTCTTTGACTTTTCCTGAGAGTGCAGAGTATCGGGCCCTGCGTGCTGCATCTTCAGGGCTTTGCCCGGCAGCGGCTTTGGCATTGACATGCACCACGTGTAGCCGCACCCCCAGGATTTCACAAAATGCTGCGCAGTGCGCGGCAAAATCATCAGCAGCCGCCTGCAACCCGTGGTGAATGTGAATGGCTTGAACTTGTCCGGGATGTTGCCGAGCCAGCATCAGCAGCAAAGCAGTGGAGTCTGCGCCGCCGCTGTAGGCAACCACGTAAGTCACTCCGGATCGCCCGATTTTGTAACGTTCACTTCAAGCTCCTTCAAATCAGCAAAGTCCTTGGGACGCCCAGTGGCCCTTTTATTGCGAATGAAGTCGCAGCGGTTAATCACATTGATTCGTATATCGTCCAAATTGACCTCAAGCCGCAACCCGTAGGCACTGGTAAATTCAACGCCGCTCACCGCGGCCATAAGATCGATTCTCGCAGGTAAAAAGCCGAGCTGAAACACAGCTTGGTCTACTAAAAAATCTTCTACTTTCAGATCGACATTCGCAAAGCCGGACTGATCAAGCGCCATCAACAATTGGCAATATTTGCTCGCGTTGGATTGACCCAAAAATCAATGTCACCCGAGTAACACGGATGCCCGTGGGCCATAAGCGCATAACCACCTACGACCAGATACTCAACTGCGTTGGCGTTGAGAAACTGTACAAACTCTTTGAAGTCGTTGTTGAGCAAGGGGTAGTGTTTGGACATGTTGCTGACGTAAAAATTCAAGCGCAGCAAAGCGCTCTTGAACTGAGCGCGAGAGCCAAAAAGCCGTATCGCTAGGTTGGTCTGTTAATGTCGTTTTGAAGACAACCTTGTCAATCATGGCGACTTACTTGTTGTCCGCTTTGGTATCCGTGAACCTGCCATAACTTTGCAGTCGTTCGTAGCGTCTGTCGAGCAATTCCTTGACCTTCAAGTCACTGACCTGCCTGAACGCATCATTCAAGGCACGTTTTAAAAACGCGGCCATCTGCTTGTGGTCGCGGTGTGCGCCACCAACGGGTTCATTGACGATTTTGTCAATCACGCCCAATGCTTTCAGACGGTGCGCGGTGATGCCCAGTGCTTCTGCAGCCACTTCAGCCTTGTCTGATGTCTTCCACAAAATAGATGCGCAGCCTTCAGGGCTGATGACTGAGTAGATGGAATATTGCAACATCACCACCTGGTCAGCCACTGAAATGGCCAGTGCGCCGCCAGAGCCGCCTTCGCCAATGATGGTAGTGATGATAGGCACTTCAAGCTGCGCCATTTCAAAAATATTGCGGCCAATGGCTTCAGACTGGCCGCGCTCTTCAGCATCAATGCCCGGGTAGGCGCCAGGCGTGTCAACAAACGTAAAAACTGGCAGTCCAAATTTCTCAGCTGTTTTCATCAACCTGAGGGCTTTGCGGTAACCCTCTGGCTTGCTCATGCCGAAATTTCTGAGCCCGCGCTCTTTGGTGTCGCGCCCTTTCTGGTGACCCAGCACCATGCACGCTGTCCCGTTAAAGCGTGCCAGTCCACCCACGATGGACAGATCATCTGAAAAATGGCGGTCACCATGCAGTTCCACAAAATCGGTAAAAATTTCACGGACGTAGTCCAGTGTGTAGGGCCGCTCTGCATGACGGGCAATTTTGGTAATTTGCCAGGGCGTCAAATCACTGTAAATGTCTTTGGTGAGCTGCTGGCTTTTTTTGGCAAGCTGGTCAATCTCTTCAGAAATATCAACCGCTGACTCGGTTTGTACATAACGCAGTTCTTCTATCTTTCCTTCCAGGTCCGCAATCGGCTGCTCAAAGTCAAGAAAAGTTTTTTTAGCCATATTGCGTATCCTTTTTCAGTCCAGCTTTGCTGGTAGCGTGTCCAGCGATCGCCAAATATACCAAGTTGCCACACTGCAGTAAGGCGCCCAGGCAGCGGCAACCTCACGGGCGTCACTGCGGCTGACAGCTTCACCCGAAAAATAATTTTTGGCAATGCCATTGATCAGCCCCACATCATCGAGCGGCAACACGTTGGGACGGCGCAGGTAAAACATCAAAAACATTTCAGCTGTCCACCGGCCAATTCCACGAATGGCCACCAGTTCGGCAATGATGGCTTCGTCGTCCATCGTCTGCCAGTCCGTGACATGAACTGTTCCGGCGTCAAAGTGAATGGAGAGATCCACCAGATATTCAACCTTGCGTGCGCTCAAGCCGGCAGCGCGCATGTCGTCTACTTTTAGTTTGAGCACATTGCCGGGTGTCAGGCTCGCCGGCAAGGCAACGAAACGATGCCAGACAGTTTGCGCAGCTTTCACGGATATTTGTTGACCAACAATGCTGCGTGCCAGCGTACCAAAAGCGTCACCCCGGCTCTGGAGCGTTGTGTCAGGGTAAAGCGGAATCAGCCGCTTCATGACCCGGTCTTTTTTGACCAGATGTTTGCAGGCTTCCAGCCAATAGTCAGGTTTCAAATCCAGAACTTCGGACGCTTTAGAAGCTTCAGTATTTGCTACTTTTTTCATAGCTTCTTACGCCCATAATTCGGGTTTATTTGACCAAAATCACACATTGATTTCATGATTTTGCAATCCAGACTGTGCCGTTGGGCGAGTCTTTCAATTCAATGCCCTTCGCCAAAAGATTCTCGCGGATGAGGTCAGCTTCTGAAAAATTTCTGGCCTGTTTGGCAGCACTCCGTTGGGCTATGAGTTGCTGGATGCTGGCCTCATCAAGCGTTGATCCCGATTGCAGATAAACAGCTGGCTCGGTCTGCAACAAACCCAGGCATGCTCCCAGACTTTTCAGCATCAGGGCTGCGTCGGGCGACTGCGTTTTGTTGACTTCGCTGGCGAGATCAAACATGACAGCCACTGCTTCGGGAGTGGCAAAGTCATCATCCATGGCAGCTTTGAAACGGGCCGCGTGGGGACTTTGCCAATCAATCGATGCAGCTGCCGTTGCGGTGGAAAGCGGTGAAACAAGATGCAGTGCTGTATACAGACGCTTGAGCGCCGCTCGTGCATCGTCCAGATGAACATCGCTGTAATTCAACGCGCTGCGGTAATGCGCTCTTACCAAAAAAAATCTGATTGTCTCGGCATCATATTTTTTCAGCACATCGCGAATGGTGAAAAAATTGCCCAGGCTTTTGGACATTTTTTCATTGTCAATGTTGACAAAGCCGTTGTGCATCCAATAGGCGGCCATCGGCTTGCCGAACGCTCCTTCGCTCTGCGCAATTTCGTTTTCATGGTGCGGAAACTGCAAGTCTGCGCCGCCGCCGTGGATGTCAAACGTTTCACCCAGCGTGGCGCAGCTCATGGCTGAGCATTCAATATGCCAGCCGGGCCGCCCCTGGCCGTATTCGCTGCCCCACTTGGCATCTGCCGGTTCGCTGGCCCTGGCAGACTTCCAGAGCACAAAATCCAGCGGATCATGCTTGCCCTCATAAACTGCCACCCTTTCGCCAGCCCGCAATTCATCGACCGACTTGCCTGATAACTTGCCATAGCTTGCGAATTTGCGCACCGCATAATTCACGTCTCCATTGGTAGCCTGGTAAGCCATACCCTTGGCCTGAAGTATTTCAATGATGCCCAGCATCTGGGGCACGTAGTCAGTGGCGCGTGGCTCCAGCGTGGGCGATTCAATACCCAATTTGCCGATGTCTTCATGCATGGCAAGAACCATCTCGGCGGTCAGAGCGCGAATGGTGATTGCACGTTCAACGGCACGCTTGATGATCTTGTCGTCAATATCTGTGATGTTGCGAACATAAATGACCTGGAAACCAGACGATTTAAGCCACCGTTGAACGATGTCAAATGCCATCATCATCCGGGCATGACCGATGTGGCACAAATCGTAAATGGTCATGCCGCACACATACATACGGACCTGGCCGGGGACTTGCGGGATGAATTTTTCCACGCTTTTAGTGAGCGTGTTGTAGATGCGAAGACTCATGGACGATCTGGATAGGACGTGTGCCAGTGCAATATTTGTGTTGATGCCAGGCTCACTAAAAAGCTGGTAAAACTCGGCGAATGCAGCGACGCTGGGGAGCTGATTGCCGGCATTGCAACTTACCCCCTGGGCTACAATCGGACAGTATATCCAGCCCCGCAGATGCTTCAAGAGCTTCACCAGATCGAGAGGTTTTTTATGTTTATGTTGACCTTTGCATCCAGCAAGTTTTACCGCGCCGTGGTTGGCGCTGCTGGTCATATATTTTTTATTGCCGCAGCTTTGACAGCAGCTTTGGCACATGCTGATGATTATGCCGACGTGAATGTTCTGATTCGGGCTGGCAAGCTGGCAGAGGCTCTGGCCAAGGCAGACCAGTACATTGCCGCCAAGCCCCGCGACCCGCAGATGCGTTTTATCAAAGGCGTGATCCAAACCGAATCTGCCAAGCCTGCTGACGCCATCAATACATTTACCCAGATCACGCAAGACTACCCGGAGCTGCCTGAGCCATACAACAACCTGGCTGTGCTGTATGCGGGGCAAAGCCAGTTTGACAAAGCACGCGCTGCGCTTGAAATGGCCATTCGCACCAATCCAAGTTACGCCACCGCCCATGAAAATCTGGGTGATGTCTACGCCAAACTCGCCAGTCAGGCCTACAGCAAAGCACTTCAGCTTGACGGCAGCAACACCGGTGTGCAGCCCAAACTGGCTTTGATAAGAACACTTTTTTCGCCTGATCCGAAAGGTTTGCGGACTGGGTCTGTGGCTCCTGTTTCAGGGGCAGTGGCTGCATCAGCGCCAACGCCGTCGAAAGCGCTGGCGCCTTCAGCTGGGACCATCCCCGCACCTGCACCCGCTGCTGCGCCTGTTCCTGCAGCTGCACCGATTGCAGCAACTACACCTCCCGTCAAAGCAGCACCCACCGGGTCAGTGGCGCCTATTCCAGCTGCTGGCTCTGCTCTGGACAAAGATGTTGAAAACGCTGTCCGTGCGTGGGCAACGGCCTGGTCAAACAAGGACATGGCGGGCTACCTGGGCAGCTACGCAAAAGAATTTGATCCCCCTGGGCGTGTGAGCCGTAAATCGTGGGAAGAAGACCGGCGTACCCGCATCATGGGGAAATCGCGAATCAACGTCAAGCTGGCGGATGTGGCTGTCACGGTAGAAGGCACCAAGGCAACCGTCAAATTCAAACAAACCTATAGCGCTGACACACTGAATGTGAACAGCCGCAAGACACTCAATCTTGTCAAGGCAGCTGACAAATGGCTGATCGTCAGGGAGTCAACCGGCTGATGTCAGAACGCGCCGAGGGCGTGGGGGGCGTTGGGAGGTGCGACGCTGTTCGGACAGACTTGCAGGCGTGCCAGTTTTCGCGCTGGAATTCGTGTCAGTATTTATGTTGATATTTATGTTGACATTGATGATGTTGAGCTTTGACAGACCATGAACCGGACATTGACGATAGCCACTGCACTGATTTGCATTTTGTTGGCCCCACCGGGCGCAAGCGGCAAAAACATACGCGAGAAGGCAGCAAATACAGTCCAACACAGCAGCCTTGATGGTCAGGCTGAGGCACGGCTGATTGCCATTTACAAAATGATTGGGGAAGCCAGAACCAGGCAAGCATTGCCGGTGGCAGAACGGCTGGTCAAAGACTATCCAAATTTTCAGCTGGCTCAGCTGGTTTATGGGGATTTGCTGTCAGCTCAGTTGCGGCCCATCCGCAGTCTGGGAGATGTGCCGGACACCACCGCCCAGGCTGCTGCATCCCAACTCGATGAATTGCGAAAAGAGTCCCAGTTGAGACTGCAGGCTTTGCAGGGGCGGCCTGCTCCTGGACTGGTACCTTCACAGTTTGTATCGCTGTCGGCCCGCAACAAACATGCAATTGCTGTTGACGCTGCAAAGTCGCGTCTGTATCTGTTTGAAAATTCTCCGTCCGGCTTGCGCCTGTTGGGCGACTATTACATTTCATTGGGCAAATCAGGAACAGAGAAAACAATTGAGGGTGACTTGCGCACTCCGTTGGGCGTGTATTTTGTGACCAGCAATCTGAATCAAAAATCCCTGAAGGATTTTTATGGTTCCGGCGCACTGCCCATCAACTATCCCAATCAGCTCGACGTCAAACGCGGTAAAACAGGTGGCGGTATCTGGCTGCACGGCTCGCCTTCCAGCCAATTTTCCCGGGCACCGTTGGCAACAGACGGCTGTGTGGTGCTTGCCAACCTGGACCTTGAGCGCATCATTCGCACAGTTGAGGTGCGCACCACGCCTGTGGTGATTGCACAAAACCTCAAATGGATTGCACCTGTTACCGCGCTGACCGAGACAAAAGGTTTTGAAGACGCCTTTGCTGCCTGGGGGAGCGCCAAATCCAGCGGCGACATGACACGCCTGATGTCTCTTTACACCGCTGATTTCAACAGTTATGGTAAAAATCTGGCGGTGTATGCGCCGGTCCTGCAGCAGGAAATCAAAAAACTGGCAGGGCGAAACGTGCAGCTCAAGGAGGTGTCATATCTGCGGTGGACCGATGCCAATGACACGATGGTGGTAACGTTTGCCGAGTTGGCCCAAGGCGCTGCCACAGGCCAGACCAAGCGCCAATACTGGATACGCCAGGGGTCGCAATGGAAGATTTTTTTTGAAGGAATTATTGGATGATGTCGACATGTGCAATTTCACGGCGGACAGTACTGGCCGCTGCTGTATTGGCCTGTGCAATGTTCCAGGCAGGCAGTGCTGCAGCTCAAACTGCCCCAAAAGTTAAATTTGCCACCAGTGAAGGCGATTTTGTGGTCGAACTGTATCCTGACAAGGCTCCAAAAACAGTTGCCAATTTTTTGCAATATGTCAAAGACAAGCATTACGACGGCCTGATTTTTCACCGTGTCATCAACAATTTCATGGTGCAAGGTGGCGGCTTTGATCCGGATTACAAACAAAAAGCAACCCGCCCACCGGTTGTGCATGAGGGGCAGGATGCATTGGCCAAAGGCGGCCTTCGCAATGTTGAAGGTACCCTGGCCATGGCCCGCACCAATGACCCGCAATCTGCGTCTTCGCAATTCTTTATCAATGTCAAAGACAATGCATTTTTAGACCCCACCGTCATTCCGCCCGGAGATCCGGTCCCCAAATTTGAATATGGTGGCCGCGTGTATGAAAACACGCCACGAGCCCAGCTGCTGGGCGCGTCTCAGTTGTTTGGCTACACCGTTTTTGGCAAAGTAACGAGTGGCATGGATGTGGTCAATAAAATCAAGATCGTGCCAACCGGTGCAGGTGGACCCTTCCCGACAGATGTGCCAAAAACACCGGTCATCGTTAAATCAGCAACCCTTGTTAACTAAAATCCGAAAGTCATCATCATGAGCAATCCAAAAGTTGAACTCCTTATCAAAGACCACGGCATCATCACGCTTGAGCTTGACGCTGCCAAGGCACCCAAAACTGTTGCCAACTTTTTAAGTTATGTGAACAAGGGTCACTATGCAGGTACCGTGTTTCACCGCGTTATCCCCGGCTTCATGGTCCAGGGCGGTGGCTTTGCCGTCGGCATGAAGCAAAAGGACACCGATGCCAACATTGAAAACGAAGCAACCAACGGTTTGAAAAACGACAAATATTCTGTGGCGATGGCGCGCACCAACGAGCCGCATTCGGCCAGCTCACAGTTTTTTATCAATGCATCGAATAACGGCTTTTTAAACCACACCGCACCCAATGGTTCCGGTTGGGGTTACGCCGTGTTCGGCAAGGTTGTGGGCGGGATGGATGTGGTGGACAAAATTGAAGGCGTCAAAACCGGTAACAAAGGCGGCCACGGCGATGTACCCACGGTTGACGTCGTTATCGAAAAAGCTGTCGTCCTGTAGTGTCTACGGCGGAGACTACAGGCGGGCTGCTGCCCGAACTATTGGCTCCGCCAAGCTGGCGCAAACTCGATTTTATCTCTGATCTGCACCTTCAGGCGAACCAACCCGACACCTTCGCAGCCTGGCAACGCTACATGCAGGCCAGCACAGCCGATGCCATTTTTATATTGGGCGATTTGTTTGAAGTGTGGGTCGGTGATGACGCACTGAATTCAGGCAGTTTTGAAGAAGAATGTGCCCAAGTCGTCGCGCAAAAGTCCACCCAGGTGCCAACATTTTTCATGCACGGGAACCGCGACTTTTTAGTTGGCGCGGCTGCCATGAAGGCATGTTGCAGCGCGCTGCTGGCCGACCCAACGGTGTTGATTTTTAACGGTCAGCGATGGTTGTTGTCCCATGGCGATGCGCTGTGTACTTCTGACGCTGACTATATGCAGTTCAGGCGCATGGTCAGGGGCCAAAATTGGCAACAAGCATTTTTAGCCAAACCCTTGCTGGAGCGCCAATTGATTGCCCTCAGCCTGCGCCAGCAAAGCCAAATCCAGCAACTCGCGCGCCACAAAGCAGGCCAGGCGTTTGCAGACATCGACGCGCAAGCGGCCCGGACTTTGATGCTTGATGGGCGGGCTGCGACGCTGATTCACGGTCACACCCATCAACCGGCGGAGCATGATCTTGGCGATGGCTTAAAGCGCGTTGTGCTCAGCGACTGGGACGCGCAAGCGGATGTACCACGCGCCCAAGTGCTGCGCTTGACCCACACCGGCTTGCAGCGCGTCAGTCTGTTTTAGGCTCGTGGTTTACTGAATTGATCTATGCTGGACTGGCTTAAAAAGCGACTTGTCGGGCAGCGCCTGATCAACCCGCGCACCATACCCGACGCGCTGTGGCACCACACACTGTCAGCCTACCCATTTTTGGCCCACCGTAGTGCGCTTGACCAAGCCCGGCTCCGCGCCATGACAACCAGGTTCTTAGCGCAAAAACAATTTTCGGGCGCACACGACCTGGTGGTCACGGACGAGATGGCAGCCGCCATTGCGGCACAAGCCAGCCTTGCGGTTTTAAACCTTGGCCTACAGCTTTTCGACGACTTCACTGGTATCGTTGTTCACCCAGGACCCATGTTGGCGCTACGCAGCACGGTAGACGCAGCCGGAGTGGCGCACCACTACCGCGAAGCCGTGGTGGGCGAGGCCATGCAGGGCGGACCGGTCACGCTGAGCTGGCAGGACGTGTCACGCGCTGGCGAGTTGGCGGCGAGCGGTCACAACGTGGTGATTCATGAATTCGCTCACAAAATCGATATGCGCACAGGCGCTGCCAACGGCTGCCCGCCCCTGCCCACGCGCGCCGCCAAAGCCCAGTGGCAAAGCGTGATGCAAGCCGCCTTTGAAGACTTTAAGCACCGGGTGGTGATGGCCGAACGCTTTGGGACTCTGTCAGGATCAGATATACCTTGGCTGGACGCCTACGGTGCGACCTCGCCGGCTGAGTTTTTCGCAGTCACAACCGAAGCGTATTTCGTCAACCCCACACGTTTTGGGTCAGAGTTTGCCGCCTTAAAAACACTGTTTGACGGGTACTTTCAAGGCAAACCATGCGGCGACCAGCCTGTTGGCCACCGCTGATTATTTCGGCACCAATTCAACCCGGCGGTTTCAGGCACGGCCGGCTTCTTCGGCATTGCTGGCAACCGATGTAAGTTCAGCTACGCCGAACGCGGCCAATCGGTTGGCCGCAATTCCGTGCTGGCTGGTCAGCGCGGTACTGACGGCCTCGGCCCGGCGTTTGGATAATGCCATGTTGCTGTCGAGAACGCCCTTTTTATGCTATGACCGACCACCCGCAATTTAATTGCGGCCTCAGTCTTGAGCAGCTTGTCAATCTTTTGAAGTGCAAGTTCTGACTTAAGTTTGATATCGGCTTGGCCTTCTCAAACACAATACCGTACGACGCTACCCAGCCCACGCTGATTATGGACTTAGATATATTCCCAGCGCTGAGTAGGCACCGCGCTTCGCCTTGAACGTGGCGTTGTCTTTGTCCCACTGCACCACCACCAGATGGACATACAGCATTTGAGCGTCCTTGACGCGCTGCGCAGACAAAGTGCGCGAATCAGCCATGGGCGCACCAGAAAGCACCCTTGGGCTACGCGATGTCTTCAGCTCACCGTCGGTTGAACCGTATGGGTTCATGTAGTCATTCCATTTGCCAAAGGCCGCGTCTCTAAACGATTCGTAGAGCGTTGTAAAACCCTGAGCGGCAGGCTCATTTGCGTAGTTGCTAAATAATTCAGCGCTGGTGGTCTGGCCAAGTGCCCCGTACCAGATGTGCGTACAACCGCCCTTACCATTGATGGGCGGGCTTGCAAACTCTCGGCTTTTGATCGTCAAGTTAAAACTTTTCAAGGTACGGTTGGGATATTTATCTCATCAAACCGCTTGTTGTCGACCACTGCGATGGTCGAGCCCGCAAACTGTTTGACGCCCGGACGGTCTTTGCTGCCAGGCAGGTCTTGCGCAAGGCAAGGCAGGCCAGCGACCGCAAAAATCAGGGTTATGAATGTTCATCCAAATATCGAGGAATTTCTCCTATGGGTTGCAGATCAATCAGACCATTTCAAAAAGTGTCGTTGCCCCGCGCCTGCATTGGGCGGGGGATCGGTCTGTCACTTGCAAATCTTGAGACCGAGGCGCAGATAGCTGCCATATCTTGTAACCACTCAGCGCCATCATCCCGGCCTTGAGCCGGGATCCATGCCCCTGCAACGCTTGCAAGGAATCAGCTTTTTGGCTTTCGTGTCAAACCCGCAATGACCCACGAGACAGTTGAGTAGTTACAAAATTTTAAAATAAAGAGCCGGTACACCAATAAATATGAGCGCAAGCTGCTCCTAACTTATGAGCATATGAACGTATTTAACTTTACCGCAAAAAGTTGGCCCAGATGCCGTTGGGCTCGACGCCCAGTGCTCGTATGAGCCAAACAGAAAGCACCGTACCCGTCGTCGGGTCAACTGCCACTTGCGGGTTAAGCGCGTCGCCCGGCGGCTGGGTATGAATGCGCGTTGCAGTGCCCCATGCCGTGCTGGTGCTAAAGCGATTTGACCAGGTCGAAGAAACCCCCGCAGCGTCCTCTTTCGTCCATACCGCCTGGGCGTTGCCGCTTGCGTCGAGTGCCACTTTAGGAAGGCTGATGCGGCCGCTAGCACTGATGACCTCGGATGCCCGCCACTGCGGCGTGCCCACCGCTGGCACGCTGAAGCGGCTGCTGTAAACATGGGTGCTGGCGCCGCCGGTGTCATATTCTCCCCAAACCACCACCGCATTGCCGGCAGCGTCCAGCGCCACATCAGGGGTTTGTACCTCACCTGTGGTATTAAAAACCCCTGATCGCAAGCCTTCAGCAGCGGCAAAGCTGCCAGCGCTGTAACGGGCTGCAAACACCGCGCGGCGCAAACCACCGGTTGTGGTGTTGACCGCCCATACCAGCATGGCTTGGCCGCTGTTGTTCATCACAGCTTTGGGACTGGAGCAAAGGCGACTGAAGCAGGTCAGCACTGCTGTGAGGTCTAAGCCCCCCCAGCCCGCACCGGGGCCACTGGGGGTATATCGTTTGATGTCCACCACGGCAGTGTCTAGGCCAGTGTCTCGGGTGTAAGCCGCGACGGCAGCGCTGGTGTTGTCCGTCGCCACCGTCAAACCATACACCTGGCCGCTAAAGCTGGCGGTGTCGGCCTGCAGTGTTGCCCCAGCCGCGTCCCAGTCAGCAATCAACACTTGATATCGCCGCGCTTTGACATCGATTCGCCCACTTGCTGCTTTCTCATACCAGACCGCCGTCACATCGCCGCTGTCGTTGATGGCAACTGCAAGGTCTAAAACAGCTGTGTCGCTACCTGTATTGATCCGCACGGGTGCAGACCAAGTGCCCCCAACGCGGCGACTAGTCCACAGCTGAACCCGGCCACCCACCAGTTGCAGCCAGGCCGCCACTGCACCGCCGCTCGAATTGACTGCCAATTCAAATTTGAATGCGCCTGCACCGACGACCACGGGCACTGTCCAACCACCTGCTGCGGTGTAGTTGCTGGCCACCAGGCCGCCCGATGTTGTCCAGGCCGCCAAGCCGTTGCCAGCGCCGTCAAACGCCACACGCGGCCTGGCATCTGGGCTGACTGGCGGTGTACCTGACTCGATTCGCGCTGCGTTCTGCCAGTTTTTAACTGCACCGCCCACACCGTTGATTGCGTTAGTGCCGTTACAAACAAAACTGGTGGTACTGACCTCGCTCGGAACTGCCAATACGCCATTGCGATCAGCATCTGTTCCCGCTTGCAATTTGACACCGCCTGCCGCGCAATTAGCGCCAGCAGGCTCGGCGCTGGTTAGCAAAAGCGTTGTCAAACCTGCTGCGCCTGCTGCACCCGCAGGGCCCTGCGCACCACCTGCCGCTCCGGCTGGTCCAGCAACGCCAGTCTGTCCTGCTGGGCCAACAGAGCCAACTGGCCCAACAGCACCAGCCTGTCCTGCGGGCCCTGCAGCGCCGGTCTGTCCTGCGGGCCCTGCAGCGCCGGTCTGTCCATCGGGCCCAACAGAGCCAGCGGGCCCAACAGCACCAGCTACTCCAGGGGCACCGTTGGCTCCAGGGGCACCATTGCACACAAACACAGTAGCCGCCACTTCTGCAGCATCAAGCTGGCCGTTGCCATTTTCATCAATGCCAGAGTCAACTCGCGTGCCGCCCGCCGCG
Organism: Polaromonas sp.; assembly: GCA_025362315.1. Classification (GTDB taxonomy): domain Bacteria; phylum Pseudomonadota; class Gammaproteobacteria; order Burkholderiales; family Burkholderiaceae_C; genus Polaromonas. The sequence continues at coordinate 14,790 of JANYGP010000114.1, forward strand.
CAGTTTGCGCCAGCGGGTTCCAAAACGGGTTTGATCAGCGTGCTCCCCTCGGTGACGGCAACCAAGCCCGCGCCAGGCGACTGACCACCAGGAGTTACCGGATTAGCCGGATTAGCTGGATTGGGCGGCACCACGCCAACGCCAGGCTGCAACACAAAACTGTTGTCTGCGGTTGGGCCAGCCGCACCGCCCCCACCACCGCACGCAGAGACCAGCGCACACGCGGCCAGCATCAGAGCAGCAGCATGGTATGGAGGATTGAATTGATGCATATTGATGTCTCCACAGGGGTAAAATTTGACAAAATGGTGCTGCAGACCAATAAACACGGGCGCAAACAGCTACTGTTTTGATATTTTTTGAAAAGATCAGGTTAAAACAACACCAACTCGACCCGCCTGTTTTTAGCCCGGCCTGCCTCTGTACCGTTGGTTGACACTGGGGCCAAGTACGACACGCCGTTGGCGGTTAGCCTGTCAGCAGCGATGCCGTATTGCTTGACCAAGGCGTCTTTGACCGCACCCGCCCGACGCTTGGACAAATCAAAATTGCCCTCCAGCCCGCCTGCGTTGTCGGTGTGGCCCACCACATGCAGCTTCAGGGCGGGTGTTGCTTTCATCAGCTTGCCAATTTCGTCCAGCGATGCTTTTGACTCGGGCTTGACGTCGGCCTTGGCACTGTCAAACAAAATACCGTAAATCGCGACTTTGCCATTGGCGGTGAGCTGCGTTGTCATTTCGCTGGCGCTGACCGTGGCCATTTTTTGCTCCATCGCCTTGGCCTGCACCCTGAACACCATCACCGATGTGTGCATCTCCATGGCGTCAGGACACGGCAGCGCATAGCCTTTGATGAGTGGCCGCCAGGTCATCACTGCCACGGTTTCGCCGGTGGTCGCGTTGTCTGCCAGCGCATAACGCAAGCCATTGATTTGCGCGCCCGCCGCGCACACATGGGCAGCGCCGCGCGCGGTGGAATACACCGCGTCTTTGAACAAGGTGTTTGCAAAGTTAAAGTTGTTTCCACTGGTGAAGGCATCGGCCTGCCCGCAGGCTTCGCCTTCGCACTCATAGACCGGCGCAAAGCCAGCACTTTTTAAATCGCCCTGGAAATTGCGCAGCACTTCAAGCGGCGAGCGGCCAGCGGGCGTAACGTACACCAGCATGGCGCGCTGACCCGCCTTCAGCAGGCTTTTTCCAGCGACCAGCTTGTCGTTCGCGTAAGTGACTTTGCCTGTCGGAAAAGTCACTTCGTCATAAGCCACATCGTTTCTGAACACCAGGGCTGAATCGGCAAAGCGCTTGATGCCGGGCAGGTCTTGCAAACCGGCCAGGTCTTTGGTTGGCACCGTGTCAATGGCCAGCGCGGGCAAAGCCAGTACCCACAGCGTCCCTGACCACAGCGTAGCCAACAGCCGCTGACGAAACATCAACAGTCCCCCAGCCGCTTGGCCGTCAGTTGCGTGGTCAGCAACGCATCGCCCATCTCATGCTGGATGACCTTCATGTTCATGGTGAACTGGGTGTCACTGACGGTACCTGTGCCGGTGCCTGTCATCCTGGGCTTGCTGCACCGCAAACTTGACAGTGATGTTGCCACCACTGCGCTTGACTTCCGGCGGCGTGCAGCCCTCAGCGCCTTGTTGATTGGCGTAAGCCTTGTTGCTGTCCACATCTTTTTGCGTGACGCACTGCTTGAAGGTCACCGGGATTTACATGCCCATCATTTCCGTGACGGTGGTGTATTCGTAGTTGCCGGGTTTCATGTTTTGCGCTTGGGCGGGTAGGGCCAGGCACAGCGCCATACAGGCGCTAGCGACGAGTGAAGCGGTTTGAAAGTTAGAAGTGGTCATAGGTTTTCTGATGGTTAAAAATTGGCCAACATGGGCAAGGCTAGCGCCTAAAGGGTTTGATGCTTGCACGCATCACAGCAGCAAGCGCGTCACCGAGAATTCACAGCCTCTGACTGATGAGAATGACGCCCGGAAAACTGCCGACAGCAAACGGCGCACCCAAGGTAGTAAGTGCGCCAGTCGCTGGGTTGATGCTGTACGTCGAAAGGCTGCTGCTGCCGTTGTTGGTCACGTAGACAAATCTGCCGCTTGGATCGAACGCGATAGATTCAGGATCGGTGCCCGACGCAACAGCTGCCCCAACAGCTGTCAACGCACCGGTGAGCGAATTGATGCTGTAGGCCGAAATGGTTTTGCTGAATCTATTGGCTGAATAGAAAAACTTGCCGCTTGAGTCAATGTTAAAAGACGCGCCCACCGCGATAGTCGCGACTGCTGGGGTCAGTGCGCCAGTCGCCGGATTAATTCCGTAGGCCGAAATGGTCCCGCCTGCGTTCACGCCATAAACAAACTTGCCACTTGGATCTGCCTTGATAAAAACCGGCGTGCTGCCCGCTGCAAAAGGCGAACCGGCAACAGCGGTAAGCCCGCCGGTGTCTGGGTTGATGCTGAAAGCAGAAATGTTGTCGCTGGTTCGATTACCCACGTAAACAAACTTGCCACTTGGATCAACCGTTACTGAGTAAGGGCCAGCACCTGAAGCAATGGGCACGCCTACGGCGGCTAGCTTGCCTGAAGCGGGGTTGATGCTGTACGCCGACAGGTTGCCACTGGTGAAGTTGCTCACGTAGACAAACTTGCCGCTTGGATCAACCGCCAACGCGCTGGGGTTGGCACCCCCCGAGCTAGATTGACCCAAATCGGCCAGCGCGCCGCTGGCTGGATCAATGCCGTACGTGGAGATGCAACTACAACCGTTAAAGTTTGCAGCGTACAAAAACCTGCCGCTTGGGTCAACCACCGCTGAGTAAGGATTTCCGCCTGCGGCAAGCGGCGTACCGACAGCAGTAAGCGCACCGTTGTCTGGATTCAGCCGAAAACTTGATACCGAGCCAATCAGGTTGGGGTTCACCACGTAGGCAACGATCGGATTGCTGGCGCACACCACCACAACAGACACTATGCTACCGGATGCCACCGAGCCTGTGGCGCCGTTCAAGCTACAAGTTTGCCGAGCTGGCTGGTTGCTCACGGTGACCGAGTAAGCGCTGCCTGCTGCAAAGCCGCCGCCCAAGGTAGTGACACCGTTGGCCGAAAAGCTGACAGGTGCGCCGACATTGACCACCAAGCTGACCGTTTTGCCAACGTCCAACCCGCTGATGGCGGCCGAAATACTGCCGGTGGGTAATGTCGGTGCTGGTGCTGGTGCTGGTGCTGGTACGGGTACGGGTACGGGTACGGGTACGGGTACGGGTACGGGTACGGGTACGGGTACGGGTACGGGTACGGGTACGGGTACGGGTACGGGTACGGGCATCGGTGCCGGTGCCGGTGCCGGTGCCGGTGATGGCTCCACCACCGCGTTGGCAGCTCCTGCCGGTGCAGCAGGCGTTGAGTCACCACCTCCGCCGCAAGCCGATGCGGCCAATGTCAGGGCTACTGGCCAGACCCAGCTCCAGGCGGTGTTGGCTCTGGTTTGAAAAAAACATCTCATAACAAACTCCTTTATGAATATGAAAACAACCTGAAATCGCAACAGAATCCGCCTTAAGACCAATTGAAACGGGCGTCAGAAGCTACTTTTAATATAGCAAATTCTCTGCTTGAATCCTCTACATAAACTCGCTAGCGCGCAGAGCCTGTAAATCTGCGCATTGGTTTCAATCGTCGAATGCACACTTCCGGCATCAAGGCCGCTGACTGATAACGATAGCGCTGGGGCCGGTGCCCGCCGCAAACGTACCCGCGGCAGTCAGCGCCCCGGTGCCTGGATTGATGTTGAATGCCGAAACATTGTTGCTGGTACCGTTTGCTGTGTAAGCAAACTTGCCGCTTGAATCGACCTTTATCGAATTGGGGGACGTGCCCGCTGCAAAAGGCGAGCCGAGCAGCGTCTTCAGTGCTCCAGTGACAAGGTCAATGCTGTAAGCCGAGACGTTGTTGCTTCCGCGGTTTGCCGTATAGGCGTACTTGCCGCCAGGTTCAACCGTGACAGTTGCAGGCGTTGTACCGGCTGCAACCGGCACACCTGGCGGTGCTGTAAATCCGCCGTTGGCTGGGCTGGTGTTGATGCGCAGAGCGGACACGCTGTTGGCAGCAAGGTTTGCCACGTAAACAAACCTGCCACTGGGATCAACAACCGTTGAAATCGGATAGCTCCCCGCCAGGGTGGTTGAGGGTACGGGGCCAGCAGGAAAAGTCAGCGCACCTGTTGTCTGGTTGATGATGAGGTTAAGAAGATTGTTGTTGTTGCCGTTCGCCACGAAAGCAAAGTTGCCGCTTGGGTCAATCGCAATGCCTTGGGGGTCTGGGTTGCTGGTTGCCGCAAACGGGCTGCTCGCCACGGATGTCAGAGCACCGGTTACCGGGTCGATGGCAAAAGCTGCAATTTCGCTGAAGGTTGACACATAGGCAAACTTTCCATCGGGGTCCACCGTGACAGCGCGCGGTTCGTTGCCCGCCGCAAACGGTGAGCCCGCCACAGCCGTCAGCACACCGGTGGCTGCGTTGATGTTGAAGGCCGATACATTGCTGCTGCTGGCATTGGCCACGTAAACAAATTTGCCTTTGGGATCGACCGCAGCAGCAGTGGGGTTGGTGCCAGCTACAAAAGGTGACCCTGCTACAGCAGTCAGCAACCCGGTGGCCGAATTGATGCTGTAAGCCGAGACGTTGTTACTTAAATAATTGGCGACATAAGCAAACTTGGGGTTGTCAGCGCAGCTCAGGCTGACTGTGGCTACAGCGCCTGTGGCTACAGTGCCTGTCGGAGCACTCAGGCTGCAGGTTTGCCCAGAGGCAGGCTGTGCAGCAATGGTCACGGTGAAGGCGGTGCCCGCTGCCAACCCGCTTGACAAGGTGACAAAGCCGTTGCTTGCGATAAGAACTGGCGCGCCGCTATTGAAAATCAGGGACACGGCTTTGCCAGGTTCCAGCCCACTGGTAGCCACCAAAACACTGCCAGGGCTGGCCGGCGCGTTGCACACATAGCTGGTATTGCTCACTTCAGCCGGTTGCAGCACTCCGTCGCCGTTCGTGTCCTGGCCTGCCTGTACCCGCGTACCCCCTGAAGGGCAAGCGGCTCCTGCAGGCTCCAGGGTTGTGGCTATCAGAGCAGCGGCGCTCGGCGAGCCGTTGCCGCCACCACCGCCACATGCAGCAAGTGAAAACATCAGAGCCGCCAGCCCAACCCAGCGCAAGTCACTACGACAATTTACATAAAGAAAATCAATCATGGCGTGGGTCCTTTAGTTTTCAGCTTGAAGTACCCAAGTTTGCTGACACGGGGCCTGCTTTGCCAGATCACTTTAGGGAGGGTCAACCCAGTCGCCTTAAATCGCGCTGGCGTATCTGTCCAATGTCGTAAACACGCGTACTTTTTTTCGTATGTCCCCCGTTCATACTGTTCTGGTTGGGCACAAAATTAACTTGACCTTGGCATTCTTTACAACTTTTTAGGCCCGCGCTATATTCATATGAATGAATTCGGTCACGCCAGACATCCTCAGCAGCGCTTACTCAGCAATCGGTAAACCCGGCGATTGGACCGCGTTGATGGCGCAGTTGTGCGGCCTTGTCAACGCCACCATTGGCATATAGGTCGCGCCTGGGCGGGGCCAGCGGGACCAGAGTTTTTATGCGGCTTTCAACCATGCGGAAAGCGTTGCGCGGGCCTACTCCGACCACGGGTGGCAGCAAGACTTCTGGCTGCAGGCTGGGTACCGCAAAAACCTGGTGCGCACCGGGGTAGTGGTTACAGGTGCGGATCTGGTGAGTAAGGCTGAACTGCATGCAAGTTTGTTTTACCGGGAGTTTCTAACAAGCATTCCGGTCGAGCATTTTTTGGTTGTGATGGTTGACGATGGGCAAACCTACGGTAGTGGCATGAACAGCAGCGTGCCAGAGATTGCGGAAGTATTACCAACACACATCAGCTTTTTTCGCCCGCCAGGTGCTGCGCCTTTTACGCATCATGACAAGGCGGTTCTAATCGCGCTGCACCCGCACCTGCGCCGTGCCTTCACCCTGGACTGCCAGTGGCGCGCCATGCGAGAGCAGCTGAGTTTCTTTCAAACCAGTGTCAATTCCATGGACTTCGGAGTGGCTTTCATTGTTGCTGCCAGCAGGGTACGCCATGCCAATGCGGCTGCCGATTCACTGGCGCAAAGGCTGCGGCCGTCCAGCAGTGTTGCGGGTGCCGGCGACACAAAAGGCTTGGCCGGTGCACTTCAAAAGTCTGACAACAAGCAGCTGCAAATCCTGGTCAATGCTGCGGCGCTGGGCCAGGGCGGCGCAGTCAAGCTGAAGCACTCGGGGACTGCTGCGCCGTGCGAGGCAGTGGCCATTGCCATTGCCATGACGGTAGCTAACCCGGGTGCAAGCCTGGCAGACAAGGTACGCGCCAGTGTGCTGCTGCTGATTGTGGACAGCGCGCGCCGGCCCAATACAGTTGCTGATTTTCTGGTCAAAGCATTTGAGTTGACCCGTTCTGAATCGCGCTTGCTGCCGCTTCTGATACACGGGCGCAGTCCCACTGAAATTGAGCAGGCCCTTGACTTGCGGTTGCCCACTGTCAGGAGTCAGCTGTCTTCGATTTTCGCGAAAACTGGCACTGCACGCCAGCAGGACCTCATTGCACTGGCCGGCAACATGCCGCCGATGGCAGATGCGGATGTGAAACCGCAAAATACAGGATTATTTTGAAAAAATACCAAAGTCCAATTGCTCCGTGCGCTGGCCGCTATGCTAAAGATAGCATTAATCGTTTGGACTGAAATGCGAATTAACGCTGTGAGACCCACGCCAGCAGCAGCACTGCCAACAGAACCAGCACGCCAACAAAAACAATTTTGGCCCAGCTCAATGGATGTTCGCCGGCCAGTTGCCCGCTCACGCCGTTGGCCAGCACCTGATAGCTCTTGCCGTGGTAATCGTAAGTGATGAGCCACACCGGCAACAAAATATGTTTAAAGGTTTGCGCCGAATACTGGGCTTGAACTGCCAGGTTGCGATGCGTGTCGCCTGGCACGGCCTGGGCGCATTGCAGCCTCAATTTGGCATCCATGACTTGTCGAGCCTGCTGCGCTGCAGTCACCAGGTCAATCTGGTATTGCTCGACTGTCCAGCCTGACAGATACCCTGCGTCGTAAGGCACCAGATTTTGCGTCGCAAATGGCTCCACCTGTCGCAGCAGCTGAGCATGCACGCCGCAGCTGGCAGGCTCCAGTTCATCGTCAAAAAAGTTGTCAAGCTGTCCAGCCGCGTTTTGCCAGCGGGTGCGCTGCACTTGTCGGGTTTGCATTTGCCCATTGTTGTCGCGGTAACTTTCGTTCTCGTAATAGTAAGTGCCTGACTCGGCCGTCCAGTCGGCATGGGTTTGCGCATCAAAGGTCCAGTATGGCAAGTAGATGCCCTTGAGCGTGTCTGTCATGGCCGATGACTTGAGCAGGTTGGGCGCAAACCAGCGCGTGGCATACCACTGGCGCAGTGTGTCCCTGACCTGCGAGGTGGAGACGGTAAAGGGCAGCACACTCTCAGGCCGGATGGGAGCTTTGATGTCTTCGTATGGAAGCAGCGAAGGCGAGCCGCAAAATTCGCAGCGCTGCGCTACCCGCTCCGGCGCAAAGACACTGATGGCCTGACAGCTCTGGCATTTGACTGTGCGGCGGTCAGTTTGCCAGCCTCGTGCCTGGCTGGGCACCTCACGCAGCGCCTTCACGAGGTCATGCTCTTCAATGATGGTGCCGGCTGGGTTGACCGTCACCGGCGATGTGGTGCCACACGCAGGACACACCAGCGCGCGTTTGCTTGCGTTCCACTGGGCACTGGCGCCACAGGCCGGGCACGGGAACAGGTGCTTGGCGACAAATTCAGTCATGCGTAGACCAGCTCAAGCAAACAAAAAAAGCAAAGAAGTCAGCTCTTCAAAAAATCATCAATCGCCGCGCGGCCGACCCGCCAGGTGGTGCCGATTTTTTTGCCTTTCAGATCACCAGCTTCGAGCGCTGTCACAACATCGGCTTCGTTCACACCCAGCAGCTCGCCGGCCTGTGCCGGGCTGAGCAGTTGTAATGCAGCTGGTGCAGCGGGGGCGCCAGCTGCACCTTGCACTGCACTGGCAGCTGCCGGTGTGGCCTGGGCGCCCAGCATGCCGCCTGGCTGCTGCATCATCTGATTGGCCATGGCAAAACCCATTGCCATCTCAGCGGCCGTGCCGCCTGTGCCGCCCGCTCCCTTGCCCATGCCCTCGGCCATCTGAAACTTGACATAGTCATTTAAATTACCCACCGCGCCCATGCTCGAGCGCTTGTCAATCGCCGCTTCCACCTCGGGTGGGACCGACACGTTTTCAATCACAAATGAAGTCATCTCCAGACCATACTTGCTGGACAATGCCGGGTTGATCAACGGCAGCAGTGCGTCACCCAGCTCTGAATAGCGGGACGCCACATCCAGCGCTGGCACTTTGGCCTGCGCAAGTGCCTCAGAAAACACCGATACCAAGCGCGAGCGCATCGTGTCGGCAAATTCCTCTAGCCGGAAGTGAAAGTCCGAACCAGCAACTTCTTTTAAAAACCGCTGCGGCTCAATGATGCGAAAGTCATATGTACCAAAAGCGCGGAGCCTCACTATGCCAAAGTCTGCATCACGCATCATCACCGGGTTGGCGGTGCCCCACCTGTTGCCCGTGAAGAGCCTTGTGGTGACATAAAAAACATCGGCTTTGAACGGTGTTTCAAAACCATACTTCCAGCCCTTGAGCGTTGACAGCACCGGAATGTTATCGGTGCTCAAGGTGTGCTTGCCCGGTTGATAGGCATCACCATACTGCCCCAGATACATGAACTGCGCCATCTGCGATTCACGAACGATCAGCTGCGCACCGTTTTTGATTTCACGGTCCTGGTCGGGCCAGCGGTAGCTGAGCGTGTCGCGTGAGTCGTCGTTGAACTCAATAATTTCAATTAGCTCGCCGCGGATAAAGTCTAGAAGGCCCATGGTTTTTCCCTCATTAATGTTGGAGTAAGTGTTGGTCGAGTTGCCGGCTCAGCCCTGCTCTCACCGATTCGCGGATGTTAACGCAGCCCTCAACCTTTCAGCGTATCTGCTTGTCTACTTGTCTACTTGTCTACTTGTTGGCCTCTCAGCTTGAGAATTGTTGCAGCTTCAGCGCCAGCTGGGTCCGATTGCTGACACCCAGGAATTTGAAAGTGTCCTTCAGGTAATTTTTGACAGTGCCTTCCGTCAAGCCCAGATGGCGTGCGACTTCGGCGTTGCTCTGGCCGCTTGCAACTAGCTGGGCGACCTGCTGCAGACGCGGCGAAAGTCCACTTTGAGGCGGTGGCGAGTTAGCTGTCATGGCGCCGCGCCTGTTTGCCTGCTGCCCTGCAAACTGCCCGAGTTGCGGGGACAACATCAGTGCAGCGCTTTGCCACACGCTCTGGCCGGCCAGCGCCAGGTCAACAACGGTGCGAAGCGCTCTTGCTGAATGCTGCTTGGTAATCAGACCGCGCACATTGACAAGGTTTTGTAATCTGCCAACAAAGGGCGAGGTGTCCGTGGCTGTAACGATCAGCACCGGCAATTTGGGATGCTGTTCGCAAAATTCGCATATGGCCTGCCAGCCGTTCATGCCCGGCATCATGATGTCAATCAATGCCAGGTCAATGCGCGGCTCGATTCTGACCACCTCCCTGAGACTGGCAGCGTCCCACGCCTCCAGGATACGAAAGCGTCCCAACGGCTCCAGCTGGCTGCGCATACCTGAACGAATCAGGTCATGATCGTCAGCGAGCAACAGGCACTGAGGTTGCCCCTGAGAAATGGAGTTCTTAGCTCTTGTATAAATGAAACAGGAGTTATGAAATGGCAAGTACGCAATCGAGAGGGAAGTACACGACGGAATTCAAGCTGGAGGCCGTTCGGCAGGTCAAGTCCGGCCAG
>JANYGP010000017.1 GCA_025362315.1 Polaromonas sp.
AAACACAATAAGACGACGGCCCATGCGGGTGCAACGGTCAATCGTGGCCTGCTGCTCTGGAGTTGGTGCAGTGTCAACTTGCAGCGTCACCATGGGCGCGCTGTTTATGACGCGCTCCAATGTCTCAAGTCGAGCGTTAAGCGTTGCCACGTTGCGCCTCCAGTGCAGTGATACGGGCGGCCAGCTCGTCAACCTCATGGATTTTTGCCAACGTACCTAATGCGGCTATAAGTTGCGCGGCCTGGCCAGGTGCAAGCTGGCCAGCAGCAGCGGCATTCAGCACGGCGGCAGCTTTGGCGGTCAGCGTCCCATCGTTGGGCAATTGCAGCGTTACGGCCTGTTCTACGCCCTTGAGCGGGGCAATGGCACGCTCCAGCAATAGACGGGCGGCCCCTACATCGCCTTCCAGAGCGCGGGCCATCATTGCGGCCAGCAGTTCGGGTACACGTTCAGCAATGGCGGCGCGAATTGCGGCTACTTCACCCGTGCCCGGCGTACGCCCTTTTGGGTTGCCACTTTCGCCCGGTTTCCAGCGGCCCGGCGGCTTTTTCTTTGGTGTGGTCATGCCTGCACCTCCTTTGCTTTATCAGTGATTCGGTCATAGGTCAGTCGCACCGGAACATCTATCACATCGGCATCGCTTACCTGTTGCTGATTCCCTCGCAGTTTCGCGCAAACTTTGGCCAGGGCTCGTAGTGCAGCAAGCTCTACGCGCTTTGCAGCGGTAAGACGGCGGCTAATTTCCAGGTCAGAGCCACCGAACCCGGTAAGCTCTTTTTGCTCTTTTTGAAACCGACGTTGTTCGGCACCAATTCCAAGGCGGTGAACATGCAGGGTATGCCAGCGCAGGCAGGCAGCGAGAATTTCGCGGTCGTTCATTTTTGTCCCTTGTGTTGTTGACAATTGGCACGGATAACCAGCCCCATGCGGCACCCGGTCGCCAGCCACAAGCCCCATAGCGTCACGTCTAAACGGTTAACGCAGCTCTGGCAGGTCATGGGCCTGACTTCAGGCGGCAGCGCATCCCAGACGCTTTTAAACCGTTGTCCGGTCATAGCGGCCTCAGTTCTCGCAGCACGTCGCGCAAGTCACGGGCAACGAATGCCACGCCACCAGCCCCACGGATGCGCTCCAGGAAAATAGTTTGCTCAGGTCGCAGGCGTCCGGTCTTGGCTTTGACTTCCACACCCAGCAAGCGGCCATCCCTGAGTTGTCCCAAAACATCGGGACAGCCCTTGAACCCGAATCGAACGAACCTACCTCCCATGCGGGCAGCCCCTGAGTTCATGCGTTCGCACCAGGCCACGGCGGGATGCGTGTTCAATGCCTTTAATACCTCCAGCAGTGCAGCAGCTTCAGGCTTGTCATGTATGCGCTTGGGTGTTTGCTCCAGTCCGAATAAATCAATCATGGCAACCTCGCCATAAATCTCGCCACTGTCTCCCCCCCCTCCTATAGTGGGAGGGGAGGAATATGACGTTATAAGGCTCCATAAATGGCGTTTCTGGAGAAAAATGGCGTTTCACACTAACCATAAATACCCCTCATTTAAGCCCAGCACACCACGGGAAACCAGCCCGGTAATTGCCAGTCTGGTGCGGGATGTTCGTTTGTCGGTGTCGCAGGTCAAACTACCAGCCCCACGGATTACAGCGGCCTCCAGTTCAATGCAGGGGCGCAGGGGCGGGGCTCCAGGCTTGCCCGATATGCCATCTTTGAACATGCCACGAATGGCGCTGTAAACAAGGCTCTGGTTTCCCCCTTGGGGCACCTTCACCCGTTTAACGTCGCGCTCGGTATGGTCTGCCATAACTACGCAGCTTGTTACCGGGTCACCATGCTCATCTACCCCCAGCGTTTCAATGTGCAGCTTGAAGGGGTGCGCGTCACCATCGGCACCGTCTTTACTTTTGGCAACCTTCCATTCCCGGCGGTCGCCATCGCGTGAGACTTCAACGGCGGCATCCATTGCAGCGAACAGCGAACTATGCCCACGCAGGCCACGGGTCGCGTCTTTTCCCGTGTGATGCACCAGCACCACCAGCCCCCCGGTCATGGCTTGCAGGGTCTTGGCTGCCTGCAAAATCTCGCCCATGTCTTTGCTACTGTTTTCGTCAGCAGTAGGCGCAGCCCGGTTCAATGTGTCCAGAAACACCACAGCACCAGCAGGCACCACAGCCGCCAGGTCTTGCACGTCTTGCGGGCTTGTCAGTGTGAACGGTTGCATCATCATGTGCAGGCCACCAGGCAGGGCGCGGCCCCGGCTCACCTCCCATGCTTGGGCGCGTAGCTTGAAACCCGCTTCACCCTCCAGCGCGGCATACACCACGGGCGCGGCTTCAATGCGGCAATCAAACCAGCTTTGCCCCTCTGCAATGGATGCGGCCATGTCAAAGGCCAGAAATGATTTACCGCTTGCACTGGGGCCATACAGCGCGGCCAGCCCCACAGCAGGCAATACACCTTTGACGCGCCAGGCCAGCGCGGGCAGGTTGCGTAAATCAGCACCTGTCAGCAGCTTGTAACGCGGCTCAGGCTTTGCAGGCTTATGGGCAGACTCCAGCAGTTCGGCCAGCACGTCGCCACCGTCACGCTGCATCAGGTCGTTCACATCGCTGTTTTGTGGCCAGCCATCGGGCATGTTCACGACAAGGGCGTTAACTTCGCTGGCTATCGCTTGGGCCTGTTCCTCCATGCCAACATCAGGAACCAAAATCAGCCGGGCAGTTGCATCACGCTGGCGCAGGTCAGCAGCTACAGCGCGAACCCGGCCCCAGCCAAAACACACCACAGCAGCGGCCCCGGTTGCTTGCCAGCAGGCCCA
>JANYGP010000024.1 GCA_025362315.1 Polaromonas sp.
CCGCATGCATGTCAGTCGGCTGAGTGGGGGTAGAGGTCATGGATGGGCCGTTCTGGGGTGCTATAATCGATTGGCTTAGCAGATGATGAATGTGTCATTTTGCAAGCTAATCGCAAATCAGCCATTCAAGGTGTTGCAGGGAAATAATTCCCGGCGATAAGCGCTGATTTTAGACACAACCTTTGGAGTATTTACTATGTCAACTACCATGCGCGAAATGCTGGAAGCCGGTGTCCATTTCGGTCACCAAACCCGCTTCTGGGACCCCAAGATGGCGCCGTACATCTTTGGCCATCGCAACCGTATTCATATCATCAACCTCGAGAAATCGCTGCCGATGTACAACGAGGCGATGAAGTTCGCCAAGCAGTTGTCGGCTAACCGCGGCACCATCTTGATGGTGGGTACCAAGCGCCAGGCGCGCGAAACCGTTGCCATGGAAGCCAAGCGTGCGGGTGTTCCTTTTGTCGACCAGCGCTGGCTGGGCGGCATGCTGACCAACTTCAAGACGGTCAAAACATCGATCAAGCGCCTGAAAGAGATGAAAGCCCAGCAAGAAGCTGGTCTGGACACCATCAGCAAAAAAGAACAGCTCACCTTCAAGCGCGAAATCGAAAAGCTTGAAAAAGACATCGGCGGCATTCAGGACATGGCAGCTCTGCCGGATGCGATTTTCGTGATTGACGTGGGTTTCCACAAAATTGCGATTCTGGAAGCCAAAAAGCTCGGTATCCCATTGATTGGTGTGGTGGATTCCAACCATTCACCGATTGGTATCGATTACGTGATTCCGGGCAACGATGACTCGTCAAAAGCTGTTGCGCTGTACGCACGCGGCATTGCAGACGCCATCATTGAAGGCCGCGCCAACGCGACCAGTGAAGTGGTCAAAATGGTTCAGCCTGAGAGCAAAGACGAATTTGTGGAAGTCGCTGCTGCCTAAATAAGCCCGGCTGCGTGATACGCGCTGGACGTGCTTAACGTAAAACAAGGGGGGCTCGCGTAGCCCCTTTTTTACAAGTTAAAGATAAACCGAGAGATTTGAAAATGGCAATTACTGCAAGCATGGTCGCCGAGTTGCGCGCCAAAACCGATGCTCCCATGATGGAGTGCAAAAAAGCCCTGACTGAGGCGGAAGGCAACTTCGAGAAAGCCGAAGAAATCCTGCGCGTCAAGTTGGGTAACAAGGCTGGCAAGGCTGCTTCCCGTATCACGGCCGAAGGCGTGATTGCGTATCACACCGAAGGTGGTGTCGGTGCGCTGGTTGAGATTAATTGCGAAACCGACTTTGTGACCAAGAACGACAGCTTCTTGGCATTTACCGATGCCGTAGCCGTCGGCATTGTCAAACATAACCCGGCAGATGTCGCGGCCATTGGCACCATGCCATTGACGCTTGACGGCTTTGGCCCAACAGTTGAAGACGTGCGCAAGGGCCTGATTGGCAAAATCGGCGAGAACATGTCGGTACGCCGCTTTCAACGCTTTGCAAGCGGTAAATTGGCTTCTTACCTGCACGGCACCCGCATCGGTGTGGTGGTGGAGTTTGATGGCGACGAAGCCGCCGCCAAAGATGTTGCCATGCACGTCGCGGCGATGAAACCCGTGTCGCTGTCAAGTGACCAGGTGCCTGCCGAGCTGGTGGCGCGTGAGCGTTCCGTGGCTGCAGCCAAAGCCGCTGAAGATGCCAATGTGGCCACCGCTGCGGGCAAGCCTGTGCAGTCTGCTGAAATTGTTGCCAAACGCATCGAAGGCGGCGTGCAAAAGTACCTGAAAGAAGTCAGCCTGCACAACCAGACGTTTGTTAAAAATGACAAGCAGACGGTTGAGCAAATGCTAAAAGAAAAAGCCACGGCCGTTAAATCCTTCACCCTGTATGTGGTGGGTGAGGGCATTGAGAAAAAAGTCGACGACTTTGCAGCTGAAGTTGCTGCGCAAATCGCAGCTGCAAAGTCTGCTTGAGCGTCTTCGTCTAGCCGGAAGGCCGCTAAACTTACCACCAACCCAACTCCAGAAAGCGCCAAAGATGCCAGAATACAAGCCAGCCTACAAGCGAATCTTGTTAAAACTGTCAGGTGAGGCGCTGATGGGTGACGATGCTTTTGGAATCAACCGCGCGACCATTGTGCGGATGGTTGAAGAAATTGCTGAAATTACCCGCATGGGTGTTGAGGTGGCAGTGGTCATTGGTGGTGGCAATATTTTCCGCGGCGTGGCGGGCGGCTCGGTTGGAATGGACCGCGCCACAGCCGACTACATGGGCATGCTCGCCACTGTCATGAATGCGCTGGCTCTGGGCGACACCATGGACAAGGCAGGCTTGACGGCGCGTGTCATGTCAGCCATTGCAATAGAACGGGTCGTGGAGCCCTATGTGCGGCCAAAAGCATTGCAGTACCTGGAAGAGGGCAAAGTGGTGATTTTTGCCGCTGGTACAGGCAATCCATTTTTCACGACCGACACTGCTGCAGCATTGCGTGGTGCTGAAATTGGTGCCGAAATAGTTTTGAAGGCCACCAAAGTTGACGGTGTGTATTCAGCTGACCCGAAAAAAGACCCGAACGCAACGCGGTATACCAGCATCACCTTTGACGAAGCCATGGGCAAGAATCTGGAGGTGATGGACGCGACTGCCTTTGCGCTATGCCGTGACCAGAAGTTGCCGCTCAAGGTTTTCAGTATTTTCAAACATGGCGCGCTCAAGCGCGTTGTGATGGGCGAAGACGAAGGCACGCTGGTGCATGTCTGATCGGCTTTTTAGAGCTTTATTCCTGCCGCTGACGTGCAGAGAGATTAATGGAGAGTTTTAACCATGAGCATCGCTGAGATCAAATCGACCGCTGAACAAAAAATGCAGCAGTCCATCGACTCGTTTAAAAACGGTTTGACCAAAATCCGCACTGGCCGTGCCAACCCGGGTTTGCTAGACACTGTGCATGTTGACTATTACGGGTCCATGGTGCCCATCAGCCAGGTCGCCAATGTGTCCCTGCTCGATGCCCGCACCATCAGCGTCTCGCCATGGGAAAAAAGCATGGGCGCAAAAATTGAAAAAGCCATCCGTGATTCTGATTTGGGTTTGAATCCTGCGGCCCAAGGTGATCTGATTCGCGTGCCAATGCCTGCCATGACCGAAGAGCGCCGCAAGGAACTGACCAAGGTCGTGCGGGGTGAGGGTGAGCACGCCAAGGTAGCGATTCGCAATCTGCGCCGCGATGCCAACGACAGCGTCAAGAAACAAGTCAAAGACAAACTTGCGTCCGAAGACGATGAGCGCCGCTCGCAAGATGAGGTGCAAAAATTTACCGATCGTTTCATTGCGGATGTCGATAAATTGGTGGCATCCAAAGAGCAGGACATCATGGCGGTTTAAAGTCGTACGACACTGAACTTACCCTCAAACTGCGCATGTCAGACCCCTCAGTTCCACACCACGTTGCCATTGTCATGGACGGCAATGGTCGCTGGGCAACAGGGCGTTATCTGCCGCGTATTGCAGGTCACAAGCAGGGTGTGGAAGCGCTGCGTACCTGTGTTCAGTCTTGCATTGACCGGGGCGTTGCCGTCCTGACAGTGTTTGCGTTTTCATCCGAAAACTGGAATCGCCCAACCGAAGAGGTGTCAGGGTTGATGGAGTTGCTGGGTATGGCACTGACAAGGGAAGTCCCCAGGCTGCTGGCCAATGGCGTGCGCATGCATTTTGTCGGCAACCGGCTGCAACTTTCAGCCAAAGTACAGGCCGGTTTGTCAAAAGCAGAGCTGGACACAGCGCAAAACCAGCGATTGATATTCAACATTTGCTTTAATTACGGCGGGCGCTGGGACATTGCCCAGGCTGCACAAAAGCTGATGGCCAGGGGCCATGCCATCACGGAAATGGCTTTGGATCGTGCCATGGCACTTGCCCATGTCCCGGATCCGGATTTGTTGATACGCACCGGCGGCGAACTGCGAATCAGCAATTTCCTGCTGTGGCAGTCTGCTTATTCCGAGTTTTATTTCACCACTAAACTTTGGCCTGACTTCGATGCCGCGGCGCTGGACGAGGCCATCGTGTTTTTTAAAACACGGGAACGGCGGTTTGGGCAAACTTCTGCACAGGTGAAAACACAAGTGAAATTGCACATGGCCAAGGTCCATGTTGTGAAAGCCGCCTGATGCTCAGGCAACGCGTGATAACCGCCGTTGTTTTGTTGTGTGTGTTGCTGCCCGCCATGTTTTACAAATCACCCAACCCGTTTTGTGCAGCAGCACTCGTGTTGATTGCTGCGGGCGGGTGGGAGTGGGGCCGGTTAAACGTTTGCAGTCCGCCCACCAATATTTTTCTTGGCCTAACGACGGCCTTGCTTTGCGGACTGGTCTGGTATGCAGGCCTGCTGGACAGCTCTCTGGGGCAAGTGTGGCTGTTGATTGGCGGCGCCTGGGTATTGTTGGGTGCTGCGCTGCTGCGAGGAGGGGTGTCAAGGTGGCCCAAGATTCCAAAATGGGTCCGTTTGCCGGGAGGTCTTGCTGCATTGTGCTTTGCCTGGGTGGCCGTTGCACAGGCCCGAATCATGGGCATTTCTTTTTTGCTTTCGGTCCTGCTGCTGGTTTGGGTGGCCGACATCGCCGCTTATGCAGCAGGGCGTGCATTCGGAGGCAAGTTCACGCAGCAAAAATTGGCACCGGCCATCAGTCCTGGCAAAAGCTGGGAAGGTGTATGGGGTGGTATGGCTGGTGTGGTACTTTTAGCACTGTTTTGGGGGTTTGCAGAACGTTCGGGCATTTCCTTGTTTTCTGGCAGTCTGTATGCCCAGCTTTGGAGCCGGCATGGCGTGTGGGTCATGCTGCTGTCTGTGTTGTTCCTGGCGGCTATGAGCGTGGTGGGCGACCTCGTGGAGTCGCTGGTCAAACGCAGCGCAGGCGTGAAAGACTCGAGCGGATTGCTGCCGGGCCACGGGGGTGTGCTGGACAGGGTCGACGCACTGCTGCCCGCTGTCCCGCTGGCCATGATGCTGGTCAATTTATAGCCTTTATGAACCTAAAAAAACACAGTGTCACTGTTTTGGGCTCGACGGGATCGGTTGGAGTCAACACGCTGGATGTGATTGCTGCGCATCCTGACAAGTTTGAGGTTTTTGCACTGAGCGCTGCCACCCGCGTCGACGCGCTGTTGGCCCAATGTGTGCAGTTCAAACCGCGATACGCAGTCATGGCCAGCGCACCGCATGCGCATGACCTGGCTGAAAAATTAAAGGCAAATAGCCTTAAAACCGTTGTTTTACATGCGCTAGACGCTCTTGAAATAATAGCATCACACGAAGATGTTGATACTGTGATGGCTGCTATTGTTGGGGCTGCCGGGCTGGCATCCTGCATGGCTGCTGCCCGGACAGGCAAACGCCTGCTTTTGGCCAACAAAGAGGCGCTGGTGGTTGGCGCAGAGATCTTCATGGAGGCTGTACAGTCTGGTGGCGCCCAACTGTTGCCCATTGACAGCGAGCATTCTGCTATTTTTCAGTCACTGCCTGATGACCCCTCAACATGGTCTGCGCGGATTGAAAAAATCATTTTGACGGCTTCAGGTGGGCCATTTCTCAGGCGTGATCTGTTGACTCTCAGGCACGCAACACCGCAAGAAGCGTGTGCGCACCCGAACTGGACCATGGGGCAAAAAATCTCGGTTGATTCTGCAACCATGATGAACAAGGCGCTGGAAGTCATTGAGGCAAAGTTCCTGTTTGGTTTGCACCCATCACAGATAGAAGTTGTTATACATCCACAAAGCATTGTTCATTCAATGGTGCAATATCTGGACACCTCCGTGGTGGCCCAGTTGGGCACACCTGACATGCGTGTGCCGATTGCTTATGGCCTTGCCTGGCCAGGCAGGATTGCCTCGGGAGCAAAAGCGCTGGATTTCACGGCTTTTGCCAACATGAGTTTTGAAAAGATGGACCTGATGCGCTTCCCCGGTTTACAACTTGCCTGGGATGTTCTGGCAGCGCCCCGCGGCACGCCAGCCATTTTGAATGCAGCCAACGAGGTTGGTGTGGCAGCATTTCTTGACAAAAAAATACGCTTTGACCAGATTCATGCAGTGAATCTTGCAACACTGGCAGCTGTCGCTGCACCTGCTGTTCACGACGTGTCGGACCTGCTTGAGTTAAATTTAAGAGCCCGGGCTTTCGCACAGAATTTTGTCTGCTCCATGGAGTTGTGAAATGTTGACTTTATTGGCCTTTGTCCTTGCACTTGCCGTGTTGATTGCCATCCATGAATATGGTCATTACAAGGTGGCAGTGCTGTGCGGTATCAAGGTACTGAAATTTTCCATCGGTTTTGGCAAACCCATTTACACCTGGCGCCTGAAAGGCAAACCGACTGAATTTTGCATTGGCATGCTGCCCCTGGGTGGTTTTGTCAAAATGCTGGATGAACGCGAAGCGCCAGTCGACGCAGCCGAGCGGCACCTGGCCTTCAATACCCAGCCACTTAAATCGCGCGCTGCAGTGGTGGCCGCCGGCCCTGCTGCCAATTTGTTGCTGGCAATCTGTCTTTACAGTGCATTGAACTGGATTGGTTTGCAAGAACCCAAAGCGGTTCTGGCCAGTCCTGTGGCAGGCTCTGTTGCTGAAAAAGCAGGCTTGCGTGGCCATGAACTGGTACAGGGATTTGGATTTGACGATGAAGAAATTCAAAACATCCGGTCATTTGAAGACCTGCGCTGGCAGTTGATGCAAGCTGCACTGAATGGCCGCAATTTACGTCTGGCAGTCAGCAAAAATGACAGCAGCGCCCCAAGTGATGCCAAAGATGCGTCAACGCGGGAGGTCAATTTGAAATTTCAGAACTTTGAAGCAGCTGAAGTGGACAGCCAGTTTTTCCGGCGGATTGGCATCGTAGGTCCCTGGACACCGCCAGTCATTGGCATGGTCGTACCCGATGGACCTGCATTTAAGGCGGGTTTACTGGCGGGAGACATTGTTCAACGTGTTGACAACACTGACATTGTTGATGGTCAGCAACTCAGGCAACTTATCAGGTCCGCTGGAAGCGTCGGTTTGGGCAATGCCAATGGCACTGGTGCTGGCAACAGCGCAGGCAATCGGGCTTCGGGCAATGTTGCTCTACTCACTGGTGTCGTTCTGACTCAAACCTGGGTCGTGAGCAGAAATTCAAAAACACTTTATTTGCCTCTCATGCCAAAGCTGGCGGCGGATGGCAAGCTCACGGTTGCCAAAATTGAAGCATCTATTGGCGCAGCGCCTGAATTTGTCACTGTACGTTATGGCTTGTTCGATGGGCTTTGGCGCGGCATGGCGCGCACCTACGACTCGTCAGTTCTCACATTAAAAATGATGGGGAAAATGCTGCTTGGCGAAGCCTCTTTGAAAAACCTGAGCGGGCCCCTCACCATTGCCGACTACGCTGGTAAATCTGCCAGCATGGGCGTGACTGCGTATCTGCTTTTTTTGGCAGCCATCAGTGTCAGCCTGGGCGTTCTTAACCTCCTGCCTTTGCCTGTCCTGGACGGGGGGCACCTGATGTATTATCTTTGGGAGGGTGCGACTGGGAAAACAGTCTCTGATGCATGGATGCAGGGTTTGCAGCGCGGCGGTGTCGCTGCATTGCTTGGCATGATGTCAATCGCCATGTTTAACGACCTTACCCGGCTTTTCGGCTGATTCCAGATGTTGTGTGCATCTGGGCATCAACCCGGGTCATTTCTGATCTTCCCAGGTCCATTCACCGTTTATTCCTTGAAGTTCATGCAAATAAAACTCAACCGATTCAAAACCCGAACAGTTTGTGCCATAGCGGCGGGCATCCTGGCGTCCCAAATGGCATGGGCTGTTGACCCCTTCACTGTCCGTGACATCCGGGTTGAGGGTCTTCAGCGCGTCGAGCCGGGAACCATATTTGCTTCCCTGCCCGTCAGGGTTGGTGAGACATACAACGACGACAAGGGTGCGGCTGCCATTCGTGCGCTTTTTGCTCTCGGCCTTTTCAAGGATGTGAGGCTTGAAGTCAGCGGTGACGTGCTGGTGGTGATCATTGAAGAGCGGCCAACAGTTGCTGACGTGAACTTTATTGGCACGAAAGAGTTTGACAAGGATGTGCTGAAAAAAGCGTTGCGTGACGTTGGACTGTCAGAAGGTCAGGCTTTTGACAAATCACTGGCAGACAAGGCTGAGCAGGAAATCAAACGCCAGTACATCAACCGCAGCATGTACAGCGCAGAAATCGTCCTGACAGTCACGCCCATTGAACGCAATCGCGTGAATCTTTCCTTCAATGTCACCGAAGGGGACTCCGCCAAAATCAAGGAAATCCGCATTGTCGGGAACAAGGTTTTCAGCGAATCGACCTTGCGCGGCCTGTTTGACCTGGATACCGGTGGCTGGATGAGCTGGTACACCAAAGCCAACCGTTATTCCCGTGCCAAGCTCAGTGCAGACACTGAAACCATGCGGTCCTATTACCTCTCAAGAGGTTATCTGGAGTTCAAGGTTGACTCTACCCAGGTTGCCATATCGCCCGACAAGCAGGACATTGCCATCACGATCAACATCACTGAAGGTGAGCGGTTTTTGGTATCAGGCGTCAAGCTTGAAGGCAACTTCCTGAACAAGGAAGAGGAATTCAAATCCCTGGTCAGCATCAAGCCCGGCGATGCCTACAACGCCGATACAGTTGCCGCGACCACCAAGGCATTCACTGATTATTTTGGCACTTTTGGTTTTGCATTTGCAAAAGTCGACGCCGTTGCCCAGATTGACCGCATCAACAATCGCGTGGCATTTGTGCTCCAGGGTGAGCCGTCCCGCCGGGCGTATGTTCGCCGCATCAATGTGTCGGGCAACTCCCGCACGCGCGATGAAGTGGTTCGCCGTGAGTTCAGGCAGTTTGAGTCGTCGTGGTATGACGGCGACAAAATCAAACTGTCCCGCTCACGCGTGGACCGTCTCGGGTTTTTTACCGAAGTCAACATAGACACGCAGGAAGTTCCAGGCACCACGGACCAGGTTGACCTGTCCATCGGTGTGGTGGAAAAACCAACGGGCAATTTGCAAATCGGTGCTGGATTTTCCAGCAGTGACAAGCTTGCGCTCAACCTGGGCATCAAGCAGGAAAATGTATTTGGTTCGGGCAATTACCTGGGCATCGATGTCAACACCAGCAAAATCAACCGCCAGGTTGTATTGACCACTGTCAACCCGTATTTCACGCCGGATGGCATTTCCAGATCCTTTGATCTTTACCACCGGTCCAGCCGACCCCTGGATGGCCAGGGTGGTGACTACGGGCTGAAAACGACTGGCAGCACTATTCGTTTTGGCGTTCCGTTCACAGAGCTCGATACCGTCTTTTTTGGTGCAGGCTACGAACGCCTCACCATTCGACCCGGCTTCAATCCTTTGCCGCTGACCTATCAGAACTATGCCAATTTGTTTGGCTACACCAGCAGCTCCATACCGTTGACAGTTGGCTGGACACGGGACAACCGCGACAGTGCACTGGTGCCGACCCAAGGTCGCTACCAGCGTGTTTTTGGCGAGTGGGGGGTTGCCGGAGACGCCCGGTTTATTCGCGGTAGTTATCAAATACAGCAGTACACGCCATTGAACAAGCAATTCACGGTAGCCTTGAATGCAGAATTTGGATGGGGCCGGGGGCTGAGCAACAGGCCGTTTCCGGTGTTCAAGAATTCAGCGTCTGGCGGTTTGGGTTCAGTGCGTGGTTTCCAGCAAGGATCCCTGGGTCCGCGAGATGCAGCCAATCTTGCGCTTGGCGGCCCCAAAAAGATTACTTTGAACGGTGAGCTGGTTGCCCCCTTCCCGGGCACTGGCAATGACCGGACTTTGCGTGTGTTCGGGTTTGTGGATGCCGGAAATGTTTTTGGCGAAAACGACGCTTACAGATTAAACGAGTTGCGCTCGTCTTTTGGTGTTGGTCTCAGCTGGATATCGCCGATTGGGCCATTGCGTTTTGCATTTGCCAACCCAATTCGCAAAAAAGTAGGCGATAGAATAGAACGCTTCCAGTTTCAAATCGGAACCTCTTTTTAATGATGAATATGTCACGCAAACTCTTTTTGATCGGCCTTATTTCGCTGGCTGGTGCTGCAGCCAGTGCTCAGGAGTTCAAAGTTGGCATTGTCAATCTTGACCGCATTTTTCGCGAAGCTAATTCTGCAAAATCAGCCCAGACCAAACTCGAGCAGGAGTTTGGCAAGCGCGAAAAAGAATTGAACGATGTCGCTGCGCAGTTGAAAACAGCGTCAGATAAATTTGAGCGTGAATCTCCAACCTTGTCTGAAAGCCAACGCAACACAAGGCAAAAGCAGCTGGTGGACCAGGACCGCGATTTCCAGCGCAAACGCCGGGAGTTTCAGGAAGACCTGAACACGCGCAAAAATGAAGAATTGCAGACAGTGATTGAGCGCGCCAACAAGGTGGTGAAATCTTTGGCAGAAGCCGAAAAATACGACCTGATTGTGCAGGAAGCTGTTTACGTCAATCCCAAGCACGACATCACTGACAAAGTGCTCAAATCACTGAATGCAGCAGGCGGCAAGTAACCAACAGGGTTTGGACGGCGCGCATGCCGGATGATGGTGAATTTGCATGACCATCAAGCTTTTGGATTTGTTCGAAATTCTGGCTGCTGAATTTCCGGCTGCCAGACTTGTTGGCAATGCCGATGTTTTGATTCATGACCTGGCACCACTGGAAGGTGCGGGCCCCCAGACCCTCAGCTTTCTGAGCCACCCAAAGTACTCACAAAACCTGGCAGCTTCCAAAGCTGGCTGTGTGGTTGTCGGACGCCAGGCTGAGCAGCTTGCAGTCCAGCGGGGCACATGCATTGTTGTTGATGACCCGTACCATTATTTTGCACGCGTCACGCAAATCTGGAAAAAGCTTCAGCAATCTGGCCAGGCTTCGTCCATTCACGCCACGGCTTGTATTGATCCCTCATCGAAAATCGGCGCGGATGTGTCCGTAGGTGCTTTTACCTGCATTGGGCCAAATGCAGTCATTGCTGATGGGGTGAATGTCGGAGCGCATTGTGTTATCGGTGAAAACGCTTCTGTCGGTGCCTACTCTCGCCTGGCGGCACGTGTCACAGTGGGTGATGGCTGCTCAATGGGCGAGGGCTGCGTTGTTCACTCCGGTGTGGTGATTGGTGCAGACGGTTTTGGCTTTGCGCCACATGACGGACGCTGGGTAAAAATTGAACAATTGGGCGGTGTGCGCATTGGCAACGACGTCGAAATTGGCGCCAACACCTGTGTGGACCGGGGCGCACTGCAAGACACTGTGATTGAAGATGGCGTCAAGCTCGACAACCTGATCCAGATTGGCCACAACGTTCGCATTGGTGCGCATTCAGCACTGGCCGGTTGCGTTGGCGTTGCAGGCAGTGCCAACATTGGAGCGCATTGCACGATTGGCGGTGGTGCGGTGGTATTGGGTCATTTGACACTGGCCGATCATGTGCATATTTCAGCGGCCTCGGTGGTGACCCGTTCAATTTTGAAGGCGGGCAACTACACCGGGCTTTTTCCCATCGACGACAATACTGCCTGGGAAAAAAACGCTGCAACCCTCAAGCAGTTGCATGCCCTGCGCGACCGTTTGAAACAGGTTGAAAAGCAGCTTGTGCAAACCCTCTCATCCAAAGAAGAAAAATCATGATGGACATCCACCAGATACTGAAACAACTGCCACACCGGTACCCGATTTTGCTGGTAGACCGTGTGCTGGAAATTGAAAAAGGCAAGCGCATCAAGGCACTGAAAAATGTCACCATCAATGAGCCTTTTTTCATGGGGCATTTCCCGCACCGGCCGGTCATGCCAGGTGTGCTGATGCTGGAAGCCATGGCGCAAGCCGCAGCGCTGCTGGCGTTTGACATGCTGGGCCAGGCACCTGATGACAAAACTGTGTACTACTTTGCGGGCATTGATGGCGCCCGATTCAAGCGCCCGGTTGAGCCGGGTGACCAGCTCATCATGGACGTGACACTTGAGCGCATGAAGGCTGGCGTATTTAAATTCAAGGGCACTGCGCGCGTCGGTGAAGTTGTGGCCTGTGAGGCCGAGTTGATGTGCACCATGCGGTCCATTGCTTAAGAGGTTGTGAACATGGGTATTCATGCGACAGCAATTGTTGATCCGCAGGCCAGAATAGACAGCACAGCCAGCATTGGGCCTTACACCATCGTTGGACCCCATGTCAGCATCGGTGCCAACACCACCATCGGCGCGCACTGCGTGATTGAAGGTCACACCACCATCGGCGCTGACAACCGGATTTTTCAATTCAATTCACTTGGCGCGATACCGCAGGACAAAAAATATGCTGGCGAGCCCTGCGAGCTGGTCATTGGCAACCGCAACACCATCCGCGAGTTTTGTACCTTCAATATCGGCTCACCGGGTGATGTGGGCGTCACGCGAGTGGGCGATGACAACTGGTTCATGGCCTATGTGCATCTGGCACACGACTGCCAGGTAGGAGGCCACACGATTTTTGCCAACAATTCCCAGCTTGCAGGCCATGTGCATGTGGGTGACTGGGTGATTCTGGGTGGCTTTACCGTAGTGCACCAGTTTGTGCGATTGGGCGCGCACAGCATGACGGCGATGTGCTCGCTGTTGTTGGCTGACTTGCCGCCGTTTGTGATGTCGCAGGGTCAGCCTGCCGAGGCACGCACTATGAATTTTGAAGGGCTGCGTCGGCGCGGGTTTTCTGCTGAACGGATTGCCGCCGTCAAAGCCATGCACAAAGCGATGTACCGTGATCATTTGACGCTTGAAGCAGCTCGACTGCAAATTGCTGGTTTGACCGGCAGCCATCCCGACTCGGCGCCAGACGTACGCATGATGCTTGCATTTTTAGAGCACACATCGCCGCAGCGCGGCATCGTCCGGTAGCACCCGATGCAGAAAGCGCCCACAGTGGCGATGGTTGCGGGCGAGACTTCTGGCGATTTGTTGGCGGGGCTTTTGCTCGATGGTTTGAAAACCCGTTGGCCCGGCTTGCAAGCCTTCGGCATCGGTGGGCCACAGATGGCGAAAAAGGGTTTTGACGCCTGGTGGCCCAGTGACAAACTGGCCGTGCGCGGCTACGTCGAGGTGCTGCGCCATTACCGCGAAATTGTCGGAATTCGCGAGCAAGTCAAAACCCGCCTGCTGAACTCTCCGCCCGATATTTTCATTGGTGTGGATGCGCCAGACTTCAACCTTGACCTGGAAGCGGCACTCAAAGCCAAAGGCATCAAGACCGTGCATTTTGTCAGCCCGTCCATTTGGGCCTGGCGGGCAGACCGTGTTGAAAAAATCCGCCGCAGCGTTGACCATATGCTCTGCATTTTCCCGTTTGAAGTCGCTTTGCTGGCACAGCACGGCATCGCTGCCACCTACGTTGGCCATCCGCTGGCCAATGTCATCCCAATTCAGCCAGACCGGCGTGCTGCCCGTGCCAGCTTGGGCCTGAGCGAAGCAGATACTGTTGTTGCCATCCTGCCGGGCAGTCGAAAGTCCGAAGTTCAATACCTCGCCCATAGGTTTTTTAAAGCTGCAGCGCATATAAATAGGGCGCGACCAGCTATTAAATTTATAGTACCTGCAATTCCCGCGTTGCAGCCCGAAATTAAAAGCATTGCCAGTCAGGTCGGCGTGCAAAACCTGCAAATCTTCACAGGCCAGTCGCACACCGCACTTGCCGCCTGTGATGTCACATTGATCGCCAGTGGCACTGCCACGCTGGAGGCAGCGCTGTTCAAGCGCCCGATGGTGATTGCCTACAACATGAACTGGCTGTCCTGGCGCATCATGCAGCGCAAAAAACTGCAGCCCTGGGTGGGTTTGCCAAATATTTTGTGTGAAGAGTTTGTGGTGCCCGAGCTGCTGCAGGGTGCTGCAACGCCTGAAGCCCTGGCTGATGCTGTTTTGAAGTGGGTGAATACCCAGGCGAATGAGCCTGCCAAAATACAAGCCCTGGAACAACGTTTTACCCGCCTGCACGCTGAGCTGCAGCGGGACACCCCAAAACTGGCCACCGATGCAATCAAAAAAATTCTTGAAAGCTGAGCAGGCCGCTTTGCTGTGGGACACACCTGGCCTGGTGGCAGG
The DNA here is from genome assembly GCA_025362315.1 of Polaromonas sp. GTDB lineage: Bacteria > Pseudomonadota > Gammaproteobacteria > Burkholderiales > Burkholderiaceae_C > Polaromonas. The sequence goes on from JANYGP010000024.1 coordinate 14,123, forward strand.
CGTGGACGAAGCTGGGCGCGGCCCACTGATGGGCCCTGTTGTGGCGGCCGCAGTGATTCTGGACGAACTCAATCCCATCAAAGGACTGGCTGATTCCAAAAAACTCACAGCTTTGCAACGCGACAGGTTGTACGATGAAATTCACGCCAGGGCGCTGTGTTTTTCTATTGCGATGGCCACGGTGGAAGAAATCAATGAATTGAACATCTTGCAGGCCACGATGTTGGCCATGAAGCGCGCGGTTGAAGGTTTGCGGCTTAAGCCGCACAAGGCGCTGATCGATGGCAATCGGCTACCCATGCTGAATATTCTTGCAGAGGCCATTGTCAAAGGCGATACAAAAGTACCGGCAATTTCGGCAGCATCCATATTGGCAAAAGTCACGCGAGACCGCTGGTGCGCCAAGTATGACCTTGTCTTTCCCCAATACGGCTTTGCCGGACACAAAGGTTATGGCACCACAGCCCACCTGCTGGCACTGCAGGCGCATGGGGCTTGTCCGCAACACCGCAAATCATTTGCACCGGTGGCAGCGGTGCTGTTATGACGCAGGCACCCGAGCGCATCACCTCCAGCAGCAATCCACTGATCAAGGAGTTACGCAAGCTTGGCACTGACAACACTGCTTACCGCAAACAGGGCAGGGTGTGGCTGGAGGGTGACCATTTGTGCCGTGCAGCGCTGCTGCGCGGCGTCAAGCCTGTTTTTAGTCTTGTTTCTGAGTCTTATTGGCCGCTAGCCCAATCAATGTATGCGCAAGCAGCTATTAAAAACATAGTAGTTCCAGATGCGCTGTTCGCCCAGATCAGCTCGCTTGAGTCACCTGGTGGCATGGGCTTTGTGATGGATTTGCCAGCTGAATTACCGTTGTCACCGCTGGTGTCCAGCGTCATCCTCGACCGCGTTCAGGATGCCGGCAATGTGGGCTCAATTTTGCGCAGTGCCGCTGCATTTGGCTTTGGCCAGGTGATTGCGCTCAAGGGCTCCGCTGCCCTGTGGTCACCCAAGGTATTGCGATCGGGCATGGGTGCGCATTTTGGTTTGAAGTTGATTGAAGGCACTGACATACAAGCTTTGACCACGCTTGGCGTACCCCTGGTTGTCACCAGCTCGCATGAGGGGGATTTTTTGGGTCAGGCCAGGCTGCCCACACCCTGCGCCTGGGTTATGGGCCACGAAGGTCAGGGCGTCAGTGAGCTGTTGATGAAGCAGGCAACCATCAAAGTACGCATTGCGCAGCCGGGCGGTGAAGAGTCGCTCAATGTGGCCGCTGCAGCAGCGATTTGCCTGCATTTCTCTTCTGCACAAAACAGCCTAACCAATGGGCAAAGGCTATAATCAAGGGCTTTTCTAAACCCGGCCAGCCCCAAGCGACACAACGCAGAATCCCTTAAAAAAGCAGCGTACCCGTCAACGACGAACACACGTTTGGGCAGGCCGTCATCGACCGACAGCTCTCAGGAGGCCCCTTGCTTTTGTCCTTACAGGGATCGTCCCTTACAAATCCTCAAGCCATTTTGGCGCTGGCCGACGGGACAGTTTTCATTGGCAATTCAATTGGCGCTGCCGGCCACACGGTTGGCGAGGTGGTTTTCAACACCGCCATGTCGGGTTATCAAGAAATTCTGACCGACCCGAGTTATTGCCAGCAACTGGTCACTCTGACTTACCCGCACATCGGCAATTACGGCGTCAGCCATGAAGATGTGGAGGCGTCCAGAATTTACGCCGCTGGCCTGATCATCAAAGACCTGCCTTTGCTGGCATCCAACTTTCGCGCGTCAATGACGCTGTCCGAGTACCTGGTCAACGAAGGCACGGTTGCCATTGCCAACATTGACACGCGCCAATTGACCCGCCATTTACGCACCCGAGGTGCCCAAAACGGCTGCATCATGGCTTTGCCTGTTGGTGAAGTTGCTTCGTCGACTGCCATCGCCAAAGCGATTGCGCTGGCGAAAGCTGCGCCCAACATGGCAGGCCTTGATCTTGCCAAAGTTGTGTCGGTTGACAAGGCTTACGAATGGACGCAGACCGAGTGGCAATTGGGAACAGGTTATGGGGTGCAAACGGACCCTAAATTTCATGTGGTGGCCTGCGACTATGGCGTCAAGAAAAACATTTTGCGCATGCTGGCCCAGCGGGGCGCGCGCATCACGGTAGTGCCTGCCCAAACATCGGCCCAGGAGGTGTTGAAACTCAAACCCGATGGCGTTTTTCTGTCCAACGGCCCCGGCGATCCAGAGCCGTGCGATTACGCCATTGAAGCCGCACGTGAGCTGATCGACAGCGGTATCCCCACGTTCGGCATTTGTCTGGGCCACCAGATCATGGCTCTGGCTGCAGGCGCCAAAACCTACAAGATGCAGCAAAGCCACCACGGCGCAAACCACCCTGTCAAAGACCTTGACACCGGGCGCGTCAGCATCACCAGCCAAAACCATGGGTTTTCGGTGGACCTGTCCAGCCTGCCAGCGCATCTGCGTGCAACCCACATCAGTTTGTTTGACGACACACTGCAAGGCCTGGCTTGGGCGGACAAGCCGGCTTTTTGCTTTCAGGGTCACCCGGAGGCATCGCCTGGGCCGCATGATATTTCGTATCTGTTTGACCGCTTCACAGCATTGATGGGGCAGGACAAATGAGCCCCCACGTCCACGGCAATGCCGATTCACTGCCCCCCGAGGGGGCTTTTGCTCCCTTGGAGCGGTCCTACGGGAGCAAAAATGCCTAAACGCACCGACATCAAATCCGTTCTTATCATTGGCGCAGGCCCGATCATCATTGGCCAGGCATGCGAGTTTGACTATTCCGGCGTGCAGGCCTGCAAGGCGCTGCGGGAAGAGGGCTACAAGGTCATTTTGATCAACAGCAACCCCGCTACCATCATGACTGACCCGGCGACGGCGGACGTGACCTACATTGAGCCAATCACCTGGCAAACCGTTGAAAAAATTATCGCCAAGGAAAAGCCCGATGCGATTTTGCCAACCATGGGTGGGCAAACTGCGCTCAATTGCGCTCTGGATTTGTGGCACAACGGCGTGCTGGAAAAATACACGGGTGGTGGAACGGGCAATCCCGTGGAACTGATTGGCGCAAAACCCGAAGCCATTGACAAAGCCGAGGATCGCTTGAAGTTCAAGGATGCGATGACCAAAATTGGTCTGGGCTCGGCCCGGTCTGGCATTGCCCATTCGCTGGATGAAGCTTGGGCAGTTCAAAAAACACTGGGTTTCCCGACGGTCATTCGCCCCAGTTTCACACTGGGCGGCACCGGCGGCGGCATAGCCTACAACGCTGAAGAGTTTGAAGTGATCTGCAAACGCGGGCTGGAGGCATCACCGACCAGCGAGCTGCTGATTGAAGAGTCGTTGCTGGGCTGGAAAGAGTACGAGATGGAGGTTGTGCGCGACACGGCAGACAACTGCATCATCGTGTGCTCGATTGAAAATCTGGATCCCATGGGCGTGCACACCGGTGACTCGATCACGGTCGCCCCAGCGCAAACGCTAACCGACAAGGAATACCAGATCATGCGCAATGCATCGCTGGCGATTTTGCGTGAGATTGGTGTCGAGACGGGCGGCTCGAATGTGCAGTTTTCCATCAACCCGGATGATGGCCGGATGGTGGTCATTGAGATGAATCCGCGTGTCTCGCGATCCTCCGCGCTGGCGTCTAAGGCCACAGGTTTCCCAATCGCCAAGGTCGCGGCCAAGCTTGCGATTGGCTACACGCTCGATGAGCTGCGCAACGAGATCACGGGCGGCTCAACGCCTGCATCGTTTGAACCCAGCATCGACTATGTCGTCACGAAAATTCCGCGCTTTGCATTTGAGAAATTCCCCACAGCAGACTCGCGATTGACCACACAAATGAAGTCGGTTGGAGAAGTGATGGCCATGGGTCGCACGTTCCAGGAATCGTTTCAAAAAGCGCTTCGCGGACTGGAAGTTGGCGTTGACGGCATGAACGAAAAAACCCAGGACCGTGAAGTGCTGGAAAAAGAATTGGGCGCACCTGGCCCGGACCGCATCTGGTACGTGGGCGACGCATTTGCCATGGGCATGAGCGTGGACGAAGTTTTTGCATTGACCAAGATTGATCCCTGGTTTTTGGTGCAGATCGAGCAGATCGTGAAAATTGAACTGGAGCTGGAAACAACGTCGCTTGACAAGATTGACGCTGCAACGCTGCGCGTTCTTAAACAAAAGGGCTTTTCAGACCGCCGTCTGGCCAGGCAGCTGAAAACGACTGACACCGCTATTCGTGAACGGCGCAGAGCGCTGGGCGTCAGGCCTGTCTACAAGCGGGTAGACACCTGCGCAGCAGAGTTTGCTACCAACACGGCTTATCTGTATTCAACTTACGAGGCTGAAGGCTCTGAGTGCGAAGCCGAACCCACAGACAAGAAAAAAATCATGGTGCTGGGCGGTGGGCCTAACCGCATTGGCCAGGGCATTGAGTTTGATTACTGCTGCGTGCATGCCGCACTGGCCCTGCGCGAAGACGGTTACGAGACCATCATGGTTAACTGCAACCCTGAAACTGTATCGACCGACTACGACACCTCAGACCGTCTGTACTTTGAGCCGCTGACGCTGGAGGACGTGCTGGAAATTGTTGACAAGGAAAAGCCGTTTGGTGTGATCGTGCAGTACGGCGGTCAAACACCACTCAAGCTAGCGCTCGACCTGGAAGCCAATGGCGTGCCCATCATCGGCACATCACCTGACATGATTGATGCAGCTGAAGACCGGGAGCGGTTCTCGGCATTGCTGCGCAAATTGACTTTGAAGCAGCCACCGAATGCCACAGCACGTACTGAGGCGGAGGCACTTGAAAAAGCTCTTGCGCTCGGCTACCCACTGGTGGTGCGTCCCAGCTACGTGCTGGGCGGCCGCGCGATGGAGATCGTTCACGAGCAGCGGGATCTGGAACGCTACATGCGCGAAGCCGTGAAGGTCAGCCATGACTCGCCTGTGCTGCTCGACCGCTTTTTAAACGATGCCATTGAATGCGATGTCGACTGCATTCGTGACGACACGGGCGCGACGTTTATTGGCGGCGTGATGGAGCACATTGAGCAAGCCGGCGTACACAGCGGAGACTCTGCCTGCTCGCTGCCGCCGTATTCATTGAGTGCCGAGACCATCAAGGAAATCAAACGGCAAACCTCTGCCATGGCAGCTGCTCTTGAGGTGGTTGGCTTGATGAACGTGCAGTTTGCGATTCAGCATGTCGACGGCAAAGACGTGATTTACGTGCTTGAAGTCAACCCACGCGCCTCACGCACCGTGCCATTTGTCAGCAAGGCAACCGGCATCCAGCTGGCCAAGGTCGCTGCGCGCTGCATGGTGGGCCAGTCATTGGCATCGCAGGGCTTAATTGTTGACGGGGAAAGCAAAGAAGTCACACCTCCGTATTTCAGCGTCAAAGAAGCCGTGTTCCCGTTTGTCAAATTCCCGGGCGTTGACACGATTTTAGGGCCAGAGATGAAGTCAACTGGCGAGGTCATGGGCGTTGGCAAAACCTTTGGCGAAGCGTTTGTCAAGTCGCAACTGGGTGCAGGCACAAAGCTGCCAACGTCTGGGCGGGTGTTTTTGACTGTCAAAAACAATGATAAACCGCGTGCAGTAGAAGTAGCACGGGCGCTGGCTGCTATGAAGTTTGACATCGTGGCCACAAAGGGTACCGCCGCTGCCATCTCCGCTGCGGGCATTGCCTGCGGCATTGTCAGCAAGGTCACAGAAGGCCGCCCGCACGTTGTTGACATGATCAAAAACAACGAGATTGCGCTGGTGATCAATACGGTTGAAGAACGGCGCAACGCCATTGCAGATTCAAGGCAGATTCGAACGTCGTCCCTGCTGGCCAGAGTCACGACTTTCACCACCATTGCCGGCGCGGAAGCTGCCGTTGAGGGCATGAAATACATGAATGACCTGAGCATTATTTCTGTTCAGGAAATGCATCAGCAGTTGTAAATACGTTTTGTATCTTTGCCGCGTTGTGTTTTTGGGTCACTCGCGTGTGGTGGTATGGGTGATGAATCTCACACTACTTATCACAGGACTTTGCAAAGCTCAAACACCAGCGCAGGTGCAAGGGACTCAGGAATCGCGTCAATCACAACATGCGCAGTTGACATGCTGCCTACGGATGTGAAATGAAAACCTGCAGCATCAGCGCTTGTTGTCTGCGCATCTTCTGCGTCGCAGAGTTCGAGGTAGGCCGTCTTGCGCATACTGGCCCAGTCATGGCGCAACTGAAGCATCTCGCCGGCCTGTATTTTGCTGCTGAATATGACGGCATGTGGCACCTGGGCCCGCTCTGCAAAAACCATTGCTCCACGGACGTTTGCAACCACCTGGATGTGAAGCCCCAGACTGGCAACAGCGCTGACCACCGCGTTTCTTACCTTCAGCTCTGAAACAATCACAATGACATGACAGCCCTTGACAATTTCAGCAATATCGCGGGCGTGTGACAGCTCGCGCACGCTGGCTTGTCCTGAAGGCCCATGACCTGAGAACATATTAAACCGTGATTTGTCTGCAAGCGATTGCACTGCAATTGCTGACACTGGCTGTGCATCCTGCCTGAACCGCTGGGTTGATTCACGCTGCAGGGACATTGGATTGCGCAAGGCTTTTTCAGGCGTGTTGTCAGCTTGTCCTGGCGCAGCCGCAGGGGTAAACGTCACTGATACGCACAATGCTTCGTCCATCACATTTAACTCGGCAGAGCCCCCAACAGCAGTTGCCAGTTTGTGCCACAAGTACCAACCAACATTGGTCCATTCAGCATCGCCCACATGGTTGTGCCCGAATTTGGCATAAACCAGCAACTGGATGCCAGCACGATTGAGTTTGGTTGTGTTGATGGCCACCACTACCTCCGGCGCCAGCTTGGCCGCCCATGAGACCAGCTCGTCAATCAATAAAAACAGTGCAGTGATGTTGGCAACCAGCCGGGCATCCAGTGGGCCCACACTGATTTTGATTTGGCGCTTTTCAAGCCACTTGGTCCGTTGCGCAATCACTTCGAGCACCACCTGGCGCAGCGAAACATAGCCGGTTTCATGCTCGGCAATGGTTCTTGACTGCACAAGCTGAAGGGTGATCAGGGCAGTCCGCCGGGCCTGTTCAAGCTGCTCAATCACTGCTGAGATCTGGACAGCAATGCTGGCGTTGTCTTGACTGATCTGCTTGAGTTGCGCAATACTTTTGCCGAGAGCGGTGGTGCTTTCATACCCCAACATGTGGGTGATGTCATTCCACGGAAGGTTGATTCTTTCTGCCAACGCTGGTGGTTTTTTTGCTTTTTTTGGCCGCCCCGACGGGATTTGTTGTGCTGAAAGTAAATCGCAAGAATCCTGATTTGCCCATTGCTGACTGTTGCTGAGCATACTTTCGTGTTCAAGCGATCGGTCTTGTGTGGAAGCGAAATATTTGTGGGCAGTATCGGTCGGGACTTTTTGATCGGAAACATTGCGTTTCGAGCCTTTGCCCCCGACACGGGCTGACATGGTTTTTTCACCGTCGACGACTTTCTTTAAAATCTTGAAAATCATTTGTTTATTTGCTTGCTTCCCTGTTTCCACTTTCTATCGCGTGAAAATGTTTGTAGGTGTAAAGATTGTCGCTAACCTTATCGGATTCTTACAAACAACGTTTTTAAAACTTGTCTGGTTCACTGCATAATTGAAGAATACGCCTGTCATGTTGTCAGGCGTTTTGCATTTTTAAAACACACCATGGCCACCATTCCCATCACCAAAATCGGCGCTGAAAAACTGAAGGCCGAGCTGCATCAGCTGAAAACTGTCGACCGCCCGTGGGTGATCAATGCCATTTCTGAAGCACGTGCGCAGGGTGATCTCAGTGAAAACGCCGAGTACGAAGCCGCCAAGGATCGCCAGGGTTTTGTGGAAGGTCGCATACAGGAAGTGGAAGGCAAGCTGTCTATTGCGCAAATCATCGATCCATCAGAAATCGATGCCGGTGGCAAGGTGGTTTTTGGCTCCACCATTGAACTGGAAGACGAAGACTCTGGCACCAAAGTGACTTACCAGATTGTGGGAGAGGATGAAGCCGACATCAAGTTTGGCCGTGTCAACATCAGCTCGCCCATTGCAAGAGCATTGATTGGCAAGGACGAAGGCGACTCCGTCGAGTTTCAGGCACCAGGCGGCCTGAAACGCTATGAAATCATCGCCGTGATGTACATCTAAAGATATTTTGATGCGCTACCGCTTTGGTTTGATGGTGGCGGCGCTGTGGTGGGGCAGCCTCACGGCGCTGGGTTTTATCATCGTGCCCCTGTTGTTTGTAAACCTGCCCAGCCCAGCCGCAGCTGGGCAAATGGCTGCCAGGCTTTTTACAGCACAGACATGGCTCAGCATAGCCTGCAGCATGTTTCTGCTCCTTATTTTTAATCAAAAAGACGCTGTAGCAGCCGATAATAGGTCGCAAACAGCTATTAAATTTATAGTGGCTGGTTTGCTGCTTGCAGTGTTGGTCGAATTTGGCTTGTCACCCCGCATCGTCAGCGCCCGGGCTGATGGTGGTAATTTGAAGCTTCTGCACGGCTTGGGCAGTGCGATGTATTTCGGTCAGTGGATTTGCAGCGGGTTTGCGCTGTGGCGCTTGACCCAAACAACCAAGCCTGGCGTCTAGCTTTCAAAGAAATTTCAATTGCTTGGTCAAGTATCGGGGCAGAACACATCAACCCGGTCTGTGATGAGCCCATCCGTCTTGAGGGCTGACAAACGCTGTACCTGCTCTACATCATTGACGGTGTAGCTCAAAGTTTTGAACCCGGCGCTTTTGGCCTGCGTGACGCTGGAGGTGTCCCACAGTTTGTGGTTGCAAATGATCGCCTGGCAACCCAGCATGAGGCCGGTCTCAAGCCAGCCTGTCCACAGCTCGTGCAGCAGCAATCCACGCGGTAGACCGGGAGCAGCATCTAGCGCTGCTTGCAACGCATCTGGTTTGAAGGACGTGAGCAGTGGCTTGCGTCGCTCATTTCGCCACAGGCGCGCGGCATGTTCTGCAACGACCTTGCCTGTGCGCTGGTCAGTGCCAGTGGTGGGTTTGATTTCAATGTTCAAGTCAAACCCGTTGGCGATGCAATAAGCGGCAATGGTGTCCAGGCTGGGGATGGGTTCAGCTGCATAGGCGCTTGATTGCCAGCTGCCTGCATCCAGTTTTTGCAATTCTTGCCAAGACTGCAAGCCAGCAATTCCACTGCCATTGGTGGTGCGCTCCAACGTGTCGTCATGCAGTAAAAATGGCACGCCATCGTTGCTCAGTTTCACGTCGCATTCAAACATGCGGAAGCCGTAACTGGCCCCCAGCTTGAATGCAGCCAGCGTATTTTCAGGCGCCAGCTTTCCCGCGCCGCGGTGCGCTACCCAGCGCGGGTAAGGCCACATGTCGTCTGCCGCGAAGGTCATGGCGCTGCCTTGGGCGTTTGCTGCATCGTGGGGTCAATCAACACGCGCAATTTGCCATTGAGCACCTGCACACTGGCAATGCTCATGGAGGCCAGCTTGCCACTCTGCGCATTTTTGAAGTTATAAATCGGCGTGCGCTCCAGACTTTGTTTGGCCAGGATGGAGCCATACTGGGTCACCAGATTTGTCACGTTTGGCGGAACACCTGGAAAGCTCAAGCTCTGGATTTGTGAATCGTCCAGAAATATTTCGCCCGTGCTGGCCTGGTAGCGCGGCTTGGCAGACACCACCGCTGTGCCCGTCACGGGCTGCTGCAGCACCGTAACTGTGGTGTTCAGACTCAGAGTGATGCGGTCTGAATTGTCTTGCAGCATGACCAGTGGATTTTGCAGCTTGATGCAGGTAATCGGCAGCGGGCAATTTTCTGCCGGAAACTTGGGCGCTATCGCATCCTGAATTTGTTTGGCTGAAAAATCGAGCGTGAACTTGCCGTCTGAAAAGCCACAGGCAGACAGCATTCCGGCCATTAAAACAAGAAAAATTTGGCAGAGAATTTTGCGATTTGTCATGCGCAAGTTATGCGTCAGTCACTGATGCGAAGGCCTGTTGCAGCATCAAAGTGATGCACCCTGTCTGCACGCGGGACGAGACCAATGGTTTGGCCCAAAGCTGGAGATAACGCGCTTTCGTCAAGTCGCACCACCAATTGCTCGTCACCTGATTTGCAGTACAGCAGGCGCTCGGCTCCGAGCATCTCGACCGACTCCACCACGGCTTGCCATCCGTCTGTCCCTACGTTCAAATGCTCAGGCCGAATACCCAGAATATGGCCCGGCCTGGCGCCGATGGCATGCTTTAAAAGGTTCATCGGCGGCGAGCCAATAAAACTTGCCACAAACGTCGTGGCGGGCCGGTGGTACACCTCCTCGGGCGTGCCAAACTGCTCCATGCGGCCGGCGTTCATCACCATCATGCGTTGGGCCAGCGTCATCGCCTCGACCTGGTCGTGCGTGACAAACAGCGACGTAATGCCCAGCTCGCGGTGCAGTTTTTGAATCTCCAGGCGGGTTTGCACACGCAGCTTGGCGTCCAGATTGCTCAGGGGTTCGTCGAATAAAAACACCTGCGGCTGGCGCACGATGGCGCGGCCCATGGCGACGCGCTGGCGCTGCCCGCCCGACAACTCGCGTGGCTTGCGAGCAAGCAAGTGGCCCAGTTCCAGAATGCCCGCAGCTTTGTCGACGCGGGTTTTAATTTCACTCACAGGGACTTTGGCGATTTTCAAACCGTAGGCCATGTTGTCAAACACGCTCATGTGCGGGTACAGCGCGTAGTTTTGAAACACCATGGCAATGTCGCGCTCGGCAGGCTCCAGCTCGTTCACGACTTTGCCGTCAATGCAGATTTGCCCGCCTGTAACTTCTTCCAGCCCGGCGACCATGCGCAGCAACGTGGATTTGCCGCAGCCGGATGGCCCAACGATGACGATGAACTCATGGTCGGCAATTTCCGCATCAATGCCGTGCAGGATTTGTACAGCAGTTTTGCCCGCGCCGTAGCGTTTGGTAATATTTTTAAATGAGATGGACGCCATGTTATTTTTCCGTATCCACAAGTCCCTTGACAAACCATTTTTGCATCAGTACCACCACAAAAGCAGGCGGCAACATGGCCAAAATAGCTGTGGCCATGACCACGTTCCATTCGTTTTGAGAATCACCACCAGCAATCATGCGCTTGATACCAATCACCACCGGGTACATGTCTTCACTGGTGGTTGCCAGCAGCGGCCACAGGTACTGGTTCCAGCCGTAAATGAACTGGATCACAAATAGGGCGGCCATGGATGTTTTGGACAGCGGCAGCAAAATGTCCTTGAAAAACCGCATCGGTCCCGCGCCATCCATGCGCGCCGCTTCAACCAGCTCATCAGGCACGGTGAGAAAAAATTGCCTGAATAAAAATGTCGCTGTCGCCGATGCAATCAGTGGAATGGTCAGTCCCGCGTAACTGTTGAGCATTCCCAGGTCAGACACGACTTGATAAGTCGGGCCAATGCGTACCTCTACAGGCAGCATCAGCGTGATGAAAATCATCCAGAAGAACAGACCCTTGAGCGGAAATCGGAAGTAAACAATCGCGAATGCTGACAACAGCGAAATGGAAATTTTGCCAAAAGTGATAACAAGAGCGGTCACCAGACTGACCCACATCATGCGGGCAACGGGGGCACCCGAGCCCTGGCCGCCAGAGTTGCCGAACAGCGCAGTTTTGTAGCTTTCCCAAAAATTGCTGCCTGGCAAAAGCGGCATGGGAGCCTGAACGATTTCCTGCGCGGTGTGGGTGGACGCTACAAAAGCCAGATACAGCGGAAAGGCAACAATCAACACGCCAATGATCATCACGACGTGAGCAAGAATCCCCAAAGTAGTGCGACGCTCAACCATCAGTAATTGACCTTTTTCTCAACATAGCGAAACTGCAGGACAGTCAGCGCAACAACAATTGCCATCAGCACCACAGACTGCGCTGCCGAGCCGCCCAGGTCCATCGCCTTGAACCCGTCGTAATACACCTTGTAAACCAGTATGGACGTGTCCTGGCCCGGGCCGCCATGGGTGGTGGCATCGACAATGGCAAACGTCTCAAAAAATGCGTACACCATGTTGATGACCAGCAGAAAAAACGTGGTGGGCGACAGCAGCGGAAACTGAATGGACCAAAAGCGCCGCCACGGGCGCGCACCGTCAATGGCAGCGGCTTCTATCAGTGATTTGGGGATCGATTGCAAACCCGCCAGAAAAAACAAAAAGTTATATGAGATTTGCTTCCAGACTGCAGCTGCAACAATCAGGGTCATGGCGTGACCGCCGTCGAGCAGGTGGTTCCAGTTGATGCCAATCTTGCCCAGCGCATAGGCCACCACACCCAGTGAGGGTGAAAACATGAACACCCACAACACGCCTGCCACGGCAGGTGCAACGGCATAGGGCACAACCAGAAAAGTTTTGTAAACGAGGCCGCCTTTGATGATGCGATCCGCAAAAACGGCAAGGAGCAGTGACAGGCCAATGCCTAGCACCGCGACCAGTACAGAAAAGATGGCAGTGGTCTTGAACGATGCCAGGTAGCTCTCATCATTGAACAGGGTGACAAAGTTGGCCAAACCTACCCATTGTGTTGACAGGCCAAACGCGTCCTGCACCTGAAACGATTGCAGCACAGCCTGCGCGGCAGGCCAGAAAAAAAACACCGCAATCACCACCAGCTGGGGCATGAGTAAAACCCATGGCAGCCAGGTTGACTTGAAGAGAACGCGTTTTTCCAAGAGCAACCTTACAAATATTTAGAGTCTGTATGCTATAAATTCAGTAGCTGCTTGCGCCCGTATTGTATGGGCTACAAGCATTTTCTATTCTGAAAATAGACGGTTTTAGCCCTTGTTGGCCTTTTGAAAGCGCTCCAGCTGCTCGTCACCGCGTTTGACTATGGCGTCCAGTGCTTCCTTGGCCGTTTTCTTGCCGTTCCACACTTGCTCCAGCTCTTCGTCCTCAATGGCCCGAATTTGCACATAATTGCCCAGTCGAATGCCGCGGCTCTTGTCCGTGACCTTGCGGATCATCTGCGTCACGGCAACGTCGGTGCCTGGGTTTTGCTTGTAAAAACCGGACTTGTCAGTCAACTGGTACGAGGCAGTTGTGATGGGCAAATAGCCTGTCCGTTTGTGGCTGGCCGACTGCACTTCAGGGCTGGAAAGATAATTAAAAAACGCTGCCACGCCTTTGTATTCTGGCGCGTTTTTGCCCGACATCACCCACAGGCTGGCACCGCCAATTACCGTGTTTTGAGGGGCGCCGGGCACATCTGGATAGTAGGGCAGAGACGCCAGGCCATAACCAAACTTGGCGTTTTTGGCGACGTTGCCGTAAAAGCCCGACGAAGTGGTCATCATGGCGCATTCGCCTGAAATAAAGCTGGCCTCGGGCACGTTGCCTCGGCCCTTGTACACAAACAGCCCCTGCTTGGCCATGTTGCCCAGGTTCTCAATGTGGCGCTGGTGCAGGGGCGAGTTCATTTTCAGGCGTGCGTCCATGCCTTTCAGGCCATTGGACTGGCTAGCGAACTCCACGTTGTGCCAGGCTGAAAAGCTCTCCAGTTGCGTCCAGCCCTGCCAGGCGGTGGTGAATGGGCATTTGTGGCCCGATGCCTTGAGCTTGGCCGCTGCCAAAGCGACTTCTGGCCAGGTTGATGGCGCTTTGTCTGTCGGCAGGCCGGCTGCTTGAAAGGCATCTTTGTTGAAATAAAACACGGTTGTTGAGCTGTTGAATGGAAAGCTCAACATCTGGCCATTGGGCGCGGTGTAATAGCCTGCCACGGCAGACACATAGGCAGTTGGGTCAAATTTATATCCTGCGTCCGTCATGACTTTGGCCACTGGCACAATCGCGCCCTTGCTGGCCATCATGGTGGCAGTGCCGACCTCAAACACCTGCAAGATATGTGGGGCACTGCCCGCACGAAAAGCTGCAACCGCAGCGGTCATTGACTCGTCATAGGTGCCCTTGAATGTCGGCACGATTTTGTAGTCTTTCTGGCTGGCGTTGAAGTCTTTGGCCAGGTCATTGACCCATTCGCCGTTCACAGCCACCATTGAATGCCACATTTGGACTTCAGTCTGGGCCTGACTGACAAAAGGCATGCAGACGGCAAACGTGGCCAAAGCAGAGGCGGCAAAGCGGTATTTCATAAAAACTCCAGATTGTTTGGTTGGAACGCACAGCATAAGAGCTATTTGTGACAAGTAATTTAATGGCTCGCCCCTGTTTGCGCCAGCGGGGTTTCCATGGGTGGGTTTTACTGGCTTGGCTTGCAACTGCTCCCCTGCGTTAACATCGAAGATTGCCTCGGGTATACCCCCGCATACCAAGAATTTTCACGATGAACGCACCCACGCAATTTGACAGACTGAACGTTCTCTTGCCAGAGACAAAGCCGCAAGAAAACCGCATCCGCGAGATTCCGTATAACTACACGTCCTTTTCGGACCGCGAGATTGTTATTCGCTTGTTGGGAACGCGTGCTTGGGGCTTGCTGAACCAGTTGCGTGGCGAGCGCCAGACCGGCCGGTCTGCCCGCATGTTGTACGAGGTGCTGGGCGATGTGTGGGTGGTGCAGCGCAATCCGTATCTGCAGGACGACATGCTGGATAACCCCAAGCGCAGAAAGCTTTTGACAGATGCACTTCAGCATCGGTTGACAGAAGTTGAAAAACGCCGCACACCAGATGTGGACAGCCACCGGGATGCCATCGTAGGCGAGCTGCTTGCAGCTGCGCGCGATGCCGTAACCCGCTTTTCAAAGTCGTTCGAGGAGATTTATGACCTGCGGCGCCTGGCCAGCCGCCGCTTGAGCAAACTGACCCAAAAGGACAATATCAAGTTTGATGGTTTGTCCCGCGTCTCGCATGTCACTGATGCAACCGACTGGCGGGTCGAATACCCGTTCGTGGTGCTGACGCCGGACACTGAAGTGGAAATGGCAGGCCTGGTCAAGGGCTGCATTGAACTGGGGTTGACAATTGTCCCGCGCGGCGGTGGTACGGGCTACACCGGTGGCGCGATTCCACTGACATGGAAGTCAGCGGTCATCAATACCGAAAAGCTCGAAGCCATGACCGAGGTTGAAATGACTGCGTTGCCAGGTCTGGCCAGCCCGGTAGCAACAGTCTGGACAGAAGCCGGCGTGGTCACCCAGCGCGTGGCCGATGCAGCAGAGCGCGGCGGCTTTGTCTTTGCAGTCGACCCGACATCAGCAGAAGCATCGTGCATCGGCGGCAACATCGCCATGAACGCAGGCGGCAAAAAAGCTGTGCTGTGGGGCACCGCGCTTGACAATCTGGCCAGCTGGCGCATGGTCACGCCAGATTCGCAGTGGCTCGAAGTGACCCGCATCAACCACAACCTGGGCAAGATTCACGATGCCGAGCTGGCAAGCTTTGAGCTGAAGTATTTTGAAGCCGACGGCAAAACCTTTGTGCGTCAAGAGCGGCTAGACATCCCGGGCAAAAGCTTTCGCAAACAAGGCCTGGGCAAAGACGTGACCGACAAGTTTTTAAGCGGCCTGCCCGGCATACAAAAAGAAGGCTGCGACGGCCTGATCACCAGTGCCCGCTGGATCGTGCACCGCATGCCGGTCCACACCCGCACGGTGTGCATGGAGTTTTTCGGCAATGCCAAAGACGCCGTGCCTAGCATTGTAGAAATCAAGGATTTCATGTTTGCCGAGCAAAAGCGCAGCGAAGCAGCAGGTTCCCCGGTGTTGCTGGCCGGGCTGGAGCACCTGGACGACCGCTATTTGCGCGCGGTGGGTTACGCCACCAAATCTAAACGTGGCGGCTTGCCCAAGATGGTTTTGATCGGCGACATTGCAGGCGATGATGCGGATGCTGTGGCCAGAGCAACCAGCGAGGTTGTGCGCATTGCCAATTCACGCAATGGTGAAGGTTTTATCGCCATTAATCCTGAAGCCCGCAAAAAGTTCTGGCTGGACCGCAAAAAAACCGCTGCCATTTCACGCCACACCAATGCCTTCAAAATCAACGAAGACGTGGTGATTCCGTTGCCGCGCATGGCTGAGTACACAGATGGCATTGAGCGCATCAACATTGAACTGAGCCTGGCCAACAAGATCAGGTTGTGCGATGCGCTGGAGGCTTTTCTAAGCAAGGGCAATTTGCCGCTGGGCAAGGCTGAAGACGCGGGCGATGTGCCATCGCCTGAGATGCTGGAAAGCCGGGTTGCACAGGCATTGGCGCTGGTGGCCGAGACACGTGCGCTGTGGGCTGGCTGGCTGCAAAACGTCGAAACGCTGTTCGTGCAATTGCAAGACCACTCTCTGCGCGCCAGCTGGAAGGCACAGCTCAAAGCGCCATTACAAGCCGTTTTTACGGGCGGCGCGTTTTTGCCGATATTCAACGAATGTGTGGCGATCCACAAGCGCGTGCTCAAGGGCCGCGTATGGGCTGCTCTGCACATGCACGCAGGCGATGGCAATGTACATACCAACCTGCCCGTCAACAGCGACGACTACGAGATGCTGCAAACCGCCCGTCATGCGGTCGAACGCATCATGGTGCTGGCGCGCTCGCTCGACGGCGTGATTTCTGGCGAGCACGGCATAGGAATCACCAAGCTGGAGTTTTTGACCGATGCTGAACTGAAACCGTTCGCCGATTACAAGGCCAGGGTGGACCCTGAGGGGCGTTTTAACAAAGGCAAGTTGCTACGAAATAAGGAGCTGCTCGCGCCCGTATTGAATGGGCTAGAGGCTAAAAACACACCTGAAATCAGCCAAAAAGGGCCTCTTTTGGCGGATTTGACGAATGCCTACACGCCAAGTTTTGGCCTGATGGGCCATGAATCGCTGATCATGCAGCAGTCTGACATTGGTGCAATAGCCGCCAGCGTTAAAGACTGCTTGCGCTGCGGCAAATGCAAGCCGGTTTGCGCCACCCACGTGCCACGCGCCAACTTGCTGTACAGCCCACGCAACAAGATTTTGGCAACTTCATTGCTGGTTGAAGCATTTTTGTACGAAGAGCAAACGCGGCGTGGCGTGTCCATCAAGCATTGGCAGGAGTTTGAAGACGTGGCCGACCACTGCACCGTGTGCCACAAGTGTCTGAGTCCGTGCCCGGTTGATATTGACTTTGGCGAAGTGTCAATGAACATGCGCAACCTGCTGCGCAAAATGGGTCAAAAAACCTTCCGCCCCGGCAATGCAGCAGCAATGGTGTTTTTAAACGCGACGAGCCCGCAAACCATCAAGCTGATGCGCAGTGCGATGGTTGACGTAGGCTTCAAAGCCCAGCGGCTGGCCAACAGTTTGTTCAGACGCCTGGCACGCAAGCAAACGTCCATGCCACCTGCTACCAATGGCAAGGCACCGATCAAAGAGCAGGTGATTCATTTCATTAACAAGAAGATGCCAGGCGGGTTGCCGAAGAAAACCGCACGGGCATTGCTGGACATTGAAGACAAGGACTACGTGCCGATCATCCGCAATCCAAAGGCCACCACAGCCGAGACGGAAGCAGTGTTTTACTTTCCTGGCTGCGGATCTGAACGCCTGTTCAGCCAGGTCGGTTTGGCCACCCAAGCCATGCTGTGGCATGCGGGTGTGCAAACCGTGTTGCCGCCCGGCTATTTGTGCTGTGGCTATCCGCAAAAAGGCAGCGGCCAGTTTGACAAAGCCGACAAGATGATCACCGACAACCGGGTGCTATTCCACCGCGTGGCCAACACGCTGAACTACCTCGACATCAAAACCGTGGTGGTGAGCTGCGGCACCTGTTATGACCAGTTGCAGGGTTATGAATTCGACAAAATTTTCCCGGGCAGCCGCATCATTGACATTCACGAGTATTTGCTTGAAAAAGGCATCACTCTCAGGCCTGAAGGTGGTCAAGGTGCAGGGTACCTGTTTCACGACCCGTGCCACAGCCCGATGAAGCTGCAGGAGCCAATGAAAACTGTGAAGGCGCTGCTGGGCGACAACGTCATCAAAAACGAGCGCTGCTGCGGTGAGTCCGGCACGCTGGGCGTGACGCGGCCTGATATTTCAACCCAGGTACGCTTCAGAAAAGAGGAAGAGCTGCGAAAGGGCGAAGCAGCTCTCAACGAATTGACGGAGGGCTCTGCAAGTGGTGCAACTGGTGCAAGTGCAGCCACTGAAAAAGCAAACGTCAAAATTTTGACCAGCTGCCCGAGTTGTCTGCAAGGCCTGTCGCGTTACCAGAACGACATGAAAAACGGGCTGCTGGAGGCCGACTACATCGTCGTTGAAATGGCCAACCAGATGCTGGGCAAAGACTGGCTGCAAACCTATGTGGATTCAGCAAACCGTGGCGGCATTGAGCGGGTTCTTGTGTGATGGTGGATGCGATTGCCAATAACTGCCCACTGTGCACGACAGACGGCGGTGTGCTGGTGTTCAGGAACGATCAAGTCCGTGTTGTTCAAGCAATAGAGCCAGGCTTTCCAGCGTTTTACAGGGTGGTGTGGCATACCCATGTGGCCGAGTTTTCAGACTTGACCCCAGGCGAGCGTGACAGCTGCATGAACACGGTGGTGACAGTTGAGCAAGTCCTGCGTGAGCATTTGCAACCCACCAAAATCAATCTGGCAGCCCTGGGCAACGCCGTGCCTCATTTGCATTGGCATGTGATTGCGCGCTTTGACTGGGACAGTCACTTTCCAGGGTCTGTCTGGGCTGCACCGCAGCGAGACGCGCAGACTCACAGGCTGACGGAACTGGCGGTGCAGTGCAATCAGGTCAATCGCCTGCTGGCTGCAAAGCTTGCCGAGTAAACCTGAAATGAAAGACTGAACATGGCAGGCCTTGCAGCAGATTCGCCGACACCGACTGCAATGACGGTTCACAGCAAATCACGCGTGTTGGACATTACTTTTTCAGATGGCGTCCAGTTCACCATTGCGTTTGAACTGATGCGAGTCTGCTCACCTTCTGCAGAAGTACAGGGTCACGGCCCGGGCCAGGAAGTGCTGCAGGTTGGCAAACGGGAAGTTGGTATTGCCGAGCTTGCCCCGGTTGGCAATTACGCGGTCAAGCCTGTTTTTACTGACGGTCATGAAAGCGGCATTTTTTCATGGGACTACCTGTATCACCTGGGTGTCAACCAGCAAAGTTTGTGGGCTGACTACAAACGCCGATTGGCAATGGCTGGTATGTCCCGTGACAATCCGTACGTGGTTTCTGGTGGCACCAGTCCCGGCAGTTTGTAAAAATGCTCGCAAGAGTGTTGTATTTGCAGCATATAAACCAACAATTCCCTGATTCTGACTAGGGTTGTAGCCCTGCTTTCAGGTTCACGCCAACTAGCATTGTGCTCATGACATCGACCCATTTTGGTTTTCAATCTGTTGAAGAAAAAGACAAGGCCAAAGCCGTGCGCGGCGTGTTTGACTCTGTTGCGTCGAAATACGACGTGATGAACGACCTGATGTCGGTTGGCATGCACCGTGCCTGGAAGGCCTACACCGTGCTGGTGGCCAATGTCAAAACTGGCCAGCGGGTGCTTGACATCGCTGGCGGAACAGGCGACCTGGCGTTGGCATTTGCACCCAAAGTTGGCAGCACAGGGCAGGTGGTTCACACAGACATCAACGAAGCAATGCTGCGTGAGGGCCGCAACCGCCTGCTGGATGCTGGTGTTAGCTTGCCGACACTGGCTTGTGATGCCGAGCAGCTGCCTTTTCCGGATCACTGTTTTGATCTGGTGACTGTGGCCTTCGGACTGCGCAACATGACACACAAAGATGCAGCCCTGCTTGAAATGAGCCGGGTGCTCAAGCCAGGTGGCAAACTGCTGGTGCTGGAGTTTTCCACGGTAGCCAAGCCACTTGAAAAAATTTACGACTGGTATTCATTCAAGGTTTTGCCAAAATTGGGCAAGCTGGTAGCCAATGACGACGCCAGTTACCAGTACCTGGCCGAGTCAATTCGCATGCATCCTGACCAGGATGCGCTAAAGGCCATGATGCTCAAAGGCGGCTTTGCGCATGTGGACTATCACAACCTGTCTGGTGGGGTAGTGGCTTTGCATGTTGGAATCAGGTGTTGAAAATTTACTGTTCATCCTCACGTCGAAACGACGATTTTGTGTGTTGTTAATCAAGGAGACGTTATGAAAATCTGGTCTATCGTTCTTTCAGCTGCAATGGCGCTGAGCTTCGGCTTGAGCGCTACCAACGCCGACGCCGCCCGACTGGGGGGTGGCAAGTCAACTGGCAAGCAGTCTTCCAATGTGACGCAGCGCGAAGCGGCCAAACCTGCAACGCCTGCAGCACCCCCTACTGCCGCTGCTCCCACTGCTGCTCCTAAAAAGCCTTGGGGCGCAATGCTGGGTGGTCTGGCTGCTGGCCTCGGTCTGGCATGGCTGGCCTCATCACTCGGTTTGGGCGGGGCAATGGCCAATATCATGATGTTTGCTTTGCTGGCTCTGGTCGCTGTTGTGGTCATTGGCTTTGTCATGCGCAAAATGAAGGGTGGCAATTCTGCCCAGGGCCAGTCGCCTTTTGCGATGCAAGGCGCGGGCAATGCGGCAACACCGCGCAGCTACAGCCCGGAAAATGTGGGCAACGACGCATCGGCCCGTCCGTGGGAACGCAACAACATGGCTTTCGACGCTGCCAAGCCTGCCGGTTCTGGCTCCATGATTGGTTCTGGCTTGTCAGGCTCGCAGTCCTGGGGTGTCCCTGCAGATTTTGATGCCAACGGTTTTTTAAATGCATGCAAGGCCAACTTCATGACGCTCCAGGGCGCGTGGGACCGTTCAGACCTCAACAGCCTGCGCGCCATGATGACGGACGACATGCTCACTGAAATCAAAACCCAACTGGCCGAGCGTGAGTCACACACGGGTGTCGGCGTGAACAAGACTGAGGTGCAAATGCTGGATGCCAAATTGCTGGGCATCGAAGAGTTGCCTGACATGTACATGGCCAGCGTTGAGTTCTCTGGCATGATCCGCGAGGACGCGTCAGCAGGTGCCAGCCCGTTCCGTGAAGTATGGAACATGACCAAGCCGCGTTCAGGCGCAGGTGGCTGGCTGGTTGCTGGTGTGCAAGCATTGCAATAATTAACGCCTCAACCCCTCGGGGTTAAATATTCCGTCAAAATCGGGAACGTATGAACAACACGTTCCCTTTTTCTTTCCTGGAATCTTTAGCCACCCGCTTTCAGCCGCCTGGATGGGTGGTCAGTCAGATGCAACAGCGGCTGGTGCTTTTTTTAAACCATGTGTTGATGCAGGAAAAAGAAGCGCAGGACCGCCTGGCCCGCAAAAAAGGCAGCGTTCTGCACATTCGCTGGGGTTTGTTTGCACTTGATTTGTTGATCACGCCTGCAGGACTGCTGGACAAAGCGGATCCGGATTCCAAACCTGACCTGCTGGTGGCTGTCGCAGCTGACTCGCCTTTAACAGTTGTTCAGTCAGTTATGGCGGGCAAGTCGCCTCCGGTCAAAATTGAAGGCGATGTGCAATTGGCCGCTGAATTGGGCTGGCTGGCTGAAAACCTGCGCTGGGATTTTGAAGAAGATTTGTCCCGTGTCGTTGGCGACATTCCTGCGCATGCCATGGCTGATGCGGCCCGGCAACTCGGCAAGGCCTTGAAATCATTTTTGGCGTCTGCACCGGGCAGTCCATTTGGCCGCGCAACTGGTAGTGATGCGAAAGCCGCCATATGAGCCGGATTTTCAGGGGCTTTTTTATTGTCTGGACAGTGCTGCGGTTTGGTCTGGACGAACTGGTACTTTCAGGCTTTGAAAAACCGTGGATCAAGCTCATCAGGCGCATCGTCTCGGTAGGCCGCAATTTGCGGGCGCCACGTGGAGAACGCCTGCGGGAGGCCCTGGAAAGTCTGGGCCCGATTTTTGTCAAATTTGGCCAGGTCATGTCGACTCGCCGGGACTTGCTGCCGCCGGATATTGCCGATGAGCTGGCCAGGCTGCAGGACCGCGTGCCGCCTTTCGAATCAGCACTTGCAGTGGCCATTGTTGAAAAATCTTTCGGCAGGCCCCTGGCAAAAATTTTTGCAAGTTTTGACCAGACGCCTATTGCCAGTGCATCGATCGCGCAGGTGCATTTTGCGGTGTTGCCGGATGGACGCGAAGTGGCTGTCAAGGTGCTGCGGCCCAACATACTGCCCGCCATTGAAAAAGACCTGGCCTTGATGCACATGATGGCGGGCTGGGTGGAGCGTTCATCGGCCGACGGAAAGCGCCTGAAACCGCGTGAGGTCATTGGCGAGTTTGACAAATACCTCCATGACGAACTGGACTTGCTGCGCGAAGCCGCAAGCGGTGCCCAGCTGCGCCGCAACATGGCTGGCCTTGACCTGGTCATGATCCCCGAAATGATCTGGGACTATTGCATGACAGACGTGATGGTGATGGAGCGCATGAAGGGCGTGCCGATTGGCCAGACCCAGCGGCTGCGCGACGCCGGTGTAGACATGAAAAAGCTGGCTCGTGATGGCGTGACCATATTTTTTACCCAGGTGTTTCGGGACGGGTTTTTTCATGGGGACATGCATCCCGGCAACATTCAGGTGAGCCTGGACCCGGCAACTTTCGGCCGCTTTATTTCGCTGGATTTTGGCATTGTTGGCACGCTGACTGAAGTTGACAAGGAATATCTGGCGCAAAATTTCAGCGCGTTTTTCAGACGCGACTACAAGCGTGTTGCAGAGTTGCATATTGAGTCGGGTTGGGTCCCGCAAACCACCCGCGTGGACGAGCTTGAATCTGCCATCCGGGCCTGCTGCGAGCCCTACTTTGACAGGCCACTGAAGGAAATATCGTTGGGCCTGGTGCTGATGAGGCTGTTTCAAACCTCGCGCCGCTTTCATGTTGAAATCCAGCCGCAGTTGGTGCTGCTGCAAAAAACCTTGCTGAACATTGAAGGACTTGGACGGGACCTTGATCCTGACCTGGACCTGTGGAGCACTGCCAAACCGTTTCTGGAAAAGTGGATGCTGGAGCAGATTGGGCCTGAAAAACTGCTGGCACAGCTCAAGGCAGAAGCGCCGTCTTATGCCAAGCTGTTACCACTGCTACCGAGATTGCTGTCGGACTATTTAAAGCGCCAGCCGGGCAACAGTCAGATGGGTCAAACTGCTTTGGTAGAACTGCTTGCTGAGCAAAAACGAACCAACAAACTGCTTCAGGGCATCATTTACGGCGGTGTGGGTTTTGTCCTTGGGCTGCTTGCCATGCAGTTGCTGGTCAGGGTCAGACTTTTCTGAGCGACCGCATATACTTGAAGGTTTTGCCACCCGGGCCTTTCCGGGGGTGCAGTTATTTGAAAAGTCGACACTGAATCATGCCAATTTATGCCTACAAATGCGAGTCTTGCGGGCATGCCAAAGACGTGCTGCAAAAAATGTCAGATGCGCCGCTTGTTGATTGCCCTTCGTGTGGCGCACCTGCTTTTAAAAAACAGCTGACAGCTGCGGGGTTTCAACTCAAAGGCTCCGGCTGGTACGTCACTGACTTTCGCGATGGCAAAGGTGGGGCTGACAAAGCCAAAGATACCGAAAAATCCAAGGATTCAGGCACCCTTGAGAAAACAGATGCATCTGCCAGCAGTACACCAGCTCCGGCTGTTACAGGCGCGAAAGCAGAAGCCGCGGCTGCTGCACCGGCGCCAGCTTCTCCGGCTGCCAGCCCGACATCAGCATCAAAAGCTCCTTCGAAAGACATGCCGTGATGGCAGCCATCCGCAAATGGCTGCTCGCTGGGCTGTTGGTGCTGGTGCCGTTGACAATCACAATCTGGTTGTTGAACTGGTTTGTAGCCACGCTAGACCAGACACTGCAAATCCTGCCTGGTAACTGGCATCCTGACAAGCTGATTGGGTTCCACATCCCCGGATTTGGTGTACTTTTGGCGCTGGCCATTGTGCTGACCATCGGCGCAGTGGCAAGCAATTTTTTAGGCAGGAAATTGGTTAGCTGGTGGGATGCGCTGCTGAGCCAAATTCCCATCGTCCGATCAATTTATTCCAGTGTCAAGCAGGTTTCTGACACCCTGTTTTCAGAAAACGGGAATGCCTTTCGCAAGGCTTTGCTGGTGCAGTGGCCGCGCGAAGGGGTTTGGACCATCGCCTTTCAAACCGGATCGCCCGGCGGTGATGTGGTCAACCATCTGGCTGGTGATTACCTGAGTGTTTACGTTCCGACCACGCCCAACCCCACCGGTGGCTACTTTGTCATGCTTAAAAAGCAGGACTGTATTGAACTCAAAATGAGTGTTGATGAAGCCCTGACTTACGTGATCTCAATGGGCGTTGTGGTGCCTGGCAGTGCTGCAAATTACAAACCCAAATAATCTTTTTCAATTTTTATTTATGACTTCTCAAATGCGATCCAATTATTGCGGCCTGGTGACTGAGGCTTTGATGGGCCAAACGGTGTCCCTGTGTGGCTGGGTCAACCGCAGGCGTGACCATGGCGGCGTGATTTTTGTCGACTTGCGTGATCGTGAAGGCTATGTGCAGGTGGTGTGTGATCCTGATCGCGCTGACATGTTTGCCACGGCAGAAGGTGTGCGCAACGAGTTCTGCATACAGGTCAAAGGCGTTGTCCGCGCGCGACCGGCCGGCACTGCCAATGACGGTCTGAAGAGCGGCAAGATTGAAGTGCTTTGCCATGAAATGACAACGCTGAACCCCAGCGTCACGCCGCCGTTCCAGCTGGACGATGACAACTTGTCGGAAACCACGCGCCTGACGCACCGCGTTCTGGACCTGCGCCGCCCGTACATGCAAAACAACCTGATGCTGCGCTACCGGGTTGCGATGGAGACCCGCAAATTTTTGGACGCCAATGGTTTTATCGACATTGAAACGCCAATGCTGACCAAAAGCACACCGGAAGGCGCGCGCGATTACCTGGTGCCCAGCCGCGTGAACGAAGGCATGTTTTTCGCGCTGCCGCAAAGTCCGCAATTGTTCAAGCAATTGCTGATGGTGGCAGGGTTTGACCGTTACTACCAAATCACGAAATGCTTTCGCGACGAAGACCTGCGCGCAGATCGCCAGCCTGAGTTCACACAGATTGATATTGAGACGTCCTTCATGGGCGAGCAGGACATCAGGGACATGTTTCAGGGGATGATCAGCAACATTTTCAAAACCGTGTTGAACACGGATCTGGGTGAATTTCCGGTTATGGCTTATGCCGACGCGATGCATCGCTACGGCTCTGACAAGCCTGACTTGCGCATCAATATGGCGTTCACAGAACTGACCGATGTGATGGCTGATGTTGATTTCAAAGTGTTCAGCGTACCTGCCACAACACCGGGCGGCCGCGTGGTCGCGCTGCGGGTGGCTGGCGGCTCGGAAATGCCGCGCAGCGAGATTGACGCTTATACCGAATTTGTCAAAATTTACGGAGCCAAGGGCCTGGCCTGGATCAAGGTTAACGACATTGGCAAAGGCAAGGAAGGCTTGCAAAGCCCCATCGTCAAGAATATTCACGATTCGGCGATTGCCGAAATTTTAAAACGGACCGGCGCAGCCAATGGCGACCTGCTCTTCTTTGGCGCTGACAAAGCCAAAATTGTCAATGACAGCATCGGTGCGCTGCGCCTGAAGGTCGGCTTGAGCGCCCTGGGCAAGAAACTTGGCCTGTTTACGGCTGGCTGGAAACCACTGTGGGTGGTGGACTTTCCAATGTTTGAACACGACGAAGCCAACAACCGCTGGAGCGCCGTACACCACCCGTTCACAGCGCCCAAAGACGGGCATGAGGACTGGATGGACACAGACCCAGGCAAGTGCATAGCCAAGGCTTACGACATGGTGCTCAATGGCTGGGAGTTGGGTGGCGGCTCGGTGCGTATCCACCGGGCCGATGTGCAGAGCAAAGTGTTTGATGCGCTCAAGATTGGACCGGAAGAAGCACAGGAAAAGTTTGGCTTTTTGCTTGACGCGTTGCAATACGGCGCACCGCCCCATGGCGGCCTGGCTTTTGGTCTGGACCGCATTGTGACCATGATGACGGGTGCCGAATCCATCCGCGATGTGATTGCCTTTCCGAAAACCCAACGTGCCCAATGCCTGCTGACCCATGCGCCCAGTGCCGTGGACGAAAAACAGCTCAAGGAATTGCACATTCGCTTGCGGACACCGGCGGCGGCATAGTCTCAAATTGCAGGGCAGCCTTTTCAAAGCAAAGGGTGTGAATAAAAACTTCAAAATCCCCGAGTCTGTTCTGGTCGTCATTCATACGCCAGCTCTTGATGTGCTGTTGATTGAGCGCACTGACCATCCCGGGTTCTGGCAGAGTGTGACGGGCTCCAGAGACACCCTGCATGAAGATTTGCAAACGACGGCCCAGCGTGAAGTGAAGGAAGAAACTGGTATTTTTCTGCCTCTTCAGGATTTCATCAATTGGTCTGTCTCCAATGTTTACGATATCTACCCAGCCTGGCAGCATCGCTATCCGCCGGGCATGACCAGAAACACAGAGCACGTGTTCAGCTTGTGTGTGCTGCCTGGTACGCAGATTCAACTGAGCCCTGCAGAGCACACAGCATTTCAGTGGCTTGATTACCGCATGGCCGCCGATGCCTGCTATTCCCCTTCCAACGCAGAAGCAATCCTGATGTTGCCCCGATTTTTGACGTAACCTCGGGGCATGAAGTCAAGGCGCCAGAGCATTGAAAGGGTTCAGCACAGTGCTGAAGATCTACGCCTTTACCAGGGCGGGCGTGAATATTTTCCGGCGTTGATTCAGGCAATCGACAATGCGTCGGCACGGGTGCAAATGGAAACCTACCTGTTCAATATTTTTGGCACAGGTGCAGACGTGGCCAATGCCCTGATTCGCGCGGCCCAGCGCGGCGTGACCGTGCAGGTGATGGTTGATGGCATTGGCTCGGCTGCGCTACCGCCTGAATGGCAGGAGAAAATACGCAATGCGGGTGTTCAGTGGTGTGTCTATTCCCCCGTGGCTTCGACTTGGGCCATCCTGCAGCCGCTTGCCTGGCGCCGATTGCATCGCAAGTTGTGTGTGGTCGACCAGCGCATCATGTTTTGCGGCGGCATCAATGTGCTGGACGATTTGTATGACCCAAACCATGGCACTTTGACTGAGCCCCGTTTTGACTTTGCCATCTCTTGTACAGGCGCGGTGGCAGTTGACACCGCCCAGGCCGTGACGGTGTTGTGGTGGCGCGTGCAGGCCGGTTTCAGCGCGCGTCAGCACCACCTGGCTGCTGCATGGGACAAGTTCAAGGCAGCTGGTTACGGCGGCCGTACAACAGACGCGCTTGCACCAGCATCATCCCGTCAGGGCCTCGCTGCCATGCCAGTTGCCCATGTGGTGCTGGTGCTTCGGGACAACTTGCGCAACCGGAGCAGCATTGAGAAAAGTTACCTCAGGGCCATCAAAAATGCCAAGCTCAACATCGTGATTGCCAATGCCTATTTTCTGCCGGGCGGCATGCTGCGCCGCGCATTGATTGATGCGGCGCGGCGAGGCGTCAAGGTCACTGTTCTGCTACAGGGCAAATACGAATACTTCATGCAATACCACGCATCCAGGCCGGTATACGATGCGCTGCTCGCGGAAGGCATTGAGATTTATGCCTATGCCAAAAGCTTTCTGCATGCCAAGGTGGCTGTCATTGATGGTCACTGGGCAACAGTGGGTTCGTCGAATCTTGATCCCTTGAGCCTGCTGCTGGCGCGTGAAGCCAATGTGGTGATCGAAAGCGTGGCATTTGCAAAAGAGTTGCAGGGCCATCTTTTGAATGAAGGTGTTTTGCAAAATTGCCGGATTGACCCGACAGCACACGCCCAAAGGTCACTGCTCAACCGCATGCTGGACTGGTTTGCCTATAGCGTGATGCGGTCTTTGTTATGGCTGACTGGCAAGCGCTATTGATCTGCTAATAATTGGATATGCAAGACCTGATCATTCAACGACCTGAAGGCCTGTATTGCCCTCCAGGCGACTTTTACATTGATCCATGGCGCCCTGTTGAACGCGCTGTTATCACCCATGCACATGCTGACCATGCTCGTACCGGACACGGCCACTATCTGGCCGCAGCCCCGGCGGAAGGTGTGCTCAGAGCCCGGCTGGGTCAGGGCATTGCATTGCAAGCTGTCCAGTATGGGGACACAGTCAGCCACAACGGCGTGACTGTGTCGCTGCATCCGGCAGGTCACGTGCTGGGGTCTGCGCAAGTGCGCTTGCAGCATGGCGGCCAAACCTGGGTGGCAAGTGGCGACTACAAGGTTGCGCCAGACGCCACCTGCATGCCGTTTG
The DNA here is from genome assembly GCA_025362315.1 of Polaromonas sp. Classification (GTDB taxonomy): domain Bacteria; phylum Pseudomonadota; class Gammaproteobacteria; order Burkholderiales; family Burkholderiaceae_C; genus Polaromonas. Next base: position 42,449 of record JANYGP010000024.1, read on the forward strand.
AAGCGGTTCGCTGCGACGTGTTCATCACCGAGTCAACTTTTGGAATGCCAATTTATCGCTGGCGACCGGATCCGGAAGTGTTTGCTGAAATCAACGCATGGTGGGCAGCCAACGCAGCAGTGGGCCGGGCCAGCGTGCTGATGTGCTACAGCTTTGGCAAGGCGCAGCGCGTTTTGAGCGGGGTTGATGCATCCATCGCGCCAATAGTCGTGCACAGTGCAATCCAGACGCTCAACACCGCGTATCGCGATGCGGGCGTTGCTTTGCCTGAAACCCGTCTGGTCACAGAGGTCGGTGACCCAGCAGACTTCAAACGTGCCCTTGTTTTGTGCCCACCGAGCGCTGCAACAGGCCCGTGGATCAAAAGATTTGGCGACTTCAGTGATTCTTTTGCCAGTGGCTGGATGCAACTTCGAGGTGCTCGCAGGCGCGGCGGTTACGACAAGGGATTTGTGCTCAGTGACCACGCCGACTGGCCAGGCCTGATGGGTGCGATTGGCGCGACTGGTGCCAACCGGATCATCGTCACGCACGGCAGTATTCCAGTCATGGTGAGGTACCTGTCAGAGCAAGGCCTGCAGGCGGAGTCCTTTGACACTGAATATGGCGATGATGCGGCGGAAGAAAAAGCAGAAGGCATCAAAGAAGAACGGAAAGACGATAAAAAAGAAGATCGGAAAGACGATAAAAAAGAGCTGGGTACGGCCGTCCATTGAAACACTTTGCCGACCTCTTTACGGAACTGGACAGCACCACATCCACCCTGGCCAAAGTCGCTGCCATGCAGGCGTATTTCAAAGTGGCACCCCCGCAAGATGCAGCGTGGGCCGTGTATTTTTTGTCTGGTGGCAAGCCCCGGCAGGTGGTCAAAACCGCTGCGTTGCGGGCACTTGCCTGTGAGGCAGCAGGCATTGACGACTGGTTGTTTGACGAGTGCTATCACGCGGTCGGTGACCTGGCCGAAACCATTGCCTATGTGCTTCCACTGGATTTTGAGCCTTCTGATGTGGGGCTTGCTGTGTGGATGGAAGAGCGATTGCTGCCCCTGCGCGGTTTGAGCGAGGAAGAGACTGCTTTTCGCATCAAACGCTATTGGCGTGAATTGGATGCGCGGGGGCGGTTTTTACTGATCAAACTGGTCGGAGGCAGCTTTCGCGTGGGTGTCAGCAAGTTGCTGGTGCAACGCGCACTGGCTGCACACGCAGGGCTGGACGCCAAACGGGTGGCCCAGCGCATGATGGGTTATGCCGATGCCAAAGTGTTGCCAACTGCCCGAAAATTTCAGGCATTGATTGCCCACACTGAAAGCGGCGCATCTGATGTCATGGACGCAGGTCAGCCCTACCCGTTTTTTCTGGCACATCAGCTTGATGCAGTGCTGGGTGAATTTGACGCCAAACTGGGCCCTGTCAGCAACTGGCAAGTCGAGTGGAAATACGACGGCATACGTGGGCAAATCGTCAAGCGGGCAGGGCAGGTCTGGGTCTGGTCGCGAGGTGAAGAACTGGTGACGGAGCGTTTCCCGGAAATTGTGGCGCTGGCCTCCGGCCTGCCCGACGGCACGGTGCTGGACGGTGAAATCATGGTGTGGGTTGCAAACGCGCCAGCCGCGTTTGCGTTGTTGCAGCAGCGCATCGGGCGTAAAACATTGGGTAAAAAAATTCTTGCTGATGCTCCGGTCACCTTCATGGCCTACGACGTGCTGGAAGCCAACGGGCAGGACATCCGAATGCAGCCCCAGCATGCAAGGCGGCAACAGCTTGAGCAAATTCTGAGCGGAAGCGAATTGAAACTTTCACCGATTGAGCGTCTTCAATCATGGGCTGACTTTGCCTTGTTGCGCGGTGAATCCAGGGCGCGTGGTGTTGAAGGGTTCATGCTCAAGCGCATGGACGCTGCCTACGGGACTGGCCGCACCAAGGCAGACGGCTTGTGGTGGAAATGGAAGATAGACCCCATGACCATTGACTGCGTTCTGATCTATGCGCAAGCAGGTCACGGCCGCAGGGCGTCGCTGTATACCGACTACACATTTGCGGTGTGGAATCGCCCTCCGGCTGATGCGCAGGAAGCGCAGGCCGTTGTCAAAGCCATTGAAAAACGTGACCCTGCCCAGGAGGGCGCACTGCAACTGGTGGCCTTCGCCAAAGCGTATTCCGGGCTGACAGACGAGGAATTCAAACAAATTGACAGCGTGGTCCGCAAAACAACGCTGGAAAAGTTTGGACCGGTACGCAGCGTCAAACCAACGCTGGTGTTCGAGCTGGGCTTTGAAGGCATTAATTTCAGCCCACGTCATAAAAGCGGCATTGCGGTGCGGTTTCCGCGCATGCTGCGCATTCGGCATGACAAACCCATGCATGAAGCCAACACTCTGGAAGACCTGAAAATGCTATTAAAAACGTAGCTGTTAGCGCCCGTATTACTTGGGCTACAGCATTAAAATCTCAACAAAATTCAGATCCAAATGATTTTGGCAGTGTTTGGTAACATGTGACCATGCTTATGGAAACAAAACAAACATTGCCAACCAGCCTGGACGAAGGCACACCCGTGTCTGTCAAGATTCGCGAGCGGCTTTTGGCTGCCAAAAAGCGGTTCAATGCCAATGACAATATCTCCCACTTCATGGTTCCGGGCGAGCTTGAAAAGCTGCTGGATGAAGTGGAAGTCAAAATGCAGGGCGTGCTTGACAGCATGGTGATTGACACTGAAAACGACCACAACACCAACAACACTGCACGCCGCGTGGCTAAGATGTATTTGACTGAAGTGTTCAAAGGCAGGTATGTCCCGGCACCCGCCGTGACCGAGTTTCCAAATGCAGAGCATTTGAACGAGTTGATGATTGTTGGTCCCATCACTGTCCGCAGTGCCTGCTCCCATCACTTGTGCCCCGTCATCGGAAAAGTCTGGATTGGTGTGCTGCCCAACGAACATACCAATGTCATTGGCTTGTCGAAGTACGCCCGCCTGGCGGAATGGGTGATGGGTCGGCCCCAGATTCAGGAAGAGGCGGTCGTGCAATTGGCGGATCTGATCATGGATAAAACATCGCCGGATGGCCTGGCCATCGTCATGGAAGCAACGCACTTTTGCATGGGCTGGCGCGGCGTGAAGGACCTGGACAGCAAGATGATCAACTCGGTAATGCGGGGTGTCTTTTTGAAAGACCCCAACTTGCGGCGCGAATTCCTGTCACTCATTCCCAAATCTTCTTAACTTTAAAACAACCCCGAGAACCCCCGAATGTTGGTACGCCTCCTTTACGCCAGCCGCCTCGTTGACACCCAGTCCACGACAGCAACTGAATCCATCCTGGCGCAGTCACGTGCCCACAACCCGGCCAGCGGCATCACTGGCATTCTTTGCTACGGTGGCGGTATTTTTCTGCAGGCGCTGGAAGGCGGGCGCATGCAGGTCAGCGAGCTGTATTCGCACATCCAGAAAGACACGCGCCACAAGGATGTGGTGCTGCTGCACTACGAAGAAATCATGGAGCGCCGTTTTGGCGGCTGGACGATGGGGCAGGTTAACGTGGCAAAACTCAACACCTCCATCTTGTTGAAGTATTCAGAAAAGCCCGAGTTCAATCCGTATGCTGTTTCGGGCCATGTTTCACTGGCGCTGCTGGAGGAGTTGATGGCAACTGCCAGCATCATCGGACGGTCTTGATTTGTAGCTGCAGCTGTGTTCTCCTGGGGCTGCCGCGTGCAGCCCTTTTGCTTGGGCATGTGCGTTGCCACTAGCAGCATTGTTTTTGGTACTGACGGGTGCATTGATCCATGCGCTTTGGAACATTGCAGCCAAAAAAGCGGGTGGTGACGCGCGCTTTACTTTTTTCTGCGCAGTCACGATGTTTGTCTTTTGGTCGCCGCTGAGCATCTGGCTGGGATGGCATGTTGTGCCGACTTGGGGCTGGCTGGAGTGGACAGTGATCGCCATCAGCGGCTTTGTGCACTGGGTGTACTTTGTCTGCTTGCTGACTGGGTATCGCAAGAGCGATTTGACTGTTGTTTACCCGGTGGCGCGGGGTAGTGCCCCCTTGTTGTCTTCCGGCGTAGCAGTCATTGTTTTTGGTGAAAAGTTTTCTGCTTTTGGCGCATTGGGCATTGCAGGTGTGGTGGTAGGCGTGTTTTTAATTGCCGGTGGACCGGCGCTGTTTCGTGCAGCCCATGACCCCATCAAACGCGAACGCATCACCTCTGGCATGTTTTGGGGCGCACTGACAGGGGCACTCATTGCCTGCTACACAATCTTGGACGCTTGGGCTGTCAAGGTGCTGATGCTGTCACCCATCCTGTTTGATTATTGGTGCAATGTGCTGCGCATGCCCTACAGTTCCATCGCCGTGCTCAAAGACATCCCGCAAGCCAGACGCTTGTGGGTATTGCAGTGGAAATATGCGCTGATTGTGGGCATTTTCAGCCCGATGGGTTATGTGCTGGTTTTGTACGCCGCTCAAATTGCTCCCGTGAGTCACGTTGCACCAGCACGGGAAGTCAGCATGCTGTTTGCAGCACTGATAGGTGGGCAGTTGCTGGGTGAAAGCGACCGCGGCTTGCGCATTCTGGGTGCCTGCTGCATTGCTGCTGGCGTGATGGCGCTGGCTTTGGGTTAACAGAGGGTCTTTGGCACATGGTCATCATCGGTTGTGATTTTTCTTCGAGTCCGTCAAAACGCAAGCCTGTGGTGATTGCCGTGTCAGAGACTGCACGCGAGCTTGAAAACACCAAACTTAATAAATCAGAGCCTTGTGTGCTGTTGAAGACAGAACGCTTTGACACACTGGATGCATGGCAGCTGTGGCTGCAAGCCCAGCCGCAATGGGTAGGTGGTTTTGATCTGCCTTTTGGTTTGCCACGGGAACTGGTTGAAACGCTCGAATGGCCTTGCGACTGGGCGGCCTGCATTGACCATTACGCGGGGCACTCGCGCGAAGACATTCGGCGTATTTTCAAGGCGTTTTGCGATGCCCGACCTGTCGGCGGCAAGTTTGCGCATCGCGCTGCTGATGGGCCGGCTGGCAGCAGCTCCAGCATGAAGTGGGTCAACCCGCCTGTGGCCTACATGCTGCACGCAGGTGTACCGCGTTTGATTCAAACAGGTTGCGACTTTCCGGGCTTGTACGCTGGCAACGCCGACAAGGTGGCGCTGGAAGCTTACCCAGGGCTGCTCGCCCGTGAGGTGCTGGGAAACCGGAGTTACAAAAGCGACAGCAAGCCTAAACAGACACCCGAACGTCTAATTGCCCGCAAAGATCTGATCACTGCACTGGAACTGGGTCAAACACGTCTGGGTTTGCGATTGAAGTTGACCCACGCCCAACGCGACATGCTGGCAGCCGATGCATCAGGCGATGCGCTGGATGCCGTCCTTTGCATGGTGCAGGCCACATGGGCGTACAGGCAGGGAGCCCCCCGATACGGCATGCCGTTGATGGCAGACCCGCTTGAAGGCTGGATCATCACGGCTTGAAAGAACGACTGAATCAAAGCTCAAATTGACATCGCAGCAAAGCAGGGCAGGGCAAAGCAGGACTCAAACATAAAATCTAGGCAAAGGGAATTCATGGTGTTCATATGTAAGATAAATAGTATTGCAGTCCATATAATACGGGCGCAAGCAGCTATAAAATTAGTAGCATTTGTCAACTTATTATTTTTCGTACCGGTGTTTGCCCAAGCTGCCATTCAGGCCCGCTATGTTCAGTTTGGCACCGTCTCGCGTGTGGTGGATGGCGACACGGTCTGGGTTCAAATCGGCAGCCATGCAAAGCCACTCAAAGTGCGGATTCAGGGCATAGATGCGCCTGAAATATGCCAGAGTGGCGGTCAGCAGACCCAAGCGGCTCTGAAAGGCAAAATATTGGGGCAGACTGTGACAGTCACGTCAAGTTCGCGCGATGACTTTGGACGAACTGTGGGCATGTTGCATCTGCACGAGCAGGATATTGGCCGCTGGATGGTCTCTCAGGGATATGCGTGGGTGTACAGCTTTCGGCACAAAAAAGGCCCGTATGCGGGCGAGTTTGCAGCTGCGCAAGGAGCCAGGCTTGGCATATTCGCCAATGCACAAACACAGGAGCCCAGAGAATTTCGCAAGGCAAATGGAAGCTGCCGGTTGTCCGCTTATCGTCCTACAAGCTAAACAGATTAGGCTGACAGTTCACCGGACAAGGCGTTGGTAAAGTTATCTAACTAGCTTTCGGCAATAACGCAGAAAGCTGCATAACTTTAAGGAACTACCATGAACAAAGACCAGGTAAAAGGCCGAGTTGAGCAGGCTGCTGGCAAAGTAAAAGAAGTGACTGGCAAGGTTGTTGGCAACGACAAATTGCAAGCCGAAGGCAACCTTGACCAGCTCAAGGGCAAGGTAAAAGCAGGTGTTGGCGATGCCAGGCAACAAGTCAAAGACAAAGCCCAAAAAGTTGTGAACAAGATTTAAGGGTTGGATCAATGGCCATATTTTCTTTATCAGCTGTTGTTTTACCGCTAGCGTCAGTATCAGAAGCAAGAACCAAAACAAGGGCAGTGACAGCAATGAAACTGTTGTTGGCGATGGGCGCTTTGACTGTGTTGAGCGCTTGCGGCAAGACCGATGACGGCCGGACTGTAGGCCAAAAGCTTGATTCAGCGGTCAGCAGTACAGAGCAGGCCGCAAAAGATGCCAAGAACAGTGCTGAAAATTCTTTGAACAAAGTCGGTAACGCAACGAAAGATGCTGTTCAAATGACCGAGGTCAACAGCTCAAACACCGGTAGAGTAATCGGCGCGAGCGTTGACGACGTCGCCATTACTGCATCAGTATCTGCAAGCTTGGTCAAGGATGCTGACCTCAGTGCTATCAAAATCGATGTTGACACCAAAAATGGTGTTGTATTGTTGACTGGCCCCGCACCGTCAGCTGCAGCACGTGACAGGGCATCCAGCATTGCCAAAAGTGTCAAAGGCGTCACGTCGGTTGAAAATAAACTGGTCGTCAAAGGCAGCTAACTAAGACTCCTGGTGGCACTGCTTTTGCAAGGGCAGTACACCGGTCAAGTAGGCACCGCTGGTTGACTGCTCTGTATGACCAGGTGTACAAAATGCAGTTTGGTCACCACAGTTGCAGGCAATACAAACGGATAAAAATCTGGCTGTCCCATACTTCGATTCATTTCATTGAGCAGAACTGTCAGACCAGCCCATTCATTTAAAAAGTTTAAAAACTCGCGAGCAGCTGCATCGTTTGACCCGTCAAACAAGGCGCTTGCAGAAAATGGCGTGAAATCAAGAAGCTGTGGATTGACAGTGAGCCCAAAACTCTGGGCCGTGTCGAGCGTGTCGCACATGTGAAGGTAATGTGCCCAGGTTTCTGCCCAGTCTTCCCAAGGGTGACTGCTGGCGTAGCTGCTGACATAGTTCAGCCCCCAATTTTTTGGCGGCCCTGAAGCATAGTTGGCCTGAATGCTCGTTGCGTAGTCTTGCGACTCGTCTCCAAACAGATGGCGAAAGTCACTTATCCAGTCTGAATTTTTAACCAGACGGTCCCAAAAATAATGACCTGTTTCGTGCCTGAAATGTCCCAGAAGCGTCCGGTACGGCTCTCCCATTGCGGTTCGTACAGACTCGCGGGTAGCATCATCAGCCTCCTGTAAATTCAGGGTGATCAAACCGCTGTCATGACCGGTCATTACGGTACTTTCGCCCGGCAGGGGATTCACAAGGTCAAATGCCAAACCGTTTTCAGAATCCTCTGATTTGGAAACAATGCCAAGGCCCAGCCCAATCAAGCCTGCAAGCATTCTCCGCTTTGCCAGCTCAACTCGACCCCAATACACCTTGTTTTCAGGATGCGCCGCATCTGTCAGGTCAGGAATGGTCCGGTTCAAACTGCATGCGACGCAATAGATCTTTCCAACTGGCTCGTTTGCATTGATCAGCCAATTGCAAGCAGCTGGAGTTTGAAGATTGGCACACCGTCTGTATTGTGCTGTTGGAATTTCTGGAGCTGCGGCATCAAAATTGACATTTGCATCGATGCTGTCGTCAAGGGATGGTGCAGAGTTTTCACTGACAATTTTGTTTTGATCGCTGGCAACTTCAGTGCCCGGCGCGGTATTCAAGTTGGAGGCGGAGTCAGATCCAGACTTGGATGCAGACTGAGCATAAATAGCACCGGTTTTGCCATATTCTTGCCATAAGCCGATATCCGACGTGTCCGGGTACACCGTACTTTTTTCAAGTGGAATCAGCAGCCGCAAGGCTGTGTCAAACCCGAGGGGTGTACTGCAGACCAGGCAAACGCTGTTTCTAAAAAAAACAGCGTTACCGCATTGGCAACGGTAACGCTTTAACATTTTTATTCTTCCAAAATTTGCAGTGTGGTCCAGTACGAACAAAACCGCTGCAACCACCGTCCACTAGTATCCATGACAGACGGCGCAATCAGATTTATGGGCGAACAACAATGTCGTTGCGAACAGAACGCACATTCTTCACGCTGCGTGCCAAACTCTCAGCTTGGGCTTTTTCAGCCGCTGATTTCGCAAATCCTGACAATTGAACTGTTCCGTTCAAAGTTTCAACGCTGATGGAGGCTGCAGAAACAGTCTTGTCTTCTACCATTTTGGCTTTGACCGCTGTGGTGATGCCGGCGTCGTCTATGTACGCACCAGTTGTTTCCTGACCGCGGACAACCGCGCAGCCAGTTGACAATACGGTCATGCCTGCCAATGCAGAGAATGCGCAAACCAGCGTAGCAGCACGGACAAAGTTGGACGAATAATTCATGGGATTACCTCAAAAGTTGATATGTTTAAATTGGTGCAGAGTTAAAAATGCATGATTGACAGTGGCACCACACCGGCAAACTTGCGCATTGATCAGTCAGGATGCGGGTGGCCTGGCTTGAGATTTGGATCGGGACAAAAGCATGGAAAGCGCCATATTGGTCATGCCTGAAGACTTTACAACTGCCACCAATAATCCGGTTATAGAAACCAGGCGCCACGGCCGGATAAAAACTGTTGCAACACCAGCAACTGCTGCAATGCCGATAAGTTGATATGGCTTGTTTTTTGCATATTGGTTCAAGGCAGGCTCAGCAATTTCCAAAACCAACTTTGCCGGGTGGTGACGCCACCAGGTGTGCAACGTTCTTGCCAAGCCCAAAAGCATTGAATCCTTTGGGCGTTCGGCATCACCTTGAGCCAGGTAGACGCTGCTTTGCTGCTCATCAGCAGGTGCGTCGTTGTCGCCTCTGGCCATGTAGGCAACCAGTTTTTTACGGCTCGCTGTCATCCGTTGTTCAGGCGTTAAAACCTTGGCAAGGTCAACAGAGTCTGTAGGCAGGGTTGTCATTTTTAGACTTTAACCGTCACAACAAATCAAGATGCCATGCGCAAGGCACTGACGTCATTTTTCAACTGTGTCTTGAGATCAGCAAAGTTACCGTGAACAAGCGGCTGTACAGCTTTAAAACCTGCCCAAACAGCAATCAACAGAACGACTCCCGGTACAACAACCAGTGACCAGTGAAACTGATTTAAAGTAAATCCGAGCATGACGGCCACGCCCAACAACGAGACAAAAATTGAACCACAAATCACCGCCACTGATCCAGCTATTGCACGCTTGACAAACTGCGTACCTACAGCTTTTGCATCCTGATTAATCACAGCGCAATAGGCTGAAACATGCTCAGCAATCAAATCCGGACGCTGGATGGCAGTTGAAAAAATTGGATGAAGCATAGGCTACTGGTTAACAGAACAACAATATTTTCAGCAGATATTCAACGGTAATTGCGTCGACCGTTTGACGACATGAGCAATGCCAGGCCCGCGCCCACCGCAGCTGCAATCAGAATTGACTGAATTGGCTTTTCAGCAACATAGCGTGTGGTCACAGCGCTGTAGTTAGAGAGCTTTTCTTTTGCCTGATCTGTTGTGTATGAAGCCATGTCCATGCCGCGTTGCGCATAGTCCTGGGCTTTGCTGGCCAGCTTTTCCAGAACAGGTTCAACCTTGCTTTGAAGGCTGTGCATTTTATCCTCAGCTGAATCCAGCACTTCATTTGTATAGCCACGGGTAGCATCAATGGCTTTGTCAGCAGAGTGGGCCATGTTTTCCGCTGCCTGGCGAGCATTTTGCGATGTGGAAGAGGTAGATGCTGGAGTAATCATGATGACTTTCAAAAGATAGAAAAAAAGGGGGGCTATAGCCGGGTTTCAGCTTTTGCGGACCAGACTGATTACAAAACTGATCGCAGCCATGATGGCAAAAATGAAAAACAGGATTTTCGCAATCTCAACAGCCCCGGAGGCGATGCCGCCAAAACCGAAGATGGCCGCGATAAGGGCAATGACCAAAAATACAACTGAATAGTGCAGCATGCGTGGCGCCTTTGTAAGGGTTACGGAAATAGCAGTAGAAATCCAAGCAGTTTGATAACAATCGATAAACCCAAATCAAACCAGCCCGACAGTTACAAAGCATAAATTGCCGCGACAATGAACTTCATCGGTAACAAGCGCAGTGAGTTGTCAGACATGTCGTTACATGCCTGTAGGATTTTACTGACAATAAAACACAATTCCGATAACACGACCGGGCAATTTTTAGCTTCTATTTTGGCAGCACTGCACGCACACAAGTACCGGCGCCGGATTCGCTGCTGACAGTCAGTTTGCCACCGGCTGCTTCCACCCGATGACGCATTCCTTGTATGCCATGGCTGGTTGGCGCAATGTTAGAAGGGTTAAATCCAACGCCGTCATCGCGCACTTCGACCATTGCATAACCGCCCTGGTTCTGGAGACTGACTGTTATGTGTTTGGCATCTGCATATTTGGCAATGTTGGTAAGGGACTCTTGCACCAGCCGAAAGACCGTCAGCTGTGCCGCACCGCCAAGCTCAACGCTTTCCAGATCATTGGTGAGCGGTGTACCAGAGCGCTCCTGATATTCACGTCCCAATATTTCCAGGGAAGCCACCAGACCCAAATGCGAGAGTGACGACGGGCGGAGGTCTTCAACAATGCGGCGTTTCAATGCGATGCCATTGTTAAGTGTTTCTGTCAAATGCGAAATACGCTCGATTGCTTCAGGCTGGGCTGGCGTTATGCGAGATTTGAGCCGCGCCACATCCAGTTTGGCAGCAGTCAACAGGGCGCCCAGCTCGTCATGCAGTTCTCGGGCCAGATGGCCCCGTTCATCTTCGCGGACATTTTGCAGGTGGGTTGCCAATTCGGCAAGATTGGCAGTCCGTTCCCGTACCTGCAGATCAAGCTGATCCCGCTCACGCTTGAGGGCGTCCTGCTCCCGATTGCCCGAGTTGAGCAAAGCGCGGGTTTGCAGCAAATACATGTAAAAGGCCAGCAACCCCCCAACCGCCATGATTGCAATGCCAATGCGTGACAGCTGAAGGGTTCTCCTGACTTGGGCTTGACCCCGTGCAATGTTGCGGATACTGCTGGCTGCCAGCGTGTCAGCTTGCCTGCGAATGGCTTCCATCTGATCTTTGCCAATGTCTGTTGTCAGGACAAATCTCCACGCATCATCTTTGCCGGCATCGCGCATCTTGATGGTCAGGTCCATTTCAACCAGTTTGCGGGAAACATGCCGCGACATGACACCAAACTCGGCCAACTGCTCGGCATCAGGAGTAAAGATAATCCGCAACTGGTCAAGTTGCTGGTTGATTGTTTTTAAAGTCTCGTTATAAGGCAGCAAATACGACGGGCTGCCGGTCAACAAATAACCACGCTGGCCGGTTTCAGCATCCAGCATGGACTGCATCAGTTCATTGAGGGCACTGCGTGTACTTTGTGCCTGCTCCATGTTGTTGACTGCCTTGACCGTGGTGTGGTGGCCTGCCTCGTTTATGAAAACGATCAAAGCCACCGCTGACACCGCCATCAGCAGGCTGATTGCGATGGCAGGAACTTTAAAAAACCTCACGCGGACTCCTCCTACAAACAGTTCGGGTAAAAACGTCAATAATCAAAAGAATTAAAAACGGTTGAGAAAGACAAATAATGATCAAGATCGGCATTGTTGATGATCACGCCATCGTGCGCTCAGGCTTGAGGCAATTTTTTTCCGAGCATGTCGATTTGCGTGTAGCAGGCGAAGCTGCCAGTGGCCGCGAAGCGATTGATTTGGTGCGCAATGTTGAACTGGACATATTGGTCATGGATTTGTCAATGCCGGGACAAAGCGGTATCGACGCATTGGCCATGATTCGCGCCAAAGCGCCTGATGTCGGCATTCTTATTTTGAGCGGTTACCCAGAGGAGCATTATGCGGTCAGTCTGATCCGTCAGGGTGCAAGTGGCTACCTGAACAAGGAGTGCGATCCGCAAGAAATTGTCAATGCAATCCGGGTCATTTCCTTGGGCAAGCGTTACATCACGGCAAGTGTTGCGGAGTTGCTGGCCCAGCAGCTGAATCGGCCGCAAGACATGGCGTCGCATGAACAATTGTCAGAACGGGAGTTTCAGGTATTTCTAAAACTTGCGAAGGGAGAGACTGCTGGTGATATTGCCAAAGCCTTGTCACTGAGTGTCAAAACGGTCAGTACCTATCGAACCCGGGTGATGGAAAAGATGAGCTTGGCGTCAAACAGCGACTTGACTTATTACGCGCTGAAAAACAAGCTTATTGATTGATTGATTGATTGATTAAATGGTTAATTGACCCAATGGGTGTTTGAATAATTAACAATATAAGGGGAGCAACTGCACACCGAGTTTTATTGCAATCGAATTTTTGCCAAATGCTGAAACAAAAAGCACAACACATTTAATCAATATTGCCACTTTGCTTTCGGCAATAGTCAACCAGCGCATCAATTTCGTTTGATTTGTCAAACACTGCGTCAACACCAAGCTGAATGCATCGCTGGCGAATATCAACAGTTGCATAATTGCTCAGCACCACAATTTTTTGTGTCGGCTTTCTTTCTCTGCACGCAGCCAAAACGCCCAAACCACTGCCTTGCTTTAAAAATAGATCAAGGATTGCCAAATCCCATTGATGCGGATTGTTCAGTAGCCATTCCTTGCCATCATTTTCATTGTCAGATGTACCAACAGCACTTACGCAGGCAAGCTCCTCCAGAGTCGCAATCAGATTGTCCCGAATGGTCGGGTTGTCTTCAACAAGATAAGTTTTGATAATCACAGGAGGCGTTAAAGACATCTGCTGATGCAAAGGAGCAATTACGGAACGCATGGGTGATTTTGCATGTAAAGCAATGCTCAAAGTGTAGGAAATTTCCCACTGTTCAAGCTCTGTCGGCGCCTGCCCACACATTGGCAATGCAGCAGATGACCCTTAATTTTAAATGCAATGCAGACAATCAAACAGCCTGTTCAAAGGAATCCACAATTTATGAAAAAAGTGTTTCGACGGCACCCAAATCTTCAGCGTCTGCTTGTTGTTGCTGGCGTGGGTGCAGTGTTGCTTGTCATTGCAGTCATATTTTTCCCATGGGACATGCTGCGTGGGTCAGTCAATCGTTATGTGTCAGAGCAACTGGGACGACGTTTTGAAATCACGCAACGCTTGGCGGTTAATTTGGGTCTAACCACCAGCGTCAGGCTGGAAGGGCTGGAGTTTGCCAATCCTGATTGGGCAGTAGAGCCTTATTTTGTCAAGGCAAAAGCAGCAGAATTCGACATCAAACTGTGGCCTCTGATTTTTGGTCGTGTGGTCATCCCGCGCATTGCATTGTTTGAACCTCAGGTAGGACTCCAGAAAGAGGCCGACGGCAGAAAGTCCTGGGCTTTGTCAAGGGATACCAGCAATGAAAATGCCACGGCTGAAATAGGCACTGTGACGGCTGATCGCGGCAAATTAACGTACAGGGAGGCAAAAAAAGGTGCGGACATCAGCACCCAATTTTCATTGGACGCAGACGATGCCAAACTATTGCCTTTGCGCTTTGAAGCCAGTGGCAAATGGCACGACGCTTCTTTCACAGCAAATGGGCGAGCAGGCAGCATTCTGGCTTTGAGTCGGGATATCAAAGAGTCTTTTCCCATGGAAATCAACGCGCAGTCAGGCAAGACACAGTTGCGGGCAAAAGGCGTAGTCAACAATCTGCAGGAATTTGAAGGCCTGAATGCCAGTTTTGACCTTCAGGGGCGTAATCTGGAGGAGCTTTACAAAATTGCAGGTGTGGTGTTGCCATCAACCCCTCCCTACAAACTGCAAGGCCAACTCAGCATGCAAAACAAGGTTTGGGCTGCAGGACAGATTCGCGGCGTTTTGGGAAGTTCTGACATCAGTGGCGACATGCGCTTTGACATTTCGGGCGGCACACCGTTGCTCACTGGAAAAATCCAGTCAAAGGTTCTTGACTTTGCAGACTTGCTGCCTGTTATTGGATTGCCAGTCAAGACATCGGCAACACCTGCAAACATAAATGCGAATGTAAAAGCAAACGCAAATACAAATGCAAGCTTGAAAGCTGACACAAACTCGGATGCACGTCCAGCTGCAACGGCGACCGCAACTGTCAAAAAAAGTGCATCAGCAGTTTCTGATGCCGGACTACAGCGCGAAAAATTACCTGCAAAAGGCAGGGTTTTGCCCACTGCGACCCTGGACTTCAATCGTTTGAAGTCAATGAATGCCGATGTGGTTTACAGCGCTGCAGATGTTCGCCATGCGGCCCAGTTGCCAATTGACAAAGGCAATGTACACATCAGGCTAAACAAGGGAGTATTGCAACTTGATCCTGTGGTTTTGGGCGTGGCGGGCGGCTCCCTTGCAGGTCAGATCAAAGTTGATGTGAATGTGTTGCCGGCAGCTTTTGACACCCGGTTTGATTTGCGCGCAGTGGCTTTGAACCAGTTGTTTCCTACCATTCAGTCGACCAAGAGCAGCCTTGGCAAGGTCAGCGGTCAGGTTGCATTGAAAGGGCGTGGCAACTCCATGGCGCAAATGCTGGGCACTGCATCGGGAGATGTGGCCATGCTGACGGGCAAAGGAGAAATCAGTAATATTCTGCTGGAGTTCTTGGGCCTGGATGGAGGCGAAATCATCAAGTTTTTCTTGCGCGGTGATCGCAACGTGACGCTTCGCTGTGCTGCTGCAGCGTTTGATGTCAAGCAGGGTCTGATGAGCAGCAAAGTGATTTTGCTGGACACATCTGACACTGTGATCAATGGGCAGGGCCAAATTAATCTTGCCAACGAAACCCTGGACATTGATCTGAAACCCGAACCCAAAGACAAGAGCATTCTGAGCTTGCGTTCACCCCTGAAAATCAGCGGGACATTTGCGGCACCGTCCGCAGGGCCAGACAAGGTGGCACTGGGTGCAAGGGCAGGTCTGGCTATTGCATTGGGCGTGGTCAATCCGTTTTTGGCTTTGCTGGCAACCATTGAAACCGGGCCTGGTCAGGATGCGGATTGCACAGGTGCAATGGCAACAGCGAAAAACGTGTCTAACACCAAGCCTAACGACAAACCAGCTGCCAAAACAACAGCTCAGTAACCGCCACACACGCTGCAAGCGCTGTTTTTAACAATGCGCATTTCGCTCCAGGCCATGTCAAGCGCATCCAGCATTTGAAGACGCCCTGACAGCGACTTACCTGCTCCAGTCAACAGCTTCAATGCTTCAGCCGCCTGCACGCTGCCCATGATGCCCACCAGGGGAGCAAAAACGCCCATCGTGCTGCACTGCGCTTCAGCAGGGGCAATGGATTCAGGAAAAACACAGGCATAACATGGTGAGTGTGATTCACGCAAGTCATACACCGTGACTTGTCCATCAAAACGAATTGCAGCACCGGAAACCAGTGGCTTGCGAAATTTGACACAAGCGCGGTTTATCAGGTGTCGTGTGGCAAAGTTGTCCGTGCAGTCCAGCACCACGTCAACTTTTTGCACAAGTGTATCAAGTACATGGTCAGTTGCCCGTTCAGTTACTGCGGTAACTTGCACGTCTGTGTTCAATGCAGCAATAGATTTTTGAACAGATAGCGCTTTTGGCTGACCCAATTCAGCCAGCGAGTGGGCTATTTGCCGCTGCAAATTGGTGCTGTCAACAGTGTCGTGGTCTACCACTGTGATGTGCCCAACGCCTGCGCTCCCAAGATAAAGCGCGGCGGGGGATCCCAACCCACCTGCACCAACAATCAGGACATGCGAGCCCAGCAGTTTTTGCTGGCCTTCAATACCAAGTTCGTTTAAAAAAATGTGGCGCGAATAGCGCAGCAGTTGCGAGTCGTCCACACTGCAAAACTAGTTGTCTTTTTTCTCGTTTTTGTTTTCAACAACAGCCGTCTTGCTGACCATCACAGGCCGACCCTTGAGCTGGTTGATGGCTTGTGCCAGCGGGAAGTCTTTGTCACTGCCCAGCTCGGGTGAGCGGCGCTGCTCGGGCGTCTTTTTGTTTTCTTCTTCCAGAAGCTTCAAGGCCACCTCACGTGCTTTTTCACGGTTGGCATCCTTGACTTCGGCGCCCTGGCCGCTGCCCAGATGCTTTTCCAGGTCTGCTTCACGGGTGCGCAGCGCTGCAAACGGGCTGCCTTCCAGGGTTTCGTCGACCATCACGTCCGGAATAATGCCCCGCGCCTGAATGGACTTGCCACTGGGCGTGTAGTAACGGGCTGTGGTGAGCTTGATGCCGGTGTCGGGACCCAGCGGGCGAACAGTTTGCACAGACCCCTTGCCAAAAGTCTGGTTGCCCATGATGGTGGCGCGTTTGTGGTCTTGCAGCGCACCAGCCACAATTTCGCTGGCAGAGGCAGAGCCTTCATTGACCAGCACCACCAGGGGCACGGTTTTCAGGGCAGCTGGCAAGCGCTTGAGTGGGTCGTTGCCGGCTCTGCGCAAGTAAAATTCGGGTGCTGCCTTGTAGGTAAATTTGCTTTCAGCAAGCTGGCCGTTGGTGGAAACAACCACCACGTTTTCAGGCAGGAAAGCCGCCGAGATGGCCACTGCCGCATCCAGCAAACCACCCGGGTCATTGCGCAAGTCAAGCACCAATCCCTTGAGATTGGGCTCCTGCTTGTAAATCGCTTCCATCTTGGCAGCAAAGTCATCGACCGTGCGCTCCTGGAACTGGCTCAGGCGAATCCACGCGTAGCCAGGCTCAATGACCTTGCTGCGAACCGATTGCGTGCGGATTTCCTCACGGATGATCGTCACCGGAAACGTGCGGCTTTCGTCCTTGCGGAAAATAGTCAGCACCACCTTGCTTTTGGGTTCACCGCGCATTTTTTTCACTGCGTCATTGAGCGACAAACCCTTGACCACTGTGTCGTCAATTTTGGTAATCAGGTCGTTTGGTTTCAAACCTGCGCGGTCGGCTGGCGAGCCTTCAATGGGCGATACCACCTTGACAAGGCCGTCTTCCTGGCTGATCTCAATGCCGACACCCACAAAGCGTCCGGAAGTGCCTTCACGAAACTCCTTGAACGATTTTTTGTCAAAGTAGGCAGAGTGGGGGTCCAGGCTGGCAACCATGCCCGTGATGGCATCTGAAATCAGCTTTTTTTCATCAACAGATTCAACATAGTCCGACTTGACGAGGCCAAACACATTGGCCAGTTGCTGGAGTTCTTCCAGCGGCAATGGGGCCATAGCGCCACGTGCCACAGCTTGCAACTGAACCGTGGTCAACGCACCGGCCACCACACCAATTGAAATCCACCCTGCAATTTTGAGCTTTTGACCCATAAGAACACCTTGATTGATAAGCGGCAAAAAGACAACTGATGCAATATACACCTACGACCAAAGCCGCGTTAGTCAGTTCCGCAGATTCCTGTATTTGCACACGTTTTATGTGTTTTCAAGGTAATAGTGCCTGATTGGGTTGAGTTCGGCATCCAGCTCATACACAAGCGGCACACCGTTGGGAATATTCAGGCTAACGATGTCTGAATCAGAAATATCGTCCAGGTATTTGACGAGTGCGCGAATTGAATTGCCGTGGGCAGCAACAACGACACGTTTGCCAGCTTTGATGCCAGGCACCATGGCTTCGTTCCAAAATGGCAGCACGCGCTCAACGGTGTCTTTCAGGCATTCCGTCAGCGGCACCTGGCCGGGTTTCAATTTGGAATAACGCCGGTCACTGCGCTCACTGCGTTCGTCATCAGCTGCCATGGCGGGTGGTGGAACGTCGTAGCTGCGCCTCCACAACAGCACTTGATCGTCACCAAATTTTTTCGCGGTTTCAGCCTTGTTCAAACCCTGCAAATCGCCGTAATGCCTTTCGTTGAGCCGCCAGCTATTGACCACCGGCAACCAGGTTCGGTCCATGGCATCCAGTGCGTGCCAGAGCGTGTGGGTGGCGCGCTTGAGCATGCTGGTGTGGGCCACGTCAAAGTCAAAGCCGGATTGCTTGAGCAATCGCCCTGCGTTTTTAGCCTGCGCCATGCCAGTGTCCGTCAGCGGAACATCGGCCCAGCCAGTAAAGCGGTTTTCCAGGTTCCAGGTTGATTCACCGTGGCGGATCAGGACAAGTTTGTACATATTCATCAAGGTTCAAAAGAGGCTAAAACACAAGCGGATCAGGCTTGCAACGTCGTTATTCTAAAATCACGGGCTTTGCCGCATATTTATCCAAAGTTTTCTAAAAAGGTACACCGTGAAATTTTTGATTGACAACTGGATGCTGATTTCCATTGCCCTGGCGTCCGGCGGCATGCTGGTCTGGCCCATGATGGCCAGCAGCATGAATTCAGGAGCATTGAGTGCAAGCGGCGCTGTCACGCTGATCAACCGCGAAAAAGCAGTTGTCATTGATGTCAGCGAATCTGAAGAATTTGCAGGTGGTCATGTGGGTGGTGCCAAAAATGTTCCGTTCAGTGAGCTGGAAAGCAAACTTGGCGCCGCTGTTAAAAACAAGGCTTTGCCACTTATCTTGGTGTGTGCCAATGGCGCACGTGCCAATCGGGCAGTGGCAATCGCCAAGAAACTGGGCTACGAGCAAGCTCAGGCATTGGGCGGCGGACTCAAAGCCTGGAAAGAGGCCAATCTGCCTGTTGAAAAAGCGGTTGCCTGAGCTGAAAGACCCATGCAAACCGTCAAAATTTACACCACTGCGACCTGCCCTTATTGCATTGCGGCCAAGCAGCTGCTGGCCAAACGCGGCGTGACTGAGCTGATCGAGATTCGCGTTGACCAGCTGGCGGGGGAGCGCGAAAAAATGATGGCGCTGACCCAGCGCCGAACTGTTCCCCAAATATTCATTGGCGCCACCCATGTAGGCGGCTGCGACGACCTGATGGCACTGGACAGCAGTGGCGCTTTGCTGCCCATGCTGAACTCCTGAAATTTTTAACGATCCACTTTTATCCAACCTGAAAGAATTCCATGGCCGAAACCAGTCTTGACCCCGTGTTCCAGATCCAGCGCGTCTACCTCAAGGACATGTCGCTTGAGCAGCCCAATTCACCTGAAATATTGCTGAACCAGGAGCAACCCAATGTTGACATTCAGCTGGGCGTAGAAGCCGCGCCGGTGGCCGATGGCCTGTATGAAATAACGGTCACAGCCACGGTTCACGCCAAAATAGCTGAAAAAACGGTGTTTCTGGTGGAGGCAAAACAGGCCGGAATATTTGAGCTGCGCAACATGCCGCAGGAGCAGTTAGGCCCAATTTTGGGCATCGCTTGCCCACAAATCGTGTACCCCTACTTGCGCGGCAATGTGGCGGACATCGTGCAGCGTGCAGGCTTTCCGCCTGTGCATCTGGCTGAAATCAACTTTCAGGCCATGTACGAGCAGCAGCAAGCCCAGGCCCAGGCGACGCAGGTTGCAGGGGCCAGTGATCCGGCGGCCATCAGCCCTCCTGCACCCCAGATTATTGTTTAGCCATAGGCCAGCGTTTGAACATCGCTGTCATCGGTGCCGGTGCGTGGGGCACCGCACTGGCCGTTTGCGCAGCGGATACGCATCGCGTCAATTTGTGGGCGCGAGATGCCGACCAGGCCAATGCAATGGCCGCAAGCCGAATCAATGAGCGCTATCTGCCAGGCATCACACTGCCAGACGGTTTGCATTTGTCGGGTGGTTCAGCGAAACTTGATCAGGTTTTGACGGGTCAGGATCTGATCATTGTTGCCACTCCGGTGAGTGGTTTGCGCGAGGCCTTGCACTCTGTCAGGCATGTCAAAACGCCTGTCGCCTGGGTGTGCAAAGGCTTTGAAACCTCAAAAAATGAATCATTTGGCCTGTTGGCGCACGAAATATGTGCGCTAGCTGCTCCTGAAATTATAGCGGGTGTGTTGAGCGGGCCAAGTTTTGCGCATGAGGTCGCACGCGGCCAGCCAACGGCGCTTGTGGGTGCCAGCCAGCATGCAGCCGTGCGTGATGCGCTGGTGGCAGCCTTTCACAGCCCAAAGTTGCGTGTTTATGCCAGCGACGACATGGCCGGTGTCGAAGTTGGCGGCGCGGTGAAAAATGTCTTGGCCATTGCAACTGGCCTGTGTGATGGCCTTGGCTTGGGGTTGAACGCCAGAGCAGCGCTGATCACACGCGGTTTGGCAGAAATGAGCCGTCTTGGTGTGGCGTTGGGAGCCAAAGCCGAAACATTCACCGGACTGTCGGGCCTGGGCGATCTGGTACTGACAGCAACCGGTGATTTAAGCCGCAACCGCAAGGTGGGGCTGGCATTGGCCGAGGGCAAAACGCTCGCTGAAATCATGGCCGGGCTGGGACACGTTGCCGAAGGTGTGTACTGCGCAAAAAGCGTTGTTCAGCGTGCTGGCAGCCTGGGCGTTGACATGCCAATATCACGCGCTGTGGTGGCCCTGCTCGATGGGCAGCTGACTGCGCTGCAGGCAGTGGCCGAATTGATGGGGCGGGAGCCCCGGATTGAAGCGGCTTGACAAACCTGCTCTAGAACAAATTGAATGCAAGCATGCAAAGAATCTTTAGCGCTCTTTGACATAAGGTTTGCCCAACGCCTTGGGCGCAATTGCCCGACCCACAAAGCCCGCCAGCAGCAACACCGTCATCAAATAGGGCAGGGCCTGAATCAGCTGCACCGGCACCTCGCCACCTCCCATAACGGCCGGCAATTTGATGCCCTGCATGCGGATGGCAAAAGCATCCAAAAACCCAAACAGCAGACAGGCAGCCAGTGCCCTGACAGGGTGCCAGCGACCAAAAATCAACGCTGCCAGCGCCATGAAGCCGCGCCCGGCTGTCATGTTGCTCGAGAACATGGCGCTTTGCCCCAGGACCAGATACGCCCCGGCCAGGCCACACAGCATGCCGTTCAGGCCAAGCGCCGTGTACCTCAGTTGCGTGACCGATACACCCGCTGCGTCAACCATGTGCGGGTTCTCGCCGACGGCCCGCAATCGCAGGCCAAAACGGGTTTTGAACAGCAGCCACCAGATGGCAGGCACCCCTGCCAGCGCGGCGTACACCAAAGCGTTGTGGCGAAGCAGTCCATCGGCCAGCAACACGCCAACCCACGGCAGGCCTTGCACAGTGTCAGCCAAACTTGCCAGCACCGGCCCCAGCCGCACGCTGCCAGGCAGCTGCGGTGTTTGCCCCCCTTGCGCAAACAGTGCAATGCCGAGCACCACTGTCATGCCAGCTGCAATGATGTTGATGGCTACACCAGACACCACCTGGTCGCCCCGGTGGCTCACGCAGGCCAAGCCGTGCAGGCTTGACAGCAGCACGGCCACCCCCATTGCAGCCAGCAAGGCCAGCGCTGTCGAGCCAGTCAACGCGCCCACTGCACCTGCTGCAAAAGCGGCAAACAGCATCTTGCCTTCCAGCCCGATGTCCACGACACCGGAACGCTCAGCCAGCAGACCCGCCAACGCACACAAAATCAGCGGTGTGGACACCCGCAGGGTGGACGCCAGCATGCCGGCAATCAGGTTTTCATCCATGTCTGCCTTGCCCGGGTGCCTTGCCTGCATTGAAGATCCGCTGTACCAGGGCCAGCACTTGCGCCACATAGGGCGCAATCACATACACCATGGCACCCGAAAACAGCACCACAAAGCCCTGCAGCATGACCACCATGTCGCGGCTGAATCCGCGCACCTCGAACGCCACCTCGGCACCGCCTTGAAACAGCGCGCCAAACAACACGCTGGCCAGTACGATGCCGACCGGGTGGTTGCGCCCCATCAGCGCTACGGCAATGCCAGTGAACCCGGCACCGGCCACAAAATCAAGCAGCAGTTTGCCGCTGACGCCTGCCAGCTCATTCATGCCGACCAGCCCAGCCAGCGCCCCTGACAAAGCCATGGCGATGATGACCTGGCGCTTGGCATGGATGCCTGCATAGCTGGCAGCACCAGCGCTCGACCCTACTGCCCGCAACCGGTAGCCTGCCCGCATGCGCCACAAATACAGGTACACACCAGCTGCTGCCAGCAAGGCAATCCACAAACTGATGTTCAGCGGCGAGCTGGGCCAGTCGATGCCGAACGCGGCCAAAAAATCCTTCATGGATGCCAGCTTGGCCGACGGTGCAAACTGCGCGCTTTCCACAGACATCAGCCCGGCCGGCCGAATAAAGTTGACCAGCAGGTACACCATCAGGCTGCTGGCGATAAAGTTGAACATGATGGTGGTGATGACGATGTGGCTGCCCCGATAAGCCTGCAAAACGGCAGGCACTGCTGCCCAGGCCAGCCCGAACAAAGCCCCCGCCAGCACCATCAGCGGCAGCAACAGCCACGCCGGCAGCACGGGGC
Organism: Polaromonas sp.; assembly: GCA_025362315.1. Taxonomy (GTDB): domain Bacteria; phylum Pseudomonadota; class Gammaproteobacteria; order Burkholderiales; family Burkholderiaceae_C; genus Polaromonas. Next base: position 65,131 of record JANYGP010000024.1, read on the forward strand.
CAAGCCACAGCGCCGTCAAACCCGTGCCCAGACCGCCCATCAGCGCCTGGCCTTCTGCGCCAATGTTGAACAAACCCCCATGAAAAGCCACTGCCACCGCCAACCCGGTAAAAATGAAAGTCGTGGCGTAGTACAGCGTGTAGCTCAGGCCGCGGGGCGTACCAAACGCACCATAAACCAGCACCGACAGCACCTGAAAAGGGTCCTGACCCACCGCTGCCACCACCACGCCCGCAACCCCCAAAGCCACGGCCAGACAGACAGCGGGCAGCAGCACAACATCGGCCCAGCGGGGCAGGGGCGGGGCGGGTGTCATAATTTTTTATTACTATAAACTTTATAGCTGCCAGCGCCCGTGTTATGGGCGCTATAAGCTGTTTTAGTTGTTGTTTTTGCTTGACGGACAGTCTTTGTGGCAAACGTCAATGTTCTGCTCATCAAGCGCCACCCGTCATCAGCATACCCAGCTTATTTTCACTGCAGGCATCAATGGCCAGCTCCCCGGTGATACGCCCCTGGCACATCACCACCACCCGGTCACTCAAAGCCAGAATTTCGTCGAGTTCGCTGGACAGCACCAGCACCGCGCAGCCTTGGCTTTTCAACGCACGCAGCTGGCTGTAAATGAATTCAATCGCGCCAATGTCAACCCCGCGTGTGGGCTGGCCCACCAGCAGCACCTGCGGCGCTTGTCCAAGCTCGCGTGCCAGCACCAGTTTTTGCTGGTTGCCACCTGAAAATTTGCTGCTTTGCAACTGCACCTGACGAGGCCGCACATCAAAACGGTCCATCATGCTCCGGGTGGCACTGCGCATGTGCGCTGTCAGCATCCAGCCCCACCGGCTGTACGCAGGCAGTGCCTCGTAGCCCAGCACCGCAGACTCCCAGGCGGCAAAGTCCATCACCACGGCGCGTGCTTGCCGGTCTTCGGGGACATGTGCCAGGCCCACAGTGCGCGCCAGTGTGGGGGTCATCCACGCGGCAGCTTCAAAATGACGCCCCGCCAGACTCAAAGTCCCTGTTGATGGAGCCTGCAGGCCGGCCAGCACTTCCAGCAGCTCGCTCTGCCCGTTGCCTGACACTCCAGCAATCCCAACGATCTCTCCGCCGCGCAACTGCAGATCAATGCCTTGAAGGCGCTGCACGCCCTGGGCGTCCCGCAGGCTGATGCCGGATGCAGCAAGTTTGACTTCGCCCGGCTTGGCTTCAGCATCAAAAGCCCGGCCGATGACCACCTTTCGCCCCACCATGGCCTCAGCCAGCTGGTCAACCGATGTGTCGGCAATCGCCACCCGTGCCACCACACGCCCACCGCGCATCACGGTCACGTCGTCACACAGCTGCATGACCTCCTTGAGTTTGTGCGTGATCAAAATGATGGTGACGCCCTGGCTGCGCAGCAAGCGCAGCACGCCAAACAGCTGCCCGGTTTCTTGCGGCGTCAGCACGGCGGTGGGTTCGTCCAGTACCAGGATGCGGGCCCCCCGGTACAGCGCTTTCAGGATTTCAAGCCGTTGCTGGTCGCCCACCTGCAATTGCCCCACCGGCACGTCAAGAGGCACTTTCAGGCCGGTTGAGGCCATCAGCGCCAGCAGCCGTTGGCGCACGATTTCGCCTGCTCGTGCCAGCAGCGCATGTGGCTCAGCTCCCAGCATGACGTTTTCAATGGCGCTCAGGGTGTCAACCAGCATGAAGTGCTGGTGCACCATGCCAACGCCGTGTGCAATGGCATCGTGGGCACTGGCAATCCTCACCAGCTGGCCCTCAATAGTTACTTGCCCACTGTCTGCCGGATACAAGCCATACAACACGGACATCAAGGTGCTTTTGCCTGCGCCGTTTTCACCCACAATGCCGTGCACGGTGCCGCGCTGCACATGCAAGTCCACATCCAGATTGGCCTGCACCGCCCCAAAGCGTTTGCAGACACCCGTCATCTGCACGGCAAACGCAGCTGGCGAGACGGACGAGCTCGATTCGCCCGACGGGGTCATGGGGCTGTCAGCTCTGTCGATTCAAAACTTGCGGATCAAACCTTGCGGATCAGAACTTGCAGGCGTTGTCAGCCATGTAGTCGGCCACCTTGATCTTGCCGCTGATGATGTCAGCCTGTGCGGCTTCGATTTTCTTTTTCATGTCTGCCGACACCAGCTTTTCATTGTTGGCGTCCATGGCAAAACCGACACCGCTTTCCTTCAGGCCCAGCACCGACATGCCGGGTGTGAAGCTTTTGGCAGCGTTGTACACCGCCACGTCAACCCGCTTGAGCATCGAAGTCAGCATGGTGCCAGGCTGAAGGTGGTTCTGGTTGCTGTCTACGCCAATGGCCAGCTTGCCACTGTCTTTGGCAGCCTGGTAAACACCCATGCCGGTGCCTCCTGCGGCGGCAAACACCACATCAGCGCCTTTTGAAAACTGCGCTTTGGCCAGCTCCCCACCGCGAGCCGGGTCATTCCACGCGGCGCCTGTGGTGCCGGTCATGTTGGCAAACACCTCGACTTTCGGGTTGGCGTATTTGGCACCTTGCTCATAGCCACACTGGAACTTGCGAATCAGCGGAATGTCCATGCCGCCCACAAACCCGACCTTGGCTGTTTTGCTGGCAATGGCTGCCATGGCACCCACCAGAAAACTGCCTTCCTGTTCCTTGAAAACGGTTGACTGCACATTGGGCAGCTTCACCTGGCTGTCAACGATGGCAAATTGAAGTTTGGGGAAATCCTTGGCGACCTTTTCAAGTGCCGATGCCTGGCCAAAACCCATGGCAATGATCGGGCTGGCATTGCGCTCCGCCATGCGGCGAATGGCTTGCTCACGCTGGGATTCGTTGGTGATTTCAAACTCCAGGTAAGGCTTGCCGGTTTCTTTTTTCCAGCGCTCCATGCCGTTGTAGCCTGCTTCATTGAAAGACTTGTCAAACTTGCCGCCCATGTCAAAAATAATGGCAGGCTGGGCTAGGGCTGCAGTGCTGGCCAGCAACGAAAATGCAGCCAGAGCGGACATGCTTGCGTGACGAACAATTGCTGATAAACCAGGTTTCATGACATTTCCTTCAGGTGAAAGCAGGGGTTTGAACACAAAATCGTGATCTTATGTCGAAAACTGTCTGTTGCAATCTGCCTTTTTGCAAGTTCTCTTTGAGTTGCAGGCTCAAGCCCTCGGGCAGCGACAAAGTCCAGTCATGCGAAACAACAAAGAATTTTCCTGCTTATGCTCTCCTATCGGATGTGAATCATGGGCCTTCGGTCAAACACGTCATGTGTTCATCGACATTCGATTTATGACATTTGCCACCGCAAGTTTGTGGGTTTGTTGGGCTTCTGAAGTTTCTACAATCAAGCCATGATTTTTGTCGCAGGCTCTGCCAATCTTGATTTTGTTGTTCGTGCACCGCACATCCCTGCTCCTGGGGAGACGGTGCTCGGCAGTGACTTTAAGACCTTTGCCGGTGGCAAGGGTGCCAACCAGGCTATTGCGGCTTGCAGGGCAGGGGGCGTGGCAGTTGGCATGCTGCTGGCGCTTGGACGTGACAGTTTTGCAGAACCAGTTGAAGCGTCACTCAACAATGCCGGGGTGGCGCTGCAGGTGGTTCGCGTGGATGATTTGCCAACAGGTACCGCTTTCATCTGCGTGTCTGACGATGCTGAAAACGCCATCACGGTGGCCCCGGGTGCCAACCTGGCCTTGCGACCAGAACATCTGCCCGACCTGCAAGGCATCCAGTATTTGCTGCTGCAGCTTGAAACGCCACTTCAAACAGTTGCGGCCTATGCAGCTGCTGCCCGCAAAAGCGGCGTGAAAGTCATGCTCAATGCCGCGCCTGCACAGGCCCTGCCGCCGTCGTTGCTGGCACGGGTGGATGTGCTGGTGGTCAACCAGGCTGAGCTGGCCACTGTCAGCCATTGCGCAGGCACCGTGGCGCAATGCCTCCAAAATCTGCCTGACGTGCGCTGCATTGTTGTCACACTGGGTGAAAAAGGTTGCTGCGCCCGCAGCGATGGACAAATTATTTTGCAAACGGCGTTTGCCATCAAACCCGTTGACACAACGGGGGCAGGTGACACATTTTGTGGTGTGCTGGCCGCAAGCCTGGCTCAGCAGCTGCCAATGCCGCAAGCGATGGCGCGGGCCAGCGCGGCAGCGGCTCTGGCTTGCACTCGCGCTGGTGCGCAAAGCAGCATTCCCACCAAAGCCGACGTTGACAGTTTTTTGGCGGAGCAACCCACAGAAGTTGCGGCAATCAAGCCAGACAACGCCGAGCTGGCAGCCTATGCCGGATTCAAACAGCCAACCTCCAAGTCCAACACATGACCCAAAACCTGCCTGTCAAAGTTATTTACGACACCGACCCCGGTGTGGACGACGCCATGGCGCTGTACTACGCGCTGGCACATCCGGGCATCGACGTGGTGGGCATTACCACCACATTTGGCAATGTGACAGTTGCGCAGGCTGCAACCAATGCGCTTTACCTGAGCGCCATTGCCGGCCAGGCACACATCCCTGTCACGCAGGGCGTTGCCAGCCCGATGGTGCGGCAGTCCCAAGCCAAATTTGACTTCATTCATGGTGCCGATGGCCTGGGCAATCTGCCCAGCCGGGCCGACACCAGCAATACGCTTGATGGGCGTTCTTCGGCGCAGTTCATTGTTGACATGGCGCGTGCCCAGCCGGGTCAGATCACGCTGGTTGCGGTCGGGCCATTGGGCAATGTGGCGCTCGCGCTGCAGCTTGAGCCCGGGTTGCCTCAGCTGCTCAAGGAAGTCATCATCATGGGTGGCACGGTGCTGGAGCCAGGCAATGTGTCCCCTGTGGCCGAAGCCAATGTGTGGAATGATCCGCATGCAGCAGACAAGGTTTTTACAGCAGGATTCAAGCTGACCATGGTGGGCCTGGACGTGACGCACCGCGTGATTGTGCCGGTGGCGCTGGTCAAAAAAATTGCAGATCGGCAGCGCCACGTTGCCACGGACGTATTGGCCCACGCGGTCGGGTTTTATGCCAACTTTTACAGCAAGCTGTACCCGCATGTTGCTGAAATTCATGGCTGCTTTGGCCACGATGTGCTGGCGTTTATCTGCCTGACAAATCGTGAACTTTTCAGCATAGAACCGGGCCGGGTGCGTGTGGCACTCGACGGTATTGCCCACGGCCAGACCATGATGAACCGCAAACAGTTCATTGACTACCCTCAAGATGGCTGGGGCACGGGCAAGTCCACCGATGTGTGCATGGCCGTTGATGCACCGGTTTGCCTGGCAGTGTTTGAGCAGACATTGCTGGGTGACTGGCTCAAGCATTAAATGGACTTTCCAACTTTTGCGATCAGGTCAACGTTCAGCCATTGAGGAGACACACCATGCAGCTACCTGTCATTGATTACCGCAGCAACAAAGCCGCGCAAGACTTTTGCCGCAGCCTGCACGACACCGGTTTTGGTGTGCTGGCCAACCACCCGCTGGACCAGGCGCTGGTGCAGCGCATTTACGACGAATGGCTTGGGTTTTTCAACAGCGATGCGAAGCACGCCTATCCGCAAGACCCGGTCAGACTGGATGGCTATTTTTCACCTGCAGTGTCTGAAACAGCCAAAAACAACACCTTGCGCGACCTGAAGGAGTTTTTCCACATCTTCCCTTGGGGCCGCTATCCGGTTGAAGTCAGTGATGCCGCCAGGCGCTACTATGTGGCGGGCAGCCAGCTGGCAGCCGGGTTGCTGGGCTGGGTGGAGCAGTATTCGCCGCCCCATGTCAAAGCCGCTTATTCAATGCCGCTGCCGGACATGATTGAGGGTTGCGACCAGACGCTGCTGCGTGTGCTGCACTACCCGCCGCTGCTGGGCGCGGAAGAGCCGGGTGCTGTGCGCGCTGCGGCCCATGGCGACATCAATTTGCTGACCCTGTTGCCTGCCGCCACTGAGCCAGGCCTGCAGGTGCTGGGCAAGGATAAAAACTGGCACGACGTACCCTGCGACTTTGGCCTGCTGATAGTCAACACGGGCGACATGCTGCAGGAGGCATCAGGTGGCTTTTACCCATCCACCATTCACCGGGTGCTCAATCCGGCAGGCCAGGCCAGGGGCAAGTCACGGGTTTCACTGCCGCTGTTTTTACACCCCAGGCGCGAGGTGGTTCTCTCGGGCCGCTACACCGTTGGCAGCTATTTTGAAGAACGCATGCGGGAACTGCGCAGTGGGTACAAACCACCGGTTGCCTGAGTTATCTGCTCGTCAAACAAGTTAACGGCCGATCCGGGCCGCTACTTCCCGCCCCAGCTCGATCACCGCCATGGCGTAGTAGCTGCTCCAGTTGTAGCGGGTGATGGCGTAAAAATTTTCAGTGCCTGCCACGTACTGGGGTGCATCCGGGCCATTGAGCAGCTCGATCAATGCCAGTGGGCCGGTGTGCACCAGCCCAGCGCCTTCCAGCACAGCGCCTTTTTCAGCAAAGCTGGCGGTGCTGAATGTCGGCAGGATGTCCGGCGCCATCAGCGCGTCCATGTCGAGCCGGGTCTTGTCGAAAGCCACCGGGTAGTGCGTGGGCATGCCGCTTTGCCAGTTGAAGGCTTTGAAATAATTGGCAACCGAGCCAATCACATCTGCCTGGCTGTTCCACAAATCAATTTGTCCATCGCCGTCAAAGTCAACCGCATACTTGGCCATGCTGGACGGCATGAACTGCGGCATGCCCATCGCACCGGCAAAACTGCCCAGTGGTTTGAAAGGGTCTTCAGCGCGGCGGCTTTGCAGCGTCAAAAATTGTTCGACCTCGCCTTTGAAAAACTCGCTTCGCTCCCTGGCGCGCGGGTGGTTTGATGGAAAGTCAAACGCCAGTGTGGTGATCGCGTCCATCACGCGAAAGTTGCCGGTATCGCGGCCGTAGATGGTTTCTACCCCAATAATGCCAACAATGATGTCAATGGGCACGCCATATTCTTTTTCAGCCCGGGCCAAAACAGCCTGATTGGCCTGCCAGAATTTCACACCGGCAGCGATGCGGACGGGGTCAATAAATCGGCTGCGGTAAACACGCCAGTTTTTGACAAATGGTTTGGGCGCGGGCTGCATCAAGCGGGCAACGGTTGGACTGTAACGCGCACGGCCAATGGCGCTGCGAACCCAGGCTGGGTCCAGGTCACGGCGCGCTGCCATGTCGTCGGCAAACTGCATCACTTCTGGCCGGTTGGCATAAGGTGTTCCTGCAGGGCTGCTGACCGCCTGTTCAAGCTGTTTTAGAGGGTCTTTTATGCCCTGAGCCCAAGATATATGGGCGCAAGCAGCTCCCATAATCATAGCAAATACAAATTGCGACTTCAGGTTTGAAAAGATCATCCAGTCATTTTACGCAGGCCATGTCCGAGCCCTGAACAAAGCCTTGAACTGCTGCCTGAGCTGACGCACATCGCCCACTGACTGGCTTGACGGTGACTGTCTGGCGTAGCGCTGTGCTTCCAGCTGCATCAGCCAGGCGTGCAGCGCTTTGTATTGCTGGCCATGCTTCGCTTCAAGCAGCGTCGCCAGCTGACGAGGTGTGTAAGCGGTGTGCTGGTTCTGCAGATTGACCAGACCAGACTTCACCAAATTTCGTTGCACCCTGGCCAACAGGCGCAGCCACGGGTCATGCTGGGTGCGCTCCCACAAAGTCCAGGCCGCACCCACCAGACTGACCGCCACCACGATGCCAATCAGCACATAGCTCAGGTCCTCCCAGCTGGGGGACTGAAAGCCGACATTTTTCAGCAGATCAAGCTGCTTGCCCTGTGTGTAGTTCAGCACCCGCTGGTTCCAGGCGTTGTTGACCGCCTCCCAGGCAGAACGCAGCCCCGATGTGAATGCCGGGCTGATATTGCCCAGCGCCTGGCCGACAAAACCTTGCGGCACGGCCGACCGCTGGGCCGTTCCGGTTCGCCCCGGTGAGACAGCCGATGTCGGGTCCACCCGCACCCAGCCGCGCCCTTCATGCCACACCTCTGCCCAGGCGTGTGCGTCGCTTTGCCGCACGGTCCAAAAGCCGTCAATGCCATTGAATTCGCCGCCCTGATACCCCGTTACCACGCGCGCAGGCACATTCAGGGCGCGCATCAAAATCACAAAACTCGACGCAATGTGTTCGCAAAAGCCTTCCTTGCGTTCGTACCAAAAATCGTCTGCCGTGTTCGGCCCGTACAGGCCCGGTTCCAGCGTGTAGGTGTAGCCGCCAGTGCGCAGGCGGTTCATCACGTAGTCGACCAGCACTGCACTGCCTGCGTTGGCAAACTGGGGGGCATTGCGAATTTTGACTGCTTCGGCCAGCGTTCGGGGGTTAAAGCCCAGGGGCAACTCGACAAATTCGCGCAAGGCCACTGTCGCAATTTCAGGGCCATGCTGAAAGCGGGTGTGGCTTTGCGCCTTGTAGCGCACCAGCTCGGTGATCGGCTTGTTGACCAGCCACTGCAAATCAGGCTGCATCACGGTCTGGTAGCCGGCCAGCACGGGCTTGTCACGCGCTGCGTCCAGAACAAACAGCCAGGGCCGGTTGGTCTGCTCCAGCGTGACTTCGTAGGCCACTGGCGTGCCTGTCACCACCAGGCTGGCAGTCATGCTGAATCGGGAGGTCAAATCAGGCCGGGCAGGGCGCCAGTCGCGGCCGTCAAAGCTGGACAACACCGGCCCGCGGAAGTACATCTCGGCCAGCGTGGGCGGCGTGCCATCAAACTTGATGCGCATGGCCACACTGTCGTCCAGCGCCAGTTTGGCAATGGTGCCGACCTGCATTTTTTCACTCAGTCCACTTTTGCCAACAATTGCGTCACTCGGTACACCCCACAGAGGGGCCAGGCGCGGGAACAGCACAAACAGCACCACCATGATGGGCGCGCCTAGCAGCGTCATCCAGCTGGCGGTCTTGGCGGCCTCTAGCAAAGCAGGTTTGCCCACTGGCATATGCGCATTGACCAATACGGTCAGCAGCCCCATCAGCCCCAGCAACATGCTGGCCGCAGTCAGCAGCGACTGCGAGTAAAAAAAGTTGGACAGCATACAGAAAAAGCCCAAGAAAAACACCA